>JBJLEI010000021.1:0-140319 GCA_045566035.1 Pontiellaceae bacterium | reverse complement strand
CACTCCTTAGCTAAAGACTCAGGAATACCTTCGAGTTCAAAAAGCATAGTTCCAGGTTTTACAACAGCAACCCATTGATCAACTCCACCTTTACCTTTACCCATACGAACTTCTAAAGGTTTTTTTGTTATTGGTTTTGCAGGAAATATACGGATATATAACTTACCTTTTCTTTTCATTTGCCTATTTGCAGCAACACGACATGCCTCAATTTGTACACCCGTTATCCAACCACGCTCTAATGCCTGAAGGCCATATTCACCATAAGCTAATTTATTACCAGAATTAGCTAATCCCTTACGAGATCCACGCTGAACTTTACGATACTTTACTCTTTTTGGCATTAAAGGCATTAAATCACTCCATTAGTTATTACTATTTTTACAAACCCAAACTTTAATTCCTATTATGCCAGCAACTGTATTAGCCTCAGCTGTACCATAATCAATATTTGCACGTAATGTATGTAGTGGAATTTTTCCTTCTTTATAGCTCTCGCTTCGAGCTATTTCTGCACCATTTAATCTTCCACCAGCCGTAATTTTAAATCCTAAAGCTCCATTATCCATAGCCAACTGTTGTGCTCGCTTCATAGCTCGTCTATGAGATACTCTTCTTTCTAATTGCATTGCTACGTTACGTGCTATCAGTGTTGCATCTAAATCAGGGCTTTTGATCTCTTCAATTTCTACAAAAACTTCTTTTTTAGTTATTCTTGATAATTCAGTTCTAAGAAAATCGATATCTTCTCCTTTTCTTCCTATTACTAATCCTGGACGAGCAGTCTTAATGGTAACACGAACACGATTAGCATATCGTTCAATATATATATCAGATACCGCAGCATCTTCTAATTTGCCTTCGACAACCTTTCGAACATGCATATCTTCCTTGAGCAAAGAACCAAAATCTTGTTTTTCAGCATACCAACGAGAACGCCAATCTTTTGTTACAGCTAATCTCATTCCTATAGGATTTACTTTTTGACCCAAAACGATCTCCTCTCAATAATTACTTATCACTTAATATAATAGTTATGTGGCTTGTTTTTTTCTGTATCGGACTTGCCGAACCACGTGCTCTTGGTCGAAAACGCTTCATTGTTGGTCCACCATCAATAATAGCATTTTTTATAAATAATTTATCCATGGTAATACCATTATTATGTTCGGCATTAGCAATTGCAGATTTTAGTGTTCTACCAATTTGAACAGCAGCTTTTCTGGCATTAAACTGAGTGATTTTTAAAGCATCTTCTACAGAAAGACCTTTAATTTCAGAAGCTAAGTCTCTTGCTTTTGTTGGAGACATTCTTATGTATTTAGTTGTAGCAGAAATTTCCATTAACATGATCCTTTTTTATTTTTCTGTAGCCATTCCATGTGTTTTAAATGCTCTTGTTGGAGCAAACTCACCTAATTTGTGACCAACCATATTTTCTGTAACAAACACTGGTACAAATACTTTTCCATTATGAACATTAAATGTATGTCCAACAAATTCTGGTACAATCATTGAATTCCGCGCCCAAGTTTTAATTGGTTTATTTCTACCAAGATCTTCAAGTTTATGAATTTTTTTCACAAGCTTTAAATCAACATATGGACCTTTTTTAAGAGAACGTGACATTTTATTTTTTCCTCCGCTCAACAATATATTCATTAGATTGTTTGTGTTTATTACGTGTTCTTTTTCCTTTTGAAAGTAAACCCCATGGAGATTTTGGATGACCACCACCAGAGGTTCTTCCTTCTCCTCCACCCATTGGATGATCAACAGGGTTCATTGCAACTCCACGAACTGTTGGACGAATACCAAGCCATCTCTTTCTTCCAGCTTTTCCCATCACAATACTACTATGCTCAACATTTCCAACTCTTCCAATTGTAGCCATACAATTAATTTTTATTAATCTTATTTCACTAGAAGGCATTTTTACATTTGCAAATTCTTCTGTTTTTGACATTAAAACAGCGGAGGCTCCGGCTGAACGTACTAATTGTCCACCTCGACCTGAAACTAATTCGATATTATGTATTGCCATACCAACAGGAATATTACTCAAAGGAAGAGCATTTCCTAAAGATGGCTCTGCATCAGGACCTGACATGATAGTTGATCCGACTTGTAGTTCTGCTGGTGCAATAATATATCTTTTTTCTCCATCTGCATAGTTTAATAATGCTAATCGAGCCGAACGATTTGGATCATATTCTATAGCTGCAACTTTTGCTGGAATTCCAAACTTATCTCTTTTAAAATCAATAACTCTATATCGTCTTTTATGACCCCCGCCTCTATGACGAACAGATATTCGTCCAGCACTATTTCTCCCTGCTTTACTTTTTTTTGCTTTAAGTAAAGAACGCTCTGGTTGAGATTTTGTAATATCAGAAAAATCCGAAAGAATCATATGTCTTCGGCTAGGCGTTGTTGGTTTGTGAGTTTTTAAAGGCATAATATTTTCCTTATATCATACTGATGCTATCATCAGCATGAAGTGTAACAACAGCTCTCTTCCATGCTGCTGTTTTACCGTAATTAGCTGTTCGTTCGCGCTTTTTCTTTCCTTTTCTACGCATTGTATTAACTGCTATAACTCGAACTTTAAGAAGTTCTTCAACAGCTTTCTTTATTTCCATTTTATTTGCATTTAAAGAAACTCGAAATAAGTACTTATTTTCTTGTTCCGATAAACGTGTTCCTTTTTCAGTTAATAAAACTTGATTTATAATAGTTGATGCTACTTTCATTCTTGACCGCCTTGTTTACCTAAACGCTTTTCAATTAATGGCAATGCATCTTTTGTAAGAATTATATTTTTAAAACGTAAAACTTTGTATGTGTTTAAATTATCAGCAGATATAACATCTATATTTTTAATATTTCTAGATGATAAATATAAATTTTCTGAAATTAAACCCGTAACAATTAGACAATTGTTTTTAATATCTAAGGCATTAATAATACCTAATAACTCCTTTGACTTAGGAGTTGTTAAATTTAGATCCTCGACTAACAAGACCTCATCTTGTGCAATCTTTGCAGAAAATGCTCTTTTAAAGGCTAAACGGGATACTTTTTTTGAAACTTTCTTTTTATATGATCTTGGGTGTGGTCCATGTGCAACAGATCCACCTCTCCAAATAGGCGACTGTCTATATCCAGCTCTTGCCCGACCTAATCCTTTTTGCTTCCAAGGCTTCTTACCACTTCCTGCTACATTCGATTTACTTAAAGTTGAAGCAGTTCCTGCACGTTGATGTGCTAAATAAGCAACAACAACCTCATGAACAGCATGCTCTCCTTTATCATACTCTAAAAGGTTATCTGAAATATCGTATGAACCAATATCCTTACCTTTTTCATTTTTAACTACTAATGATGCACCCATAAATTACCTACTTTTTCTTTAAAGCCTTACTAATTGTAAGAATACTTCCAATTGCACCTGGAATTGATCCTTTAACAATAATAAGATTTTCTTCCGGACGAATACTTACAACTTTTAAACTTTGAGTTGTAACTCTTTTATTTCCCATATGGCCTGGCATTTTCTTACCTTTAAATACTCTTGCTGGTGATGTGCACATACCAATAGATCCTGTTCTTCTAATCCAACCACCACCATGAGATGCACGACCTCCACCAAAATCATATCTTTTTACTACACCTTGGAATCCACGACCCTTACCAGTTGATATAACATCAACAAAAGAAATTTCATTAAAAGATGTCACATCTATCATATCTCCGACTTTTTTTTCCTCAATTGAATCAGTCCTAAATTCTCTTAAAATTCTCTTAGCTTGTATGCCTGCATTTTTAAAACGTCCTAAAGAAGCAGCATTTACTCGATGTTCTTTTTGATCTTCGTATCCAAGCTGAACTGCATTATATCCATCAACATCATTATTTTTTACCTGAACAATTACACAAGGACCAGCTTCTAGTATTGTTACAGGAATAGCAGTACCTTCATCATCATAAAAGGATGACATACCTAATTTTTTACCTATTATTCCTGACATTCTTATCTCCTAAATCTTTATATTAATATCAACACCTGCAGGTAAGTTGAGTTTTTTTAATTCATCAACCGTTTTAACAGTAGGGTTAATTATATCTAATAATCTTTTATGTGTTCTTATTTCAAATTGCTCCATGGACTTTTTATTTACATGAGGACTTTTATTAACTGTAAATCTTTCGATTCTTGTTGGTAATGGAATAGGTCCAGCCACTCTTGCACCTGTACGTCGAGCTGTCTCTACAATTTCTGTAGATGACATATCTAATACTCTATGGTCAAAAGATTTTAATCGAATTCTAATACGTTGATTTGTCATATTTTTCTCTTTTTTCATTTGTTACGACGGATAAAGGCTCCAATCTCTTGGAACCTTCAAACCATCGGCGACCCCTAATCAAGGGATTTCCTATTTAATTCAAAATAATTTTACCATCTATAGTGAGCAAAAGCTTTATTTGCTTGTGCCATCTTATGCGTATCATCTCTTTTCTTAATTGCAGCTCCTTGTCCTCGAAAAGCATCCATAAGCTCATTAGCTAACGCTTTACGCATTGGAACTCCTTTACGACCAGCAGCAAATTGAATTAACCATCTTGCTGCTAAAGCTACTTGTCTTTTAGGTTTAACTTCCAATGGAACTTGGTATGTAGCTCCACCAACTCTACGAGATTTAACCTCTAATCTAGGAGAAACATTTTCAATAGCTGATGTAAAAACATGTATTGGATCTTCGTCCTTTAATTGTAATTTTATATCTTCCAACGCTCCATAAATAATTTGGGCAGCAACAGATTTTTTTCCTCGTTCCATCACACAATTTATCATGTATGCAACCAAATCGTTATTATATCTAGGATCTGGTACTAATTCTCTTTTATCTGCTCTGCGACGTCTTGCCATATTTAAATTTCCTATTTAGCTTTTTTAGCACCGTATTTAGATCTTCCACGCTTTCTTCCCTCAACACCTAAGCAGTCTAATGCACCGCGAACAATATGATAACGAACACCTGGTAAATCCTTTACTCTTCCACCACGTACTAAAACCATACTATGCTCCTGAAGGTTATGTCCTTCACCACCAATATAAGCATTAACTTCTCGTCCATTTGTTAAGCGAACACGTGCAACTTTTCTTAAAGCAGAGTTTGGTTTCTTAGGTGTTTGTGTTTTTACAAGCAAACAAACACCACGCCTTTGTGGGCAAGTCGATAGTGCTGGTGACTTACTTTTTCTTTTCGCAACCGATCTTGGCTTACGAACTAATTGATTTATTGTTGGCATAAAATTTTTCTCCTAACAAACACGAGCGCAAGAAACTACTGATACGTTTGCATTAGCGCAAGCGAAAGATTCAATTTTCTTCGTATTAATTTTTCTATAAATATTCATTTAAATCATATTAAGTTCAAAAATTATTATTTTTTTCTATCGATTAAGAATTAAATTAATCATTTCAATTGGAACTGGATCAAAAGATTGAGGCTCCATTGAATAGCTTGCACGACCCTTTGAAAGAGATCTTAAGGACGTTGAATAACCAAAAACTTCTGATAATGGAACGAATGCTTCGATTATCTGTCGGTCATTTAATGTTTTCATATTACAAACTTTTCCTCGTCGGCTATTTAAATCTCCCATAACATCTCCTAAATGTTCTTCTGGAGTTGATATTTCTAATGACATTATAGGTTCTAATAATATTGGATCACTATTAGTAATAGCTTTTCTTAATGCCATTACTGCTGCTGAATGAAAAGCCATTTCAGTAGTTTCACCATCGCGGATAATACCAGCAGTTATATTTACTTTAATATCAATTAAAGCAAATCCACCGAGGACGCCTGTCATTAATGCATCATTAATTCCTTCTTTAATAGCATTATGATATGCATTTGGAATATCGGCTGATGATACATCAAAGATTATTAAATTACCTGTTCCTTTTTGATTTGGTTCTGCTTGTATTTTGATATTTGCAAAATGTTTTTCTCCAGCTATTTCTCTATCAAACGTAAAATCTCCGCATCCTTTTTTTGAAATACTCTCACGATATGCCACTGTTGGTTTTCCTGCTTTTGCATCAACTTTATACTCTCTTAAAATTCTATCTTTAATAATTTCTAAATGAAGCTCACCCATTCCTTGTATAATAGTCTGGCCCGTTTCCTTACTAATGGATTTATGAAATGTAGGATCTTCTTCAACTAAATCCTGTAAAGCATTTACTAGAGACTCCTTATCCGAAGTAGTTTTTGGCTCAATAGCCATTGAAATAACTGGTTCAGGGAATTCAATATTTTCCAATATAATGGGGCTATTTTCAGAACAAATTGTATCTCCAGTTGTAAAAAATTTCTGACCAACCATTCCGCCGATTTCTCCACTCTTTAATATATCAACTTCTTCTCTATGGTTTGCGTGTAATCTGAGTAAACGATTAACTCTTTCTCTTCTTTTTAATCTCGGATTATATATATTTTGACCTTTTTTAATTTCTCCTGAATAAATTCTTATAAAAGAAAGCTTACCAACATATTTATCCGTCGCCATTTTAAAAACTAATCCAGTTAATGGCTCCTCAGTAGATATTTTTCTTTCAAGAATTTGATTATTCTTTGGATCTTTTCCAGCAACTTTTAAAAGATCGGTTGGTGCAGGTAAAAAATTAATTATTGCATCTAACAAAGGCTGTATTCCCTTATTCTTCAAAGAGGATCCTGTTAAAATAGGAACTATAGTGTTGGATAGTGTATTTCGACGGATTGCATTAAGAAGATTTTCCTCTGTAATATTATCTTCCATAAAAACCTCTAAAAACTCTTCATCAATATCTGCAACTTTTTCAATCAAATCAGATCGGAAGGATTCAGCGGATTCCATAAGTTCTTGCGGTATCTCTGTATCTTCTACGGAGGCTCCATTATCCTCATCAGAAAAATAGACACATTTCATTCTTATTAAATCTATAATACCTAAAAATTCATCATGTGAACCAATAGGTAGTTGTATCGCAATAGGAGAAGCTCCTAATTTATTTTTTAACTGGTTTATAACATTATGGAAATCTGCTCCTATACGATCCATCTTATTAATAAAGACTAATCGCGGAACATTATATTTATTTGCTTGCCTCCAAACCGTCTCGGACTGTGGTTGGACTCCTCCAACTGCACAAAAAACACCTACCGCTCCATCTAATACTCTTAATGATCTTTCGACTTCAACGGTAAAATCTACATGACCAGGTGTATCTATAATATTAACCTGATGCTCTTTCCAAAAACATGTTGTAGCAGCGCTAGTTATTGTGATGCCTCTTTCTTGTTCTTGAACCATCCAATCCATTGTAGCTGTTCCATCATGAACTTCGCCTATACGATGAACCTTACCGGTATAATAAAGAATTCTTTCGCTTGTAGTAGTTTTTCCTGCATCAATATGAGCAATAATACCGATATTTCTAGTATTAGAATTAATAATAGACTCTAAATTATTATCTTTATTTTTATTTCTTTGATTCACAATATAAAACAATTTGAGTTTAAATAAAAAGCGGAGCCTATGGCTCCGCTCACAAAATTAATTAAATAATTTATAAATCATGTGACTCGTCAGAAGACTCTAAAAAGTCACCACCTAATAAATCCTCTACAGCTATTTCTTCTCCATGCTTAATTGGTTTAATATCTCTATATTGAGGAAAACCAGTACCTGCAGGTATCAAGCGACCCATGATTACATTTTCTTTAAACCCTCTCAAGGTATCAACCATTCCTAATGTAGCTGCTTTTGTTAATACCCTTGTTGTATCCTGGAATGATGCTGCAGAAATAAAGGATTCTGTCTCTAATGCTGCTTTAGTAATACCTAATAATACCGGGGAAGCCTCTGCGGGACGACGTCCTTCTGTAACAGCTTTCTGATTAATTTCTTGGAAAGTTTGCTTTTCAACTTGCTCTCCCCAAAGAAATTCAGTGTCTCCTGGATCTGTAATTTTTACTTTACGCAACATTTGCCTAACTATTACCTCAATATGTTTATCATTAATCTCAACACCTTGTAAGCGATAGACGCCTTGTACTTCATTAACTAAATATTCTTGTAATTCTTGCGGACCACATACCTCTAGAAGTTCTTGAGGAACAATAGGACCTTCGGTTAATTGCTGACCTTTACGAACAAAGTCATCAGCGAAAACTATTACATGTTTATTCATTGGAATTAAATGCTCTTCTTCTGCACCAGTAACAGAATCCCTAACTATAAGCTTTCGTTTACCCTTAACAATACCACCTAATTCGACTAATCCTTCGATTTTAGCAATTTCTGCTGCCTCCTTAGGAGTTCTTGCCTCAACTAATTCAGCAACTCGAGGTAATCCACCTGTAATATCTTTTGTTCTTACTGTTTTTCTTGGTGTACGAGCAATTGCAATACCTTTTTTGATAGTTTGTTTACTCTTAATCATTACTTGGGCACCAGCTGGAATTGAATAATATCCTACTTTATCTTTATTCTTAGGGTCTCTAATAACAACTTGAGGATGAAGATCCTCTTTATGCTCCATTACCACTAGTCCTTCTACTCCGGTAGCTTCATCAATTTTTTTCTCCACTGTAGCACCTTCTGTGAAATCAATAAATTCTACTTTACCTTCATGTTCTGATAAAATTGGAACAGAATAAGGATCCCATTCAACAAATACTTCTCCAGATTTTACTTCTCCGCCATCATCTATTGATACTTGTGCTCCAATCATCATTGCATAACGCTCAAGCTCACGACCTTCTTCATCAATAACTAGAATATTACCATTTTTATTTAAAATAATATTACTATCATCAACTTTAACAGACCGAATATTATCATATTTGATTATACCATCTTTTTTAGCTATGATGCGTGGTTGTTTAAATACTGAACTAGCTGTACCACCAATATGGAATGTTCTCATTGTCAACTGCGTACCTGGCTCACCAATTGATTGAGCTGCTATAATTCCTACGGGTTGACCTAGTTGAGCAATTTTACCTGTTGCTAGGTTTAATCCATAACACTTAGCACAAACACCTCTTCGAGATTCACATGTTAGAACGCTTCGAATAATAACTTTTTCTACTCCAGCGCTCTCTACATTTTGTGCAATATATTTATCAATTAATTCTCCAGCAGCAACAATTACTTGATCGGGTTCATGAGGATGACAGATATCCTCAGAAGCTGTTCTTCCTAAAATTCTTGTTCCTAATGAAACTAACTCTTCGTCACCTTCTGTTATTGCTCCAATCTCAATACCATTAAGTGTAAAGCAATCTTCTTCAGTAATAATAATATCATGAGATACATCAACTAATTTTCTTGTTAAATATCCTGAATCGGCTGTTTTTAAAGCCGTATCAGCAAGACCTTTTCGAGCTCCATGAGTTGAAATAAAATATTCTAAAACAGATAATCCTTCACGAAAGTTGGAAAGTATAGGTCTCTCGATAATTTCACCTGATGGTTTTGCCATTAAACCACGCATTCCAGCAAGCTGTCTAATTTGCTGCCTAGAACCACGTGCTCCTGAATCTACCATAGAATAAACAGGATTTAATTCTTCTCTAGATCTTTCATTCTTAGGATCATCATTTTCTTCAAGAACTTCAAAAAGCTTATTAGTTAATTTATCATTGGTATCAGTCCAGATATCAATAATCATATTATATCTCTCGCCTTCAGTAATTAACCCCTTGCGATATTTTTCTTCAATTTGGTTAATTTCTCCTCGTGCACTAGCAACCATCTCTGCTTTACCAGTTGGAATAATCATATCACTTAATCCAATAGACATTCCTGATCTAGTTGCATGCTCATAACCCAAGCTTTTTAATTTATCTAATACGATAACCGTCTGATTATGTCCTGCAATTTCGTAGCATTGTTCAATAAGAACACCTACTACCTTTTTAGTAGCAGTTCTATTTGAAAAACCCATTTCCTCTGGCCAAATTTGGTTAAAAAATACTCGTCCTGCTGTTGTATTGATGATTGGTCTTTCAATATCACCATTTCTGGTTTCGCGCTCATAATCAGGATTCTTAAATCTAATTCTGTCGTGTATTTTTAAAACACCTTCATCATAAGCAGTTTGAACCTCTTCTAAATCATTCATTAATCTTAGGTTCGCTTCAGTTTTTTCTCGAACTCCTTTTCTCTCCATCTGAAATTGCTGAGACTCTGATGTAACAAAATAACATCCTAATGCAATATCTTGAGTTGGAGTAGTAATTGGCTTTCCGCTAGACGGAGAAAAAATATTATTAGTTGCTAACATCAAGCTCTTAGATTCAACTTGTGCTTCAACAGATAAAGGAACATGAACAGCCATTTGGTCTCCATCAAAATCTGCATTATAAGCTGTACATACAAGTGGATGTAATTGAATAGCCTGTCCTTCAATTAGAATTGGTTCAAAAGACTGAATGGATAAACGGTGTAGAGTTGGTGCACGATTAAGCATAACCGTATGACCCTTGGTTACCTCATCTAAAATATCCCAAACTTCATCAACCTCTCGTTCAATCATTTTTTTTGCACTACGAACTGTATGAACTACGCCTCGCTCCTTTAATCTTCTAATAATAAAAGGTTCAAATAAAACTAAAGCCATTTTCTTCGGCAAACCACATTGGTTTAATTTTAATGATGGACCAACAACAATTACTGACCTTCCTGAATAGTCAACACGCTTGCCCAATAAGTTTTGACGAAAACGTCCTTGTTTTCCTTTAAGCATATCACTTAAAGATTTTAATGGACGATTACCAGGTCCTGTTACAGCTCTGCCATGTCTGCCATTATCAAATAGTGCATCCACAGATTGTTGCAGCATTCTTTTTTCGTTCCTAATTATCACTTCTGGAGTTTTTAAAGCGAGTAAGGTCTTTAAACGATTATTACGATTAATAACTCTACGATATAAGTCATTTAGATCTGATGTTGCAAACCTTCCGCCTTCCAGAGGGACTAATGGTCTTAAATTAGGAGGGATAACAGGTAAAACCTCTAAAATCATCCATTCTGGCCTAGAACCATTTTTCAAAAAACCTTCCATTACCTTCATTTGATTAACTAATTTTTTACGTGTTTGTTTAGAACGCGTATTCATCATTGCTTCTTCAAGATCTTTAAGCATTTCGTTTGGATCAATTTTACTTAATAAATCACGAACTCCTTCAGCCCCTATTTTAGCAGTAAAAGAATCATAACCAAAATTATCTGTAGCCTCTCTATATTCTTCCTCAGAAAGCAATTGTTTCTTTTTTAAAGGAGTTTCTCCTTCGTCAGTAACAATATAATTATCATAATAAAGGACTCTTTCTAAATCTCTCATTGTCATATCAAGAATAAGACCCATTCGACTTGGCGTAGCCTTAAAGAACCAAATATGCGATACTGGAACAGCTAATTCAATATGAGCCATTCTTTCTCGACGAACTCGAGATAGAGTTACCTCAACACCACAACGATCGCATATTACTCCTTTATGCTTAATTCGTTTATATTTTCCACAAGAGCATTCCCAGTCTTTTGTTGGTCCAAAAATTCGTTCACAAAAAAGACCCCCTTTTTCAGGTTTAAATGTACGATAATTAATTGTTTCAGGATTTTTTACTTCGCCCTTACTCCATGATCTGATTGCCTCCGGAGATGCTAATGTTATATTAGCAAAATCAGTTTGGTCTTGTTGTGTAATCCCAAATATATCTTCTACAGATCTTTGCTTTTGCAAATCTTTAAAATCTGGCGCACTTCCTTCACGAACCTTAATCATAAAATAACCCTCTCTATTTTCAATTCTAGACTAGTTAGTCTAGAATTGAATTGCCTTCTTCATTTTTAACCTGAAAGTTCAAGCCAAGACCTTGTAATTCCTTAATTAATACATTAAAGGATTCTGGACGACCGGAGTCTAAAACATTTTCACCCTTAACAATTGCTTCATACATTCTTGTTCTACCTGCTATATCATCTGATTTTACAGTTAGAATCTCTTGTAATGCATGTGCTGCACCGTATGCTTCAAGAGCCCATACTTCCATTTCACCAAATCTCTGACCACCGTATTGAGCTTTACCTCCAAGCGGTTGTTGAGTTACTAATGAATAGGGTCCTACTGCTCTTGCATGTATTTTTTCACTAACTAAATGATGTAATTTGAGCATGTACATAACCCCAACAACAACTCTCTGTTCAAAACGATCTCCAGTACGACCATCATAAAGGTCTGTTTTTCCATCCTCAGTCAAATTTGCTTCTTTAAGCATATCCCAGATTTTTTCTTCTGAAATACCATCAAATATTGGAGTAGCTGCATGCATTCCTAGATGCTTACAAGCCCATCCTAAATGAGTCTCTAAAACCTGACCTACATTCATACGCGAAGGAACTCCTAATGGATTCAAAACAATATCAACTGGAGTACCATCTGGAAGAAAAGGCATTTCTTCTTCAGCTACAATTCTAGAAATCACTCCTTTGTTTCCATGACGACCAGCCATTTTATCTCCAACAGAAAGTTTTTTCTTTGTAGCAATATAAACTTTTACAGATTTTACAATTCCTGCGTCTAATTCCTCGCCACTACCTGCACGGACTAAGGACCTATCCTTATCTTGACCAGCTTCAACAAATTTATTTCTATATTCATCTATAATACCCATTATCTTTATTTTAATAGGACTAGGATCAATTTCAACATTCTTATAATGAGCCGCTAATTTTCTAAGTAATGTCTTAGTAATTTTACGATTTGCTGGAATTAAAATATCTCCATTATCTCCATTAATAACATCAAGAGGTATTTTTTCTCCTAATAATATATTCGATAAAGCTTCAGTTAGATCTTCTGTAAGCTGAACAACAACACCGCTATGACGATTTTTAATCTCACTTTGTCTTTTTTTCAAATCTTCCGGTGTCTCTTTTGGATTATTGTCATCATTATCATTTTTAGATGATACTTTTACATCCATGACAATGCCATTTGTTCCAGAGGATGCTTTTAGGGAAGTATCCCGAACATCAGCTGCTTTTTCTCCAAAAATTGCTCTTAATAATCTTTCTTCTGGAGCTAATTCAGTTTCATTCTTTGGAGTAATTTTACCAACAAGAATATCTCCGGGTTTAACTTCAGCTCCGACTTTAATAATACCGTCGTGTGAAAGATTTTTTAAAGCCTCTTCTCCAATATTTGGAATATCACGCGTTATTTCTTCAGGACCTAATTTGGTATCTCTTGCTCCGCATTCAAATTCTTCAATATGAATGGATGTATAGACATCTTCGCGAACAATACTCTCGTTTATTAGAATTGCATCCTCAAAGTTATATCCACCCCATGGCATAAAGGCTACAACAACATTCTTGCCTAAGGCTAGTTCTCCTTCATCTGTTCCAGAACCATCTGCTAATACATCTCCTTTAGAGATTTTATCACCAAGCTTTACTAATGGTCTTTGATTTAAACATGTTCCAGCATTTGAACGCATGAACTTTCTTAATTCGTATGTTTTGGAAGATGTGTCATTCTTTTTATCAGATAGCTTACCATCTGAGGTTACTATAACTTTATCTGCTGAAACATAAGCAACTTTACCTGGCTGATCAGCAATTACTAAAACTCTAGAATCTCTTGCTAACCTTCCTTCAATACCGGTTCCGACAAATGGTCTATTTGAAATCATTAACGGTACAGCTTGTCGTTGCATATTTGATCCCATTAATGCTCTATTAGCATCATCATGTTCGAGAAATGGAATTAATCCTGCAGCAATAGATACAACCTGTTTTGGTGAAACATCCATGTATTCTACTTCTTCTGGAGATTTTTCAAGGAAATCTCCTCTTATACGAACCATAACTCGGTCATTAACAAAGCAATTACTTTCATTTAGCTCTGCATTTGCTTGGGCTATTACAAATCTTTCTTCTTCATCGGCAGTTAAATAATCAATCTGCTTACTTACTTTACCATTTGATACTTTTAGATAAGGAGTTACAATAAAACCAAACTCGTTAACCTTAGCAAATGTTGATAAGGAAGAAATTAATCCAATATTTGGACCTTCGGGAGTTTCGATGGGACATATTCTTCCATAGTGAGAACTATGTACGTCTCTAACCTCAAAACCTGCTCTATCTCTATTCAATCCACCTGGTCCAAGTGCAGACAATCTTCTTTTATGTGTTAACTCTGACAATGGATTTGTTTGATCCATAAACTGAGATAATTGGCTACGTCCAAAGAAGTCTTTAATAACTGCAGATAGAGCTTTTGGATTAATTAATTTTTGAGATGAAATTCTGTCAACTGTTGTATCAAAGATCGTCATACGCTCTTTAACAAGACGTTGTATACGAGCTAATCCAACACGACATTGTCCTTCTAATAATTCTCCAACAGTACGGATTCTTCGGCTACCTAAATGATCTATATCGTCTAGCGTTCCTTCACCATTACGAATGGTAATCATGTAACGTAAAGCTTCTACTACATCATCTACCTCTAATGTTAAGGAACTACTTTTAATATTTAATTTTTGTTGAATTTTGTACCGTCCAACTCGACTTAGACTAAATCTAGCTTCTTCAAAAAATAACCTTTTTATCATTTGCCTTGCTGATGCTGTTGTAGGCGGATCACCAGGACGAAGTTTCTGATAAAGGTCTTTAAGCGCCTCATCAATTGTTCGAGTAGTATCTTCTTTAACACTCTTTAAAAATAATCCTTGATCCCAACTTACATTAACAACTCCTAAATCTTTGTATCCAGCAAGTTTTGCTCGACCGATCATATCAACGGTCAATGCATCGTACCTTCTTCCTATTACAGATTCTGAATCTGCATCAATAATATCCTCACTTAAAACAAGATCATCAAGTTCTTCTTCTTTAACTACACGCTTAGATAATGAATATGTTTGATATTCATAATATAAACTTAAAATTTCTTTATCTGTCGCATAACCTAATGCTCTTAAAAAAGTTGAAGCAAGAAATTTACGACGTCGACGTTTTCTATCTAAGTAAATATAAATTAAGTCACTAGTGTCAAATTGAGCCTCAATCCAAGAGCCATGATCTGGAATAATTCTAAAGGAATGTAAGATCGAGCCGTTTGCATGTTGAGATTGCTCAAAACAGATACCAGGTGAACGATGAAGTTGACTTACAATAACACGTTCTGCGCCATTAATAACAAAACTTCCGCTATCAGTCATTAGTGGAATTTCTCCCATAAATAAGGTATCTTCTCTTTGATCTTCTCCTTCACGAAGTTTGAAGGTGACGTATAGTGGAGCTGAAAAAGTTTCGCCTTCACGAACAGATTCAATCATTGATAACTTTGGTTTCTTAATTTCATAACTAATAAAATCAAGAGCTATTTGCCCATCATAACTCTCTATTGGGAATGCTTCGCCTAAAACAGCTTGGAGTCCCGTCTTTTTTCGTTTTGAAGGAGGCGTATCTAATTGAAGAAATTCACTATATGAATTTAATTGTATCTCGATTAAATCTGGAGCATCTAATGCATCCGTTAATTTTCCAAAGTTTTTTCTTATACCCATAATATTACCTTAAGGTTACTAGTAAACTAAATTCTTAAATCATTAATTCTAATGAGATAAATAATTGTGTTGCTAAATGCGAACACCATAGAGATATATAAATTAAATTTATTTAAGCTCTACAGATGCTCCAGCACCTTCTAGTTTCTCTTTAATTGATTCAGCTTCATCTTTAGCAATTCCAGATTTAATACTCGAAGGAGCGCCATCTACTAGCTCTTTTGCCTCTTTAAGACCCAAGCCTGTAATACCACGTAATTCCTTAATAACTTGTATTTTAGATCCACCTGCTGCAGTTAGAACTACTTCGAATTCAGATTGCTCAGCTGCACCACCATCTGCATCACCACCACCTGCTGGAGCTGCAACGGCAACTGCTGCTGGAGCTGCTGCTGTAACGCCTAATCGATTTTCTAGCGCTTTAACTAACTGAGAAAGTTCTAAAACTGAAATAGTTTCAACCCAATCAACAAACTCCGCCATTTTACCTTCTAGAGCTACTTCTTCAACTTTAGCTTCTTCAACTACTTCTTCAACTTTAGCTTCTTCAACTTTAGCTTCTTCAGCCACTTCTTCAACTTTAGCTTCTTCAGCCACTTCTTTTACTTCCTCGGACATGTTATACCTCCATTAAAAACTGTCAAAATGACAATATTAAGATTCTGTTTCTTTTTTACTTCGAGCTGCATCTAAAACATATACTAAACTCGAAACCTTATTATTCATTACACCAACAACTTGACTCATCGGAGCCTGTAAGGTTCCAACAAGCATAGAATAAAGTATTTCTTTCGAAGGTAATTTTGCTAATTCTTCAACTTCTTCTGCATTAATACTTTTACCTTCAAAAATTCCTCCGCGAATGCTAGGTACTTCATTTTCTTTTCTAAATTTTTTGATAATCTTTGCAACCTCTACAACATCCCCATCTCCATAAATCATTGCAGATTGACCTTTTAATAAACTCTTAGCGCTAGGATTTATGGATCGTGCTAGCATTCTATTCTTTACAACACTAAATCTAGCACCTCTTTCATTTAACGTTTCCTTAAACGACGTTGTAGTTGGCATATCCATCCCAGTATAATCAGCAATAATCATATAAACAGCACTTGAAACATGGTCTCTTATTTCCATGTCCATCGCTTCTTTCTCTGGACGAATTCCTTTTTCTTCGGGTTTCATTAAAATTATTTCCTTCCTTTATTACTCAGACACTTCCTTTAGAGCAATTCTTAATCCAGGACCCATTGTACTTGATATTGTACATCTCTTAATATAAGAGCCCTTTGCGCTAGCTGGTCTTGCACCATTTAATGCATCTACAACAGCTTGAGCATTTTCTAGCAAAGCATTAGCTTCAAATGAACGCTTACCAAATGGAACTGCAATATTACCATTTCGATCCATTCTAAACTCAACTCTTCCGGCTTTTAATTGTTTTACAGCCGATGAAGTATCTTCTGTAACTGTTCCTGTTTTAGGATTTGGCATGAGACCACGAGGCCCTAAAACTCTTGCCACTTTTCTAACTTCTTTCATAGCCTCTGGTGTTGCTACAGCAGCATCAAAATCAGTCCATCCATCTAAAACTTTTTTAATTAAATCTTCAAATCCAACCTCTACAGCTCCAGCTTTTTTTGCTTCTTCAGCAGCATCACCAGTTGCAAAAACAATAACTTTAACATCTTTTCCTGTCCCGTGTGGTAGTGCAACAGTTGATCGGATTGCTTGATCTGATTTTGAGGGATCAACGCCCATTCTAAAAGCAAATTCTATTGTTTCATCAAATTTTGCGGCAGGATTATCTTTTACAAATGAAATAGCAGAATTAATTTCATAATCTACATCAGCATTAACTTTTTCATTAACAGATCTATATTTTTTTCCGAAACCCATAACTATTCTACCTCTATTCCCATACTACGAGCTGTTCCTTCAATAATACGAACAGCAGCATCTTGATTACTAGCATTTAGATCTTTCTTTTTAACATCTACAATTTCTTCTAATTGTTTTCTTGTCACTTTTCCCACTTTATCACGATTTGGAACGCCAGAACCCTTTGCTAACCCTGCGGCTTTTTTCAACAATACGGCAGCAGGAGGACTTTTAGTTTCAAATGAAAAACTTCTATCTGAATAAACTGTTATAACAACAGGTATTACCATTCCAGCTTGATCTTTTGTAGCCGCATTATATGCCTGACAGAATTCCATTATATTAACACCGTGCTGACCTAGTGCAGGACCAACAGGTGGCGCAGGATTCGCTTGTCCTGCTGGGATTTGTAACTTTATATATCCTGAAACTTCTTTAGCCATAATTTACCTCAAAAATCTACTCTGTAACTCTTTCAACTTGCCAATATTCTAATTCTACTGGAGCTGTTCTTCCAAAAATAGATACAGAAATTTTGAGCTTTCCTCTTTCTGGATCTACCTCTTCTATTAAACCACTGAAATTCATAAACGGTCCGTCTGTAACCTTAATTGTTTCATTAGGCTCAAACATAACCTTCGGAGCAACTACTTCTTTTTTCTCCTCAATTTGATGCACAATACTATTTACTTCATCTTCACTTAACGGCGTTGGTCTTTCACCACCAAGAAATCCGATGACTCCAGGTGTATTTTGAATGAATGACCATGATTCCGGTATAACTTCACCTTCATCATCAAATAAATTAATATTAACAAGGACATATCCAGGAAAAAACTTCCGCTTTGTCTCCTTTTTCTTACCTTGTTTAACTTCCGAAACAATCTCTGAAGGAATTAAAACCTCTTCGATATTATCTCCCATCTCTTCTTGATTAATACGGCTCGCAATATTCTTCTGAACCTTAAGTTCATGTCCAGATAGTGCATGTAAAATGAACCATTGTTTTGCCATAAAATTTTCTCTTCTTAATTACCGAATAATTAAATCTAATAAGCTAAAATTAACTCGATCACAAACAGCAATGAATACACCTAATAGAATCACTGCAACAATTACTACAATTGACTGGCCATAAAGCTCTTTCTTTGTAGGCCAAGAACATTTTATTAGTTCTGTCTTAACTTCCCCTACAAATTGCTTAATTTTTCCAGTCCACTTAAACATCTTATCCTTTAAATCTGGCAGGTGAGAAGGGAGTCGAACCCCTAACCCCCGGTTTTGGAGACCGGTGCTCTGCCAATTGAGCTACTCACCTGTCTACAAAAACAATTCTCCTATACTATTTTATTTCGCGATGGATGGTATGACGACGAAGACGAGGACAATATTTTTTTAATTCTCGTCTTTCTGTTTCTAGTTTTTTATTTCTAGTTCCAGTGTAGTTTCTGTCGCCACATTCTGTACATGCTAATGTAATGATTTCTCTTGCCATCGTGAAAATTACTCCTTTTCATTTTATTGAGTCATGGAAATAAATTATCTCCATGACTCTTAAAATTTAATATTATTAAGCTACAATCTCAGTAACTCGACCAGCACCAACAGTTCTTCCGCCTTCACGAATCGCAAACCGCATATGCTGCTCCATAGCAATAGGAGTAATTAGTTCAACATCCATTGTTATATTATCACCAGGCATAACCATTTCCACACCATCAGGAAGTGTTATATCTCCTGTTACATCAGTAGTTCTGAAGTAAAACTGTGGACGATAACCTTTGAAGAATGGCGTATGTCTACCACCCTCATCTTTAGAAAGAACATAAACTTCGCCTTTAAACTTAGTATGAGGATTAATTGAACCAGGTTTAGCTAATACTTGACCACGTTGTACTTCTTCTTTTTTTGTACCACGTAATAATATACCAACATTGTCTCCAGCTTGACCTTCATCAAGAATCTTACGGAACATTTCAACACCCGTACAAGTTGTTTTTTGAGTATCTTTTATTCCAATAATCTCAATTTCATCACCTGTATTAATAATACCACGTTCAACACGACCTGTTACTACAGTACCACGTCCTTCAATAGAGAATATATCTTCTATAGGAAGAAGGAAATCTTGGTCGGTTATACGCTCGGGTTGTGGAATCCATGAATCTAAAGCATCCATTAAATCTTGAATACATGCTGCTTCTTCTCCACCAGGATTTTGAATAGCTGGAAGAGCTGCACCACGAATAATAGGGCTATCTTCTTCGAATTCATACTTAGCAAGAAGTTCTTGAATTTCCATTTCAACTAGTTCAATTAGCTCTTCATCATCAACTAAGTCGCATTTGTTCATAAATACAACAATTTTTGGAACACCAACTTGACGAGCAAGCAATATATGCTCTCTTGTTTGCGGCATTGGACCAGATGGGGCTTCAACAACAAGAATTGCTCCGTCCATTTGAGCTGCTCCAGTAATCATATTTTTCACATAGTCCGCGTGACCTGGACAGTCAACGTGAGCATAGTGTCGATTATCTGATTCATATTCTACATGGGATGTAGCAATTGTTAAAATTTTAGATGAATCACGACGACCTTGGGATTCAGATGCTTTTGCTACTGAATCATAAGGAATATATTCAGCTAACCCCTTATGTCCCTGCACACAAGTAATTGCAGCAGTAGTAGTCGTTTTTCCGTGGTCAACGTGACCGATTGTTCCCACATTCACGTGGGGCTTTGTTCGTTCGAACTTATCTTTAGCCATTTTTTTACCTCCTGATTACAACTCAGTTAAAAATTATTACTCAATTAGTGGAGCCCATGAGCAGACTTGAACTGCCGACCTCATCCTTACCAAGGATGCGCTCTACCAACTGAGCTACATGGGCCTGTTTACCCAAAAAACAGACAAACAAACCTGAAGCACACCGGTAATAAATGCACACATCAAGCTTGCTCCATTTACCCAATTAATCCAATTTATCCAAATAATTTTTGAATAAATAGGAGCGCGCACTCTATAGAATTAGTGATAAGAGTCAACCCTGAATAGAAAAAAAATCTTTTTAAATTTTGAATCAAAAAACACCAGGTAAATCATCTAACATTTCTTTTTCTTCTTCAGTCATCAAATCACGTATATCATCAATGATAGAATATCTACCTCTAAATGAATTAATAATAGGTAAAAATTGAGGCATATACTGATCAGCCCAGGTTGGATTTAAGAGCGTTCTCATTAAAACAACGTTAATTGTTGGGTATTTTCGACTATCTTCCCCATAAATATCCTTACATATATTATTTAACATTTTAACCATTGTTGAAGGATCTTCTCCAATATAGTTTGTACTTAAAATAAATATGGCATCCGGTTTCTGTTCAAGTGCAAAACATACTGCTCTGTTCCAATGTATAAACTCTAACTCCGGAATAGTTCTTGCCCCATTATTCACAAAATGTTTCTGAATATGAGGGCCGGGAGTATAATGATAAACCCACTTTGGATATACTGGTGGAACATTATTAGTCATTACTTCTCCCGCATACCAATCTAATTTTTTATATCTTTCCCAAAATCTCAGCGGCCACTGATAAACTCCACCTGGACCATAGGTTTCTTCCAGATATAAATTATTGACTGGTTCGGCCCAGTCTTTCATTAATTCTTTATTGGAATCGGTTGCAAGAAGCATATTTGTTGAAAAAGGAGTGGTCATATTCATTTGGAAAAATGCAGCATTAAAAAGAGCGTATTCTGGTAAATCATCGACCATATCAAATAATCTGGCTTTAAGAGTATGGAATACCATACGAGATTTTGGTGATTGTTTATCATTTGAGCCTTTTGTAGATGCTCCACCAGCTAAAACAACAAATACAACTTTCTCACTTCTTTGTTTTGCTCCAAAGAAATCAATTTCCGGCATAGTAAATCCAATATCACTTCCTAAACCTCCACCGCCTTGCATTGCTCCTAAACCACCTGATACACCGGTAATCTCAGGCATTCTAATATCATTAGCTGATACTCTAGCTTTTTTTGCAACAACTCTCTTTCTAAGCTTAGCAGTTGTTTTTTTTCTTTTTTCCATTTTTATTGGTACTTGTAATTTCTTTAATTTCATCTTCGGACGATTATTTTCTTTAGCAACAAACTTTTTCTCATCCTTGGTAATTACCTCATATGCAACAAGCCCTACTGCTATTAATATAATAATTGCATGAAAAACAATGGTTGCAATAAAAGCGCTTGATTTTGCGTGTTTTGAGAAAAATGAAGATTTCTTTGCCATAGCTATTCTTCCTCTTCCTCTACACCACCCATTTCTTCAAAAGGTGTTGGTGGTTTATATGTATCGGTAATATCCTCTATATAATCATCATCCCAATAAGCATTACTTTCAGTTGGCTCAACCCATTCATACGTGGAAGGTAAATCTTTCGGATATCTGTTTTCATGCGAAACAATGTTCCCGTCGGGATCTTCCATTTCAACTCGGAGAATAGCACCAATAAAATCTGATCGGAGAAAGCGACCATCTCCCTCTAGATATTCTTTTACTTCCGTCCAATATAAGCCGGATGTCTTGACATAAATAATTTCAACATCTCTTAATACAATAGATTTTAACGCTCTTCGATCTGTTGATTCGTTTGGAAAAATACTATATTTTTCTAAACATGATCTAACGACTACATCAGTAACTCTTTCCTCGAGTGAATGATCCATTCTATCCTGCTTATAAAACAAACAATATTTTACTTTTATATTTTCCAGATCATGTCCTGTATCGTTAATAAGCTTAAGATCATAACCCATTCTTGATAGAGATATTTCATGGGTCTTCCATGGCTGTACTTTGCCTGGATTTCTGAGCCAAATATCATTCAGCCATGAGCTAATTTTTTCTGGACCATACATAGTTATTCTAAATTTATCTGGATTACCAAACTGCCTTGCAGCATCCCAATTTATGACATATTTATATGACTCATTATCAAGATCGTCGGCTTTAATAGATTTTCTTCTTAACTTTGTACGAATAATAGCTTTTTCAGAGCGGAGATCATAATCTTGTATTTGGCCTTCTACCGTAGTGCCATCCATTAACGTGAATACTCTAGCCTCTGAATCATTTAATAAAAAAATCGAGATAATAAAAAATCGAGCAACCCATTTTAAATTATTTAAATACTTATGCATACAATTTACATAATAACTAAAAATTATTATATATGTCACCTATTTCTATAAAAAAGCTGGATGAGGTAATCTATATGTACATATCGAAAGAATATTGCTCTCCGATGCCCCCCTAACAAATGCCCCTTACCACGATTTACCTAAATGTAAATTCGATGTAAATTCAACTGACATTAATACTGTATTTATTGGCTTTAATAGACCTAATGGGATTGTAAGTAATTAAGGTGTTCATTTATTGGTATTAAAGAAAACCCTTATAAACATTGGAGAAAAATTGGAGCCAGTGGACGGAGTCGAACCGCCGACCAGCTGATTACAAATCAGCTGCTCTGCCACTGAGCTACACTGGCCCAAGGAATTCGGAATTATGCTAATTTAAATTAGATAGTCAATATCCTGAATGTTTTTATTTTATCTTCTGTCTCCAAATGGTAATCATCTAATAATGCAAAACAAAAAAAAAAATGAAGAAAAACGTCAGCATCCTTATAAATATTCATTTAATATCGATCAGGATAAATGCATAAAATGTGATTGGTGTTTAAAGGCTAAACCTCACAAAGATTGTATCTTGATGCTTGAGGAATTAAAAACAGATACAAAAAATAATATTATATCTATTAAGAAAACAGAAAGACGACGAGAAATGAACGTCGTTTGGATAAATTCTGATGAATGCACTCGCTGTGGTATATGTTTAAAAGTTTGTCCTGTAGATGCGATTGATAGAATACAAATCCCAAAAGAAGCTAATTTATGAAAACTCCACCTGTCATATTCATTGCAGGAGAGAGGCAACATGCCGGCAAAACAACTACTAGTTTAGGTATTATTTCCGCCTTAAGTAAATTTATGAACCCAGAAGACATTGGATATTTCAAGCCTGTCGGTCAAGAAATGGTTAGCCTGTCTAATGGGGAACGTATTGATAAAGATGTTCTAGTTATTAAACAATTTACTAATCTTACTATGGAAGATATTCCTATACTTTCACCAGTTAGAGTAGTGTCAGGTGTAACAAGTAACTATATAAGAAGTAATAAAAGAAATCAGATAACAGAAAATTTTGAGTTATCAATAAAGAAAAGTTTGGATTCGTTATCAAATAAAAAAATTATAATTGCAGAAGGAACAGGTCATCCGGGAGTAGGCTCTGTTATAGGGCTTTCTAATGCAAAAGTAGCAAGTCTTCTTAATGCTAAGATTTTATATTTAGTTGGAGGTGGCATAGGAAGAACTATTGATGAATTAGAGGTAGACCTTTCCTATTTCTCTCATAATAACAATATGGTTAGTGGTGTATTATTTAATAAAATTATTCCAAGCAAGGTGAATAATATTAAATCAATTTTAACGGAAGAATCTATTCAGCGTATTTTTTGCGAGTGGGATCCTTCCTTGCAAGTTTTTGGTTATATGCCTCAAGTTAAATATTTAAATAATCCATCAATGGAGTTGATCTCACTTAGTTTTAAAGACATGAAACCTATGAATAATCAATTAGATTCAGAGAATGGTCGCGCTCCATGCGGAACAGTAAAAATAATTTCTCAAGACTATGAAGAGTTTAACCCTGCGTTAAGACTTAAATCTCATGATATTGCAGTTATTGCAGCTGGTACGCATAGAAGACTGCAACGTATTATTGATTACAGCGAGAGATTAAAGGATGGTCCAATTGGTGGTATTATTTTAACCTGTGCATCAGATGATTATCCGGATGCATTAACTTTAGATATTTTATCAAAAACAACTATCCCGGCTATTTCAGTTGAGAAAGATACTGCTGAAACAGATCAGGTACTTTACAAATGCTTTCAAGACACAAAACTTCAGCTTTATGATCAAAAAAAATATGAAATGATTATTAATTTATTCGAAGAAAATTTTGATACGGAGCGCTTTATAAAAACCTATGTTAATTAATTTAAGGTAATACTGTATCGCCCATTAAAAATAAATCAACCTGGCGAGCTGCACCACGCCCTTCATTTATTGCCCAAACGATAAGAGATTGCCCGCGTCGAACATCACCACATGAGAAAACTTTATCTACATTCGTAGTATAAACCTCATGCTCCGCTTTATAATTAGATCTTTCGTCTCGCTCTAATCCAATTTGATCGGCTAATAGATCTTCAGGACCAATAAAACCCATGGCTAATAAAACTATGTCCGCTTCAATACGTTGCTCTGTTCCATCTATCTCTTTTATTTCCATTCTTCCATTTTCGGCTTTTTTCCACTCCACACCAACCGTATGGATTGCAATTAAATCACCTTTATCATTACCCTCAAACTTTTTGGTTAATACCATAAAGTTACGCGGGTCTTTTCCTTGAAGTTTTATAGCCTCAGCTTGACCGTAATCAACTTTCAAGTTAGCCGGCCATTGCGGCCATGGATTTGCCACTCTATTACGATCTGCCTCTGGTTTTGGCATGATCTCTAGCTGAGTTACTTTCTCGCAACCATGTCGTAAAGCAGTTCCTACACAATCGGTACCTGTATCACCACCACCAATAACGATTACTTTTTTATTTTTAGCAGAAATAAACTTTCTATCCTCAAGCTGACTATCTAATAGACTCTTGGTATTAGCATGGAGAAATTCCATAGCAAAATGCACACCATTTAAGTCTCTTCCATCTGCTGGCAAGTCTCTAGGTTTTGTTGCTCCTGTAGAGAGAACAACTGCGTCAAAATTATTATTTATCTCTTCCATAGAAATATCTTTACCAACTTCAACATTGGTTTTAAAGGTGATGCCCTCTTCAGCTAGCAAATCAACTCTTCTTTGAACCACTTCTTTATCTAGCTTCATATTTGGAATGCCATACATTAACAAGCCACCAACACGGTCATCTCTTTCAAAAACAGTAACATTATGACCTGCTTTATTAAGTTGAGCTGCACAAGATAATCCTGCAGGTCCTGATCCCACAACAGCAATTTTTTTATCGGTACGAATTTCAGGTGGCTCGGCTACAACCCAACCCATATCAAATCCTTTATCAATTATTGCACGTTCATTATCATGAATTGTAACAGCTGGTTCATTAATAGATAATACACAACCTGCCTCGCAAGGTGCCGGACAAACGCGTCCAGTAAACTCTGGAAAATTATTAGTATGATGCAAACGATCTAATGCTTCTTTCCAACGACCTCGGTATATTAAGTCATTCCATTCGGGTATGAGATTATTAATTGGGCAACCGCTTGCACCACCCTGCATCATCTCTCCTCTATGACAAAAAGGAATTCCGCAATCCATACAACGCGCACCTTGTGTTTCACATGTAGACTCTTCACGCAAAACATACACTTCACCCCAATCCTTAACACGCTCTTCTTCCGGTCGCATCGGATTCGTCTGTCTTTCAAATTCTATAAATCCTGTTGGTTTACCCATAAGTAATTCCTATCATTTACCTGCTAAATTTGCAATATGCATATCAAAAGCAGCGTCGATTACTTCTGCTTCCGTTTTATAATTATTCGTAGCTTTAGCTTTCTCTATGTAATCGAGCATTCGTTTAAAGTCTGTAGGAATGACCTTAATAAATTTCTTAAGACTACTTTCCCAATTTTCTAATATCTCATTGGCTCTAATAGATCCTGTTTGTTTTCTGTGTTGTTCTATACTCTTCTTGAGCTCTAGTGATTCTACTTCATCTTCAACAATAGTTAGATCGATCATTTCCATATTACATTTTGAGCTAAAATCACCATCAATGTCATAAATGTAAGCCATTCCTCCGGACATTCCCGCACCAAAGTTAACTCCCGTTGAACCTAAAACGATTATCTTTCCTCCAGTCATATATTCACAACCATGATCGCCAATACCTTCTACAACAGCCTCAACACCTGAGTTACGTACACAAAAACGCTCACCTGCAATACCTCTAATAAATGCTTTTCCTCCAGTCGCACCATAAAAACATACATTACCAACAACGATGTTATCTTCTGCTATAAACGGAGCATTCTTATTTGGATATATAGTTAGGTGCCCACCAGATAGACCTTTACCTACATAGTCATTAGCATCTCCTTCTAGCTCTAAGTGAATTCCTTTACACATAAATGCGCCAAGTGACTGACCTGAAGATCCATTTAATTTAATGTGTACCGTGTTATCTGGTAATCCATCTCCTTTATAAACTTTGGTTAACTCATGAGATAATACCGTTCCAATACTACGATCTGTATTTACAACGTCAAATTCACCAAAAGATTTTTCTGCATTTTCTAAGGCTGGTTTAGCTGCCTCTACTAACTTCCAATCAATAATGGACTCTAGCATATGATTTTGCTCTTTGCTTTGGAAGGTTCCTTCTTCTTCTCCCATCTTTTCTTGGTATAAAATTGGATCTAGATTTAGATTTTTATGTTTCCAATGATTTATATCATCTCTAAATTTTAAACACTCTGCCTGGCCAACCATCTCATTAATTGTACGAAAACCTAATTCAGCCATTATTTCTCGTAAACCGGATACAAGAAACTCAAAGAAATTAACAACATGATCAGGACTTCCCTCATACTTCTTACGTAATTCAGGTCGTTGAGTTGCAATACCAACTGGACATGTATTGCTATGACACTTTCTCATCATAATACAACCTTCTACAACTAATGCTGCTGTTGCTACTCCCCACTCTTCAGCGCCCAGTAAAGTAGCAATAGCTAAATCACGAGATGTCTTCATTTGCCCATCTGCTTGAACAACTATACGGTTACGTAAACGATTACGAACTAATGTTTGGTGTGTTTCTGATAGACCCAATTCCCAAGGCAAACCAGCATGTTTTATTGAACTTAAAGGAGAAGCTCCTGTTCCCCCATCATAACCAGCAATTAAAACAGCATCTGCTTTGGCTTTGCAAACACCGGATGCAATAGTTCCAACACCGGCCTCAGAAACTAGTTTAACATTCACTCTCGAATGTCGATTACTATTTTTTAAATCATAAATCAGCTGTGCTAAATCCTCTATAGAATAAATATCATGGTGGGGAGGAGGAGAAATTAATCCTACTCCTGGTGTTGATCCTCTGACTCGACCAATCCAGCCATTAACTTTATGTCCCGGTAAGTGTCCGCCTTCACCTGGTTTTGCACCTTGAGCCATTTTGATTTGGATTTCTTTAGCTTGACTTAAATAATAGCTATTGACTCCAAATCTACCTGAAGCAACTTGTTTTGTAGCAGAACACATATCATCGCCATTAGGTAATTTTTCGTAACGAATCTCATCTTCACCGCCTTCACCAGAATTTGATTTAGACCCAATGCGATTCATAGCAATAGCTAGAGTTGTGTGTGCCTCCCATGATATGGAACCAAATGACATTGCACCTGTTGCAAAGCGTTTAAGAATATTTTCAGCTGGCTCAACTTCATCTAAGGATATAGGAGGTCTATTTGAATTAAACTCCATGAGCCCTCGAAGTGTGTATGCTGCCTTAGTTTGGTCATCTACTGATTTACAATATTCTTTGTACTGCTCATAATCATTATTCCTTGTACATTCTTGGAGTAGCCTAATAGTTTTTGGATTAAATAGGTGTCGCTCACCATCTACTCTCCAATGGTACTCTCCTCCTGGTTCAAGCACTTTAGCCGATCCACCTCGTAAAGGATACCCTTTGCGATGCTTAAGAATAGCTTCGTGGGCAATATCATTTAAATCTAATCCCTCGATTCTACTAACAGAACCAGAAAAATACTTATTAACGACCTTGGAGCTTATTCCTAATATCTCAAAAATTTGAGCGCCTTGGTAGGATGCCAATGTTGATATTCCCATTTTAGAAAATATTTTTAATAATCCACCATTTACTGCATCAATATATTTATTAATTGCTTCTTCTGAACTAAGACCATTTAATAAATTATCCTTCTCCATTTTACGAATAGTATCTAATGCTATGTATGGACAAACTGCTGAAGCTCCATATCCTAATACCGTTGCAAAATGATGAACTTCGCGAATATCTCCCGTTTCTATTACTATATCTATACTGCCTCTTTTTCCAACACGTATGAGATGATGATGGACAGCTGAAACAGCTAAAATAGAAGGTATAGGAGCATAATCTCTATTTGTTACTCGATCAGAAAGTATAACGACAGAGCACCCGTTCTTAATTGCATCTTCTGTTTTCTTAAATACTACATCTAATGCTTTTTCTAAATTATTATCTAAATTAGCAACTGGAAATACGATATCTACTATTTCTGATTTAAATGATTTTTTATCTAAACTGACTAGTTTTGATAAGTCTCTATTTGTTAATACAGGTTGATTGATTGCTATTCTTTGGCAATGTTCTGGTGATTCAGTTAGTATATTTTTAAACCCTCCAACATAGGTACGTAAGTCCATAACAATTCTTTCCCGAATAGGATCAATAGGAGGGTTAGTTACCTGAGCGAATAATTGTTTAAAATAATGAGATAACTGAACAGGACGATCAGATAGAACAGCTAAGGGATTATCCGCTCCCATTGACCCTAGAGGTTCTTTTCCTCCAGTAGCCATTGGTTTAAGAATTTCAATAATATCCTCGTAAGTATACCCGAATATTTGCTGCTGCTTAAACAAAGCTTCTTGATCTAAATCATCGATTTTAAAATCATTTCTTGGATTTAGATCATGAAGATTAAGCATATTTTTATCAAGCCATTCTTGATATGGCTGCTGGTCACACAAACTTGACTTTAATTCTTCATCCGAAATAATTCTACCTTGTTCTAGGTCGGCAACAAACATTTTACCTGGCTGTAATCTACCACGCTCAATTACCTTGCTATGATCAACATTAATTACACCACTTTCAGAGGCCATGATTAATGTATCATCGTCCGTTAAACAATACCGAGAAGGACGTAATCCATTTCGATCTAATGTAGCTCCTACAATTACCCCATCAGTAAAACAAACTGAAGCGGGACCATCCCAAGGCTCCATTATTGCTGAGTAATATTCATAAAAAGCACGCTTTTGGGGAGACATTTTATCATCATTTTGCCACGCCTCCGGGATTAACATCATTAAAACTTGTGGTAGCGAACGACCGCTTAATAGTAGCATCTCTACTGCCATATCTAAATTAGCACTATCCGATGCATCTAAATCACAAATAGGGAAAATCATATCTAATTCTTCTCGACTGAAGGCCGTACATTCAAGAAGAGATTCACGAGCTCGCATCCAATTTATATTACCTTTATTGGTATTTATTTCTCCATTGTGCGCTATGTAACGAAATGGTTGAGCAAGCTTCCAAGATGGGAAAGTATTAGTTGAAAATCGAGAATGCACCAATGCTAGTGCGCTTTTAGTAATCTCATTCTGAAGATCTAGAAAATATTTTGGCACTTGGGCAGTTATTAACTGTCCTTTGTAATTAATTGTTTTATAAGAACAAGAAATAATATTTAAGCCATCTGGGCCAATATCCTTAACTTCTTTATTGGCTTTTCGCTCAGTATAATTTCGGAAGACTAATAACTTACGGTCAAAAACTTCTGGAGACATTTCATTTGGCTTCGCAATAAAAATTTGTTGAATGCTAGGTTCAGTTTCAGCTGAATCTCTACCTAGATCGCTATTATCAACTGGTACCATTCGATATCCAAGCAATGATAATCCAACTTTATCTAAACTGTCTTTAATAATTTTCTTACAGGCAGTTTGGGGCTTTTCCTCTTTAGGAAAGAAAGTCATTCCTACGCCGTACTCACCAAATTCAGGAAGAATAATTCCTGATTTTGGACATTCTTTAACAAAAAGTTCATGCGGTATTTGAATAAGAATTCCAGCCCCATCACCACTTTTAATATCAAAGCCTGTTCCGCCTCTATGCTCCATACATCCAAGCATACCTAGAGCACCTGTAATTACTGAATGCTTTTTCTTTCCTTTAAGGTTAGCAACAAATCCAATTCCACAACTGCTGTGCTCAAAGTCCGAGCGATACAAGCTGCTTCCTTCTTCATGTCCAAATATATTTGTTTTACTCACCATTTCTTATTCCTAATAAATTATTTAATATAGCATCTTTTTTCTAAATAATATTACATATAGTTAATGCTTTAGAGGTAAAAACTTACTCTTTAAGAGTATTTATATAAATCTAATGGCATTACTTGTTCTAATAGATGATATAAATTCTACTAAAGAATTTTGGTACGGTTGACATAATCTTTAGGAATATACGAAGTGTGAACCATTTTCATCACCGTATGTTCAAAAAGAAGACATCTATTATTCTTAAATAAAAGATTTATCATTTGTCTTACTTTATTAATAAACGGTGCGTTCCTTCACAGATTATCTGCTACTTCCGTCTCAATAATGGAGATGAACGTATTAAAAATTACAATAAGTTTACATGCAAATTCTATGCCTGTTTAACCTTAATACCATATTTAGTCAATTCTTTTATGGTTTTGGTTTCTTAAAAATTACATATATGTATTCATATTTAATTTTTGATTACATTATTGTTTCTTTTACTAAAATAATTTCAATTATTTATTTTCTGATCCGTGGAATCTAGAATTTTTCTTTTCTTTTTCAATTCTTTCAGATTTTCTATTAGAAGAAACATATGACTCCTTGATTAATTTCAAATAATGCTCGTATCTCTCCTTTGATAAGTCGCCGGACTCTAAGGATTTAATAACAGCACAACCTTCAGATTTTAAATGATCGCAATCATTATAGAGACAGCTCTCTGCTGTATTATTAATATCATTATAAGTTTCTTTAATACCGCTATTTGCATCTAAGTTACCGAGCTCTCGCATGCCGGGTGTATCAATAATATGTGATCCATTTTCTAAGGTAATTAATTCACGACGGGTTGTTGTATGTAATCCTTTTCCATCAGTTTCTCTAACCGGAAGGGTTGGAAGTAAATCTCTTCCTAGTAACTCATTCAATAAGGTTGTCTTTCCGACTCCGGATAAACCTACAACACAATAAGTTAGCCTCTTTTTAAATAGATCCTGAACAAAATTAATACCTTGCTTAGTTCTATTACTTAACATCACAATCTTTACTTCAGGAATACGACACGTAACTTCGTTTCTTTTTTGTTCTACTTCTTCGGGATTTAATAAATCTGTTTTTGTTAAAATAATTACTGGCTTAATATTACTCTCATTAACCATAACTAAATATCTCTCTAAGCGATTAAAATTAAACATTGGACCTAAACTTTGAACAATAAATGCAACATCTATATTAGCAGCTATTAATTGCTTATTTATACTTCTTCCTGAGCTCTTTCTTATAAGAGCAGAAGATCTATTTAGTACTCTGTGAATACTTCCAAACTCTCCTTTATTAAAGGATTTTACTAAGACCCAGTCTCCAACAGTTGGATAATCTATTTTTGATTTTGCTTGATGACGGAGTCTACCAGTCATTTTAGACGGACGTATTATAGAACCATCCGATACATCGCATTCCCCTTTATGAATAGCTATTACTCTTGCCGGTTGCATGCTGTTCTCATCTGATATAATTTGATCAGAAAAATAACTACTCCATCCTAAACTATGCAAATTCAATAGTCCCACCATAAATTTAACGTATATGATTCTAGCGCTTCTATGCTTCCCGATGAATCTTGATAATCATATGTAAGATCAGAAAGCCTCCAATAGTAACCGACATAGGAATCCCCAACTGAAGCACTAGAGGGAACAACACCAACTAAATGAAACTTTTTTTCATCATAATTTTGTATTATAAATGAATCGGTATTAACTTTTATTACGGTACCCTGAAATATCTCACGAGATAAAACGTTTTCTTTTCTAGAATTAAATTTAGCGAATGAATTAATGTAAGCTTTCTTAAATAATTTCTTACTACTTCCATTTATATCGTCCTTGAAGAAATCATTTAATCCCTGGTCTAATTGATACTGTAAATATCGTAATGCGTGCTTATCAATTACATTTAGACGTGATTCACCATAAGCACATTCCTGATTTAAATTTATATTACAATCGACACATGGAATCATAAAATCCTGGAGTTTTAAATTTTTAGTTAATTCAGGACTAGATTTCTTAAATTGCTCAAAATAAACTTTTGCTTTACTAGGATCATTTTTAATTAAGTAATAGATGATCTTGTTTAATTGATCTTTTGGTTCTCCAAGAATAGGAATCCCGAAAAAATTATTTGATGCAATAGATGTGGTTACTAAAAATAAAATCCCACCCAATAGTGAGTAGGATTTATTTTTTACTATTGGAATCGTCATTTATTTTAAAAACCAAGAAACCAGAAAAAACTTTTAGACTCTTCAACCTGCTTAACAGGAACTTTCTCGGATTTAATAGTATTAGAAGATGCTTCTTTAATAGTGGTTATTGAAGAAGTCTGAGGAGAAATATTTTCGGATGCTGCATTCATCTCATTAACAAAACTTGTTATTAACTCTATAGAATTTTGATTTTCTTGCTCTATTTCAACCTCACTAAACTCATCAAAAAAATCGTCTTCGGGACTATCCTCAACTACTTCTTCAACCCCATTTAGATTATTTAATAACTGATCAAACCGAAATTGTAAATTATCTCTTTCTGATGTAACAATTGCTAATTCTTCTTCTGCTCTAGTTGCAGATGCTCTAGCACGATCAGTTGCAGTATCCGATCTTTCTACCGACCTTTTTAGTGATACTATTTCTGATTTTGCTTTAGCTATATCTTGAATTGATTCTGCATTTTTTCTCTGTAAATCTTTAAGTTTTCTTTCTGCATTATCCATTTCTATACGATGCGACTTTACTTTTGCTTTTTCAGATTTTACTACACTTTCGAGTTCCGAAATTTTCTGATTAAATTCTGTAGTAGAATTTTCTTTCTCTGTTTTAAGCTGAAGAACAATTGCATCGTGCTCTTCCTGCGGAACTCCACAGCCGCTTATTAAAATGATGCATAAAATTGTTAAAATATAATTACCTATTTTTTTCATAATTTGTGTCTCCTTACCATAATACCAAGTTCGTATGTCTAACTCAGATTGTTATATTTCTCAAGCATTGTTTATCTTAATTAATTTATATTAAATCACACGCATCATCAGGCATCCAATGTTTATCCTTACCATCCCATTTAACATTACATCCAATTGGATTAGTTACTGGAATGCTAATTTCTTTTCCTTCAATATGTTGATTTAATGCATCTATTAATTCTGTTTTCTCAAAATCATGCCAATTACGAGGAGTATCAATAGATCTTCCTGTATAAATTAACTTTCGATCTTTATCAAAAACGTAAAAGTGAGGAGTTCTTAAAGCACCGTAAGCTAAAGCAACTTCTTGTGTTTCATCATATAAATATTCCCAAGGAAATTTATTTATATTCATTCTACTTACCATACCGTCATAATCATCTTCAGCATAAGTATTTTTACTATTAGAGTTAATTCCAATAAATTTTATCCCATGCGATATAAATTTTTCAACGACCGACCGTGTATGCTCATCTGAACCAGTTACATATGGACAATGATTGCAGGTAAAAAAGATCACCAAGACATCTTCTGTAAAATCTTCTAAACTATATTTTTTTCCATCAACGGAAATTAAACTAAACGACGGAGCTTTATCTCCAATTTGTAATGTAAATTTCATATTATCCCTATTTAATTATTATTTCTGAAACAGCTGCAATTGCTTTAGCTACTTTTGAGCCGTCTTTTCCACCAGCCTGAGCTTTGTCTGGTTTTCCGCCCCCGCCACCATCAGCTATTTTTGCTACTTCTCCTATAAGCTTTCCAGCATGATATCCCTTTTCTATGAAGTCTTCTGATACACTTGCCGCAAAACATGCCTTACCATCATCTTGGCTGCCTATAACAATAATACATGATGGAATTAATTGTCTCAATCTGTCTAATACTTTTCGCAGAGCAGCCATTGGAAGATCCTCTAAATTGACTGAAAGCAATGGAATCTCATTTATATGAATAACTTGATCGACCAATCTGTTAATATCTGAGACTGCATTCTTTTCCTGTAAACTTTTTAATTTTTTCTCTGCTTGTTTTAACTGCCCTTCAAGCGCACCAATCCGATTTTTTATTTCTGAAGGCCTAACACTTAATTGTTGGCTTAGAGTTATTACTATTTCATGTTCCTCTGCAGTTAAATTAACTGATTCTAAACCTGTTGTAGCTTCTATTCTTCGAACTCCAGATGCAACTGAGCCTTCCGATAAGATACGAAATGGTCCTATATCACCTGTCATACTTACATGCGTACCACCACATAATTCACGACTAAAATCTCCAATACTAACTACCCGTACAACATCTCCATACTTATCATCGAATACCGCTTGAATATTTTTATCATTTTTAACGTCCTCTAATGACATCTCGGAACTCTCTATCAACGTATTACGCATAATTTCATGGTTTACAACCTGTTCGATCTGATGAAGAGATTCCCTAGAAATAGGTTCATAAAAATTAAAGTCAAACCTTAATCTACTATCTGTTACTAATGAACCAGCCTGCTTTATTGATGGATCAACAACGGCTCTTAAGGCTGCATTTAAAAGGTGTGTTGCAGTATGGTTTCGTCTCATCTGTCCACGTCGATACCTATCTACTTCGGCATAAACTTCCATTTCTTCTTCGGGTGAACCGTAATCTAATAACCCTACATGTAAAATAATTCCATCGGCCACTTTTTGTGTATCAGAAACAGAGAAATGAAAGTCTGCATTTTTAATTACTCCTATATCTCCCTGTTGCCCCCCTCCTTCAGGATAAAAAGGTGTTTCTTTTAACAAGAGGGTATTGGGATCTATTACAGCTAATATAGTGGTTTCAATTGAGGTCTTTTCGTATCCTACAAATATAGAATTAATATTTTTAGAGACTAAATCAGAAATTAAATCCATCTGAGCATTCTGCACATCATTTGTTCTGGATGAACGCGCTAATGTACGCTGTTTTTCCATTAGTTCATTAAACTCTTCCTGATCAATGGTTAGATTCTTTTCTTCTGCCATTAAAGCGGTTAAGTCAAACGGAAATCCAAATGTATCATAAAGCATAAAAGCCTCATGTCCTGGAAACATATCTCCAGATGATAATGGTTCGGCTATTGCATCAAATAAAGCGATGCCTCTATCTAATGTTTTTAAAAACGATTCCTCTTCAGATTTTATTGTTCTTATAATAATTTCTTTTTGACTTACTAATTCAGGAAAGATACCACTTAACTGTTTTTCAATAACAGGGAATAACTCACTTAGGAACGGCTCTGAAAACTCCAATTTTCTGCCATATCTAACAGCTCGTCTTAATAATCTCCTTAAAACATATCCTCTACCATCATTTGATGGAATGACTCCATCAGAGATTGCGATAGAAAGCGTTCGTATATGATCTGCTATGACTCGCATTGCAATAGCATTTTCGCCTTTGTAATCCTTTCCGGATAATTTTGATACATGCTCTATAATTGGTAAAAATACATCCGTATCATAGTTTGATTTTTTATTTTGTAATACCGCACATAAACGCTCAAATCCCATACCTGTATCTACATGCTTTGCTGATAATTCTTCCAGACTCCCATCTGACCTTCGATTATATTGAATAAATACTAAATTCCAAATCTCTATTAACTCCGGAAGATCCGCATTAACCATATCGCCACTAGCATTCCCAGCTTTAGTTAAATCATAATGAATCTCCGAACAAGGTCCGCATGGTCCTGTTTCTCCCATCTCCCAAAAATTATCTTTTTCATCAAACCTTAGGATGTGTTCATGATTTATATCTGTTACTTCCTTCCATAAATCCAAGGCCTCATCATCTGTTTTATAAACCGTTACCCAAATTCTATCTTTATCTAACTTCCAGACGGTTGTCATCAGTTCCCATGCCCATTGAATAGCATCTCGCTTATAATAATCCCCAAAAGACCAGTTTCCTAGCATTTCGAAAAATGTATGATGATATGTATCGCGTCCAACCTCTTCTAAATCATTGTGTTTACCTGAAACGCGTATACATTTTTGCGTATTAGCAACTCGCTTATCCGATGCTTCTCGTGCACCAAGAAAAATTTCTTTAAATTGGTTCATGCCAGCATTAGTAAAAAGTAACGTTGGATCGGTAGGCAAAACAACAGGAGAGCTAGATACAATTGAATGCTTTTTTGATTCAAAAAAATCAAAGAAAGATTTACGTATTTCATCTGATGTCATACTACCCCTAAATTAGTTACTTATTATTTATACGAATATCTCACACATCTTGCAACCGACTTTCAATAACTTCCTTTGCTTTATTCCATGAGGATTTAAGTTTATTAATATCTAAATTGATTTGAAATTGCTCTTCAAGGTTTGCTTTTTCTTTAAGCTCTTTTAACACACTAATCCAATAATCTTTAATATAGTTTTGTACTGCCTGCTCTCCTTCACCCTCATCCACTCTTTTTTCTGTTAAATCGGCAAGCGTAAAACACTCTTCCTCTAATTTGGATAGATCTTGTAAATTTTTTCGTAAGTCTTCTGGTCGATTAGATATTAATTTCTCATGTAAATTCTTGCATGTAGGATCAGAAAAAAATTGGGAAAGGAAATACTTCTTAACTAGGTCTATTCCCTCATCATAATGATTTATCAGCAGTGAAATTATTCGTAATTCTTGTAGGTTATAATCTCCTTTTTTTCCAAGTATCTTTGGCTGCTCCTCTTTTTCTATTTTTTTAGTCGGTATCTTTTTTGCATCCTTGGTTAAATCATTAACAGAGACGTGAAGGTATTCTGCTGCTTGCTTTAACATCTGTCTCTTCCATGTTGCTAGCGGACATAGATTGATTAATTTTATTACCGAATCAATTAATCTCTTTCTTCCTACCTCGGTGTTTTGATTTTCTCTTTCTTCCATTATTTTTATAAGGTAATGAAGAGCGGATGGAGCAGTATCTAATACTTCCTTTAATGCTTTTTTGCCAGATTTCCTAATCAACGTATCTGGATCTTCTTTTTGCGGTAATATCGCAACTCGAACAATTAGTTCATGACTTATAAATAATTCGGATGTACTCAAGGCAGCTTTAACTCCTGCATTATCTGCATCAAATACTAAAATGACTTCGTCTGCATATCTTTTTATTAGCCTTGCGTGTTGTTCAGTTAAAGCAGTTCCTTGGGAAGCTACCACATTATTTAATCCTGCTTGATGACAACGAATGGCATCTATTTGGCCTTCTACTACAACTACTTGTCTCTTTTCAACAATTGCTTTTCTAGCTTTATCAAATGCAAAAAGAACATTTCCTTTATGAAAAATAAGAGTTTCAGGGCTATTTACATACTTTGCACTTTTTTCACCCTTATCAATTACTCTTCCCGAAAATCCGATTACTCTTCCGATTGAATCGCATATAGGAAACATGAGCCTATTTCTAAATCGATCATAACACTTTTTCTTCTCCGTGACTAAGCCTGCTTTTTTCAGATCCTCATTTGAATATCCTTTTTTCTTTGCTCGAGAATAAAGTCCTTCCCAGTCATCTGAAGCATATCCAACCTGAAAATCTTTAATCATCTCTTCAGGTAAATCTCTTTCGTTTAGATATCTTCTACATGCCTCTCCATCTTTTCCTTTAAGAAGATTCTGATGATAATAGGCAGCGGCATCAGCATGTAATTTAAGTAGAACTTCTTTTCCGCCTGTTTTCTCAGCACGCTTATGATCATCCACTACTTCGATTCCAACTCGATCCGCTAAAATCTGAATGGCTCCGATAAAATCTACTTTATCGTATTCTTGAACAAATTTGAAAACATCCCCTCCTATACCACATCCAAAACATTTAAAAACCTGCCTCTCTTCATTTACGGTAAATGAAGGCGTTTTTTCCTTGTGAAATGGACAACAGCATTTGAACGTACTTCCCCTTCGACGTAAATCAGGTACGTATGAAGAGATGACCTCAACAATATTATTACGTGAACGAATTTCTTCAATTGTTTCTTTTGGGATTGCCATAAATAAATCGAATCTAAAATATTATTCAATGAGGTCAGATGGGCTAGGCCACTCTACACGCTCATTTAAAATATTAATTCCTTGCTCTATATTTTTTCTGTCTAAATGTTTTTTAATATCCTTATAAAAACTCTTACCAAACCATTTTCCGGCAACGGACTTTTTAGTTATTCCTTTATGAACGGCCTTTTCATTGATATGCATTGCGATAGTAAAAATGATTATTAGCAATAATGAACCACGAATTAACCCTAATAGAAAACCAAGTCCTTTATTTGAATTATCAGATATGTTGGAGGCGATCCCGGTTGATAGTATTTGGTTTAATATTACAAATAAACCTATAGAAAGTAATGCTAGTGCTGATAAACCTATTGCAAGAGTTGCTGCCTTACTTAATTCAACAAATGTAGCTGCAAGATATTTCAAAAAAATTGGATATGCATAATAAATAGCCAATACGGTTAATAGAAACGTAAGCAAGGTAGAAAGTTGCTTTGCAAAGCCTTTCTTAAATCCTAAGAAACCAAAGAATAAAAGTATGATTCCTAAAATTAAATCTAATATGCTAATATTCATAATAACCTTTAAAAAAATAGTATTATAGTAAGTACCATTTACTGAATTAATGGTCAATCCAACCTTATTAAATCTAGAAAGTATAAAAATAATAATACTAGAATTTAATTAGCAAAGACTGTATAAGCTATATGTAATGTATAAAAAACAAACAAAAATAGTATGTACTGTCGCCCATAATCGATGTGAACCTAGTTTTATTCAATCTCTTTTTGATGCCGGTATGAATGTGGCTCGCTTTAACACTGCGCATATTGAAATAGAGGATGCAAAAGTAATGGTTAAAAATATTCGTTCTATATCAGATAGAATAGGGATATTAATTGATACGAAAGGGCCAGAAGTTAGAATTTGTAATCTCAATGAAGATCTTCAGGTCTCTGAAGGACAACAAATACATATTTCAGCAACTACACAGCCTGAAAACGGATTCATGGTAAATTATGAAAACTTCGTTAATGAGGTTCCCATTGGTAGTGATCTTTTAATCGATGATGGTGAAATGCACCTAACAATTAAATCTAAAGAAGGTGATGTTTTAATTTGTACCGCAACTAACAGCGGAAAAATTAAAAACAAAAAAAGCGTAAATGTACCAGGTGTAAATCTGCAAATGCCTTCTCTTACACAGAAAGACGAAGCGTTCATTAAATGGGCCACGGAAAACGAAGTGGAATTTATAGCTCATTCTTTTGTTAGAAATCAGGAGGATGTTTTAGCTATTCAAGAAATTTTAGATAGCAAAAAATCACCAATCAAAATTATAGCTAAAATTGAAAACCAAGAAGGTATAAATAATTTAGAATCTATTTTAGAGATAGCAAGCGGTGTTATGGTTGCTAGAGGTGACCTTGGAATTGAAGTGCCTGCAGAAGAAGTTCCTAATCTTCAAAAGATGATGATTCAAACAGCAATTCGTTTAGCTAAGCCTGTCATAACTGCAACTCAAATGTTACATTCAATGATCGATAACCCTCGTGCTACCCGAGCCGAAGTATCGGATGTCGCTAATGCCATTTATGATGGAACAGATGCATTAATGCTCAGTGGGGAAACAGCTTATGGTTCCTACGCAGTTGAAGCCGTAGAGACCATGTCAAAAATCGCAAAAACAGTAGAAGCTAAAAGAGGCGTTTTAGATGGTCAGCTTCCCGTATTTAAACAAAGCGCTAACCTGATGTCTCGAAATTATATTTCTAAAGCAGGAGTTCAACTTGCCTGTGAGCTAGACGCGAAAGTTATTATCACAAGTACGGTTTCGGGTGATACCGCTCAAATATGCGCATCGTATAGAGGAAGAACTCCTATTATTGCTTATTCGTCTAATCCTCGAGTAGTCAGGGAATTATCTTTATCCTACGGGGTGTATGCAGAATGTATTGACGTACCCGCAGAATGTGCCGATTTAGTTAAAAAAACCGTTTCCATGCTATTAGATGAGGGCGTCCTAGAAGCAGAAGATATGGTCTGTTATATTGGTGGTGGACAAGTAAAAGCAAGGCATACAAATTTACTTCAAATGGATACCGCTGCTACCCTCATCAAATAAATTATAAAATTATTCATTAAGGAAAACCTATGAAAAATATATTAAGTATTCTTTTTCTTTTTATCGTACATGCTGTATTTGCCGATGCGCCACAGTTATTTCGTTACCAAGGCAGGCTTGTTGAAAATAACGAACTAGTAAATGCTAACCTACCTGTTAGTTTTAAATTATATGATAGCCCTTCAAGCGGTTCCTTGCTGTATGAAGATGCTTCCGTAGTAAATGTAACTGATGGGCTTTACTCAACGTACATCGGAGACGATACCGCTTCTGGCTCTATTAGTAATGCGCTGACAGCGGAAGTGGTTTATCTAGAGATTACTATCAACGGGCAAACACTTTCTCCTCGTGAACAGCTCGTCTCTGTCCCCTTTGCCTTAAACGCTGGTGAATCTGAAATTCCTTCGGGTTCTATTATTATGTCTACGAACTATCCGGATGCATCTATTGCAGAACTTGGATATGTTCCACTTCAAGAAACAGGATTAGTGGCATTAGATGGCTCTGGTATGCCTGCAGGAGAGCTTGAGCCACTATTTTCATTCGATGATTCGTTATATTTCGCTAACGAAACGAGCTCTAATCTTGTGAGATCACTAGATGGTATCAACTTTGAGGAAATTAACATTAGCTCGAATGTATTATTTATGATTTCGGAGGGGGAAGTACATGAGCTAAATAATCAGCTTATCGCCATCCCAGATCGGCCGAATCCAAATTCGGATTATATGTCTGGTATGGATGGATTTGATACCGCTTTTTCTGCTGATGGGGTGACATGGAACGTCTACACAAATGACCTATATGGATCTGCAATAGATCAATCCTTGGTTTGGGATAACCATATATACGTTAAATTTATTCATGATCAGAATTACGAAACTGGTATTTATCGATCATCCGATGGGTTGGTATGGAGTCAGGTTTTTAGTTCAACTAACTTTTCCTTAGGTGCGGGGAGTTTTAGGGATGTTAGTATGTATTATTCTGATGACTATTTATTTCTAACATATGATGGTATGAGTTATAATAATACTAACTTCTATTCCTCTGATGGTATTACCTGGGAGAGTGTCGATGGAGGAAATATAGAGTTTAGTCCAGATGATGACGCTTTTGTAAATCTTAATGGCGTTCTATGGGCAGTGGATGATGATAATGAAAACGATGCTATGAGTGGGACAAATTATGAAGGTGCTCTATATAAATCTCTTGACGGTGGTATTACCTGGGTGGAGGTAGTTGAATTATATAATGGAAGCCAACCCGAGTCTGTTGATACAGATCCAGAGCTGTATGTTGCAGATAACCGACTTTGGATTACTGCAGAAATAATGGGTTCACTATACACCTTATCCGATGAGGAGACACTTGTTCGGCAAATAAATGGAAGTGAAGGAGATCAAAGTTTTGTTAGTGAACTCAGTAATGGAAAGGTATTAATCGTTATCGAATATGATGATACTGATAATCCTATCATTTATTCTCTTGGAAGTTCGATTAAATATAGCAACGGGCTTTATTATTATATTAAAGATTAATCATGCAAAGTATCCTTATATCGATTTTAACTCTTTTGCTAACTCAGGTGTATGCGTCTTATGAAAATAGTACGCTGAATATCTCTGCCTCTGCAAATACCTATCAGGGCGGTGACTACCGTTCAACAGGATCTATTCAAGCGATAGGCGGAACTTTTAGCACAGGGGGAACATATATTCATTATTCTGGTTCTGCATCTGGATTTATATTAAAGCCCACTTCCTCCCATGGAACTTTAGCAGATGAGTGGTCTTTTGATAACGATCAGGATGGGTTAAATGACCAACAAGAACTCCTATTTGGATCTAACTTAAATAACTTGGATACAGACTCGGATGAATTAAACGATTATTTAGAGTGGGTGCATGGGGGTAGTCCTATACAAGCGGATACTGACGCGGATGGATCTTCGGATTACAAGGAATATATTGCGGGTACATTAATAACAGATCCACAAAGTATCTTCTCGGTAGCTTATGCTTATACTGAAAATGATGGCCATCGTATTGCATGGGATAGCGTTCTTAATCGGGTGTATACGATTGAATACACACCATCGCTTAGTCAGTCATGGCAAGCCTATCCATTTGATCTGCCTGGTAATAATGAAGAAATAGTCATTCAGGATAGAGTTATTTATAATAAAATGTTCTATCGTGTTCGTGTTAGAATGAATAATTAAGCTTCTGCAATAAAATTACGTAATACATAATTTAAAACACCGCCGTTTTTTAGATAGTCAATTTCAAGAGGTGTGTCTACTCTAGCCTTTACTTTGAACGCTTTATCCCCTGCCTGTACATCTAATATTTTACCGGGTCTAAAATCCTCTGCTATTCCGGTAATAGTGAAAGATTCGTGACCGGTTAAACCTAAGCTTTCTGCAGATTCTCCGTTTACAAACTCACAAGGAACGACCCCCATACCAACTAGGTTTGATCGATGAATTCTCTCAAAATTTTCTGCTATAACAGCCTTTACTCCCTGTAGTTTTGTGCCTTTAGCAGCCCAATCTCTAGATGAACCGGCTCCATACATTTTTCCAGCTAATATCACTAAGGGTTTATTCTCATTTTGATAAGCCATTGCTGCTGTATAAAAAGGAAGTTCTTCTCCGTCTTTTAATGTGAATCCCCCTTCTCTCTCAACAAGCTTATTCTTAATACGGATATTTCCGAAGGTTCCTCGCATCATTACTTCGTGATTACCGCGTCTAGATCCAAAACTATTAAAATCTTTCTTTTCTACGCCACGTTCTTTTAGATAACCGGTGGTTGGATTTTCTTCCGGAATAACACCTGCAGGAGATATATGGTCTGTAGTAATAAAATCACCGAAATAACCTAAAACTACTGCGTTATGGATATCCTCTAATTCACCAGCTGGATTTTCACACCCTTCAAAAAAAGAAGGTTCTCTTATATAGGTTGAGTTGTCTTCCCATGAAAACGTTTCTCCTGTAGCAACAGATAACGCATTCCATTGTTCGTTCGCATTAAATACGTCCGCATAAACGTCTGTATAATATTCTGAGTTTTTAGCTATCTTAATAACTTCATTTAACTCTTCGTTTGTAAACCATAGATCACTAAAATAAACATTCTTTCCATCACGATCCACTCCAATAGGATCAGTTTCTAGATTAATATCAACCGTTCCAGCTAACGCATAGGCAACTACTAATGGCGGAGATGCAAGATAATTAGATTTAGTTAAGGGATGTACTCTTCCTTCAAAATTACGATTTCCAGATAACACAGCGGCAACAGTCAAATCATTTTCTTTGATAGCTGTTTCTATGGGTTCATCCAATGGACCGCTATTACCTATACACGTTGCGCAGCCATATGCCGCCACATTAAACCCTAGTTTTTCAAGCGGTTCTAACAAACCCGCTTCCTGTAAATATTCTGTTGCTACCTGAGACCCTGGAGCCAAAGAAGTTTTGACGTATTTATTAATCTTCATTCCTCTTTCAACTGCTTTTTTAGCTACTATCCCCGCACCCATAACCAGACTTGGATTAGAAGTATTTGTACAGCTTGTTATGGACGCAATGACGATTGATCCATCTTTTATTAATCCATGGTCATCTAACGAAACTTCTTTTTCTGTTGGGTTAAAGTCTCTATGAAATTCTTCTTTTAGCTCTCCAAGAGGAAGACGTTGATGTGGTTTATTGGGACCCGCAACAACCGGTTCCACCGAATCTAAAGCGAGCTCTAACTTATCATTGTACTCTGCTTCATCATGGAATCCCCATAATCCTTGCGCTTTACAATATGCTTCAACCAATTCGCACTGCTTATCCGTTCTTCCCGTTTCTTTTAAATACTCGATTGTTTTCTCATCAATTGCAAAGAAGCCCATAGTTGCTCCGTATTCAGGACCCATATTTGCAACAGGGCACCGATCCGCTAATGATAAATTAGAAGCTCCTTCGCCGTAAAACTCTACAAATTTTCCAACTACCCCTAACTCTCTTAACATTTTAGTTACAGTTAATGCTAAATCTGTGGCTGTAACTCCAGGTCTTAAGGAGCCGGTTAATTTAAAACCAACTACTTCGGGAGTTAAAATTGGAATTGGCTGACCTAACATTGCTGCTTCCGCTTCAATACCTCCAACACCCCAACCTAGAACACCCATACAGTTTATTGTTGTTGTATGAGAATCTGTTCCAACTAGAGTATCGGGATAAGCAATACCTTTGTCATCCACCATTACACAATCCGCCAGATACTCCATATTTACCTGATGACAAATACCTAATCCCGGAGGAAGAACACGTAATTTTTCAAACGCTTGCTGTCCCCATTTTAAAAACTTATATCGTTCTTCATTTCTTTCAAACTCTCTATCTACATTTAATTTAAAAGACATAGAGTTACCTGCTGTATCCAATTGTACGGAGTGATCAATAACAAGATCGACAGGAATTAGTGGCTCGATCTTTGATGCTGATTTTCCAGCTTTATTCATGGCTGAACGTAGAGCTGCTAAATCAACAACGCAAGGGACGCCGGTAAAATCTTGTAACAACACTCTTGCGGGCATATATGGAATCTCTTGCTTTTCAATCGAAGGAGTCCATTTAGATAAAGCCCTCACCTGCTCCTCGTTATACGCAGGATGACTTTGCATACGAACCAAGGACTCTAATAAGATTTTTACTGACTTGGGCATGGATGAAAAATTTCCATATCCCTCACTTTGCAGGGCATCTAAGCTATAATAATATATAGGCTCATCAGATGATATATTTAATTCTTTTAGTGCAAATTTAAAATCCGCCATAAAAATTCCTTTTTGTTGAAAAAATCAGAATCTAAAAACTACTTATAAGTACACGTACTGTCAACGTTGATGATTAAAATCCATGGAACAATTTATATCAGACTTTTTTAGTCTTTTTGTATAATTTCTTTAGTTTTCCATCTATTAATAATTTTTTCATTGGAGGCATTCGATCAATAAATAAAACCCCGTTTAAATGATCTAGCTCATGCTGTATTGCTCGAGAAAGCAACCCTTTTGCATGAATCTTTTGAGCTTTTCCTTCGATGTCTTGATATTCAGCGTATACCTCACTCCACCGTTCAATTTCTGTTGTAATTCCTGGAAAGCTCAAACAACCTTCTATACCTTTTATTGTTTCTTCTGAGTGAGAAATTATCACTGGATTAATAAAAACTAATGGCATCTGTACAGAAGGGTTTTCTCGATTTCCATTCTCATCCATATCGCTTGAAGGAGGAATATCTATAATAAATAATCTTTCGATTCTTCCTACTTGCTCTGCCGCTAAACCAATGCCTCTTGCTTGGTACATAACATCAAACATCTTTTCTGATAATAATTTTAAGTCTGCATTAAAGTCTGTTATCTCTTTTGCTTTTTTTCTTAAAATAACATTTCCGTACATCTGTAATGATAAATCCATATATTATCCTTTAACCTTTATTTATTATTAATTTAAAAGAATCCCTTTTCTTCAACTAATAAGTCACTTGGAATTTCATCTATAAACCTAGACTGATCAAGAAATATAATTCCTCCGTCTCTCTGTCTTCTTACCAGGGGTGCGCATAAAAATAATTCGTCTTCAGCGCGAGTTATTGCAACATAAAAAAGACGTCTCTCTTCCGCGTCTCCTTGATCATCTAACGCCTTCTTACTGGGAAACATATCTTCATTTGCAAATAGAACAAAAACCGCTTTCCACTCCAAGCCCTTCGCTTGATGAACTGTACTCAAACGTAGGATGTGCTCATCTGATGTCTGCTCCGCCTGGGCTGAAGCGTCGGTGTCAAGATTGGTTAATAAAGCTACCTCGGCAAGGAAATCTTCTGTTGAGCTAAATTTTGTTGTAAAATCTATAAGACCATCAATATCTTCACTTCTAAATTTATGATTATCGAAAGTCTCTTCCATATATTTTCCATAAAAGACTTTATTGAATCTATGAATAATTTCTCCTGGATCAGAATTTAACCCTTCCTTATTATATGCTTCAAAAATTGGTCTTAAACTATTCCATGATTCATGCGCCGCGGATGGTAGTAATTGTATAATTTGGTCCATAGTTTCTTCATGTAAGATATTTATCCTGCCACCAAGTTTATTAAAAATCTTTTGGGCAGTTTTAGTCCCTACTTTTGGAAAAAGCTCGAATAGCCTTGCGAAGGCCAGGCTGTCAGATGGATTAATAATTAATCGTAAAACACAACAAACATCTTTAATATGGGCTTGCTCAAAGAAACGTACTCCGGAGGTAACAATATAAGCAATTTGCTCTCTGGCTAATTCCATCTGTAATTCCATCGCATGAAAGTGTGACCGGTAAAGCACACAACAATCCGAAGGCAATATTCCTTCTCTTGCCAAGTTCTGAATACTCTCAATTATATATCTAGCTTGAGCAGAGCCATCTCTTAACCTCGCTAATTTTGGAATACTTCCTGTATCTCTTACTGAATTTAGTTCTTTTTGGAACTGCTCAGGATTACCAGCTATGACTTCATTTGCTACATCTAATATTTCGGGTGTACTCCGATAATTAGTTTCCAGTTTATATGTATTAACTCCTTCGTATAAACTATCGAAATTCAAAAAATTTCTGAAGTCCGCTCCCCGCCATGAATAAATACTTTGGAAGTCATCTCCGACAACCATCAGATTTCCATGCTCGGATACTAAATACTTTACAATCGATGCCTGTAAAATATTCGTATCCTGATACTCATCAACAAGAACATACCTAAAAACCTTCTGATAATAAGACCGAATATCTTCATGTTCGGATAACAACTTATTTGCATAAATTAATAAGTCATCGAAATCCATAGCATTAGACTCATGCTTTTTATTATTGTATAATGTATGTACCTTCATTACCTCTTCTGCATTAATCTCTGCATACTCAAATCGTTTCTGAATAGCATCCTCTAAATCACTTTGCTTTCCGCTTACAACACCAAATAAACTAAGAAGAACTTCAGGTTTTGGAAAATTCTTTTTATCCATCTCTAATTGATCCGCACAAGCTCTTAATAATTTTTTTGCGTCGTCGGTATCTAAAATAGAAAAATCTTTCTTAAATCCAATTCGATCGGCATGCAGTCTTAATAAGCGATTAGAAAAAGAGTGAAAGGTTCCGCTAAAACCACTATTAAATTGACGACGAACTAACTCTTCTGCTCTTGAGAGCATTTCGTTTGCTGCTTTATTGGTAAACGTTAATAATAATACTTCATTCGGCTCTACTTTTTTTTCTATAACTAGCCAAGCTAAACGATAAATTAATGTTCGCGTCTTTCCAGTTCCCGCTGCAGCCACAACTAACGATGGACCATCTGGTGATGATACTGCTTGATACTGTTCCTTATTTAGTTGGGATTTAAAGTCCATAAAAGAAGAATAATGGATGTTTTAGTTTAAAAAAAGAGAATTGCTCAATTACGACAAATTAATGCGGCGTATCCACCGTCGGTAAGAGTATCTGGCGGAAATATTTTTATACTCTTTTTAAGATAAAAGTTTTTATTAGATAACATCCATTTATCTATTAGAAATTCGTTTTCTTCTTGTTCCAAAGAGCAGGTACTATAAACCATTCTTCCATTTGGATTAAGTAACTTAGAACAACTTTCTAAGATATTAAGCTGCAGTTTATTTAACTCTTTCATGCGCTCCGAACCAACCCTCCACCTTGCATCTGATCTTCTTTGGAGTACGCCTGTATTACTACAAGGGACATCGAGTAAGATCGCATCAAATTTTTTATTTCCTAAATATTTTTCTGAATATCGGGCATCCCCATTAATAACTTCAATATCTTCCCATTGATTTCTTTTTAAATTTTCCAATAATCTAGGAATTCTATCTTCATGTAACTCCATAGCTGTAATGCTCTTTCCATAATTCATACGTTCAGCTATTAAAATAGTTTTTCCTCCGGGAGCTGCACATGCATCTAATACGCTTTCTGAATCCTTAGGAGATAATAAATCAACTGCATGAATAGTTGCTGGATCTTGTACGGTGAACCATCCTTTATTATATCCTGGGAGCTTCACCACCGAAATCCCTCGTGGAACATAAAAAAAAATCTCCTTTTTTGATGCAGGATGAATAATGCATTCAATATTATTTTCATTTAGTTCTTCTTTAAATTTATCAGCTGATATCCGTAATTGATTTATCCTGATTATTGTTTTAGCGGGTTTATTATTCCATATGGCTAGTGTTCTCGCTTTTTCCTCCCCATATTGATCTATCCAACCAGTAAATAATTCTTCAGGATGGGATAATTTTAGGAACTCTTTTTCTTTCTCTAAATCAATCAATAATTTGCTGGATTCTCTATCACATTTTCGTAGAACTGCATTAACTAATTTTGCTGCGCCTAAACCATTTGGTTGTTTTTTACTTGCTTCAACACATTCGTTTATTGAAGCGTATACTTCTGTATTATCCATAAATAGAATCTGATAAAATCCTACATGAATAATTGCCTGCGTTAAAAATGTTGGAGGCTTTTTTACCCAACGATTCATTGCCCACATCAATATGGAATTTTTTCTAATACATCCATGGACCACTTCCATAACAAAAAAACGGCTATCCTTAATCTTAGATAACCTTTGTTCTGGGAAGCTTCCATTTTCTAACCATTCGGATAGTATTTTTGCTGCTACTAGACGGCTATTTTTTGTCGGCTTATTCATTAATAAAATATCGCTTTAATAATGGGACTTCACTCATTATTCTCAAATGGTTCTTCTTTTATTACATCTTTACTTTTAATCAGTTTTTCTATTTTCTGTTCTACTTGATTTAGCTTAGATGAACAGCGGTCGACTAACTTTGTTCCCTCTTCAAAACGCTTAATCATTTCTTCAAGATCTAATTTTCCGCTTTCCATTTGCTCAACTACTTCCTCTAATCTCTCTAATGATTTTTCAAATGATTCTTTTTTTTCAGCCATAATACTCCCCTAAAAATTTTATTTTTTACTTAACAACAGACGTTTTCTTTCCGTCTCTAAATAACGTACTTATTTCTTGTCCAGATTTAACGCCTTTAACCGAATTAATTATTTCTCCATTAACTGTTCGAGTTATAGAATACCCTCGTCCTAAAACGGAAATTGGACTTAATGCATTAAGTTGTTTATTAGCAGACGATAGCCTATATTCTTCTGTTTTCATTTTTTGTTTGATCTGCTGTTTCATTATCATTGAGCATTCATCAATATGTTGCTGAGCCTGCTGAACTCCACGATCTAATGCGTGACTATAACGTATAAATGCTGTATTTAATCTCTGCTTTTTAATTTGTTTTTGATTTTCCAATATATTCTTCATTTGCTCTTCGGAACGGATTAATTGTTCTCGATACCATTTTATCATCTGCTCTGGCTCATGAAACACTTTGCTTGATGCTGAATTGTTAAGTCTAATTCTAAATTCTTTTGATAGCATTAATAAACAATGACGAAGACGCTCTTTTATTTGATTTAATTTTATTATTATTTGCTGTTTCTCTGGTACTGCTATTTCTGCTGCTGCTGATGGTGTTGGTGCTCGGACATCTGCTACAAAATCTGCGATAGTAAAATCGATTTCATGACCTACAGCAGATATAGTCGGTATTGCTGATGCATACATAGCTCTTGCTACATCTTCTTCATTAAATGCCCAAAGGTCTTCTAGGCTACCGCCACCACGACCAATAATTAATACGTCAATATCATCTCTTTTATTCATATGATTTATTGCATTAACTATACTTTTTATTGCACCGTCTCCCTGTACTAAAACAGGTGCTAATAAAATTTGTATTCCAGGAAAACGTCGGGTGGAAACCTCTATTATATCTCGAATAGCAGCGCCAGTTGGTGAAGTAATTACTCCTATTTTTTTTGGATATAATGGAAGTATTTTTTTACTTTCTACGTCAAAAAGGCCCTCATCTGATAGCTTACTTTTTAATAATTCAAACTGCTGTTGTAATGTTCCTTTACCTGCATCTTCCATCTCGGATACAATTAATTGATATCTTCCGCTAACCTCATATATTGATGCCTTAGCTAAGATAAAAACCTTCATTCCATCTTCTGGATTAAAACTAACATTTGCATTATCTTTTGAAAACATTGCACATGAAATGGATGCACTATCGTCTTTTATTGTAAAATACCAATGACCACTACTATGAAGCGTGACTCGGGAGAGCTCTCCTTCTACCCAAACTTCATCTAAATTATTTTCTAATATTAAACGAGCTGTTCTATTTAGCTCCGTAACGGTTAAATAATCTCTGGAATGTATTTTACTTTTTTCTGACATACAAAAACTTAGCCTAATTTTTGATACGAATAGCCTCTATGCTATTAACTTTTCCGGAACTCATTTCAATATCTAAAATAGCTCCTTCAAGTGCGACATCCTCGCTTGCAACATCGAATCGACTAGGAAGACCGGTAATAAATTTTTTTGTAACGGCATTCACATCTCTTCCAAGAATAGAATCCTGTGGTCCTGTCATTCCTAGATCGGTCATAAAAGCGGTTCCTTTTGGAAAGATACGAGCATCGGAGGTTTGGCAGTGTGTATGTGTTCCTGTAACAGATGTTACTCTTCCATCAAGATATCGACCAAATGCCATTTTTTCTGAGGTTGCTTCAGCATGAATATCAACAAAGATAATTTTATCATTTGCAAGTTCACCATTCAGTAACTGATCAGCTTTTTCAAATGGACAAGATTGATGCGGTTGCATAAATACTCGACCTATAAATTGAGCAACTACAATATTTCCTTCTACGGTCTCGATTCTAACCCATCCTTTTCCTGGTGTATTCTTAGGAAAATTTGCCGGGCGAATAATTCGGTCTTCTAAGTCAATTCCCTCTACCATTTCCTTGCTATCCCAAGAATGATCTCCCAAAATAATAACATCTGCTCCAGCATCTAAAATAGCATGGGCGATTTCAGGTGTTGGTCCTCGGCCTGAAGCAGAGTTCTCGGCATTCGCTATAACAAAGTCGACGGACTCTTCAGAACGAAGTCTTCCAACAATTTGAGTAAAAGCATTTCTTCCTGGTTTTCCAACAATATCACCAACTAATAAAATTTTCATATATTTAACCTTTTCATATGTTATTTTACATATCTATTACATTGTGTCGAGAGGAGGTTATAAATAAGCAAATAAGTTAATGAAGAGTACGTAATTCAATATCAGTTGTTGGAACGCAGCAGCATGGTAGTATTTCTCCATCTCGAATATACCCTAAGGGAACTCCTCCAGGATAACGAACTTGACCACTAATTAGAATCATACGACAAGTACCACAAAACCCTGCTCGACAATGACTTTCCGATTCAATACTTGCTCTATCTAACGCATCTAAAATATTATAATCTTTTGTTTCATCAAATTCTGCAGGTTGCAATTGCTCGTTGACATAAACTCTGTGACTCATTTTATTATAACTCTAAATCTTCGAAATCACTACTATCAACATTAGCATCGACCTGACCAACTAGATAGGAAGAAATTTCTGCCTCTTGTGGAGCAACCTGTACGTTATCGCTTTCAAGATATGAGTTCATCCATGGTAAAGGATTACTTTTGATATCAAATGGCGCTTCATATTGCAGTGCGGTTAATCTTAGATTAGCCATATATTCAACATATTGCTTTAAGATATCAGCATTTAAGCCAAGCATAGATCCATCTTTAAATAAGTAATCCGCCCATGCTTTTTCTTCTTCGACAACATCTAAAAATAATTGCTTTCCTTCTTCTTTCATTTCTTTAACAACTTCTACCATCTCTGGATCATCTTTTCCATCTGCCCATAAGTTTAGCATATGTTGTGTTCCGGTTAAATGAAGCGCTTCATCCCTCGCAATTAATTTTATTATTTTCGCGTTTCCTTCTAATAACTGCCTTTCAGCAAACGCAAAAGAACAAGCAAAAGAAACATAAAATCGAATAGCCTCCAACGCATTGATGGCGCAGGTTGCTAGGTATAATTTGCATTTAATGTTATATTTATTTACTTCGTAGGTTTGTCCCTCTATTTCATATGTTCCTTCACCCTGAATATTAAAGATATGTGACATGGTAATGATATCATCAAAATATTTAGCTATTTGTGATGCTCGGTTAATAATATTTTCATTTATCACAATATCATCAAATACTTCTCCGGGATTTGAAAATAAGTTTCTAATAATATGAGTGTATGAACGAGAATGAATGGTCTCAGAAAATGCCCATGTTTCTATCCATGTTTCTAATTCTGGTAAAGATACCATCGGTAAAAGACAAACGCTGACACTTCGTGCTGCTACGGAATCCAATAATGTTTGATATTTTAAATTAGAAATAAATATATGCTTCTCAGCATCACTTAAATCCTGCCAATCAGCTCGGTCTTTTGAAACATCTATTTCTTCAGGCCTCCAAAAAAATGATAATTGTTTTTCGATTAGTTGTTCAAATATAGGATGTCTTTGTTGATCATACCTAGCAACATTAACACTGTTTCCCATAAACATAGGTTCTGTTAATGTATCGTTTTGCTCTTTTCTAAATGTTGAATATGCCATTTTTTACCTTACTTTCTTATTCTTGTTAAATTTTACAACCCCCGCCATCACATCCCCCATCTGATGCTATATCTCCTTGTGCATCAGATGCTCCGTCACGAGTGTTGTGATAATATAGTGTCTTCACTCCAAGCTTATATGCCATTACAATATCTTTTAAGATATCTCGAACTGGAACCTTACCTTCTGGGTACTTAGATGGATCATAATTAGTATTTGCTGATATAGTTTGGTCAACAAATTTTTGCATAATTCCTACTAATTCTAGATAACCTTTATTATTCGGTATACTCCACAGTAATTCATATTGGTTTTTTAATCTTTCAAACTCAGGAACTACTTGTTTTAAAACTCCGTCTTTACTCTGCTTCACACTTACAAGACCTCGAGGAGGCTCTATTCCATTTGTAGCATTTGAAATCTGAGAAGACGTTTCTGAAGGCATTAATGCTGTTAAGGTAGAGTTTCGCATTCCATGTTTCTTGATCAGGGCTCTTAAACCATCCCAGTCTAATTTTAAGGGTTCATCACAAATCTTATCAATCTCTTTTTTATAAGTGTCAATAGGCATTATACCTTGAGAGTATGTCGTTTCGTTAAATAAAGGACATGGTCCAAATTCTTTTGCAAGGTTTGCTGAGGCTTTCATTAAATAGTATTGAAGTGCCTCAAAGGTACGATGTGTAAGTGCATTAGCAGAACCATCGGAATAACGAACGCCGTTTTTAGCTAAATAGTAAGCATAATTTATAACTCCTATTCCTAATGTTCTTCTTCCTAATGATGCATTTTTAGCTGCTGGGATCGGATAACCTTGGTAATCAAGGAGACTGTCTAATGCACGAACAGCTAAGTCAGCTAAATCTTCCATTTCATCCATTGATTCAAGTGCGCCAAGATTAATAGCCGAAAGTGTACATAAAGCAATTTCACCTTCTTCGTCATTAATGTCATTCAAGGGCTTTGTTGGTAGAGCAATTTCCAAGCATAAATTACTCATTCTTACCGGTGCAACTTTTGGATCAAATGGGCTATGCGTATTACAATGATCTACATTCTGAAGATAGACTCGCCCGGTGCTTGCCCTTTCTTGTGCAAATACTCCAAATAGATCTAGAGCTTTAATCTGTTTTTTGCGGATAGATGGGTCGTCTTCGTATTGAGTATAAAGCTTTTCAAATAATTCTTGATCGGCAAAGAAGGCTTCGTATAAACCAGGTACATCGGAAGGACTGAATAGGGTGATCATCTCATTCTTTAACATTCGAGTATACATTAGTTTATTAAACTGTACGCCGTAGTCTAAATGACGAACTCTATTTTCCTCTACTCCTTTATTATTTTTTAAAACAAGAAGATCCTCAACCTCAAGATGCCAAATTGGATAATATAACGTGGCCGCTCCACCTCGCACTCCACCTTGCGAGCAACTTTTAACTGCGGTTTGGAAATGTTTAAAAAATGGAATACAACCAGTATGGAAAGCCTCTCCATTTCTTATGGAGCTACCTATTGCACGAATTCTACCTGCATTAATTCCTATACCTGCTCTTTGACTAACATATTTTATTATTGCACTTGAAGAAGCGCAAACAGAATTTAAACTATCCCCACTTTCAATTAAAACGCATGACGAAAATTGGCGTGTAGGCGTTCGTATTCCTGCCATTATTGGCGTTGGAAGAGAAATTTTAAATGTAGATATAGCATGATAAAATCGCTCGACATAACTCATTCTAATTTCTTTTGGATAATGAGCAAATAGCGATGCAGAGACAAGTACATATAAAAATTGGGCAGATTCAAATATCTGCCCATTTACTCTGTCCTGAACTAAGTACTTACCTTGTAGTTGCTTCACCGCTGAATAACTAAAGGTCAAGTCTCTTGAATGACGTATAAAATCATTCATTTTACCAAACTCTTTTTCTGAATAATCATCCAATAATGCTTGATCATAACGACCGTCTTGAACCATCTTCTGAACATGCTTATAAAGTTTTGGTGGATCAAATTGAGCGAAAGCCTTTTTTCTCAAATGAAAAATTGCTAAACGAGCTGCTAAATACTGATAGTCTGGTGTATCTTCAGATATTAAATCAGCGGCTGACTTAATAATTACTTCGTGAATATCTTCTGTTCTTATTTCATCGCATAATTGAACGTTGGCATTTAGTACGACTTGAGAGACGGAAACATTGTTAAGGCCTTCTGCTGCCCATGTTACTACTTTATGTATTTTTTCAAGATCTAAACTTTCTCGTTTACCGTCTCTTTTAACCACTTGTATTGACGGTTTTTTCTTATTTTGCCCTAATTCTTTTTCTTCAATATTAGGCGTTTTATCTATTTTTTCTTTATATAAAGTATCACTCATAGCTGTTAATAACCTCTCATTTTATTAACTTTTTTTAAAAATTTCCCATAAATAAGCACTATTTAGCTGTTAATAACTTTTCTGAAAAAGTACTACATGTTGCCGTTTGTGCTAAGAGATACACAAGATATGGTGTTAAAAATTTATTCGCAAGATTAATTTTTATTTTTTTAAAGAAATTTTACTTTTTCTTTAAAATACTAATAAATTATAGAAATCTTCCTTGACGTACTTTAGCTGTTAAAAGTAATTATTTGAATATGAAATTTATATTTTACCTACTTTTAAGCATTTTATTCTACTCATTGTCCTTTGCATCTACTCCAAATATAATATTAATTATTTCAGATGACCAAGGTTATGGTGATTTTGGATTTTCAGGAAATAAACAAATTCAAACACCGTTTTTAGACCATCTAGCAAAAAATAGTATTTTATTAACTAATTTTCATGTTGATCCAACTTGTGCTCCTACTCGAGCAGCTCTTCTTACCGGACGCTACTCTAATAGAGCTGGTGTATGGCATACAGTTCAAGGAAGAAATATGTTACGAGAACGAGAAATAACTTTGGCAGATATTTTAAAAGATAATGGATATAGAACCGGTTTATTTGGGAAATGGCATTTAGGTGATAATTATCCTTACAGGCCTATAGATCGAGGTTTTAATCATTATGTTATGCACCATGCTGGAGGCGTCGGACAAGCACCTGATTATTGGGGAAATGATTATTTTGATGATACCTATAACGATAATGGAAATTATAAAAAATTTAATGGTTTCTGTACTGATATCTGGTTTGAAGAGGCTATAAAATTTATTCAATCAAATAAAAATAAACCATTTTTTGCTTATATAGCTCCTAATGCTCCACACAGTCCATTTTACTGTCCAAGTAAATATTCCGAGCTATACGAAAAGAATAATAAAATACCTAATATACCCTTTTATGGAATGATAACAAATATTGATGATAATATGGGAAATTTAATGGAATTCCTAGATAGAGAAAATCTTTCAGATAATACCATACTTATTTATATGACTGATAATGGCACATCAGCAGGAATGAAAAATGATATTGGATTTAATGCTAATATGAGAGGTAAAAAGAATTCTGAATACGAAGGAGGTCATCGTGTTCCATGTATGATACGATGGCCTAAATCTGGCTTAAAGCATGGTAGAGAAATCTCTCAGCTAACTGCACATATTGATATATTACCTACTATTCTTGATTGGTGTAACCTTAAGACTCCAGATATTAATTTTGATGGAAAAAGTATTACTACACTTCTTCAAGATATTCATGGAGCCTGGCCTGATCGTACAATAGTCGTTGAGTCACAAAGAGTAGTAAATCCTATAAAATGGCGGAAAAGTGCTGTTATGAAGGGTCCGTGGCGTCTTATTAATGGTAAAGAATTGTATAATCTTGATACGGATTTTGGACAGCAAAAAAATATAGCAAATAAACATCCTTCTATGGTTAGTCAGTTACGAAATGATTATGAAGTATTTTGGGATGATGTATCTCAAGAGCATGTATTAACAAGTCATATTGTACTTGGCTCAGATTCATATCCTACAGTTAAATTATCTTCACATGACTGGTTAATTGATCAACTTTCTCCATGGAGCCAAGACCACGTTAAGAATGGTTTTTGTGAAGAATCATCTTTTTGGTCGATTGAATGTAGAAAAGCTGGAACTTATGAAATATCTCTCCGAAGATGGCCAGTTGAAGCAGATAAAGCTATCAATGATGGTACTTATGGAAAATCGTATAAATATACTCATGCTAAGTTAAGAATTAATGATTTAGATATAAAAAAATCCATACCATTAGGGGCAAAAGAAGTTACTTTCTCTGTTCATCTACCCAAAGGAATTATGAAGCTTGCTCCTGTGTTTATAAGTGAAGATCTGATTGCAACACCCTACTATGCCTATGTCACCCATCAACCAAAAAAATCTTGGCAAACTCCTAAGGGTATGAATGTGCCTATTTATGATCCTAATTATGGAGAAAAACCTCCTCAGATAACAAACTGAATCATCCATGATTAATATTGTTGCATCAAATTAATCTGTGAGTATGATATACTTCCTATTTATTATTGCGGGGTAGAGCAGCCCGGTAGCTCGTCAGGCTCATAACCTGAAGGCCGCAGGTTCAAATCCTGCCCCCGCTACCAATCTAATTAAAATTTGCTTAATATACTTTGACAAAATCTTCCATCTTGGTCGTATAATGTGAGGATCTTTTATTACAACGTATTTTCCATTTTTGCTCTATTCCTTGTGCAGCATAAAAAACAGCATTGGATCTAATTGATGTATTAATCTCATCTACTGCTTCCATCAAACGATCTTGTTTAGAAAAATCAGAATCCGTGAATAAGTGCGCTTGATTATATTTATCTGATATTAACCCTACTAATACCACTCCACATTTATGGTAATCGTATCCTTTTCTAAATATGTTTCTGATACCAGCTTTGCTTTGTTTAATTATTGCTCCTGTATCTGATAATGGATTATCAAATGTGATTTTAATATTATTTTGATATTGCTTATTTTTCTCGCTAAATGGATTAGTCCTAAGAAAAATATAAACGCCTTGAGCCTTACTCTCTTGATTACGCATTTTCTCACAAGCTCTAGCAATATATGTTGATAATGCCTCTTCTATATCCTGTATATTTTGCAAGGATACTCCAAACGACTTTGAAGACATGATGTTTTTTTTAGGCCTAGTATCTTCTAAACCTAAACAAGAAATTCCTCTTAACTCATAAACTATTCTTTCTACTACTACTCCAAAACTTTTCCTGATTAAGGAAGGCTCTGCGTTCCTAAAATCCAATCCATTTTTTAATCCCATTGAACACAATCGCGATCCAAGACGATGAGAAATACCCCATATATCTTTTATATCTAATGCTTTTAATATATCTTCTTGCACCCCTTTATCTCGAAGATCAAATACTCCTGTAGAAGATTCCTTCTTAGCCATACTATTAGCTACTTTTGATAAGACTTTTGTTGGAGCTATCCCGAGTGAAGTTGGAATTCCTGTCCATTGATAAATATTTGATCGCATATTCTGCGCTTGTCTAATTATATTAGTTCTATCCGTTTGATTAATGGATATAAATGCTTCATCAATCGAATACACCTCAACATTTGGTGTCATTATTTTTATGGAGTCCATAACTCGCTGCGACATATCTCCATAAAACTGATAATTAGACGAAAATACATTTACCCCATTTGATTCTATTAATTTTTTATACTGATAAAATGGAGCTCCCATGGGAATCCCTAATTCTTTAGCTTCGTTAGACCGAGCAACAATACATCCATCATTATTTGATAAGACAACGATTGGTTTTTTATTTAAAGAGGGGTTAAAAACTCTTTCGCATGAGGCGTAAAAATTATTACAATCGATTAAAATAAATGTCTCTTTCATGAGAAATTATACCTCATGCAAAACATTCGTTACCACTCCCCATATTAAAATTTCATTTTCTTCTTCTATTTTAATTGGTTTATATAATTCGTTTTCTGGAACTAAAAAAATACCTTTTTTAGATTTATGTAATCTTTTAACTGTTAGCTGTCCGTCTACTGCGGCAATTACTATTTTTCCATTTTTTGCTTCTAAACTACGGTCTACTACCAAAATATCTCCTGGATGAATACCCGCATTCAGCATTGACTCCCCGGCAGCTTTTACAAAAAAAGTAGCGGTTGGATGCTTAACCAAATGTTTACTAATATCTATCTTCTTTTCCATATGATCATCGGCCGGAGAAGGAAATCCTGCTTGAACTGAACTAGTGTAAAATGGCAATTCATAACCATTATTCTCAATTAAACTCATAACTTCGTTAATCATACTATTCGGAATACGTATAGGCTTCGTAGATTCTTTATACTTACCCTGCCCCTTTGGTCTTCCAGCTCCCTTTCGTGCACCACCTCTAACCATATTAATCCTTTCTAAATATTATATTTTTAGAATAATGTACATTATTCAAATAGCAATATTATTATAGTAAAATTAATCTCTTAAAAAAAGAAGGTGGTGGCGAGACCCGGATTTGAACCGGGGACACGCGGATTTTCAATCCGCTGCTCTACCAACTGAGCTATCTCGCCGAAATGAACCGCGAAGTATACGAAAACATATCGGTGCGTCAACTTCGTAGAGTAAAAACATTATTATATATAATTAAGTATTTATACTTTATAACGAAGTCATTCTTGAATATTAAGCATATAAAAGGAATGATATAATAATGAAAAAAAGAGCTACTCGATACAAAGTTCATGTATTTATATGCACACGAGAAAGAAATGATGGATCAAAATCTTGTGCAGAAGGAAATGCTATTGCAATAAAAGATGAATTAAAAAAAGCTGCTATAGAAAGAAATTGGCGGCCTCAAGTTAGAATATCTGAGTCCGGATGTTTAGGAGTATGCGGAGTTGGACCTAATATTATGATATACCCTCAAAAAGTTTGGCTAACAAATGTTATTTTGGACGATATACCAGAAATTATCTTAGAAATAGAAAGCTTACTTAAAGATTAATTAGTGGGCTCAGCCTTAGGGTCAAAGAATATATATTCTAATGTATGCCCATTGGGGTCTAAAAAGTAAAAGCTAGCACCATCCCACCTTTCATATGCTTCTTTTATAATTTCAACTCCTTCATTTTTTAATTTTTCTTGAAAAGAAAAAACTGCCTCTACCGAGGGAGCTGTTAAGCCAAAATGTGTAAATGCCTTTCCTTTATATTTAGGTCGATACTCCGCATCATAAGCTTGTTTTCCTCCTGGATACTGTAATAAAGCTAGAACATCTTCTTCACCAATGGGTAGAAAAGCATCTTTCTCGCGTTTTAAACTTACAGTTAAACCAAGTAAACCCTCATAAAACGAAATTGATTCGTCTAAGTCTGCAACAGATATCCCAAAATGACCTGCTCCTGAAATCCAATTATTCATAATGACTCCTCATAAATATCTTATAAACTAATATAGTAATTACCAAAAGCTAATGTTCTTTGAAATGTTTCTGTTGTATTGACCTTTTTGTTAAATTGTTGTTCTCTGTCCATGTTATATATTTGGGGATGACTGGTTTCGACGTATAAGTTGAAGCTTTAGTTGCGTACCGAGGTTGGTCTCCAGGCCTCGTAAAAAGGAGTCCAAACTTATAAATGCTGACGAAAGTTACGCACTGGCTGCATAAATCAGCCACGTCTCTACCTTGAAGCTTGTTAAAGGATAGAGGCGACGACAACAAGCTGGCGCTAAATTCGGGAGTGCGGAATAAGGCGTAAGATTAGACAGGACTCTAGCGACCAAAGTGGCTTTGTTGAGTGGCAGCTGAGGCGGCGAATCATTAATACTCAACTATGTACGTAGACGCTACTGTGACTCTTATTCGGACGGGGGTTCGACTCCCCCCATCTCCACCATTTTAACTAAGGAATTTTATGTCAGGTGAATATGTTTATAGTCTTGAACACTTAACAAAACAACATGGTGCAAAAGTAATATTAGATGATATAAATTTATCTTTCTTCTTTGGAGCAAGGATCGGAATTATAGGTGGGAATGGTTCCGGAAAATCTAGCTTACTACGTATTATGGCGGGAATAGACACTGGATTTATCGGAAAATGCAATAAAGCTAAAAACCTAGAAATTGGTTATCTAGAACAAGAACCTAAGCTTGATGATAAAAAGACAATATCAGAAATTGTTATGGATGGAGTAAAACATCAACAGCTAAAACTAAATCGATATGATGAAATATGGGAGATACTATCTACTGATATATCAGATGAAGAATCTACAAGGCTAAATGAAGAAGTCGCTAAGCTACAAGATGAAATTGATAAAGAAAACCTATGGGAACTTGATCGTCATGTTGAATTAGCGATGAATGCACTTAGATTACCGGAGGGGTCTAGGTATATTCACTTATTATCTGGAGGAGAAAAGAGAAGAGTAGCTATATGTAGATTATTACTTAAAAACCCTGATATTTTATTATTAGATGAGCCAACAAATCATTTAGATACAGATTCTATTGCTTGGTTAGAAGAATATTTGAAACGCTTTAAAGGGACATTAATTGTTATTACTCACGATAGATATTTCTTATCAAATGTTACTGAATGGATATTAGAATTAAATGGAGGTCAGGCTACTCCGTATAAAGGAAACTATCAAGCTTGGTTAGAACAAAAACAGAATTTATCTGAAAAAAATAAGAAGATGAATGCATCTCATAAAAAACTTCTTAAACAAGAATTAGAATGGGTTCAAATGAATGCATCCAGCAGGTTAACTAAAAATAAAGCTCGGCTTCGTAGATATAACGAGCTTATCAAAAAAGAGTTTGATTCTAGAGAAGAAAATTTATCTATTCAAATACCAGTTAGTCAACGATTAGGAGCACAAGTTGTTGAGGCAAAAATGCTTTCTAAAGAATTTGATGATAAATTATTATTTGAGAATATAACTTTTGATCTTCCTCCAGGAGGTATAATAGGAATAATCGGAGGAAATGGTGCTGGTAAAACAACATTATTTAAAATGATCATTGGACAAGAAAGTATAACAAACGGAGAATTAAAAGTTGGGGAATCTGTTGATATGGCTTATGTAGATCAACTCCGAGATAATCTGGATCCATCCAAAACTATTTGGGAAGAAATTAGTGGGAATGAGGAAACTATATTTATTGGCAATAAAGAAATGAGTAGTCGGGCATATTGCGCACGCTTTAATTTCAAAGGAAGTGATCAGCAACAAAAAGTAGGCGTTCTCTCAGGCGGAGAAAGAAATCGTGTTCACTTAGCAAAACTTTTACGCCGAGGTGGTAACTTACTATTACTAGATGAGCCAACAAATGATCTAGACGTCTCGACCCTAAGGTCATTAGAAGAAGGTTTAATTAATTTCGGAGGATGCGCTGTAGTAATTAGCCATGATAGATGGTTTCTGGATAGAGTAGCTACTCATATTCTAGCATTTGAAGGAAATAGTGAGGTTATTTGGTTCGAAGGAAATTATGCTTCATATAAAGAGCATATGAAAACGATAAAAGGAGATGTTTGGCAGCCTAGTAAAATTAAATATAGGCCAATATCAAGCTAAATATGAACGATAATAACAATATGAAATACGCAAAGCGTAATCGGAATGAAATAAAAATAAATTGGCCTCAAACTCCGCTAAATATTATTTTAGTTAACCCGATGATTCCGCCTAATACAGGAAATATTGCACGACTATGTGCAGCAACTGGCTCTGTTCTTCATTTAATAAAACCGCTTGGATTCGATATATCTGATAAACAATTACGAAGAGCGGGTCTTGATTACTGGAAAGCGGTTGATATAAATATTCATGAAAATTATTATGATTATGATATAAAATACTTAAATGCAAAAAAATACTTCTTCTCTACCTCAGGAAAAATAGACCATGCGACCATCAGATACCAACAAGGTGATCATTTGGTATTTGGAAATGAGCCTTATGGTCTTTCAGATGAAATTATAAATGAGAACATTGATTGTTGTTGTAATATTCCAATCAAACTTGATGCAGTAAGATCTTTAAACCTTTCTAATGCTGTATCAATAGCTTTATATACAGCTCTGAGAAATATATAAATTATACGTTTTATAAATACCTATTTTATCTCAATTTTATCTGTATCCGAACATACTTCTCTGTTATTTATAACACACTAAATAAGAAAAAAATCATGGGAGAGGATTTTATGGTTCTTATTAATCCAAGAAAAACAAATACAACTAAGAATGATCTTCTATGGTGGATTGCGATTTTTTCCTTAACTATTTCTATAACAGCGTATGTTTTACTAGATGATGCAGCCCAACTAGATTCGATTATTGAAAGACAGAGATTGTTCTATCTATTTCTAGGATTTATTATTTCTGGAGTCTGCGTAATTTGTAGTAATATTAAAAATTGGTATAAATCCTAAGGTATTCATTGTAGTATTCTTATTATGAAAGCAAATATTGAATGGTCCGATAAACCTGTTCCTGGTATTAAAAGGAAAATCCGAGTTACTTTTATAAGAAACCAAAGAATTAAGTGGCAATTTAAAAGGTCGGATGAAGAAAATTGGGATTATCTAACGCCACCATCAGATCTTGATTGGATGGATCTGGAGAAAAAAGCTAATGCTCTCTATCAACGTAAAAGACTTTCTTATGAGAATCTCAAGCTTGTACAAACTTTAATGGATAAGCCTTAAATGAGTAAGGTTATTGATACAACATTTAAGCTTAGATCTGGTGATGATTTTATAGAGTTGTATAAACTACTAAAAGTACTAAATTTTGTTGAATCAGGCTCTATGGCAAAATTAGTAATATCAGAAGGATTAGTAAAAGTATCTCAAAAGATTGAATATAGAAAACGAAAAAAAATTAGTTGTGGTGAAATTGTAGAATTCGATAAAAAGACAATCTTAGTTATAAGTAATAAAAACGATTAATTTAAATGGGATAATCGTCCTTTACCAACTGAATAAACCTCAAAACCTAAATTAAAAATATTTTTATGATCTAAAATATTTCTTCCATCAAAAATGAAGGCAGGTTTACGCATAATTTCATATAGTTTTTGGAAATCTAAATTATTATAAGCACTCCAATCCGTTAATAATGCAATTGCATCTGCATCTTTAGCTGCTTCATAGGGATCTTCTTCATAAATAATGTTACTTAATTCAGATAAATCATCCTTTGCATTAAGTATTGCTTTTGGGTCTGATATAACCAAATCGGCTTTCTCAGCATGCAACTCTTTACAAATCCTTATTGCCGGACTTTCTCGTGTGTCTCCTGTATCTGCTTTAAATGCAAATCCTAAAATCAGGATTTTCTTACCTGCTATAGTATTAAACATACTCTTAATAATATTTTTAGTAAATCTTGTTTGCTGATACTCATTTATTTCTACAACCTGCTGCCAATATGCAGCTACCTCTTTTAATCCGTATGTTTCGCAAAGATAGACCAAATTTAGTATATCTTTTTTAAAGCATGATCCGCCAAATCCAACACTAGCTTGAAGAAACTTTGAGCCAATTCTACTATCTGTACCTATTGCATGCGAGACTTCAGCAACATCTGCTCCAGTTGCTTCGCAAAGTGCTGATATTGAATTAATAGAACTTACTCTTTGAGCAAGAAATGCATTAGCCGTCAGCTTAGATAGCTCAGAGGACCAAACATTACTTGTTAGTATTTTATCTCTTGGAATCCATCTTGCGTATATTTGAATAAGAAGTTCTAATGCTTTCTTTCCTGATGGTGTTTCATGCCCTCCTATTAATACTCTATCTGGATTATTCAAGTCAGTTACTGCTGTTCCTTCTGCTAAAAATTCTGGGTTAGATAATACCTCAAAGTGAACTTTATTATCTTCAGAATGTAAGACACGCTCCATTGCCTCCGCCGTTCTTACTGGAAGTGTACTTTTTTCTACAATAATTTTATCACTTTCAGAAACTTTCTTTATTCTCCTAGCGCATAGTTCCCAATATTGTAAATCTGATGCCCGTCCTGCACCTTCTCCAAATGTTTTAGTTGGAGTATTAACACTCACAAAAATAATATCGGCATCGTATATAGCTTTATCAATATCACATGAAAAAAATAAATTTCTTCCAAGCGATTCTTGAACAACTTCTAATAAACCCGGTTCATAAATAGGAAGTTCATTTGTTTGCCATGCTGAAATTCTTTGTTCATTAATATCAACAACGGTAACATTTATATCTGGACACTGCTTAGCAATCATAGCCATTGTTGGACCGCCGACATATCCTGCACCTATACAACAAATATTCATTTTTTACTCCAAAGTTATATTTATAATAAATTTATAAAAAAATGCTAGTTTTTAAATTTTATGGTTAATTATTTAATGAATCTAGTCTTGCTGCGCTAATAAAGTCTAATGCACTTAACCCCTCAACTGCATGTGTTGTATAAATGACCGTACAGGATTTAAACGATACATTCATATCGGGATGATGATTAATAGCATTTGCTATCTCTGCTACCCGATTAACAAATTCGATTGTTTCATTATAACTACTAAAATTAAATATTCTGCTAATACTTCCTTCTTTATATTCCCAATCTGATAATTGTTTCATATTAGTGCGGATCTCATTATCATCTAATTTATGATAGAATGCATTCATATTAATTTATCTCCTTATCTTCTTTTACATCTAAAATTTTTCTAGTCAAACCAAGCTTATTAATCTTTCTGTGCAATGTTCTTCTGCTTATACCAAGACTTTCGGATGCCTGCGTTCTATTTCCATTACTCTTTTTTAAAGCGTGAATAATCATCTCTTTTTCCATTTCATCTACGGTAAAATTCTCATTACTATCTATCATAGAATTTTTTTCTTTTGGTAATCGAATATGAGAAGGTATATCCCGTATATCGATAATATTATTTGAACATAATACAACCATTCTCTCTACAAGATTTCTGAGTTCACGAATATTACCTGGCCAAGAATATTTAGAAAGGATGTTATATGCTTCTGAAGTAAATCCTTTTATTTCTTTATTATTTTCTTTATTAAAAATTTCTAAATAATGATTTAACAATAAGAGAATATCATCTCCTCTTTCTCTTAGGGATGGCAAAGTAATAACAACGACATATAATCTGTAAAATAAATCCTCTCTGAAATCGCCCTGATCAACCATTAATTGCAAATCTCGATTTGTCGCTGCGATTAATCTTGTATCGACATTAATTAAATTATCTCCCCCAACTCTTTCTATCTGTCTTTCTTCTAAGGCTCGCAAAATTTTTACTTGTACAGAGCTATTTATTTCGCTTATTTCATCTAAAAATAAAGATCCGGAATCCGCTTTCTCAAATCTCCCAACTCTTCGATCAGAGGCTCCGGTGAATGCTCCTTTTTCGTGACCAAATAATTCACTTTCTAATAAATTCTCTGCAAGAGCAGCGCAATGAACAGGTACAAATTCTGATGAGGAACGAGTACTAAGTTGATGAATAGCCTTCGCTACTAATTCTTTTCCCGTTCCACTTTCTCCTTGGATTAATACAGTTGCTTTTGATTGAGCAACCTGTCTGACCATCTCAAAAACTGACTGCATAGCAGCAGACTTTCCAATGATATTTTCCATACCATATTGAACATTAAGCTGAGCTTTTAATGTTTTATTTTCTAATTCTAGTTTTTTTGTTTTTAATAATCTTTTTAAAATTAATTCCAGCTTATCAATATTAAGTGGTTTAGTTATAAAATCTACCGCACCACTTTGCATTGCTTTTACTGCTAAATCTACGTCACCATAAGCAGTTAAAATTATAGTGGATAGATTAGGCTGTTTTTTCTGTGCCTGCTCCATTAATTCTAACCCATCCATACCGGGCATTCTAACATCACTTATCATCACATCTATAACCTGCTCATCAAGTATACTAAGTGCAGCGGTACCGCTTTCTGCAGAAAATACGTTATACTCTTTTTTGAATAATAAAGCCATACCTTCTCGCGCACTACGCTCATCATCTACAATTAATATGATTGGTTTACTCATCATTAACTCCCTTTAATGGCGCACTTAACCTTGTTAGTCGTGCATCTTCTCTTGGAAAGCGTAAGGTTATTTTTGTTCCTTTTCCTGGTTCTGAATTAATTAATATCTCTCCACCATGATCTCGCATGATTCTCTGTACGATCATCATACCTAATCCAGTGCCTTCATCTTTAGTTGTATGGAAAGGCTCATAAATAGCACCTAATTTTTCTGGATCAATACCTGAGCCGTTATCTTCAATTGAAATAAGTACAAATCGCTCACTTACACCAGTATCTATTTTTAGTATTCCTTCGTCTTCCATTGCCTGCATTGCATTCTTAATTATATTAAAGAAAACCTGCTTAACTTGGACCTCATCAACAAGAATTGGTGGAGTTTCTCCGGCATAATTCTTTTCTACTAAAATTCTTCTATTCTCTATTTCATACTTTATTAAATCTAATGTTTCATTCATTAAGTTTTTTAATCTATGTGGTTTTCTTTCCGGCATTGAAGGACGAAGAGCCTTTAAAAATTGTCTTATTATCTCATCTAATCTTGAAACTTCTTTTCTTGATACATTTACTAATTCTATCAGCTCTTTTTTAACTTTTTCTTCAGATAATTTTTTTATCTCTCTATCTAGCAACTGCAAATGTATATGGATAGAATTTAGCGGGTTACCTATTTCATGAGCTACGCCAGCTGCCAACAAACTTAATGCGTGTAACTTTTCTGATTCAATAGACTCAGCGGCACTTCTTCTTTCCCCGGTTACATCTCGAAAAATAACAACCGCTCCATCTTCTTCTTCATCAACAGCCGATAGAGGCACAACGTAAAACTCTATGAATCTATGTTTCGGGTAAGTAAGTTCGATTTCTCTTCTTGCTAATTTACTCCATTCTTTTACATCTAGGTCTAAAACTCGATCCCATTGTATTTCCTTAAGGTATTTAGATATTGACAACCCAATCGCTTTTTCTAATTTAAATCCTAAAAATTTTTCGGCTGCTCTATTTGCAAAACTAATCTTAGCGGAAGAATCTAATACAATGATACCCTCCTCTAAGGCCTGGAAAATAGTTTCCATTAAACCTTTTTCTTGAGCTAAACGCAAAAAATGAGTCTGAAGACTGCCTTGATCTAAATGATCAAGCTTTTTAACTAATCTATCAAAAAAACGTTGTTTCATGTTTATAATGTGACAAAAAGACTCACTTTAATCAAATTATTTTTACAAAATTATATTAAGACAGAATGTCTCTTTTTAGTATAAACAATGTTATAATTTAATTAGTTTTTGAAATTAATTTACTTTTCCAAAATGAAATAGGAATTAATCCTATTATACAAATTAATAATTGTGATAGACAAAAAATAGTTAGCCACCTACCTGCAGAATCTGTAAAGCCGTAAGAATGAAGACCAACGCTTAGCTGATTAACGCCAAACCAAGACCATGCAGTGACAATATTCCCAAAAACAGCCATAATTGCAAATCCACGTGCTTTGATCATTTTTCCCCACCTTGAATGCAGCATGATTGCGCACCAGGTAACAATTAACAGAGCACCATTTTCTTTGGGGTCCCATCCCCAAAAACGTCCCCATGAATCATCTGCCCACAAGCCACCTAGTACCGTACCTACAAAGCTAAGTAATAGAGCAAAGCAAGTTACTCCATATATAATCCTATCTATTTCTGTTGAAGTGTTTTGATTTAATCGTTTTGTAAATACGCCAATGATAATAAAAAATATTCCTATTACTCCGGCTATAAATGTAGCCATATAACCTAAAGTTACCGTAACAACATGGGTAGCTAACCAAAAACGCGTATCTAATACAGCCTGAAGCTGATGGAGAGTGTCCCCATCACCAGATAAGAAATAGGCAATCAACAATGTTATTGAACCAACTACTCCTCCAACTAATGAGCCTATACCACTTCCTTTATTTTTAAAACCGAACTCAATTAATATACCCATCAATACCGCACTCCATCCAATAAATATTGCTGAAGAATATAAATTCGTTACAGGAGGATATCCGGATAAAAAACTTCTTGCGATTAAAGCAACTGTATGTGGAATTGCAGCATACAACATTAAGATGGATGCGCTATAAATTATCTTTCTATTATTCATTAACCATCCTACACAGCTAACTAAGAAAACAATTAAATAAATCCATGCTATTTTAACAAATACATTTAATTTATTAAAAATAACTTCAAATCTTAAGTTTTTTAATTCATCAGGAACTTGATTTTTTAAAGCTAAATAATAGCCATTTAGACTACTGTTAAATACCTCTGAATTATCTGATGCATAAGCAAATAAAACTGATCCCCATCTTAAAGCAAAAGGATTAACATCTATATTATTTTTCTTTGCAATTTCTTGCATAGCCGGGTGAGCAGCTACAAGAGAATTCATGAGTGGTCTCCATTTTTGATTATATTCTAGTGGAGGTATAACCATTGGGATAGACTGCTTCTCTAGCTGCATATATCTTTGTACTGTAGGAAATAATTCATCGGCGGGAAATAATCTAGGATCTTCAAATGCTGACATAGTTTTTTGAAGAAACATTAATTTGTTAGCGAGCATAATAGCTTCGCGATCATAGATATCTCTATCTCGCTTATCTTTCTTACGTGCTAAACTTATGGTTTTTTCTAAACTACCAAGTTTAGGAGAAATTTCATTGTAGCTATATCTATAACTACCTTTTCTAGGCTCAAGACCTAATGTTGAAAGTAAATCTTTATTAGTAATTCTTATATAAGTCGTATCAAATGCTTCAGGCTTTCCTGTAATTAAATCGAGAAGCCATTCATTTGAATCGATTTTTTCATTGGCGTTATTCTTAATAGAAGACTTACCTGAAACAAGCGTTAGAAGGTTACGAGAAAAAGTATCAATAGGTTTCTTTCTTCCCTCATCCATTACAGGTAAACTGGAAAAATTATGTATATCAAAATCTGAAGTATTTTTTTCTATTAACGAAGTAAATAGAAAAACTAGAACAATGGTAAAAGATATAATATGAAAATAAATTTTTTTCATATAGAACCTTTCTTTTTAGCTCGTCCCATAGACCATATAAATTGAGCGCCCATACCAACAAAAACAATCATACAAGAGATATAAGGAATCATCCATGAATCATTTCTAACTACTTGAAGAACGGTGCCTTTATCATCAGGAAGAAAAACCACTCTGATAAAAGGTTCTTTTTGAATATCGTAATGGATTATTCATCCAAATTTTTAATTCTCTATCGACATCATCCCCTTTGTTTATCAATCGAATCTTGCTAGTAAAATCTTTTGGGGTTTGCGTACCTTCATATTTATCATGAACAAAGTCCAACAGCTCTATAGAATAAGAATTACCTGATCCAGATTTAGTAAATTCTCGCTCATTTCTTAAATAAAATTTAAATTTTGTATTCGAAGTAATATATTCATTCGGTAAATCCCAAACTTGATTCACAAAATTAGGATAAAACCATAAGCTTAAAATATATCTTCCAAGTGAATCACCTGTCTCTTTATCTATTAATTCTAGATCTATAGCAGGTGCATTTCTTTCTCCGCTAGCACCACTTACCTCGCGAGCAGGACCAACGTAAAACTTTTTTCCAATGCCACTGAATTTTGGATAATTATCCTTTGAGAAATCGCTAATATTACTTATTAACTGTGGTTGAGAAGAATTAGAAAAAATTGCATGTACATAAATATTAAATGGCAGATCATTAACTTCTAATTTATTTCCTTGCTTAAGCAGTTTTGTAGGTATAACGGTTACCTTATCAAAATTATTATTTGATGTTTCAATAAACGCTACTTCAAAATGTTGTGATCTATCAATAAAGTTCACTGACTGACCCTCTTTTATTGTCATAGTTGACTCAACAGCAAAAAGAGCGGTAAAAAACTCTCCTAATAGAAGCAATAATATACCTGCATGCAATAAAACCATACCTGCTCTTTTCTTGTACAAGAAATAACAAGCAATAAAAAGAACTACTGCCGCAGCGGTTCCTCTTCCTAATCTAAATAAAACTCGCCAAAAAGCATCTGATTCAGTTGTTGCAACAGTAGATGAACCCCAGCCTAATATGACTCCTGATGTTAAAATTAATCCTAAAATAAGTAAGATCATCCCTATCCAAAGTCTTTTTCCTTTTACAAAAATTCTGAACGTCTTTGCATGTACTACAACAAGATTCACAGAAAGAAGTGCACCAATTAGAAATCCACCTGGAAATGGTAAACGTATCAAAGAAAGTGAATTAGATTTAGAAAAAATAGATAAGTCTATCCATGCAATCCATGTTCTAAAATATTGGTCCATTACAGTCCAAATACCTTTATCAACCTGTGCAAGCGTACCACAAAATACTAAGATCATACTCAGTGATAAAAGCGAAACGGTTAACTTCAAAGACAAAAAATAGCTAAAAAAAGTTTTCATTTACTTAAAATATATGGAGTTAATAAAACGCTGAATATCTGCCGCATGCGTTCTAAGCTCACCTACCTCTCCTTTAGCAGTAAAAAACCAAAAGGTAGAATTAAAATCAATGATTGCCGCTAAAATTCCTTTGTTAATATTTTCATTCATGATCTCAAAATATTTTACAGGGACTCCGCTGGCATTTAGCTCTTTAGCTGACAATAAAATCTCACTTGTTGATTGATTAGGTAAATTAATTTGTTTTCTCCATCTATTAACATTACTAGTAACATCACCCATGCCTAAAGATATTGCATAAAAGTCTATACTCGTGTCTTCAATTTCATAACTTACTTTCCTCATTCCTGCTGGGGGAATTTCAACCCACCCACTAGGCAGAATTGAAGTAAATTCTTTTTGTATAATTGGCCTCTTGGCTTCAATAATAGGGCTTTTATCTGAAGATGTATTTATACTTTTACTAACCTCATATGTTTTAATTTCTGCATTATCACAACCAGTAATGACCAATAAACTTAAAATAAAAAACATCAACTTCATTTTTTCTCCATATAATTTTATGCATTTATATATTTATTATCGTTTTGGTTAAAGTAAGCTTGCAATCATTCTTTGTCATTCACGAACACATAATGTATAAAGAATTAAATATTTATTAATTATGAATGATCAAAAAATACATAATGGGATGCATATTAACCTTTTTCTAGAAGGAAGACGATGTCTTATTGTTGGTGGGGGTAAAGTAGCATTCCATAAGGCCGAACTTCTTCTTGAAGCTAGTGCTATAGTTCATATTATAAGTCCAGAAATTAATTCTGAAATAAAGAGATTACTAGAACTTAAACTTATATCATATGAACAAAAAGTATTTGATGAGAATGATATAAATAATGTTTTCTTAGTTTATGCATCTACAGATAGTAGAGGCGCTAATCGCTCAATACTTGAAGCATGTAGAGATAAAAATATTTTATGTTGCTGCGTAGATGGTAATTGGTGTGACGGAGACTTCACAACACCTGCAATAACTAGACATAATCAATTAATGGTTTCTATTTCATCTGGTGGAATAAATTGTAGACAATCTAAATTAGTTAAAAATAGTTTATCTCGTCATATTGAATCTTTAAATGCAGCCCATCTTATAGTTGTTGGTACTGATCATAATCATCTGGGAGTGGAAGAAAGAGAAGCATTCCATCTTTCAGGAGATAGATTTGAGAAGGCTGGTTTTATGATAATGCAGCTTGTTGGAATTCATGAATTTATGATTCTCAATACATGTAATAGAATTGAGGTTATAGCAGTAGTTGCCTCCGAAACAATTCGTAATGGGATTTTAACTCATAGTATGGGATTTTCTGCACTTAAGGAAAATAAGTATTATTTAAAACAAGCAGAAAAAGCTTTTGAACACTTATGTTTAGTGACAGCTGGTATGCTATCTCAAACGCCTGGAGAAAACCATATTACATCTCAAATGAAGGAATCATTAGAAAATGCTAAAAAAAGAGGTTGGGCTGGAAATATGCTTCAGGAATGGATTTCCTCTGCCTTACATGTTTCAAAAGAGATTAAACATGAAACAGCTAAAAAAATGGAAACGGAAGAAATAGAAGCCCTGTCTATAAGATTTATTGAATCAAAAAATAATGAAAATAATACACTGATGGTAATTGGAACTGGTTTACTAGGAAGTAGCTTGATCAGCGAAGGTTCTAAAAAATTCAAAAAAATTATTTGGTGTTATCATAAGAATAAACCAACTATAAAACCTGAACAAAAAAAACAGATTGAGTTAATCAGCTTCAATGAGATTAAGAATAAACTAAATACAACAAATATTATTATTAGTGCAGCAAACTCAAATGGATTTATTCTTACAACTGCTCATGCTCCATTTTTTGATTTGGAAAAAACTACTCATATAGTTGATCTTGGTATGCCTCGAACAATAGATCCTGATTTACAATCCTTATCAGCTGATATTCAAATTTTAGATTTAGATGGTATTAAGTATTGGAATCGAAAAGGTTTATGTCATTTTTATGACTATCTTTCTACGAGCAAAAAAATAACCCAACAGAATATGAATCTATATGAAAAAATCACCCATAACTTTCAAGGTTGGAACTAGAAGTAGCAATCTTGCGATTAAACAATCTCGTGATGCATTAAACGAAATTGAAAAGTTACTTGATGGCGTATGCTTTCAGTTAAAGAAATATCAAACATCTGGCGATAAAATAAAAGATGTTGATTTACGAACTACACCTGATGACTTCTTCGTTAGTGAAATTAACCAAGCAATTATTACAAAAGAAATAGATTTTGGCATTCATAGCGCCAAAGATCTACCGGAAAAATTACCAAATGAAATTGATTGGTTTTGGCTTCCATGGAAAGAAACCGAAAATGATGTATTAGTTTTACCTGAAAATAAAAGTCTTTCGGATCTTCCTGATAACTCGATTATTGGTATAAGTTCTGAAAGGAGATCTGCATATTGTAGTGCTTTCTTTCCTTCCGCTATACAAAAAACTATTCGTGGAAATATTGAGGAAAGAATTAGACAGTTAGATGATGGTCATTATGATTTAATTATATTGGCTGCTGCAGGTCTAAATAGATTAGGCTTAGGAGGTAGAGTTCATAAAATTATCCCAATAGATGAGTTACAACCTCCAGCTGGACAAGGCTACCTTGCTATTACTTTTAGAAATGATAATAAAAAATTAAGAAAAATTCGTTCACTATTTACGCCATCTGTAATTTTTGCTGGAGCTGGTGTTGGAAGCAAAGAGCTTTGTACATCAGCAACAATTGATGCCATAAGGAATTGTGACATTTGTTTATATGATTCGCTAATGGATCATAAATTGTTAAATGAATTATCTCCAGATGCGGAAGCTATCGATGTTGGGAAGCGATGTGGAGCGCATAGTAAACAACAATATATAACTACTAATCTTTTATGCGAGAGAGTTAGAAGAGGTAAAAAAGTTGTTCGTCTAAAAGGAGGAGATCCAGGTATATTTGGAAGATTATCCGAAGAAACAGATGCACTAGAAAGGTTAAATATTTCATATAGAGTAATTCCCGGAATTAGTGCTATGCAAGCAGCAACAACTGGAACAGGCATGCTCCTTACTAGACGAGATATTTCAAGAGGTTTTGTAGCATTAACACCTCGTGCAGCTGCAGGAAAAATAGCTTCGTGTAACTTAAAAGAAAAAGGTAAACTTCCAATTATTTACTATATGTCTATAAAAGCAATGGACCACATTACACAAGAATTACTAAATGATGGATATTCTAAAGAAACACCTTGTGCGGTTATTTATAATGCAGGTGGATCTGATGAGGAGGTTATTAAAACTTCTTTAAAAAAACTTCCTGCGCTAGGTAATAATTATTGCTCAACAAAACCAGGTCTTATAATAATTGGTGAAATTGTATCGTATTCATATGATACCTCCCTTGGTGCTCTAGAAGGGAAAAAAGTCCTATTAACCTGCTCTGAAACTCTGCAAAAGAAGGCGCAATATTTTGTGCATACGTACGGAGGAAAGCCTATATCTTTTCCATTAATAGATCTTAAATATCGTGTAGATTTTGAATATGATATTACTAAATATACTTGGATTGCTGTGTCTTCCCCATCCTCTGCACGAGCATTAATGGATTATGTTATTAATAAAAGAATAGACTATCGAAAGATTCCATTAATTATGACATGCGGAAAGGAAACATCAGCTGAATTTCTAAAATATGGCATAATTGTTGATCTAGAACCGGAAAAAGATTTTAGCGCCACATCACTTGAGAATATTGCAAAGTCTACTTTGATAAAAAACGATAAAGTCCTTCGAATTCGATCGGATAAGGCTGGCCCGCAACTTGCTAATAATCTCAAAAAAACAAAAGCAAGTATAACCGATGCTATTATATACGAAAATCATTCTGTGGATCATAAAGAATTACCAGAATTTGATATCGTTTTCTTCTCGAGCTCTTCTGCTGTACAAAATTATATTGGAAGATGGGGTAAAGAATCTTTAAAAGAAAAAACTACATTAGTTATTGGAAAGCCTACCGCAAATGCATTGATTGCTGTTGGACTACAACCTAATATAATTGCTAAAGAAGCCACTGTTAAAGGAGCTATTGATAGTCTTGCGATAAATCTAGTTATGGAATCCTTAAGGGAATAATTTTTAACGAACCTCTAGTTTATAATAATGTACGTTACCAGTTCTTTGCACAACATCCGTATAACTATTTATCGGATAAGGTAGGTCTCCAGAAAGATTATTAAAATCCCCAAATATCAAATTGTTATTAATTAGAACGTTATAAATTCTATTATCCACAGAATTCCATTGAAGGATAAAATTATTATCTCCCTTGAATGCATTTAAATTAAAAAATGAATTCGAATTAGTTGGATTTGTGCCAGCAATAAATTCATCTAAATTGTTAAATCCATCAGCATCCGCATCCGCATTAGGAAGAAATGTGATTGTATTAAAATATTGTTGCTCCCATGAATCAAGCATCCCGTCTCCATCAGCATCAGTATTAATAATATCAGTAAATACCATATTATATCTTCCTCTGCTTCCATAGTTACTATACCCGGAGGGCAAAGAATTGAATGGGTCTCCCGCACCTGTTGATTTTATCTTAATATAATACGTTCCAGCAGTTAAAAAAGTTTGATATGCAACCGCTAATTCATCAGTCGGATTTTCGGATGTTATAAGAGAAAAACTTTCGTTGTATAACTCTAATACTAAATCTGAGTTACCTCCCCAACTCCAATTAGAAAGTCCATAGGTACTATTAGTATAAGGATAGAGATTAAATGTTACCGATTGGTCAAAGGCTAAAATAAATTTAAAACAATCCTCATCACTAGAATTATTAATTAATCCAACAATCTCATTGTCTTGAAGAAGTGCTGCTGTATTCAATGAATCAGGATGATCATCTGGTGTATAGCCAAACTGAAAATCTAAAACAGCTAAATCATCCTGTAGAGTATTATTAGCATCTCTATATTCTCCCTTACTCCACTGTGTTATATTTTTATTATAAGGATTTCCCATAATAGGGCCCCATTTCGGTATGCTAAATCCATTATAGCTATTTACATGACCAGAATAATACTCATTCGTTCCATAGCCATGATGACTTAATGTCAAATTATGACCTATTTCATGCGATATAATCATTCCAATATTATCTTTAGATCCTTCACTACGTATCCATGCCGGTGAATAATATTTAATATTTTCAAATGAATAATCTGTTATTTTTGTTCCTGTTGTTCCTAATATAGCAATTCCTCCCGCATCCCAATGAGGGCAATTTACTCCATTTTGATCGGTTCCAGGTGTAATCAGAGCATGATAGAAATAAGTATTATCTGCTGGCTCAACAGTTGTTATATTAACGTCAAAACCTGAAAAATCCTCAACAACTTCGCTCCAAATATATACAATTTGTTCTTGTTCATCTACCGAGAATGTGGACTCATTACCGTCCTTATCAAATGGTCTGCAATTATATATAACTGCATTACCCGGTCCTAAATTCCATGTGGTTCCTTGCACAATTTCTCCATTAAAATCTAAATAAATGGAAACGTTTGATTGTGGACGACTACTCAATATAGGTGGAGTATTTATTGATACACTTGATGTAAATCTAGAGTTTATTTTTTTATCTGAAGTAGGCAGGCTTATTTTTTTTATTTTATGTAAATTATTACAAGAAAAACAATGATAATAAATTTCTCCGTCATAAGTTAATCTCAAGGAGTTAATATCATTTGTAAGCTGCGGAGATAAAGTAAATCGTTTTATAATTTTTTCTTTATTTTCAAAACTTAATAATAAAAATTGATCTTTAAATTTACTTTCTGGCAGAGCTTTAAAAAATGAATTTAACGATATATTTTTTGTTGAATCACTCTGCTCTTGAGAAATAGTTAATTTTAAATTTTGCTTATCTTGATCTTCTAGAAATGTTTTGAAATCAGAAAAAAATATTATGATACAAGAAAGTAGTATTAATATGACTATTATTTTTGCAGATATATTCATTAAATTTTAGATTATACTAAGGAATAAAAAAATTAAACTCTTATCTCTGCAGGTAATTCTTGGCATAGAATATTAGTTAATTTTTCATGGACCTTATTGACTCTTTTATCTGTTAAGGTATCTGTTAAAGAGCGATAAATAAAATTATACGCTATACTTTTCTTTCCTTTTTCTACTCCGCTACCCTTGTAAACATCAAATAATTCAACTGACTCTAATGCTTTGGGCTTAAACTTATCTACTAACAACATGACCGATTCATGTGAAACTTCCTGGCCAACAATCAGTGCAACATCTCTGGAAATAGATGGATAAATTGGAATATCTTCAACAGGTTTTATTTTTCCAATACCTTCTAATAATTCCAAAATAGATAATTCTGCTACAGCTATAGGAGTATTAAAACGCCATTCTTTTTTCAATTCTTCTGCAATCAGTCCCATTACTCCAATTTCAACATCATTAATAAGAATTTTAACTGCTTGATTTTCTTCAAACGCTTTTAAAGAAAGCTGGGAGAATGTGGGTGACGTCAACCCTAGCCTATAAAACAACTCTTCAATAATTCCTTTAATCCATAAGAACTGCTCTTCATTGCTTATGCGAGAGCTTTTATCTAATGACATTCTTCCAGATGGACCCATAATACCAATTGAAACGTATTCTTGTTCGATAACTTGTTTATTAATACGCTTAAAAACTTTACCAATCTCGTAAAAACAAGCCTCATGTATTTGTCTTGAATTATTTCTTCCGAAACTTTCGACAAGCTGAGGGATAAGCGAGGAACGTAATACCGATTGGTCCATACTAATTGGATGTGGTAATTCCTCTCTTTCCTCTTTTTCCTCTAAATTAAATAAATCCAATAATGTATGATTAACAAGGGTATAATTCATTATTTCACTAATCCCTAATCCTTGTAATAATCCACGCATAATAGTTATGGCATTAGACTTACTATTATTAGTACCTGGAATAACCTTAACAGATGGTAAATTATCTGGGATATTGTTAACTCCATATACTCTTGCTATTTCTTCTACAAGATCTATTTCACGCTCAAGGTCTAATCTGTATTGTGGAATAATTGCTTCGGCAGAAACTCCATTATCGTTGATAATTTTAACAGAAAGCCTATTTAGAATATCCTTCATATCTGAGACTGGGATTGAAACTCCTATCTTTGAAATAATATTATCCCATATTATATTAATTTTAGTTTCACAATCTGGAGACTCATAAACATCTACGACTTCACCAAATGATTTTGCTTCTGCATACTTAAGGATAAGCTCTGTTGCTCTATCACTTGCATTTAAAACAGATTGTATACAAATACCACGCTGAAATCTATATGAAGCATCGGTAGCCAAACCAGATTTCTTTGCTGACGAACGAATAGATGTTTTATTAAACGAAGCTACCTCTAAAATAATGGTTGATGTATTTTCTTTTATTTCACTGTTACTTCCACCAATTATACCTGCTAATGCTACAGGCTCTTTTTCATTAGCTATTACTAGCATATCTTCGTTTAACTTATGTTCTGTTTTATCTAAAGCAGTAAAATATTCACTCTTGTTCGCATTACGAATGATGACTTCATTATCTTTGAAAGATTGAATATCGAATGCATGCATTGGATGCCCTGTTTCAATCATTACGTAGTTTGTTATATCAACAACATTATTTATGGGAGATATGCCTACAAGCTGCAAGCGCTCTTGCATCCATTTAGGAGAAGGACCAATTTTCACATCCTTAATAATCCGTCCTGTATATCGTGGACACAACTGCTTATTTTCTACATGAATTTTAAGTTCTAAATTATCACTCTTAGGTAAATTAATAACTGGTATATTTAATGTTGATTTATATAATGTTGCTAACTCCCTTGCTACACCTATAACAGACAAACAATCTGGTCTATTAGGAGTTATTTCTAATTCGATTACTTCGTTAGGTTCTCCCCAAACATCAACAAATAAAGTACCTGGTTCAATTGTCTTATCTAACTCCATTAATCCACTATGATCAGATCCTAAACCTAATTCGTCTTTTGCACATAACATACCCATGGAAACTTCACCTCTAATTTTTGCTTTTTTTAAGGTAAACCCTCCAGGAAGTGTTGTTCCAACTGGAGCAAATGGATATTTTCCTCCGATCTCTACGTTTGGAGCACCACAAACAACGCGTATAAGCCCTTCTTCTCCATAATTAACAAGACATAAATTAAGCTTATCTGCATTTGGATGATTAGTAATTTCTAGAATTTCACCAACTACTATTCCATCAAAATTAGAACCAATTTTTTCTATAGCCTCTACTTCTAATCCAGCAAAAGTAAGTTTGTCTGCTAAAATAGTTGTGGCTTCATTAAAATCAACTAATGATTTAAGCCAACTCACTGGCACTTTCATAACCTTGTCTCCGAGTTAATATATATTAATACATGTAACTTATATACATCTCAAGCGATAAGAATAATCAAACTACCAATTTCAAAAAGAAATAGGTAGAAGAATAATTATCGTGCGTAAAACTCAACAACAAGAGAAATTTCGCATGTAATAGGAACCTCATCTGCGTTAGGCACACGATTTAACTCTGCGGTTAATTCCTTATCATTTGCTGTAATATATTCAGGTGTTTTTGCAACCTGTTGAGCCATTACAAATGCCTCTAGTTCTTTGGATTTATCTCGAACGGTTATTTTATCCCCAACTCGAACTACATAAGATGGAATATTAACCTTCTTTCCATTGACTCGAAAATGAGCATGGGAAACCATTTGACGTGCTTGGAATATAGAGCGAGCCATTCCTGCACGAAGTACAACAGCATCTAATCTACTCTCCAACATCTGAAGCATAACCTCACCTGTGTTGCCTTGTTTACGAGCTGCTTTCTTAAACACACCTCTTAACTGCTTCTCACTCAAGTTATACTGATATCTTAAACGTTGTTTTTCTGTTAACTGACGTCCATAATCTGACTGCTTTCCTCGTCGACGATTAGGTCCGTGTTGACCTGGTGGATTAGGCCTTTTCTCTAAGTAACGCTCTGCTTTTTGTGAAAGCGCAATGCCTAACCTTCTAGCTTTCTTAATTTTTGGTCCTGTATATTTCATTCTATTCCTATCCTCCGATGTTTCTTCTGTAAATTAAGCCAACTTTATCGGCCACTCTTTAAATAAAAGCTGAGTGCTCGTCCCGCACCATGCGGTATTTTCTTTAACGATGATCCTTTGATCAGAAATTTACATTCGGAAAAGTTGCGTATTTATATAAAAAAAAGTCTATTCGTCAATCTACTTTTCATTAAGATGTTCAATTAACCTTTTAATACTTAAGTAAAAATATGATAAAAAAATTAATTTTAACCTTATTTCTTATACCTCTTATATCCTTTGGTGATAGTGCGGAACGCATACTAAATGAAGCAATAAATAGGCTTCCAAAAGAACCTTTAGAAATAAAAGGGACCTTACGAATAAGGACTCCAAATGGTTCAAATAAATTTATTCATTCTGTTCATATAATATCAAAATTAGGAGAATCTATACCGCTTACTAAATATAAAATAAATGATGATACTATGTTAATGGAATGGATTAAATTAAAACCAACCTACACATTCTCAAATTCATCTACAAAAATTACTGATGATATTTCATCCACAAAAATGACATGGGGAGAATTAAGCTTCTCGTTTCTTTGGTGGAAAAATGCAAAAATTATTAAGATGTCAAAAAAGATTAATAGATCAGCATGGCTAATAGAGATACCTTATCCTGAAAGCGATAATACGCTGAGGGTTTGGATAGACGCAGAAATGTTATTTCCATTAGAGGTTCAAAGTCTTAATAAAAATAGAAAAATAGAAAAAACATTAAGAGTTAAGCGCTTTAGAAAAATTGATGAAATCTGGTTTCCACAGCAAATAGAAATTCTCCATCAAAGCTCCCAAGATAGAAGTATTCTATGGATTGATGAAATTAGTATTATAAAATAGTTATCAATTCATCCTTAAGTATTTATATTAATATAACAATTCAGGTAATTGACTTACAAATAAACGAATCTCATCTCGTACTTGACGATATGGTTTCATCTGTTCCTCTTCCGAAGCTCCCTGCTCCGCTATTAATTTTGCTAATTTTGGAGGATCCTCAAATCCTATATGCTTGATTTTAATTGATTCTGGAAGGATTGGGCAGTGTTCATTTGCATGACCACAAACAGTAATCACCCAATCCAGATCCTGCTCTACGAATGCCTCCCATAGCTGAGACTGCTGCTGCGAAATATCCACGCCCACCTCTGCCATCACTGCCACCGCATATGGATTGAGTCCGTGCGTTTCAATCCCCGCCGAAAACACTTCAATCTGATCGCTTTTCAAGGCGCGAGTCCACCCCTCGGCCATTTGTGATCGGCATGAATTTCCTGTACAAAGGTAAAGTATTTTTATTTTTTTACTCATATCTCCCGTAAATTCTTGATTAATAATATCAATTTTTTATTCAAATAAGGATTGTGTTTTATTATCTTTTTTTTATTAGAGAAATATTAGCGCCTAGCTTTTTATTTTACTGCGCTTGTGACGCTTACGATCGTTCTCGGTCAATAATCTTTTACGCATACGAATAGATTTAGGTGTAATTTCTACCAACTCTTCCCCGTCTATATACTCCAAGGCCTCTTCAAGACTTTTTACCTGTGCAGGAGCTATCTTCATTGCCCTATCTGTACCACTTGCACGCACATTTGTTAGTTGTTTTGTCTTTTGTAAATTTACTACCAAATCATTTTCTAAGCAATGTTCAGCAACTATCATTCCCTCATAACACTCCTCACCGGGATTTACAAAAAATATTCCTCTTTGCTGTAATCCATCAATTGCAAATGGAACAGAAGGACCTTTACCTTGTGATATTAACACACCATTTAATCTTTGAATAATATCTCCTTTAAAAGGTTCGTATTTTAAAAAACGATGCGTAACGATTGCTTCACCGGCAGATACTGTTAATAGCTTAGAACGCAATCCGATAAGTCCTCGGGTTGGTATATGAAATTGAATAGTTTTTCTATTTCCATGAGGCTGCATATCTACCATTTCACCTTTTCGTGTTCCAATAACCTCAATTACTTTTCCTGCATACTCATCTGGCACATCAATATGAAGAAGTTCCACTGGCTCACATTTCTTATCATCAATATACTTAATAATTACTTGGGGTTGTGCAACAGATACCTCAAAGCCCTCTCTTCGCATATTTTCAATTAAAATTGATAAATGTAAAACACCTCTTCCGCTAACCTTAAATGAATCACAATCTGATTCTTCGACATGTAAAGCAACATCCCTTTCCGTTTCTTTAAATAATCGTTCTCTTAGATGACGGCTAGTTACAAACTCTCCATCTTGTCCATAAAATGGAGAGTCATTAACACCAAAATTCATAGAAATAGTAGGCTCATCAATTTTAATTGGCGGAAGTGGTTCAGGATTATTAAATTCTCCTAAACAATCTCCAATATCTATATCAGATATACCAATAACAGCGCATAAATCTCCACAAATAACCTCATCAACCTCTTTTCTTTCAAGACCATCAAATGTATAAATCTTTTTTAATCTTACTTGGTCTTTTTTTCCGTCCCGACGAATATGCATAAGAGATTCTTTTTTATCTAAGATCCCTCGAAATACTCTACCTATACCAATTCTGCCAACGTAATCATTATAATCTATTGAGGTAACCTGCATCTGTAGACCTCCGTCTAATTGACTTGGTGGTGGTATATCCTCAATTATAGCATCCATTAATGGTAAAATATTATCCGGTTTATTTTCAAGCTCCTTAGATGCCCATCCATCCTTACCACTGCAATAAATTAAAGGAAAATCTAATTGCTCATCCGTTGCATTAAGCTCTACAAATAAATCAAAAACTAAATCATGAACTGCATCCGGCCTAGCATCCGGTTTATCTATTTTATTAATTACAACTATTGGTTTTAAATTTAATGATAATGCCTTATCTAAAACAAAGCGAGTTTGAGGCATTGGTCCTTCAGCCGCATCAACTAATAGCAATACTCCATCAGCTAAGTTAAGAACTCTTTCTACTTGCCCGCCAAAATCACTATGACCTGGCGTATCAATAACATTAATTTTTGTATCATTATATGTGACGCTAATATTCTTTGATAAAATAGTAATGCCTCTTTCGCGCTCCAAATCATTATTATCTAGAAAACAAGTTTCAATTTCCTTGTCATCTCGGAAAACCTCAGCTTGCTTAATTATCTCATCAACTAACGTCGTTTTTCCATGATCAACATGCGCAATAATTGCAACATTTCTAATGTTATTATTCATTCTTTCTCCATGCTTAAGAAATGGGAAGATAGAGATTATATTTTGAAAAGCAACCCTATTAGATTGCCTTATCACAACACATTCTTATAGATTAATAAAATGATTACTTTCTTAGAAGGATTACTTACAGAAAAAGAACTATCAAGAATAGTGCTAAATGTTAGTGGTATTGGTTATGAAATATTCATCCCATTAAGTACCTACGAAAAATTACCAAAATTAGATAACTTATGTCATATTCTTACACATCATCACATAACTGAGGCAGACCAAAAACTCTTTGGTTTCATCTCTCAAAATGAAAAAATTATGTTTAAGCAACTATTAAGTATTAATGGAATTGGACCTAAGATAGCAATTGGAGCTTTATCAAGCTTGCCAGTTACAGAAATCCAAAACGCTTTGTCTTGCGGGAATGTTGATGTAATTTCATCTATTTCTGGAATCGGTAAAAAAACAGCTGAAAGAATTATTGTTGAGTTAAGAGATTCTTTTGAAAAGAACTTATTAGACGAAAGGTTTAAAACAGGAAATAATAGTGATACTAGACTGCATGATGCAGCTCTTGCTTTAATAGCATTAGGACATAGTCATGATGCCTCATCAAAAATGATTAAAAACGTTGCTAAAACTCTTTCACCAGAAATGACTGTTGAAGAAATCATACGCTCAGCTTTAACTAAATAATATCCTGAAGTTCATCAATATTATTGTTTATTATATAAATATCTCCTTTTTATACCGATGTAATCTATACTATTTTAGTAAGCGTTACGTATTAGGAACGAATTAAATGACATATAAATTTAAAATTTAACTATAAAATGAAAATTACTATAAAAAAATTAATCTTAAGAAGCTCCTGTTTTATAATCTTTTTGTTATTAAACACATCATGCTCATCCTATAAGTCAAATAATCTCATTTTAGATAATCTTAATATTCCAGAAAGTTTCTCAATAACTAATTCCTCAAATTATGCATTAGAGATTAATAAAAAGTGGTGGCATGCTATTAATTCAGATGAGCTTAATAAATTAATCTTGAAAGCATTTAAAAATAACCCTTCTTTAGAGCAGTCTTGGGCACGACTGAACCAAGCGAATACTGTTGCATTAAAAAAAGGTGCTAGTATTTATCCAAGTATAGATGTTGGTTTAGATATAATAGATCAGTCATCAAGAAACTCACAATTTAATTCAAATAATTGGTCTAGTGGTATTGTTTCTAACTACGAACTAGATTTCTGGGGTAAATTATATTCAATTAGGTCATCTGCAAAATTAGATGCTTTATCGGCAAGATATGCCTATGAAACTGCTGCCATAACTCTGAGCGCTGAAGTTGCCTTGAGATGGAATAATCTTATTGCTAGTAAAATGGAAATTAAGGTTCTAAAAAAACAACTCAAAGCTAATCAAACCTCACTAGAATTAATTGAACTTCGTTTTAAAAACTCTCTTGCGACAGCATTAGATGTTTTCCAACAAAAACAAGCTGTTGAATCCATAGCTGCTCTTATTCCCATTGCGGAAAGAAAAAAGCGTATAGCTTCTCTTGAACTATCTGCGTTATTAGGAGAAATAAATGAGCAGGAAATCTCTTCCTCGTCATTTCCTAAGATCGATCCAGTCCCCCAGCTCGGTTTACCAATCGATGTTATTTCAAGCAGACCAGATATAAAACAAGCAGCGGCAAATTTAGAATCAGCTGACTGGCTAATGAATGCAGCTAAAATAGATAGGCTCCCTACTATCCGCCTTACTGGTAATTATAAATCTGATGGAGAAACTGCGTCTGGATTATTTGATAATTGGATTTCTTCATTAGCCGGAAACTTAATTCTTCCAATATTTGATGGGAAAAAAAGAAGATTAGAGCAAGAAAGAACTGAAGCGATTGTTTTAGAAAAACTTAGTTTATATAAACAAAAAACGCTAAGAGCAATAGAAGAAATTGAAACAGCATTGACCTTAGAACAAACGCAAAGTGAATATAATGAAGCATTAAATATTCAATTTAAAGCAGCAAGGAATGCATATAATGAGGCTATTAGTAGATATCGAAATGGTGCTGTAGAATACACGACTGTTTTATTTCAATTAAATTTATTACAACAATTGGAGCGCTCTGTTATTAGTGCTAATTCAAATTTATTATCTTATCGAATTGCATTACATAGAGCTGTAGGAGGCAGTTGGATGAAAGAGCTTAAATTAGAGGACGAATATGAAAAAAATTAAAACAATTATTACGTGCATTTTATTATTAGTTTTCTCTTACATAGTTTTTACTATAATTGTCAGAAGTGCTCCAAAGGCTGAATCTAAACGTCCAATAAGACAGGCATTATTAGTTAATTCTTTTTTATCAGAAATAAATTCTGAAGTAGTAAAGCTGGAGTTAGCAGGAACCGTTATTCCAGATCAAGAAATTTCTTTGAAATCTAGAATTAATGGAGAAGTAATTGAAATTTCTGATGAATTTATTAGAGGTGGTATAATAAAAAAAGGTGGTATAATATTATCTATAGACCCTACCGACTACGAATTAATTTTAACAAATGCATTATCTAAATTAGAAACAGCAAAATTTAATTATAATATAGAGTTAGGCCGACAAAAAATTGCTAAAAAAGAGTGGGCTTTATTACGAGCTATAGATGCAACAGATAAAGAAGAATTTTTGGCATTAAGGAAACCGCATTTGGAATCAGTAAAAGCCAATCTACAGGCAGCTAAAGCAACTGTTAGGGCAGCAAAACTTGATCTTGAAAGAACAAAGATTTATGCTCCATTTGATGCATTAATAAAAAATGATTACGTTGATATTGGATCACAAATTACCACACTTACTCCGCTTGGTGATCTCGTAGGAATCGAGCGATTCTTTGTTGAAGTATCTGTACCAATAGACAGATTAAAATGGATAAATATTCCAGGAAGCTCAGTTAAAATTAAATCCAATACTAAGGATGTTTTTATAGGCGAGGTAATACGTCTTTCAGGATCATTAGAAACTTCAGGCAGAATGGCAAAAATTATCGTTGCGATAAATAATCCCTGGAAAAATCCAAATATAACAAGTAGGCCTTTATTACTTGGTGAGTATGTAAATGTTTGTATAACTGGGAAATTACTTGATGATGTAACACGTATTCCAAGAAAATCTTTGAGAGAAAATAATTGGGTTTGGATTGATGATGGAGGAAAACTAAAAATTCAGCCTGTAGATATATTATTTAAAGAGACCGACTTTGTTTTAGTAAGAGGTATCCCGTCTCAATCTCTCATAATCACGTCTGATATTGCCGCCCCTGTTCCAAATCGTCTTATCATTAGTTCGGAAAATTAAATATGAATGATCATGAAAAAAAAGGTCCTATAGCATGGATGACGAAGAATTCCGTTGTTGCAAATATCTTAATGATCATCCTTCTAGCGGGAGGTATCTTTTCTGCTACACAAGTAAAACAAGAATTTTTACCTGATGCCGAATTAGATGAAGTTTTCGTAACAGTTGTTTATCCTGGAGCAAGTCCTGAAGAGGTTGAACAGGGAATTATCTTAGCTGTTGAAGAATCTGTTCGAGGTATTAATGGGATTAAACGGGTTGTTTCACGTGCTAATGAAGCCGCAGCTATAATTACAGCAGAAGTATTGCAAAAAACAGATGTTAATAGGGTCGCGGACGATGTCAGAAATGCCGTAAATGGAATTCGTACATTTCCATTAGATGCTGAAGAACCAACTATTAGTATTGTGAACTTAAAAAGACCAGTACTAGACCTTATCGTTTCGGCGGATGTTCCGCAAAATACATTGAGAGAAATAACGGAAGATGTTCGAGATAGGCTTTTACAATCAAAAGGAATTACGCAGGTTGAACTAGCCAATATTAGAACGCATGAGATTAACATTGAAATAACACAACAAAAGCTTCGAGAGCTCGGTCTTAGCCTACAAGATGTGGCTAACATCTTATCTAGAAGCTCAGTTGAACTTCCAGGCGGAAGTATACGAACAGACCAAGGTGAAATCTTAGTAAGAGTAATGGATAAAAAAAATATTGGTGAAGAATTTGCGCAGATACCAATTATAAATAATTCCGATGGAACTAAATTACTACTTCAAGATATCGCTATTATTAATGATGGATTTGATGAGAGCGATAAATTTACATTTTATAATAATAATCCAGCCGTTTCTATAACTGTTTTTAGAACAGGAAAAGAAACTCCTATCTCTATTGAGGCGGCTGTAATTGATGTTGTGGAAGAGCTACGTTTGACTATGCCCGAAGGGATTGAGTTTAAAGTTTGGGATAGTAGAGCAGATGCCTATAGAGGTCGAATGGCCTTATTACTGAGAAATGGGCTTCTTGGTCTTACATTGGTATTTATTCTTCTTAGTTTATTCTTAGAAATGAGGTTGGCTTTCTGGGTAATGCTAGGGATTCCAATATCATTTGCTGGAACTTTTATTTTTATGACTGGAGCTGATGTCAGCCTTAACATGATTACTATGTTTGCCTTCTTAATATCATTAGGAATTGTTGTGGATGATGCTATCGTTGTAGGTGAAAATATTTATCATTACCATCAAGAAGGCATGCCCTTCCTTTCTGCAGCAATTAAAGGAGCGAGACAAATTGCAACTCCTGTTGGTTTTAGTATTTTAACTAATATAATAGCCTTCATGCCATTGTACTTTGTACCTGGTATTATGGGAAAATTTTTCAGAGTAATACCATTGGTTGTATGCTCAACATTCCTAATTTCACTAATAGAATCTTTATTTATTCTGCCAGCACATTTAGGACATCAAAAAGATAAAATAAAAGAAAAAGGTTGGTTTAATAAAATTCAATCGTCTTTTAGCTCAGCATTTAATAATTTTGCTCATAACGTTTATGGGCCCTTTCTAGATAAAGTTTTACGTGCTAGGTATGTGGCTTTTAGCATCAGCATAGTAATATTAGTTATAACGCTTGGGTTTATTAAAAGCGGTCGAGGAGGATTTGAATTATTTCCTAGCGTAGAATCAGATATTGCATTGTGTGCCTACTATCTTCCGTATGGATCATCAGTAGAATCAACTAAAAAAGTCCAGCAAGAATTAATTACGTCTGGTTATTTAGCCGCAGAGAAAGTTGAAAAAGAATTTGGAAAACCAATAATCAAAGATAGTTTATCAACTATAGGAGGTCTTGTTTGGGGAAGAATGACTCAAGGTGGTGGTCATGCCGGAAGAATTAAATTAGAGCTCATGCCTCCAAAAGAACGTCCTATAACAAATGAAGAATTTGTAAAAAGATGGAGAGAAGAATCTAAAAATATCAAAGGACTCAGAAATGCAAGATTTCGATCTGATAGCGGACAGCCAGGGGGTGAACGTGATGCATTTAATGTAGATTTATCGCACAGGAATATGGATGTGTTAGAGCAAGCAAGTAAAGAGCTTGCGGCTTCATTGGCATCCTATCCTATGGTGATCGACATAAACGATGGATTTATGCCGGGTAAACAACAACTAGATTTTTCAATTCTTCCAGAAGGAAGAAGTCTTGGGTTAACCTCTCAAGATATTGCTAGACAAGTTAGAAATTCATACTATGGGGCGGAGGCAATTCGTCAGCAACGAGGTAGAAATGAAGTAAAGATAAAAGTAAGACTTCCTATTAAAGAACGTCAAACAGAATTTAGTTTAGAAGAATTAATTATTAGAACGCCAGCAGGATTAGAGGTTCCATTAAGAGAAGTTGCAAAAATTGAACGAGGTAGATCATATACATTTATTGCTCGAAGAGATGGAAAACGTGTTGTATCAGTTTCTGGTGATGTTGTACCAAACGATCAGACGCCATTAATATTAGAGGCTATGAAAACTGATTTACTTCCGCCTCTACTCAATAAATACAGTGGATTATCATATTCTTTTGAAGGTAGAGAGGCAGATAGAAGAGAAAGTGTTACTGGTCTAATAAATGGTCTATTAGCTGCACTTGTTATGATTTACGTTGTTCTTGCTATACCTTTTAAAAGTTATACTCAACCACTAATTATAATGATAAGTATTCCATTTGGAATTGTTGGTGCTGTTATTGGTCATTTGTTACTTAATTATAGCCTTAGTTTAATTAGTCTTTTTGGTGTTGTAGCCTTATCAGGTGTTGTCGTTAACGATGCACTTGTACTAATAGATTTTGCAAATAAAAGAAATTGGGAGGGCGCGTCGCTTTATGATGCAGTAAGAAGCGCTGGTATACAAAGATTTAGGCCTATAATACTAACTACCTTAACCACATTCTTTGGATTAATGCCAATGATACTTGAAACTTCTCAGCAAGCAAAATTTTTAATACCAATGGCAATCTCTCTTGGATTTGGAATATTATTTGCTACGTTCATCACGTTATTAATAATTCCATCTCTTATGATTATATTAGATGATATTCATAGCTTATTTAGAAAGTCTTCTTCTTAGAATGAGGATCTTTAATTATTTTACTTAGTTCTTTATAAGTTTTATTTAGATCATCATTTACTAATTGGAATTGAAACTCAGATGAGCCTTCTACTTCTTTTGTGGCTTCAGCTATCCTTCTGCTAATTTCTTCATCAGAATTAACCCCTCTTTCTTTAAGACGCTGTTCTAAAATATTCAAACTAGGAGGATGAATAAAAATATCAAAATAATCGTAATGTAATTCAGTGCCATTAATCTCCCAAATACCCTTACCTAATTCGAAATAATCTCTAATACTTTTAGCTCCTTGAATATCAATATCGAGCACTACGCTGAAATTATTACTTAGATCATCGCCAATAGTCTTTTTTAATGTACCGTACCAATTATCATGAACCTTTGCGTACTCTAGAAAATTTCCTTCACTTTTATTAATTATAAATTCACTATCATCCATAAAAAAATAATGCATTCCATTTTTTTCATCACCACGAGGTTTTCTAGTTGTACAAGAAACGGAATATTTTATATCCTTATAATTTTCAACTAACATATTACATAATGTACTTTTTCCCGCTCCAGATGGGGCTGAAATAATAATTAAAGATGGTGATTTTAATTCCATAGAATTATTCTACATTCTGCACTTGCTCACGAACTCTTTCGAGCTCAGTCTTAAATGATAGTGTTTCTTTAGTAATATTAATATCTGAAGCTTTTGCGCCGATTGTATTGATTTCGCGAAAGAGTTCTTGGCATAGAAAATCTAATGTTCTTCCAACCGTTTTTGAAGAGGATATTAGGCGTCTCATTTGTTTTAAGTGGCTATGTATTCTAGTAACTTCTTCTGTGATATCACATCGGTCACCAAATAGGGCGACTTCACTAATTACTCTTTCATCTAGAGCTAATTTATTAAATCCATGATTCTTTAATTTAGAAAGTAGTCGTTTTTTATAATTTAGAATAACTATTGGGGCTCGTTTATTAATTAGAATTATTGTTTTTTCTAGTTTGTCTAATCTCAAGCAAATATCATTTGCAAGCTCAATTCCTTCCTCAGATCGCATCCTCTTTAAAGAAGCTAAAGCCCTACTAAGTGATCGCTGATGAAGCATACTTAATACTTTATTGTCTGGTAAATCTGGTAATATCTTTATTACATCATCAAATTTTATTATTTCTTCTATTCTAATATCATCTTTTAACTTCTGCTCTTTTGCTAGATTTCTTGCCGCGGTTAAATACGATGCTGCAAGAGATTGGTCAATTGTAACCTTAGATAACGATTTTTTAGATGATTTTATTGATATAGAAACGTTAACTCTACCTCGAGAAAGAACCTTTCTAATTTGTTTGTGCGTATCAGGTTCTAGATATGAAATATATTTTGGTAATGCTACGATAACATCTAGTTGTTTTTTATTAACTGATGAAATTTGGGTAGTAAATGAAATACCTGCAGAAACAGCTTTTCCTTCTCCATAACCAGTCATACTTCTAATTGTCATTAGTATTTTCTCTCTTCCATCTAGCTATCTCTTCGACATCTTTATCTCCTCTGCCAGATACATTAATAACGATAAGATCATCCTTCGTAAATGTATCTGCATTTTCAATAATCCATGATATAGCATGGGAACTTTCTAGTGCCGGAAGAATTCCTTCCCATTGAGATAATTTATCGAATCCATCAACAGCTTTATCGTCTGTAATACAAGGATACTCTGCTCTTCCTACATCTCGTAAATAGCTATGCTCTGGTCCAATCGCGGCGTAATCCATACCAGCACTAATTGAATGTGTTAGAGCAATTTGGCCATCATCATCTTGAAGTACGTATGTTTTTGTTCCTTGCAAAATTCCTACCTTATCTTGAAGAAATCTGGCTGCATGCATATTGCTATCTTTTCCTAGTCCAGCAGCTTCAACACCAATTAGCCTAACATCTGTATCTTTTATAAATGGATGGAAGATACCAATAGCATTACTACCTCCACCAACACAGGCTAATACAGCTGTTGGTAATCTACCTTCTATCTTAAGTATTTGTTTTCTTGCTTCCTTTCCAATAACACTCTGAAATTCTCTTACCATTAATGGATAAGGATGCGACCCTAAAGCAGATCCTATTATATAGTGTGTAGTACGAACATTAGTAACCCAGTCTCGCATAGCCTCATTCACAGCTTCCTTTAATGTTGCCTGCCCTACCGTAACTGGAACTACTTCAGCGCCCATACTTCTCATCTTAAAAACGTTTAATGCTTGCCGCTCCATATCAATTTTTCCCATATAGATCCGACATTTAAACCCAAACATACTACATACTGTTGCTGTTGCTACGCCATGCTGCCCAGCTCCAGTTTCAGCGATAATCCTTTTTTTTCCCATTCTCTTAGCTAATAATATCTGTCCCATAGCATTATTTATTTTATGGGCACCTGTATGACATAAATCTTCTCTTTTTAAATAAATCCGTGCTGTTCCTAATTTTTTTGTCATTTGTTCGGCATAGTATAATGGTGTTGGTCGGCCAACATATTCTGCTAAATAAGATGCTAATTCTTTCTTAAAATTTACATCTTTCATTGCAGATTTAAAAATTCTAGTTAGTTCTGTTAAAGGCTCCATTAATGTCTCTGGGACATACATTCCCCCATAATCTCCAAAATGACCTTTATTATCTGGCTGTGTAGGTTTCATTAGTACTCCGTTATTACTAAACATTACTCTTACTTCTATTTATATTTAATTCAAGCAGATTGATTAGTTAAGAAATTATTTTATCTTTATATTTTTAATTAAATACCCTACTGCGTCATCTAAAGTAATAGGCTGTGAAGTATCTAGTGCCATTGAAAAGATGTCTTCAGGATGAGCTCCCTGGTTTATAATTTCATTAATACTAACTGAATTATTTCTCTTACTAAGCTTTACATTATCCTTATCTAATTTTAATGAGTGATGAAAATATTTTGGCGGCAAGTAATTCAATGCTTCAAATAAAAGCATCTGTCGTGATGTACTTGTTAAAATATCCTTTCCTCTAATAACATGAGTTATATTTTGTCTAATATCATCACATACGCAGGCAAATTGATATGTATAATTACCGTCTCTATCTCTAATAGAAAAGTCACCGCATTGCTCTTTGGGAATCTGGCTCTGAAGCCCTTGTAATCCATCATAGAAATTAACTGATTTTGATTTGACACGAAAACGAACGGTATTTCCATGAAGTGGTAAATTTTTTAATGAGCAATAATCATCATAAACTAACTCATCTGATTTAAATTTTTGTCTTCTCTTTATTTCACTTCGTGAACAAGAACACCCATATACTAGTCCTATTTTATTAAGCTGGTCTAAGTAAAGATCGTAATATACTTTTGATTTACTCTGGTAAACCGGTTTATTTTTCCACTCAAAACCTAAAAATTTAAGATCATTAAATAATGCTACCTTATATTCATTTCGATATCTTATTATATCATGATCTTCGATTCTAAGTTCTATAGATAATGTATAAATACGTGAAAGCGCTTTAAGATATAATAAATGTAAAACATGACCAATATGTAAATAACCCGACATACTTGGAGCAAAACGAGTAATCATTAGCTTTTTCTTACGGCATGTAAAAACGCTTTAACTTTCTTTAAATCTTTTTTTCCAGCTTCACTTTCAACACCTGAACTTACGTCAACCCCATATGGCATAACAGTCCTTATTGCTTCAGTTACATTATCTGGATTTAGTCCACCTGCTAAAATAATTGGTTGTTTTAATGCACAAACTAATTGAGCTGCTTTTTTCCAATCACATACTTCACCAGTTCCGCCAATAGTATCTGGATTATAGGAATCCAAAACATATCCATCAAAATTAAAGTATGAATCCAGAAAGTATAATTCTTCTGGTTTCATAGCATTCCAAAATGTTATTCCTTGAAAAAAATCTCGATCAGCTCTCCAATTATCTGGTATTCGATGTACCTGAATGATATTGAATCGACCATATTGAATTGCATGCGCTAACTGTTTCTCTGTTGGACTTACGAAGACTCCGACTCTATCTATACCTTCAGGTGTATCCCATTCTCCAACCAATTTAGGCTCTACATAACGTACCGAATCTTTCCATTGAATAAACCCGACTGCGTTTGGTTTTAATTTAACGATATCTTGCAAGTCTTCATTTGAACAAATTCCGCATATTTTCGTATAAATTGACATTATAATCCAATAAAAATTACACTACAAGGTCTGCAATATCTTCAGCTGCCTCTATTGCTGCTTCTATTGCAACAGACTTATTTTCATCGGAGTTCTGAAAAAATAATGTGTTCTGACCCTCAGCCCAAACGACATCAACTTCATCAATACCTATTAAACCAAATGAGTGTCGTATTTGACGCGTTAGAGCATCACGGTCATCGTCTTCCTTATAAACACCACCAGAAGAAACAAGAAGAACAATTCGTTTTATTTTATGAAGTCCCTCAACACCATTTTTACTTATATTAAATGTTTTTCCTGGTAGAAGTATCTGATCAATCCAGGCTTTCATTATTGCAGGAGTGCTGTAATTCCACATTGGCATTGTTAAAACCAACACATCTGCGTTATTAAATTTTTCAGCTTGCTCATTTGCATAATGCATAGACATTTCTTCTGATTTAGATGGTTCATATTCTTCATTAAAAACAGGATACCATGCTCTTTTATAAAGCTCATAACTGCAAAAGGGTGGCTTTTCATCATAAAGGTCTAAATTTACCAACTCAACCTCAGGTTTTAATTCGATTAATTTTCCAAAAAAAGCGGCGGCTAATTGCTTTGAGATAGCTTCTTCCATTGGCTTTGGATTTGCGCAAACATGTAAAAGATTCATACTAAAATACTCCTGATGATTAAAAATTAAAACGTACAAGTCATCTAGATAACGCTATTTTAATAATTCTTTCAATCACATTAACGTAAATAAAAGGCATTTTATTGTTATACTCTTCTTTTATTGACCATTTATTTGCCACAATGCATAAGAACTCATACAATGTCTTTATTCTTATTTTGAAAGGTAAAAAAAATGGCACATATTACAGTTCCTGAAGCAGAAAAAATAATCGATAAAGAAATCAAAGTATTAGATCATGGGTTTGTTCGATTAGTCGATTATATGGGAAGCGATGCGCGAATAGTTCAAACAGCAAGAGTATCCTACGGAGAAGGTACAAAAACTCTAAGAGAAGATGCAGGGTTAATTGACTATCTTCTAAGACATGAACATAGCTCTCCATTTGAACATGTAATATTTGAATTTCATGCTAAAATGCCAATATTTGTAGCAAGACAATGGATTAGGCATCGTACAGCAAGGTTAAATGAAATCTCTGGAAGATATTCTGTGATAAAAGATGAATTTTATATACCAGAAGCTTCAAGCATTAACTTTCAAAGTAAGGACAATAAGCAAGGCAGAGCAATTGATGATGTGCCAGTAGAGTTAAAAGAAAAAGTTATAAGCCTGTTAGCTGAAGATCAACAAAATGTATATAAAAATTACGAAGAGATGATTGATGATGATATAGCTCGTGAACTTGCTCGTATTAATCTTCCCCTATCTACCTATACTGAATGGTATTGGCAAATGGATTTAAAAAATATGTTCCACTTTCTTAAACTAAGAATGGATCATCATGCACAATGGGAAATCCAAGAATATGGAAGAGCAATGGCTAAAATAGTTAAAGCAGTTTGCCCGCTTGCTTATGAGTCATTTGAAAGACATATGGTTAATGGAGCCCGCTTTTCTTCGCATGAATTAGATGCTATTAAGGAAATGTTAAATGGAAAACCAAATCCTCTAGAAGGAAGAAAATTAGCTGAATTTAAACAAAAGCTTAATTCAAACGATTAGACTCTAATATACTTTTAGCAATTATATCTGAGCTGAGCTGACTACCCAATAATTCACGAAGCTTTCTAAACTCAATAGACATCTTCTCTTTGTTTTCTTTATGAAGTAATAATTTTTCTAACTCTTTTGATAAATTTTCAGAGGTAAGTTGATTTTGGATAAGTTCAATACAGGCTGTTTTTTGTAATATTATATTTACTAATCCAATATACTTAAGCTTTAAGAATTTTTTAGCTAACCAAAATGTTATTCTACTCGTTCTATATACTAATAAATGCGGCGTATCCAATAAAGCAGCTTCAAGGGTAGCAGTTCCAGAGGTTATAATTGCAACATCAGCATGTTTTACTACAGATAAAGTATCGTCTATAATTAATCTTAAATCCTTTGCCTGAGGATATTTACTAATTTCATTTGCTATATGCTTATTTGGTGCAGCAATAATATAAGAAATATTATGTTTAATAAGTTTTTCGGTTACATCTAACATAATAGGCAAAATCTTTTTAATTTCTTGTAATCTACTTCCCGGCAACAAAGCTACTTTATACTCAGCCTTCCAAATAATTTCTTTTTCTTCTAGATTACTAATTTGTTGAACTAAAGGATTCCCAGCATATTCTACGTTAAGATTTTGTTTTTTATAGAAATCATATTCAAAAGGAAAAATAACAAATAACTTCTTAACATATTTTCTAAGATATTTAATTCTATTTTTTTTCCAAGCCCAGAGTTTTGGTGGAATATAGTAATATATAGGAACAGAGGATTTATTTAATTTTTTAGCTAATCTTAAATTAAAACCTGGATAATCAATTAGAATAATTGCCATCGGCTGCTCTTCATTTACGATCTTTTTAATCCTTCTAATAAGTTTTTTAAAAAAGAAAATTTTAAATATAACCTCACTAAAACCCATTACAGAAAGCTGATTTGTATGCTCTAGAAGTTTCACGTCTTGGCGTTGCATAGCATCTCCTCCAAGCCCAAGAAAAGAAAGATTTTCGTCTTGGCTTCTCAAAGCCTTAACAAGGTCTGCGCCATGCATATCCCCTGATACTTCTCCAGCTACTAATAATATACTTTTACTCAAAACCCCTATTCCTTAACCAATATGGCAATATTATGCTTATTAGCCATTTGTATTACTTTCTCTAAATCAAAAATTAATGTCATCTTCTCTTTAATACATAAACAACTTGCTTTTGCCTTTATCATCTCCCTAATTGTTTTGAGACCAATAACTGGAATATCAAATTTTAAATTATGATCTTCCCTTGGAAGTTTTACAACCGTAGTGCCTGAACCGGCGGATTTACCAGCACGTTGGATTGTTTTATTAGTTCCATCCATTGCCTCAATGGAAACAATATATCCTGATTTAACGATAACTGTTTGGCCAATATCAAATGAACTATTTGCTTTTAAATACTTAGCGCCTATAGATACATCATTTGTTTCGCTTTCTGATAAGCCTCTACTTGTAAGGATGCCAGCTGATGGCATTAATTTGCTTATAAATGAATTAGCAGGAATAATATGAATGCCTATTTCTTCAATTTTTTTAACCAAAGAACTTAGTATTGTATGAGTATTAAGAACTGAAAGTGAATTAAGCAAAGATTTCATTCTATCGTCTAAGCTAATAGAAAAAATATTTCTCGGTGATATTTGTCCAACCATCATTAATTGATTAATTTCTGTTTCAGCAATACAGTCTATTAACAATTGAAGTCGCCCTACTTTCATCCAATGTATTCTATCTGCACCTAAGATATTTTTAGCATTTGTCTCTCCCTTAAAAGCAATGACTTCAATATGCTCAACTCCGCAATCTCGTGCTCCTTCAATAACTAACTTTGGATAATTATCGCTACCAGCTATTATTAATAATTTTTTTGGTATTTCTAAATTCATGAATTTTTACCTATTAATTGTATCATTAATTTATTGATTACTATTATAACTATTTGTTTTTGAAAATTCATTTAGTTAACTTTCTATTTTTTCTTTTTTAATTCATTTATTTCTTCTGGCATACAAAAAATCGATAAAAGAAATAGTAATAATCCAAATATTGTTCCAAATGGAAACCATATAAGATGCATAAATGAGAAAATTCGGATTAGATGCCAAGTCCAGATTGCTCTAAAAAATAAACCTATATTTATAATAATTGAAATAATAATTGCTGTATATAGTATATTTTTCTCAAGGGAGCTTTCTGTTATATCTATAAAGAAAAAATATACCGAGGTATATAAGGGTATCATTAAAAAAGATAAAACTCTAAACATGAAATATCGATTGATCTTATTTTTTATTTTATTTGATATATATTTTTCTGAGGAACTTCCTATCTTTTTATTTTCTTGCTCATGATTAGTGACGCTTATCCCTATGCTTGATGTTTTATTATCTTTTTGAAAAAAGAATCTTAGACAAATAATCATTAGAATGCATACAAGCAATAGCGCTATGATTAATTTTATATCGGAACTATTATAAGAATTAATAATGGTGTCTGATATACGGGGGTCGTTAATTCTTTGAATAATATATCCAGATAGAATTAATAAAGATAAGAGCGCTATGCTTAAAATTTTCTTTTTCACATTTTATTAGCTAACATAACTTTAGAGCAATAGACAAATAACTTCTGGATTAAAAACTATATCGTAAACCTGCACTTATACGATTTGCTGTGTATCCTCCACCCAACTCATAATCAAAACCCATTAATAAAGCGAATGATCTATTCATTCTTAATTGTGTTCCTACTCCAAACTCTACAGTACTTTTTGCAGATGATAATAATGGTGTTTGGTATGTATCAACTCCTCCTGATAATTGAAAATCTGTTTCTTCATCCATAATACCTACGGTATTCATCCATCGTAGTTTTATCTGTGTTAATAACTCTCTTCCAATAAGATCTTTCTTAAACCCTCCTGTTAGACCTAGCCTCATTTTAATATTAGATGTTGAAATTGAGTCTAGATTTACCGGAACAACTTCTTGTGAAATATCACTAGTTGAAGCTTGATCATATGTATTAAATATAAACCCAATCTCTGGTGTCCATGAGCTTTCTTTACTCCTCATAATATATCCAGACCCTATATAAAAAGTTAAATCATTGGCGGCATAATCTGCTTCAAGATTAAATGCACCTTCAGAGTCAAAGTCTAAAGAAGAATCTGCAACTGATAGACTGGATTCTAAAAACCAGCCATCAATACCATAAGATGCGTATCCGGTTGCATGAGTTCCTGTACCTTTGTACTCACCAGATGAATCCATTTTCATTGTTTGATTATATACACCAGCAGCAGCGCCTAATACTAACTTTCCTTTTGTATAATCAATTCCAAATACCGAACCGACTCCAGACAAATCATATCCTTCTAAATTATTATCCGCAGAAGCATCGCCGTTTGCCGTATATCCTTTTCCCCAAATAGAAATTCCACTTTGTTCTGCGTTTGGACCTTTTGGTCCCTTAGGAGAATTAACCCCATTAATCATCATTCTTCTTTCATTTGTTCTTTCGCTAATTACTCGTAACATGCCGTTTCTTTGATGGCTTACGGACCTTGGCACAGCAATAGTTCGATCATAAACATTTTCTAGATCAGCTAATGTAATATTTCCTGCAAATACAAGGTTTGCCATTTCGGATGATTGCTGAGATTGCATAGAGTCAATTTCTGTTAAAACTTTCTCTAATTTTGATCCGTTCTCAACATTAAATCCATAATTTTGATCCGTTAATGAACGTCGATCAAAAATTACATATAAACTTTCAGAATCAATATACCAATCTTTAACATCTATGACTCCAGGATTATTACTAAATAAATTATTATCAACCTCTATCATTGCATTAGCTTGAGCTACATAATTTGTATATCTATTACCAACAGCAAATGAGGATGCATCGCCAGAAAACTGTATAATCGATCCAGAATTAAAATTTATTTGGTTAGCAGATAAACGAGGTATTACATTAAAGTTAGTTAGGGCGTTCATTAACAATATGGAACTAGCATTATGTTGATAAATACCTGGAATATTTAATGACCCGTCCTCTAGATCTAATACAGTATTATTATCGAGAATAATATCGCTTATGCCACCAAGATCGTAATCACTAAATGAAAGTGTTGAATTATCTAAGAGTAATCTTTCAAAACTACTATATCTTCCGGCATGATTTTGGTTCCAAATCAGACTTCCTATGCCCTGAATTAAAAGTTCGTCTTCTCCGTCTTCTCCGTCAATTAACACTAAGCTAGAATCATCATTTGAATAAAGCCAAGTATCATTATAAGTTGATAACTCAATTTCCTCAAATTTAAAATAACGAGTATCGAGATGTGTTGCCTTAGAAAAAACATTTATATCATTCTCATAATCTATATATGAAAGTAAGTCAGATCCAGAGCCTCCATCTACATTAATCAAAATACTAAGATCGTTTGTTGTTGCTCTCCATTGATCATTACCTATATTTAAATTTACCTGATCAAACCCTTGGTAAAACCTACTATCACCCATCATTAAGGAATTTGTTATCTGTGGATCAGTTCCAATATAAGATAGATAATCGACGCCTGTATGTAATGCTTTAATACTTAGGAGATTCGTATCTCCAGGTGTTACAGTCCAATTATTACTTGGGTCGGATAGCTCTATGTAATCAAAATTATTATAAGTAGAACCAACAGATAAGGAGGAGGATAAAGAGCCCGAAAGCGTATTTATTCCTGATCTTCCATCAATTGATATAAGATTATTTTCTCCAGGAGTAATATTCCATGTATCGTCATATTCTGTTAACTTCACATGATCGAAGTTTCTATAATACCCTGATGAAATATTATTAGATACCGCGCTTGCAGATATACCAATAGTATTACTTACATAAGATAATGTCCATTCTCCATTAGAACCATCAATAAACTGTAATTGTGAATAATCAGATGTATTATGCCAAGTATTTGTTCCGCTTTCTAAAAGAGCACCTTCAAAATCAATGTAGTTAGATCCTATCTCTGTTGAGTCTGGTCTGTACTCTAAAAATGAAATCGTATCTTCTCCACTTCTTCCTCCAATAGAGCCCCCTAAGCTAACATCATTAACTTTTGCAATCCATATATCGTCTCCTGATGAAAGACCGTAGCTTTCAAATCCTGATATATTATTTGATATAGAAATAAAATCATCGAACGAGTATGTTCCTGAAGAAGCAAATGCAATAACGTCATCTGAACTAACTCCCCCATCTACCTGGTAACTAAAAGATGTTGATGATTCCCATGTATCCCCTACATCGGATAACTGAATAAATTCAAAGTCTTGGAAAACTGTTTCCATTCCTAAGTTTTCTGCATTATAAATTCCACTATTGGGAAAAATCAAACTATCTTGCACGCCATCAGCATTAAAAGTGGCTCCACTAATATTATAGCCACTCTGCAGTGTTAACGAATTTGATGGGGAGACTAAATCTACTTTTAATGAACCATTTAATACGCCTGATATCTCCATATCGTTGTAAACCTCTACAGTTCCAGAGCCTGAAATTCCACCAACTAAAAAAATGCCATTAGATGCAACTAGGGATGAGCTAGTACTTGAGAGGTTAATATGCTCTGCTGATTCAACAGTAAGATTATCTGTGAATACTACCAAGCCATCTTGTATATCCAAATCTTCCAATGAATTTATATCACGGCTATTTATATTTAATATACCAGATCCTGTTTTATCAATACCCCCAAAAATAGAGGAATTGGTATAAGATAAATCTAATATAGATCCTGCAGCGGAGATGATGTCAATACCATTTGAAACCGTTCCGCCTACTAAGCTTAGAGAAGAATTATTTCCTGAGCTAACATCCCATTCGATACCATGTCCAGTTTGACCAAATGAATTGCCATCTAATGCAAAGCTTATTCCTCCGGATCCACCAACATAAGTAATATTTGTTGAAATGAAATTCCAATTACTTAAAGATAATCCAGATCCTCCATGTGGAGCTTCCGTATTTACAACTAATGCTCCAGAGCCACCCCTATAAATAACTGGATGATTTACTCCTGACCTATAATGATTTCCGTTAACAATTAAACCATGTCCTCCATTAGGATTAAATTCACTACCATTTGCTCCGCTTATATCAGTAATACCACTAAAGGGTATTGTTACTAAAAATGGTTCTGATGAACTAACGTCTCCAGATTGTGCATGGTTTCCATCTCCATTTACAATTAAGGAAGATATGATTAAAATAAAAAAAATTTTAATAAATTTCAAAAGTAGCATCCTGTATTCCCTCTAAAATTAATCTATCTTTTGCTAATAAATCCAATTTAATTACTAGTTCATCGGGTGAATCGGGACCAATTCCTATAACTCGTCTAGCATATCCCTCGTATGAAATTTCTATTAATCTCTCAGATCCAGCAAGTATATTTATAGGTGTAGTCCCTAGGGTTTGAGTCTGACCTATTCTAGCAACTGTTGCTCCTTCAGGAATTGTTACAATTCTTTTTAAGGGTATTTGATCAAGTTTAACAAAAATTTCTGATGGTGAATCTGGTGATAATGTTACGGTCTTTGGATAGTAACCTGATTTACGTACTTCAAATGCACGTACCTCTTTTATCAATTCTGTATAAGGTACTTCACCTAACTTTTCTCCTCCGGCTGCCCCAAAAATTTCGGAGCCAAAAAGGCTATCAATTGTAACACGTGGAACAGGAATTAAATCTACAAATACTCTGTCAGGAGAGCGTTTATTTATCATATAAAATGAAGATTGAAAACCCTTCATATTAAACTCGAATTCTGTTCCTTCTTGAGCGCTTACTAAAGACGGTGTTTTTGAGATTATATCACCGACACTTCTATCGCTTATCTCTGCTCCTTCCGGTGTTGTCATAAAAAATACTGATTTAAACCCTTCTAGTGGTTCTAAATCAATTCGATAAGTTTGATTTGGATCTAATGTTATGGGATAAGGTTTATATCCTTCTTTTTCCAGGACTACGACTTCAGGTCTTGATAGTATTAAGCTTAAAGATGTTCTTCCTAACTCAATACTATCTCTTGTGCGAATAACTCGGACATTTGTTGGAACAGTATTAATCGTTGTGCTTTTAACTTCTTCTAATTTAATATCCGAGTTTTTTGAACTTAATGAGGATATGGTTAACTCTTTTTCTACGTAACCTTGCTTTTTCAGTGTAAACTTTCTTTCACCTGAAAATTGCTCAAATCGATAAGGTGTCACGCCAATTCTTTTATCTTCCTCATATATTTCTGCTTTCTCAGGAAATGATTTTAACTCAAAAGAAGCGCAACCAGATAGAAATATTAATAAGCCTAATGAAAAATAGACTATTAAATTACTTATATATTCTTTTATTCGCATATTATTGAACCTCAGGTATATCCATAACCATTCTATCAAAACCTAAAGGAACCAGAAATCCCTTATAAAACCATGCAGGCGGATCAGCATCTGCTTTAAGTTGTGTCTCAATATAACTATTCCATGCAGTTGAATGTTTAATTAATGGGAGCATATTATATTCTATTAAAGGTTTTATATTTTTTACTGAAGAGGTTTTATCAGAATAACTCAAAAAATCTACATAGCTTTCTGCGCATGATAAGAACCCATTGTTATAAAAATACTCATGCCTTTTATTTAGAAAACTCTTATTATATTTGGTTACATCTCCAAGATAATAAATATCTGCTGTTCCAGACTCAAATGATCTTAACCAATCTAGCGAGCCGTTCTCAATAGCTTCCGGTAATGGATAGGCTGCGTGTCCAATCACTATATAGTATTTTTTATTATCATTTTCTGATCTAACAAAACTCTCAATATATATCCTACTTCTTTTTAAAGATTCATCTAGGTAACGCGTCGGAAATAAGGTTTTTATTAATTCCTTACTTAATCCTTCTTTTATGATGTAATTATCATTATTTGGAATTACAACATCTGCCTCCCATGTCTTTGGCAACGGACTTATTGTGGATAATCCTTGCTGGTCAATACCAGGAACAATGGCCGGTGATAGTAATAAAAAATCTACAAGAGGCATAGTTCTTCCAGAAGGTAAGTTAACTATTCTTGACTGAGTTAATGCATCTTTATAGGCAGTTAATTTATCAATTACATCAGCGTCCAAGAAATGTACAAGCGGTTGACTTCCATCTGCTGAGCTTGATACTCCAATATATGAACGTAATGGCGCTGAATCCATATTAAACTGATTTTCGCTGATCTGAATATTAATTCGCTGGCCAATATTTGTAGCTAGTAGCGATAGCATTACAAGAGTTATTGCTAATGTACAAAGGGCTAAATCTGAGAATGTCTCAAATATACCTTGCTCATCTTTTGCCGGGATAAATTTATCAATCATTAATATCGTTATCCGAATCTAATTCATCTTCACTTTCATCAATAAATTCTTCTATTAAACCAGCCGCAGCACTAAGCTTATTAGCAAGCTCTAAAGCTCTGCCATCAAGAATCTTATTTTGAACGTTTTTAGTCTCTTCCACGGCATCAGATGTGGCAGATGCAGCGCTTCCAATAGCATCGGATAACTCAGTCATCTTGTCTTTTATAGGCTGGTGACCTGATTCAATTGTTGAAACGATAGATTCAAATCCAGTAACCATTTCACTTAATCCGGTCTGTAAGCTTTGACTCATTTCAGCCTTTGCTTCGGATACAAGATTTGCGAACTGTCTATCCATAATAATTTTGTTCTGCTCAATTACTTCTGACGTTTTAGCTATACCATCTCCAAGATCTCTTAAGACATTCATTAATCCAAGTACTTCTGTTTGCAGATTACCCGCAATTTTAGATGCAAGTGTTCTACTCATGGGCATAATCCATAATTCACCTAATTCCAAACAGTCTGCTGTTAGACGATTTGCCGTCTTCTCATTTTCTGCCGCTAAAGCCTTTAAAATAACTCCACCAAGCAAACCACCAAAAAAAGTAGTATAAAAGGCTGTTCCCATTCCTTGAACGGTATCATTTAATCCACCAATCATAGCAGAATAGTCTTCCCCTGCTGCGCCTAGGACAGAACTGATTCCATTAATTGTTAAAATTAAACCGATTACTGTTCCTAATAATCCAACAGTTATTAAAATTCCAGCCGTTGTTCCTACACCTCGTACTCTACCAGCCATTTTAGCTGAATAAGATGTTAGAAGAATACTAAAATCTATTTGATCTCCTTGATCTATGGCTAACTTAGCCTGCTTAAATAAGCCGTGTACACCATCTTTATTAGTATCAAATGACCGATTTTTAGCGATTTGTTTTAACTCATAAGATTCCTTTGAAATTCTAGCTGAATTAAAAACAGATGCTAAAAATCCAAAAATAAAAATTGCAAAAATAACATATGTAATTCCGCTTGTATCTGAGCTTAATCCACGCTGAAAGTACTCCCATGTTATAATTAAAAATGGTATTAGTAACGCAAGACATAAGCTTAGCCACCTAAAGAATGGGGAAGCATTTTTTGTTAATAAGAAATTCATAATTCTTCCTTCGTTTAAGTGATAATTAATTATTTAAATTAATTTTATGATTCGTAGACTCTCTTGTACAGATGATTATGCTATCAATAAAAGAATATAGCGGTATTGATTAGAAAAAATTAGAACGCTAATATCAGTTAACTTTTAAAAAAGGATAAAAAAATGAGTATAAAAAAAGTTGCATTATTAACAGCTGGCGGATTAGCACCGTGTTTATCAAGTGCAGTTGGACGATTAATTGAGGGTTATAATGATAGCGAACCCAATATAGAAATTATTGCATATACTAGTGGTTACAAGGGACTTCTATTAGGTGAATCCATCGATGTTACTTCGGATATGCGTAAAAACGCACATATTTTATATACTCATGGTGGGAGTCCAATTGGTAATAGCAGGGTTAAACTTACAAATAAGAAAGATTGTGAAAATAGAGGATTAATTAAATCTGGCGAGGATCCATTAGCTGTTGCTGCTAACCAATTAGTAAAAGATAAGGTAGATGTTTTACATACTATAGGTGGAGACGATACCAATACAACTGCAGCGGATCTTGCGGACTATTTAGCAGAAAATAATTATAAACTAAATGTTGTTGGGCTTCCAAAGACGATTGATAACGATGTATATCCTATAAAACAATCACTTGGAGCATGGACTGCCGCAGAAGAAGGAGCGGATTACTTTCATAATGTTGTAGCCGAGCATAATGCTAATCCTAGAATGCTAATCGTTCATGAAGTAATGGGTAGAAATTGTGGTTGGTTAACAGCATATACAGCAAAGGTATACCGAGAAAAACTTTTTAATATGGATTTCTTAACAGAGATAGGTTTATCTAAAGTGAGAAAAGACATTCATGCTATTTATGTTCCAGAGATGGCGATAGATTTGAACTCAGAAGCAGCACGATTAAGAGAAATTATGAATGATATTGATAATGTGAATATCTTCATATCTGAAGGAGCTGGAGTAAATTCTATCGTAAAAGAAATGGAAAATGCTGGAGAAGAAATTCCTCGTGATGCGTTTGGACATATTAAATTAGATGCCGTAAATCCTGGAGCCTGGTTTGGAAAACAATTTGCTAAATTAATTGGAGCAGAAAAAGTTCTTATTCAAAAATCTGGATACTATGCTCGTGCCGCAGCATCAAATAAAGAAGATCTTGAGCTAATTAAAGCTTGTGCAGATATTGCAATAGAATCAGCTTTAAAAGGAATTAGTGGCGTTGTTGGCCATGATGAAGATCAGTCTAATACATTACGAGCTATAGAGTTTAATCGTATTGCTGGAGGAAAGCCATTTAACATTGATGAGTTATGGTTTAATGAACTTTTATCTGAAATCGGTCAGCAAAAAGGCACTCGATTAGATACGAGTCATTAATTTCAATATAGATTAGTAAAAATATATCCAGTTTTTATAATTTCCAATATTACCCAGAAGAAGGATGATCTTTTTCATAACTATATCTTATATTAACGGAGATCTAAGTGGTTCCGGTAAACTTAATTGGTGATAATGACAAATAGCAATACCAAGTGCATCCGCTGCATCTTCCTGAGGTTGCTCAGATAAACCCAGCAATTGCATAACCATCTTTGCTACCTGATCTTTTTGGGCAGATCCACTTCCTGTTACCGCCTGTTTCACCTTCCTTGGAGAGTGCTCTGTAATAGGTAAATTAGATTGTGAACAGGCCGTAATAGCAGCTCCTCGTGCCTGACCAAGTATCATAGCTGTTTTCGCATTTTTAGAAAAAAACGCTCCCTCAATCGCTACATAATTGGGCATATGTTCATTTATTATATCTCTAATGGAATTATAAATTTGTTTTAAACAAATAGAGTGTGGTTCTGTTGACTTATTGTGAATACGTCCATAAGCAATAGCCGATATTTTACTGCTATTAACCTCTATTACACCAATTCCACTTGAACGTAGAGACGTGTCAATTCCTAAAATTCGATAAGGATTAGTAATCATACTGTTTCTTCATTAATAATCTTAGCTACTTCATCAGAGATATCAAAATTTGAATACACATCCTGCACATCATCAATTTCCTCTAATGCATCAATGAACTTCATAATAGATCGAGCTTGATCAGCATTATTTACTTCACTTATCATTGTTGGTATAAGTGTTATCTCAGATGATTCCATATCAATTCCTGTGTTTGTTAAAACATCTGACACAATATCAAAATCAGATGGGTCAGTAAGAACTTCATATTGTGTATCTGTTACTTTTAAATCTTCCGCACCAGAATCAAGGACGATCTCCATTAGAGCATCTTCTTCTGATTGATTTTTATTTATAATTATTTGTCCTTTTCTCTGAAACATCCTACTTACTGCTCCTTGCTCCGCCATATTAGCTCCGGCTTTACTAAAAGCATGTCTGACTGCTGCTGCTGATCTATTTTTATTATCTGTTAAAACTTTAACAACTACGGCGACTCCACCTGCTGCATATCCCTCATAAGAACCCTCTTCAAGTTTTCCTCCTTCAAGATCGCCTGTTCCTTTTTTAATTGCTCTTTCAATATTATCTTTTGGCATTGATACGCTCTTAGCTTTTTGAACCAAGGCTCTTAACTGGATGTTATCGTCTAGATTTCCTCCTCCTCCAGAAGCAGCTACCATTATTTCTTTTGAGATTTTACTAAAAACTTTTGCTCTGGCAGCATCAGCTTTTCCTTTTTTATGTTTTATATTTGCCCATTTACTATGACCAGCCATAAAGCGCTCCAATCTATTTAGTTTTGATTCTTATAAACCCTCTTTTACCTGACCGGACGACCATTCCATCTTTTGGAAGCAGTATTAATTTTTCGTCGTTAATGATCTGATTATCAATTCGAACCGCCGCTTGTTTTATTAGTCGTCTTGCCTCACTATTGCTATTGGCTAATTTTGCTTTAACCATTAAGTTTAATAAACCAATTTCTTCTTTATCTATTTCAAGTTCAGGAAGATCTTGTGGTAATTCCTTATTTGTAAAAACTCTAATAAATTCATCCGAAGCCTGATCTGCTTCCTTCTCCCCAACGAACCTTGTAACAATTGATTTAGCAAGCTTATCTTTAGCCTCACGAGGATGTAAATTTCCCCCTTCTACCGATGTCTTTAATTTGTTTACTTCTTGTTTTGAGAAGCGAGTTACATACGAAAAATATTTCCACATCAATTCATCAGGTATACTCATAACTTTACCGTAAATTTCTTTTGCAGATTCATTTATACCAACATAATTATTTAAACTTTTACTCATTTTTTTAACGCCGTCTAAACCCTCAATCAAAGGAAGTGTAATTATACATTGTTGTTCTTGTCCAAAAACTTTTTGTAATTCACGACCTAATAATAAATTAAATAATTGATCCGTTCCTCCTAACTCCACATCGGCTTCAACCATTACCGAATCATATGCCTGGACTAATGGATACATAAACTCGACCATACTTATAGGTTCTTTATTAACATATCGTTTTGCGAAATCTTCTCTAGCTAACATTTGAGCAACAGTAATATGAGATGATAATCTAATAACATCATCAAACCTCATCTCTCCACACCACTCTGAGTTAAATCTAACCTCCGTCTTTTTTGGATCCAGAATTTTAAAAACCTGGTCTTTATATGATTGTGCGTTTTCTTTAACTTGTTCTTTTGTTAAAGGGTTACGAGTTTTAGATCGCCCGGATGGATCGCCTATCATCCCGGTAAAATCACCAATAATAAAGATTATTATATGACCTAAATCCTGAAATTCACGAAGTTTATTTAATCCTACAACATGACCTAAATGAATGTCTGGTGCAGAAGGATCTGCTCCATATTTTATCCTTAAGCCTTTACCTGATTTTTTTGCATTCTGTAATTTATTTTTAAGCACTTCTTTCGAAATAAAATCAACACTACCTGAAGTTAAAATGTTAATTTGTTCATCAATATTCATTAATTATTCCTTATTCATATTAAGTATTATATTCTATTTAGGCATAATTTTTATATTAAGTCACAAAAAAACCCGCTTGAAAATAAGCGGGTTAATATGAAGTTTAATATAAACCTATTCTTCGGTTTTTGCTGATTCACCAGGATGCCATTCTTCTGACTCACTATCTAATGCATCGCTAAATGCGCCAGATAAATTAACAATATCTTCTCCGGCTTGTAATCCTTCTAACATTTCTTCTTCAACTTTAAATTCATCATCGGATACTTCAGCTGCTTTAATACTTAATCCTATTCTATGTTCTTTAGCGTCAACTTTAACAACTCTAGCTTCGATAGAATCGCCTACGTTTAATTTATCCTGAACTTTTTCAACATGATCATCTGAGATTTGGCTAATATGAACTAAGCCATCAACCCCCTCTTCAATCTCAACGAATGCTCCAAATGAAGATGTCTTTGTGACTTTTCCTTCAACTTTCATTCCAACTGGATACCTTTCAGCAATATCATTCCAAGGATCTTCTTGCGCTTGTTTTAAACCAAGAGAAATTCGTTGATTTGCTGAATCTATTTCCATAACAACTGAGGTGATTTCGTCGCCTTTCTTTAAAACTTCTGAGGGATGATTAACTTTTCTTGTCCAAGACATATCAGAAACATGGATCATTCCATCAACCCCCTCTTCAATCTCAACGAATGCTCCGTATGCAGTGAAATTCCTTACCTTACCTGTTATTGCTGTACCAATTGGATATTTACCAGCAACAATTTCCCAAGGATTTTCTTCTGTTTGTCTCATTCCCAATGAAATCTTTTTATCTTCCGTGCTAACAGCTAGAACAACCGCATCAACTTCTTGCCCCAAACTAAGCATATCTGCGGCGCGTTGCACTCTCTTAGTCCATGACATTTCTGACACATGAACTAATCCTTCTACACCTTCTTCTAATTCAATAAATGCACCATATGGAGCTAAATTTACTACCTTACCATGTACTCTTGCACCCATAGGATATCGTGACTCAATATCCTCCCAAGGATTTTCTATTGTTTGTTTAAGACCTAAACTTATACGCTCTTTTTGCATATCAATATCAAGAACCATAACATTAAGCTTATCACCAATCTTTAACAGCTCAGATGGATGGTTGATTCGTCCCCAAGTCATATCTGTAACATGTAATAGCCCATCTATTCCATCTAGATCTACAAATGCGCCAAAGTCGGTAATATTTTTAACTACACCTGGGCGTAGTTGTCCAACTTGAATTTCTGACATAACCTTTCTTCTGGACTCTTTTCTAGATTCTTCAATTAACTCTCTTCGCGATACAACAATATTTTTTCGATCTAAATTAATTTTTAAAATACGAAATTCATAAGTCTTTCCAACATGCTCTTCAGGATTACGTATTGGCATTACATCTAACTGTGAACCCGGTAAAAATGCTTCAACGCCTACATCAACAATGAATCCACCTTTAACTGCGTTTCGAATGACTCCCTCGACTAGACTTCCCTCTTTACATTCATTTACAACATAATCCCAAGCTTGTTGTTGCTCAGCACGCTTCTTGCTTATTACTATAGCGCCGTCATCGTCTTCTAGCTGTTCAAGAAAAACCTCTACATGTTCTCCAACCGGGTCTTCACTAAGATCGCTAAACTCGTTAATGGATATGTTTCCCTCGGATTTATAACCAATATCAATTACAACATCATTATTGTTTAAACCAACAATAGTTCCTTTAATAATTGTTCCTTCTATAAAATTTTCAAGTGTACTGCTATACAACTCGTCCATAGCAGAATTAATTTCGGTATTTGTTTCGTTTATTGATTCCATAATTTTTAACAAAGGCCTTGCGCCTGTTTGTTCATTCTTTAATAAGTTATATTACATATGAAAGATTAGCCACTCAGCTTAACACTCTACCTTGTAATGAACGCGCGATAATAGTGATAAACAACGACCATGCAAGCAGTTATTGTAATTTTATTCAGGTATAAACAACTTCTGACCAACATAAATATTATCATTTGATAAATTATTAACTCTTTTTATTTCATCTACACTTGCTCCATAAGCAAGAGCAATAGCAGATAAAGTATGTCCTGTCTCTACAACATGCTCTCGTCCAGATATATTTTTTTCATCTAAAGACACTTCCTTATTTAATAAGTTATCGAGCTTATTAATACAGATATAAATTTCTTCAGAATTTTTTTTAAGATCATTTATTTGCTTAGCTGATTCATATAATTCATTACGAAGAGCAATAATTTCTTGTTTTATTATATTTTGCTCTTCCTCAAGGGCCTCAACCGTTCCTTTGCTTAACTGAATCTGTTCTTGCCAATATCTTTGCTCCATAGATCGCTTTGCCTCATCTAATCTAGCCTGTTTAACCGAATGCGAATAAACTGTTGTAGAAAAAATAAATGATAATAAAATATATATTAACTTCATAATTAAGACCTTTATTTGCTAATAAATCTTTTTTTTGGTTAAAAATAAACAATTATTGAATAAATAAATTTCTATTGTTAGTTCTATTATTATGTAATTATGTAAAAAATAGGGAATAAAAAATGACTTTCTTGCCCAATGCACAAAAAGTATTAAATATTGAAAGAGAAGGATTAGATGCAATATCTAATCAGCTTAACGAATCCTTTAACCATGCTATAGAAGCAATAATCGAATCCCTTAATAAAAACGGTAAAGTAGTAGTAGTTGGAATAGGAAAAAATTGGCATATCAGTAATAAAATAGTTTCTACATTTAATAGTACCGGAACGTTAGCGGCTGTAATGCATCCAATTGAAGCTATGCATGGTGATTTTGGAATGCTTGCTGAAAATGATATTGTTATTGCGATTAGTTACTCTGGTGCGTCAGATGAAATGTCTGCTTTACTTCCGCCAATTAAGCGAAGAGGCATTCCAATAATCGCCCTAACATCCGATGCAAGTAGCCAATTAGGGCAATTTAGCGACTTCATTATTAATACATCAGTTCCAAAAGAGGCCTGTCCTTTTAATATGGCACCAACAGCAAGCACAACGGCAACATTAGCTATTGGCGATGCAATTGCTATGGTTGTTTTAGAGGCTAGAGGATTTAAGCTAAAGGATTATGCCGAAAGACATCCAGGTGGCGCTATAGGTCGAACCCTATTGCTTCGCATAAAAGATATTATGAGAACAGGAAAAAGATTTGCAACCGTGCTAAGTGAAAAAACTGTACGAGAAGCTATTATTTCAATAACAGATGCTAAATCTGGAAGTGTAGCAGTCATAGATTTAGATGGCAGGCTAGAGGGAATACTAACGGATGGAGATTTAAGAAGACATCTCATAGAAACTCCAAACCTAATAGACTTATCTGTAAATAAAGTTATGATTACTAATCCAATAACTCTGAGCCCTGAAATGCTAGCAATTGATGCGCTAAAACTTTATGAAGAAAATAATGTGGATGACTTAATCGTTATAGATATTGATGGAAAAGCTGTTGGTAGTGTTGATATTCAGGATATGCCTAAGCTAAAGATTCTATAAAAAAACCCGCCGAATTGGCGGGTTTCTCTTCTTAGCGTAAAAAACTTATTTACGCAAAATGCCAAGAAGAATTAATAAAGCTACAAGACCAATAAGACCCTGTCCTCCGGCAACCTGATTTAATAAACCAACAAGGTTACTTGCGACATTCATCCCTGGTATTGCGCCAGCACCAAATGCTACCTCAGCCAAAATAGCAAGACCTATTAATCCTAATAGAATCTCACCAAGTGATTTTAGGATACCTCCTAAACCAGATGCTGCATTACTAATTAAGTCTGACATAATACTCTCTCCTTTTTTATCCGCTTTTCCGTAACTCTAGAAAAACTAGAAGACTTCAAAACGGGTTTATATTGTATATTAAGTGAAGTAGTACACAAAATATAGTGTATGTTAAGCATTAATTTAATATTTTTTAATTATCAAAAAAATAATGATAATCTAAAATTGATTCATAAAATTTATTTAATATTGGCTTTTTATATTTTTTAAGTAACTATTGTAATAATGATTTTTTATAAAAAAATACTAAGAACTATCCATCAATTGGGTTGGAAGTTAATACCATTGCATGTGCCTAAAACTACGAAGAACTAATTATGAAACAACCTGATTTTTGTCATCTTCATCTTCATAGTAGCTACAGTCTACTAGACAGTACAATTAAAATAAAAGATGCTGTTTATGAAGCCAAAAAATTAGGAATGCGCCATATCTCTATTACAGATCATGCTGTACTTTTTGGGGCGGTTGAATTTTATAAAGCGGCTAAATCAGCTGATATAAAACCTATTATAGGTTGTGACACATATGTGGCTAGATACGGAATAGAAGAGCGTAGTAGTCAAAGAAATAATATGAGTCTTGTTTTACTCGCGGAAAATCAAAAGGGGTATGAAAACCTAGTTAAACTAATATCAAGAGCGCACCTAGAAGGATTATACTATAAGCCAAGGGTAGATAAAAAATTACTATCTATGTATTCTGAGGGACTCATTGCTCTATCCGGCGACCTTAGAGGAGAGGTTAATGAGGCATGCAGTATAGGTGATTTAGAAAAAGCAGAAGAGTTAGCATTAGAATACCTAGATATATTTGGAGAAAATAACTTTTATTTAGAATTAACATACCATGGACTTCCGAATATTAAAGATATGGAAGCTAATGATGAAAAATGGTTTGAAATTGCGAATAAACAAAAGTCTACAAATGATAATCTAATTAAAATATCAAAAAAAACAGGTATTCCAATTGTAGCAACTAATGATGTTCATTACTTAAAACAAGAACACGCTGAAGCTCATGATATATTAACATGTCTGCAAAGAGGAATGCTTGTAGCAGATCCAAATAGGTTTCGTTATTTAGGTAACCAGCTTTATTTAAAAAGCCAAACTGAAATGTATGAACTATTTAAAGATTACCCCGATGCAATTACAAATACTGTTAAAATTGCAGATAGATGCAATGTAGAATTTTCTTTGAGCACCTCTGATAATCCTAAAAAAGCTGAAGATTTACACTTTCCAATCTTTCCTATTCCTGAGAAATATAAATCAGGAGCTGATTATTTAATATCTCTAGCAAAAAAAGGCTTGAAAAAGCTGTATAAAATTGAAGATATAGATAGTCCAAAGAATAAGCATGAAGAAGAAATCAAGGAGCGCTTTTATTATGAAATTAGCGTCCTCAAAGAGACTAATTACATAAACTACTTTCTAGTTGTTGCAGACTTTATCCAATACTCTCGAGAATGTAATATACCTGTTGGGCCAGGCCGTGGATCAGGGGCAGGCTCACTAATTTCTTATTGTCTTTCTATAACAACTGTTGATCCATTAGAATATAGTTTAATATTTGAACGATTTTTAAATCCAGATAGAGTATCTCCTCCAGATTTTGATATTGATTTTTGCCCAACTAAAAGACAAGACGTTATAAAATATGTAAGAGAAAAATACGGTGATAGCTGTGTTGCTCAAATAATAACATTCGGAACATTAGGAGCAAAAACACTGATTCGTGATTTAGGGAGAGTTCTTGAGGTCAGTCTATCTTATTGCGATCGATTAGCAAAAATGATTCCGGAAACACCTGGAATGACAATAAAAAAAGCGCTTGATGAAAATCCTGATTTTAAGAAAGCAACTGAAAGTGAATCTGACGCCTTAAGAATAATGAAATATGCCAGATTATTAGAAGGCCTCCCTCGACATACTGGTATGCATGCGGCGGGTGTTGTTATTGGGGAGCAGCCATTAATCGATATTATTCCTCTAACAAAGGATCAAAAAGAAGGCTTAACTGTTGTTCAGTTTGATAAAGATGCAAGCGAAGCAATTGGACTCTTAAAGATGGATTTCTTGGGTTTAAAGAACCTGACGGTTATATATGAAACATGCACTCTTATTAAGCGTAACCATGGTGTTGAAATAAATCCTGAGAAACTTCCTCTTCAAGACCCTAAGGTCTATGATCTATTAGCAAGAGGAGATACAATCGGTGTGTTTCAGTTAGAATCTGTTGGTATGAGAGAAACATTACGCCTTGTTTCTCCTGATTGTATTCAGGATATTATTGCTGTTATCGCTTTATATCGTCCTGGACCTATGCAATTTATATCAACCTTTGCTAAAAGAAAACATGGCGAGGAAGTTGTTAAATACGACCATGAACTATTGGAGGTTATTCTTGAGGAAACTTATGGAATAATGGTGTATCAAGAACAAATTATGCAAGCAGCTCAGGTATTGGCAGGGTTTACTTTAGCTGAAGGAGATCTCCTTCGGAGAGCAATTGGTAAAAAGAAAGCTGATGTGCTATCATCACAACGAGAAGCATTTATTCGTGGATGCAGAACGGTTAATTCTATTGATGCAAAATTAGCGAGTACAATATTTGATAATATTGAAAAATTTGCTGAATACGGATTTAATAAATCCCATTCTGCTGGTTATGCAATGATTGCGTATCAAACTGCATGGCTAAAAGCTCATTATCAAGATGAATTCATGGCAGCTCTTTTGTCATCTGAGATGAATAATACTGATAAGCTTACAAGTATAATTTCGGATACTACAGATATAGGTCTTAATGTGTTGGCACCTTGTGTTAATGAATCTATTGGACGCTTTAATGCCGCTGGAAATGGAAATATACGTTTTGGAATGGCAGCAATAAAAGGAGTTGGAGAAGGGCTATCTGATGAAATTGTAAAAGAGAGGGATGATAATGGCTCCTTTCAGGGATTTATAGATTTTTGCATCAGGATGAAAAGTCCAAATCGTAGAATGATTGAGGGCTTAATAAAATCTGGTGCCTTTGATTTTTGTAATAAGAATCGATCTAGATTGTTTAATGGTATTGATATGGCATTAAGTCGGGCTTCTGAAAAAACTAGAGATACATTATCCGGACAAACAACATTTTTTGATGATGAAAAAGAATCAATTCCTGATGAAGACCTGCCTGATTATCAAGAATGGGATAATATAAAAATGCTTGCTGATGAGAGAGAGCTAATTGGTTTTTATGTTTCTGGTCATCCTTTAAAAATATATCAATGGGAGTTAGAAAATTGTCAAACGCATTCAATAAAAGATATCATTAAATATGATAGGGAGACGCCTGTTCGTATAGGAGGAATGATAACAGACGTTAGAAAGCTATATACTAAAAAAGAGCAGCCAATGGCTGTATTTCGTATTGAAACACTTGATGGAACGACAAGCGCTGTCATGTTCCCTAATTCCTATGAAAAATTTGGGGGGTTAGTTGAAGATGAATCATTAGTTATGATTGGGGGCTCGATTCTTGAAGAAGATAGTGGTGATAAAAAGCTTCAAGTACTTGAGTTGTTTAACCTTACGGATTCACCTAAAATTTTTGGAGAAAGAATCATTATTCATTTAAATGAAAAAGATATAAATGATGAGAAGCTTCTTAATATTAAATCAATTGCAAAAAAATATAGCGGGGAGACGCCTGTTTATTTTGATATAAAATGTATAAATGGAAAAACTGTTAAAATGGAAGCAGAAGGGATTTACAAGGTTAACCCTTCAAATAAATTCATAGATGAACTACAAGAAAATATTAACGGGATAGAGTCTACATTTAAAGTAAGTAGTAAGCCCTTAAAAAGCCCCATTGAAAGAAGGAGAAGGAGATATTAAACACCCAATAAAACATTATATTGAATACTATGTTCTTTTAATTTTTGGTTTCTTGCTTTCTATTATACCCCTTCGCCTAGCTCTTTTACTTGGCTGGTTAATCGCTTTTATATTTCATAAAATATTTAAATTTAGGAAAAAAGAAGCTTTAAAAAGAATTATTGAGGTTACTGGTGATAAGTATAGCAAAAAAGAAATATGCTATATCGCTTGGATTTCTTGGAGAAATCTCTGTTTTAACGCAATTGAACTTATAAGAATAAATAGTCTAACAGAAAAAAAAGCAAAAGAATCTGATTTAGGAAAATCTCTTTCCTCAATAAGAAGTATTGTTAAGGATAAAGGTGCTATTTTATCAACAATTCATATGGGAAATTGGGATCTTTCTGGTGTTACTTTAGATTTGCTTGGCTTCCCTATTTTCTCCATCGCAAGACGTCAAAAAAACCACCTAACTGATGCCTACTTAAATAAAAAAAGAGCCGCATTCAATCTGGATGTATTATTCAATGATAGATCTTCTTTAAAAAAGATAATTCAAAGAATTAATAATGGAGAAGTTTTTATTATTTTACCAGATGTAAGAAATCCTCGTCCTGGTCAAGAAATATCTTTTCTTGGAGGAACAGCAAACTTGGGATCAGGTACCGCCGCATTTGCTAAAAGTTGTACCTGCCCCATAATACCATTTATTATTCGAAGAAATGGATGGCTTCAACACGAGGCAACTATATTAAAGCCTATTAATCCAGATGCTGCTCTTGATAAAAATGAGGATATAAAAAAAATGATGTCGGAACTCATGCATGTCTTTGATAAAGAGATTTACGCCTCCCCAGAGCAATATTTTTGGTATAATAAAAGGTGGGTTCTTGAACGATTGAACTGAAATAGAAAAACTACGACAAAAATTTCATACCGTTCATATAAGAATGTAAAGCTTTTGGAAGAGTAATTTTACCGCTAACTGTCTGATTATTTTCTAAAAGAGCAATTACTAGTCGAGGTAATGCAACACCTGATCCATTAAGAGTATGAACAAATTTTGTTTTTCCACTTTCATCTCGATATCTAATATTTGCTCTCCTTGCCTGATAGTCTTTAAAGTTAGAGCAAGATGACACCTCAATCCACTTTTCCTGAGCAGGAGCCCAAAGCTCAATGTCGTAACATTTTGCGGCACTAAATCCAAGATCTCCAGTACAAAGCTCTATTACTCTATATGGTAATTCTAAGCGCTTTAAAACTTCTTCTGCATGAGCAGTTAACCTTTCGTGCTCTTGCTCTGATTGATCTGGCTTTGTAAACTTAACTAATTCAACTTTATCAAATTGATGCAATCGCTGCAGGCCTCGAGTATCCTTACCAGCTGCACCCGCCTCTCTTCGGAAGCAAGGAGTATAAGCTGTATGAGATAAAGGTAAATCCATCTCAAGTATTTCATCAGCATATAAATTCGTTACTGGAACCTCTGCAGTTGGAATAGCATATAGTCCATCTTGAGGTATAGCATACATATCTTCTTCAAATTTTGGTAACTGCCCTGTTCCGGTCATAGCATACTTATTGCAAAAAAATGGCGGTGAAACCTCCTTATACCCATGTTCCTGCGTATGCAAATCAAGCATAAACTGAATAAGCGCTCTTTCTAGTTTTGCACCATTTCCTGTAAATAATGGAAATCCTGACCCAGCAATTTTTGCACCTCTATTAAAGTCGAATAAACCTAGTGATTCTCCAATATCCCAATGCGCTACAGGTTCAAAGTCAAAACTTTTTGGATCTCCCCAGCTTCGTATTACAGGATTATCTTCCTCATTCTTTCCAATTGGAACATCTTTAGCTGGTATATTAGGAATATAAAGAATCTGATCTCTTATATCTCTTTCGATTTCCCTTAGATCATCATCAAAAGTAGAAATCTGATCTCCCATTTCCCTCACATTAGCCTTAGCCTCATCCGCACTAGAGCCCTGCTTAATAAGCTCCCCGATTTTCTTTGAGAAAGCATTTCTCTCGGCCTTTAATGCGTCTGACTGAATAATAATATTACGCCTCTTATCATCAAGATCAATTAAGTGGGTTAAATTATTATCCGCGTTGCGATGCCCTAATGCATCTTCAACTGCCGCTTGGTTTTCACGTATAAATCGTATATCGAGCATTTTTTCTCCTAAAGCTTCATTCTTTCTGATTCCTGATATTTTTTAAAGCTGTAAAATTAATTAAGAGACATTTTATTGTTCAGTTAGTTTCCCAAGGCTTGGGGCTATTGTATAATAATGCTGTCTTTTCTTTATTAATATTTTTACATGATCATATGCCTTATTATAGCGACTTTTTTCTTCCTTATCTAAACTATCTGCATTTTTTTCTTTCAAATTAATAAAGGTTCTTTCAGCTAAATTAAGTGTAGCCATTAGGGCAGTAATAGTATCATTTGCTCTTCTTTGGTATTCCTCTGCGTGTAATCCTACGGTTGCTTTATTCGTTCCTAAAAAATCAAATGAGCTATTTCTTGCAACCAAATCCCGAAGCTGAAGCATAGATAATACAGCTTTTGTATTCCCTGCTAATAAATCCACAAAATTTGCAAACTGCTCATCATTTTCATTTTCACCAAGCGTCCTGATACAAAATCTAGAGTGAAGTCTTGCTACCTTTAGAAGAAATAAGATTTCATCATAAAAGCTAACGCTAAGCATTGCAGTTGTTTGATTTTGTTTATTTTTTAATACACTAACTGCCTCTTGATAATATGCATCTCTCCGCGCTAAATGAACGGGTCTATTTTGAATAAAATGGTTGATCGAAGACATGGACAATAAAATATATTAAACTATCATGTATATGAAGGTATTTTTATGAAAAACAAAAAATCTGATAAAAATTTTTGGAGATATTCATTGGAAAATGACTTCGAAATTATCGCTGGAAGAACAGCGGAGGACAATGACGAGTTGAGCATGTTTTATTCTCTTGATACGGATTATTGGTTTCATGTTTCAGGAACAACAGGAAGTCATGTTTTATTAAGACATCCAGAAAAGATGGCTCCAGATAAAATAACTTTGATGCAGGCGGCTTCTGTTGCTGCATGGTTTTCAAAAGCAAGGAGTGCAAAAAGCGTTTACGTTACTTATACACTTGCAAAAAATATTAAAAAAGAAAAAGGGCTTAAGTCGGGGTCTGTCTTTGTAATGAAGTCAAAAAAAATTAAAGTATCTCCTGGTCTTCCTGATGACTAATCTTCTAATGGTGAAAAATCGTCTTTTCCTACACCGCATTCCGGACACTCCCAGTCATCCGGAATATCCTCAAATTCTGTACCCGGTAATATCCCACTATGTGGGTCACCAACAGCTGGGTCATATACCCAGCCACATACGTCGCATATCCATCTAATTTTCTTTTCCGTCATTATTTATTTCCTACTTATTGCTTTATGGTATCTGCAATTGAATCGCATACATAGTCTATATTATTAGAGGTTAAACCCGCTACGTTAATTCTACCACCCTTAACAATATAAATGCTTTTGTTCTCTTTTAGATCCATAACAGCCGTATCGGATAGTCCGCTAAATGAAAACATTCCGCGCTGATCAATAATATACGAGAAATCTTGATCAACCCCTCTTTTTATTAGTCCATTAACTAGTGCGCTTCTCATTTTCTTTATTCTTTCTCTCATTTCTGATAATTCACTAAGCCAAAGATTTCTTAAATCAACATCTATTAGAACTGTCTTTGCCGAAAGCCCACCGTGCGCTGGTGGATTTGAATAATTCACTCTTATAATTTTTTTAATGTGACTCATAGCCACTTTGGCCTCTTCCTTAGTTGGGCTAATAACTGTTAGCGCTCCTACTCTTTCATTATATAGAGCAAGGTTCTTTGAAAAGGAACTAGCTAATAAAAAATCTATTCCAGACGCAGCAAACTTTTCAACAGCAACTCTGTCTTCTTCAATGCTATCACCAAAGCCCTGATAAGCAAAATCTAGGAAAGGAATCCACTTATTTATTTTTGCAGATTCTACTATACTATCCCATTGTTCTTGATTCAAATCAGCACCAGTTGGATTATGGCAGCAGACATGAAGTAAAACTACGTCGCCTTCCGGAATACAATCAAGAGCGCTTATCATCTCCTCAAAGTTAACTTTTTTTGTTTGAGAGTTATAATACGGATAGTCATTTATTTCAAAACCTGCTGCAGTAAATATCCCTTTATGATTAGCCCATGTTGGTGAGCTTACCCACAACTTTGCATTAGGCTTAAACTTTCTTACTAGATCCGCACCAACACGAAGTCCGCCCGTTCCTCCAGGGGAATGTATAGTAGAAGCTCTACTAGATGTAATAACCTCGCTATTAGGGCCAAATAACAATTCTTGAACAGCCTGTGCGTATTCTGCATTACCAGATATAGGTAAATATCCTTTCGTCATTTGTTCATTAAGAAGCATTGATTCTGCTTTTTTTATACAGGATAAAACAGGGGTAGTCCCTTTATCATCTTTATATACACCAACACCTAGATTCACTTTATTTGGGTTTGAATCATTTTTAAATGCTTCTGTTAAGCCTAAAATAGCATCAGCAGGTGCCGCTTCAATATTTTTCCACATACCTAAATTTCCTTATCTTTAATTCATTCAAATTTATTTTTTTTCATTAACTCTTAGCTAACTTCGACAAAAATAGATACCTTGCCAAATGACTTTGTACAATATCGAATTATAAAATTATGAATAATAATCAAAAAAATCAACAACTTCCGGATAAAGTAATTAGAAAGCTGCATGAATTATCACATCGGGTTGTCTTATCTATTGAACAAGCTGTTATGCTTAATAAAAGGCCTGCTGATGCTGAACTCTCCGCTTGGTTTAAGGGCAAAAAAGAACTTGGCTCTAGAGATCGCCGGTTTCTTTCTCATACTGTATTCAGCTATTTTAGATGGCATGGTTGGACGCAAAATGTATTACGCTTAAATATGGATGACTCCTTTTTAATAGCCGATCTATTAGAGAATTCGACTCTATCGCAATGGGCTTCTTATTTAACAAATCATTCCTCGCTATCATCCGTACCTTCACCTATGGGCAGCCTTACGCTTAATCAGAAGTCTCAATCACTTGGCGAATGCTTTAGATCCCCTGTCTCTGTTAATGATTTATTGCCTCCTGATTATAATAAAGTGTTAAATGAGGAAAAACTTGAAGATTATATAAGCACATTCCAGAGTCGACCACCAACATGGATAAGGTCGCGTTCTAGCATAGATGAGCTAATTTGTTCTTTAGAGGAAAACAATATAACAACATTAAAGCATCCGAGCATCTCTAATGCAGTTGGAATTAAAGGCGGCATTAATCTAGATCAAAAACTTCCTGATCGAAGAGGACAATTTGCAATTCAAGATATTGCCTCTCAATGTGTTGCTCTTATATGCATGCCTCTTCCCGGCCAACTATGGTGGGACTGCTGCGCCGGATCAGGTGGAAAATCTTTGCATCTTGCAGATCTCATGCAACAAGAAGGACGTATTCTTGCAAGTGATACAAGAGAGGAAGCATTATCTAAGTTAAAAAAAAGAGCCCGTTTGCATGGAATTAAAACTATACGAACGCAGCAGCACGATCTTCTGAAAAGCGAAGATAGTAATCATAGGTATGATGGGGTTTTAGTTGACTCTCCCTGCTCTGGATGGGGAGTTTGGGGAAGAAATCCAGACGCGCGTTGGAGAACCTCTGTAAAGGACGTCTATCAGTATGCCAGAAAACAGAAGAAATTATTAGATAAGGCCTCCAAATCCGTTAAAGATGGAGGAATATTAATATACGCAGTATGTACAATAACCAAACAAGAAACTACCGAGGTAATTGAACATTTTTTAGAAAACAACTCTTCATTTAAATATGAAGGATTTTTTAATCCCATAAATAATGAATACTGTGACGGTTTTCTTCAGATATTTCCGAAAAATTATGATGGGATGTTTATTGCAAAATTAAGAAATGAAGTTGTTGACAAAAAACTGGGGTGAAAGACGGGATTTGAACCCGCGGCCTCCTGGGCCACAACCAGGCGCTCTAACCAACTGAGCTACAATCACCAACCGAAAAAGATGAGAAACCATAACTCTACAAACAAAAAAATCAATAGTTTTGAGTAAAAAAAGTATATCCATTTTAAATAGATAAAAAATGTATATTAAATATATAACAATTTTGTAGTTATTTATAATATATTATTTACATATTTGTATTATAAAGCCCTTAAAACCATTTAAAAAATAAGAAAAACCTATTATGGCATAATTACTGCATGATTTTTGCTGAGGAGATTCACCCATATTATATTCATAATATGGTAATTATAAAGGAGAGAATATGTCAGCTATCACTAAAATAGCTGCCATGGTTGTTTTATTTTCGGGGGCACTATTCCCTGATTGCGCCATAGCAGCGGATTCATCACAAGGTATATCTGCAACAGTATCAAATCTTGGAGATTCAACAAACGTTCTATTCATTCTAATAGGTGGCTTCATGATACTTTTCATGCACGGAGGGTTTGCTTTTCTTGAAGTGGGTTCTGTTAGAACTAAAAATCAGGTTAATGCATTAAACAAAATATTATGTGAATATGGATTTTCATGTCTTGCTTATCTTTTCATTGGCTATGCAATTGCTAATGGCTCGGGACTTCTTGGACCAATAAGCGATCATAATGCAAACAGCGGAATTGACTATGTAAAATTCTTTATGTACCTAGGTTTTGCAGCATGTATTCCGGCAATTATATCAGGAGGGGTTGCGGAGCGAGCAAAATTTTGGACAAACTCTTTGGCAGGTTTTATATTTGTAGCAATTGTATATCCTTTTATAGAAGCCTTAACATGGGGTGGACCTGCGGATGGAAGCTGGTTAGCTGCAGCTCAAATATGGCTTCAAACTAATGTCGGGGAATTCTCGGATTTTGCTGGATCCGTTATTGTACACGGAGTTGGCGGCTGGATTGCTCTTCCTGCGATAATTTTACTAGGACCAAGAATTAAATCTGACTCTATTAAAGTAAGCTCGATTCCATGGCTTGCACTAGGAAGCTGGATGCTAATTGTGGGTTGGTTTAGCTTCAATGTAATGAGCGCAGGAAATATACAGGATGTTTCAGGGTTAGTTGCTATCAATTCCTTGCTAGCAATGGTGGGAGGAACCTTAGCGGCTTTAGTTATATCAAAGAATGACGCTGGGTTTGTACACAATGGTGCACTAGCTGGATTAGTCGCTATATGTGCTGGATCAAATGTTTATCATCCTCTTGCAGCTTTATTTGTTGGCGCTGTAGCAGGAGCAATATTTGTTTACATGTTCTCTATTGAAACAGAAAAAATGAAAATAGATGACGTTCTCGGTGTATGGCCTCTTCATGGTATTTGTGGTGTATGGGGTGGATTAGCCGTCGGTCTATTTGTTGCTGAAGTTAGCTTTATGACTCAGCTAATCTATACCTTAATGATTGTAGGAATAAGTGTTCTTGCTGGATTTATTGTATATGGGCTACTAAAAAGATTCGTGGGTATTCGTTTGGATGAAAACGAGGAATTAAAAGGGTCTGATCTTACAATCCATAAAATTCAATCAAATCCAGAAGATGCAATAGGATAAAGTTATTTATTCTTAAAAAAGGCTGCCATCGTGCAGCCTTTTTTATTTTGCGAGTTCTTTAGATCTAATAACTGCCGCCTTCATCGCCCGGCTTATTGCTTCATCTACTTTTTGCTCGGAAAGAGCATCTAATGCGGCGGCTGTCGTTCCACCTTTTGAAGTAACTCGATTACGCAACACTTCAGGTAAATCATTTGCTTCCATAGCCATATTAGAAGCTCCAGCAGCGGTTGCTTTTGCCAAGATTAGTGCATCTTCTTTTGTTAATCCAAGCTCTACTCCTGCTGCACACATTGCTTCAATGAAATAGAATATATATGCAGGCCCGCTTCCGCTTAGTGCCGTAACAGCATGAAGCTTATCTTCAGAAAACTCTAAAGCAAGCCCGCACGCACTCATTAAATCTAATGCTATATCCATATCTTTATAAGAAGCAAATTTACCGGCAGAAACTCCTGAAACACCTTGCCCAATTAAGGCCGGTGTATTAGGCATAACTCTTACAACCCTTCTTTTAGTTCCATTTTCAATCTTATCTGATGATACGCCAGCCATTATGCTTATAATTAAAACATCTGGGGAGATGGATGCATGCAGATCATCCCAGACTTTACTAAAAGCTTGAGGCTTTATGGCTAAAACAATTACATCGGCGCCCTTAACTGCTGTATTATTATCAATTGATGCATTAATGCCGAAGGTTTCTAGCATATAATCTAATCTTTCTTGCGATATATCAGAGACCGTAATTTCTTTTTTATCAACTTTTTTATTTTTTATAATTCCAGAAATAATGGCTTCAGCCATATTTCCTGCACCAATAAATGTTATTTTCATCCTCTTGCTCCAAATAAATCTGTTCCGACTCTAATCCACGTGCTTCCCTCTTCGATTGCTACCTCTAAATCATGTGACATTCCCATAGAAAGTTCAGGAAGCACTGTTCCTGTTGAAGACTCAAGGCTATCTCTTAATGCTCTTAAAGATGCGAAGTGCTCCCTTGTTTTTTCAGGATCTTTTGAGAATGGGGGGATCGTCATTAGGCCATGCACCTCACAGAATTCCATTTGATTTGCTGCGTTGATCAGATCTTCTATTTCTTCAGGTGGTGCCCCAAACTTGATTGCCTCGCCCGCAACATTTACTTGTATAAGAATGGGAAGCGTGGTCTCTGCATGATTATCTAACATTCGCATTAGCTTTAAAGAATCAACTGTGTGGATCATATTAAAAATTTTAGCGGCTACCTTGGCTTTATTGCTCTGTAAATGTCCGATTAGATGCCAATCGATTTGTTGGGAACAAGCCGGAACTTTTAGCTGCGCTTCCTGTACTTTATTTTCCCCAAAATTACGAAGACCTAATGAAACAAAGCTATCCACCATTTCCGCTGGTTTCGTTTTTGAAACTGCTAAAAGCTTAACCTCATTTCGATCTCTTCCGGCCTTAATGCAGGCAGATAAAATTCTTTCCTCTATTGCCTCTAATCGCTCTAGTAATTCATTCATTTTATTTTTTCTTTTTTATCCCACAAAGCTTAATAATCAGAAATTCTAATAAGAGTTCGTGGGGAACAGTTCCACTAGATATCATTTTTTCATGCGCATCAAGAGTTATCTTTCTGCATGCATCCAATCTTCTTGCAGAATGTCTAGAAGCTTGCTGTAAAAGCTTGCTAGCTCTGAACCAATGCATTTTTCTTGGATCTTCATTTAAGCTACTAAAGTAATTCTCCGCTTCCGTATCGCTTGCCCATTCTATTTTTCTTCCATTAAGTCTAGCCCAGCCTTTATCCTTATATTCTCTTAGTCTTAATAGATCCTTATATAAACTTTCTATAGAAATAATTAATCTTACCGCGCTTTCTTTTTGAAAGATTAATTGTCGAAATATTTTAAGCGCTTGATTTAGGTTTCTTTCCGCTATTGCGTCCGTGAAATCCCAAATAATAGCCTCTCCACTGGATGAGATTATTTCTTCTATGTCTGTTTTTTTTACCTCTGTATCGCTTCCTTTATATAAAATAAGTTTTTCAGCTTCCATAATAATTTGACGTGTTTCGAAGCCTACCTTGTCTACAAAAAGATCTGCCGCTCCTTGTTCAAGAGCCATGCCGGCATCCTTCAAAGCCGAAGTCGCCCGCTGTAAAGCAATTGGTCTTACTTCATAATCCCTTTCAGGTAAGTCATACTCATGAATAATTGCGCTTTCTTTTAAGGATTTATAAAATGCAGTTCTTTTATCTATCCCGGTGGTAGAGATTATTAGGTTATGCTCTGAATATTTTTCGTCCTTAGAGTCCTTTGATATCTCTCCTAATAAATGTTTTATTTTTTCGTTTTTCATAACTACAGCATTTTTCAAAAATACTGCATCTCGCAACCAAACTGTCTTAGATCCACCAAATAATCCGACCGTTCTATACCCCGCAATAAACTTATCTAACGCGGAATATACGTCGTCTAATTTTATGACATTTCCGTCTACAATTTCGAGTGCTAAGGATTGCTCTGATTCAGGGCATGTCTTCTCAACAAAGTCTTTTGCATTGGTTGCTACCAAATACTCATCGTTTCCAAAAAATAACGATATGTTTTTAATCACAATTGTTTTCCCTCTTACTTTTTTTGTAAATCAAACCTAGTATAGAAGGAATGCATATAGAAATGAAGCAATAAAACCGGTCTTTACTCCGCCAATCTAAATCTAAAGAACTTCGCATCTGCATCAACTGGAACAGAGTTGGTTAAAAACTTATTCGTTGTCCATGCGCCAACCGATAAGTTGGTAGACTGCTCAAGTGTCATCACAATGTCAGCTATATCATTTGAAACGCTCATCACGATATCGTCAGTATAGGCGTCGTCCAGCATTGCATACGCCTGATTAGTAGTAAGTAATAATGCGGCTGCTTCTAGTTCACTTGATACGGCGCTATTTGATGAAATAATTGCTGAATCATTATTTGTTGCTGAAAAAGTATAGCTCCGGTTCACTTCAAAATAATCGCTCCAACCGTCTCCGTCCGTATCAATATTATTTGTAGCGGTTCCGTAGGCATTTACTTCATCGTAATCGACTAATCCATCGCCATCGCTATCCGGCAAGGTATGCATTACACGTGCATGTCCTGCGTTATTATCATTCCCAGTAGCGCCGATGGCAACGACGGTACCTCCATTATTTAAATGAACTGACACTCCAAAGTTATCGTCTGCAGCATCCCCGTCGATATCCGATCCCCGTTGCACCCAGTCGGCAGTTGTGGGATCGTATTGGTACACACGTGCATGTCCTGCGTTATTACCGTTGCCATCATTCCCAGTAGCGCCGATGGCGACGATGGTGCCTAAAGGCGGACCGTCTGCACTGAGCGAAACACTCAATCCAGAGAAATCTCTTGCAGCATCCCCGTCGATATCCGATCCGAGCTGTATCCAGTCAATACCATCATATTCATACACACGTACATGTCCTGCAGCATCCCCGTTGCCATCGTTCCCAGTAGCACCGATGGCGACAAATAAATCCGGGGGGTTGTCTGAACTGATGGCAACACTCCTTCCACTTCCATCCCCTGCGGCTTCTCCGTCGATATCCGATCCGAGCTGTGTCCAATCGGCAGTTGCGGGATCGTATTCAAACACACGTGCATGTCCTGCACTATTACCGTTGCCATCATTACCTTTAGCTCCGATCACGATGATGCTTCCGTCTTCACTGATGTCAACACTCCATCCATTCGAATCCCCTGTGGCTTCTCCGACGATATCCGATCCGAGCTGTGTCCAGTCAATACCATCATATTCATACACACGTACATCTCCTGTAAAGTTATTATTCCAAGGCGCTCCGATTACGACGCGGGTTCCATCCCCGCTGATGGTAAGACTTTCCCCAAATCTTTCCCCTGCGGCTTCTCCGTCGATATCCGATCCGAGCTGTGTCCAGTCAATACCATCATATTCATACACACTTACATATCCTGATGGTTCACCATTACCATTAGTCCCATTTGGTGCGGCACCTGCGAAGATGGTTCCATCCGAACTGATGGCAACACGAAATCCGAATCCATCACCAGCGGCTTCTCCGATGATATCGTTTCCTACTTGTACCCAAGAGCTATCGGCAATGGATGTGCCCTGTCCGAAAACAATATTGTACACACGTACTTGTCCTGCTTGATCACCGTTTCCATCATTCGCTTCAGCTCCGATAGCCACTGTTGTGCCCCCTGCGCTCAGCGCAACACTTCTTCCGCTTAAATCCCCTGCAGCTTCCCCGTTGATATCGCTTCCTACTGGCTGCCATGAAGCGAATGACACGGATGCTATTGAAATTAAGACTATAATGGCGTAATTTTTCATGAAATTTTTTATCCCGTTTTTTATAAGTTAATCAACTGATTTATACTATACTTAGGTTTATTGGGAGTTATAAATGAATAAAAATTTGTGGGCGCCATGGAGAATGGATTATATCCGAAGCAAAAAAGATGAATGCTTTCTTTGCGAGGCATTAGCAAGCAGTGACGATAAGAAGGCGCTTATTCTATTTCGCGGAGAATTCTCTGCCATTATCATGAACAAGTATCCCTACAGTTGCGGCCATTTGATGGTTATCCCAAATCGTCATACCGATGACATGCTATCTTTGGATGCAAACGAATTAAATGAGATAAATCTTTTAACTAACAGATGTATTCGAGCCCTAAAAAAAGCGTTTTCGCCCTCAGGATTTAATATCGGATATAATATTGGCGAGTCCGCTGGAGCAGGTCTTGCGGCACATTTACACCGACATATCTTACCAAGACATCGAAATGATGCTAATTTTATAACCACTCTAGGGGAGACTAGGGTTATTCCACAGCTTTTAGACGATCAGTATGATAAGCTATTCCCTTTGATTAATGCAGACGAAGAGTAGTTAAGTTTTACTCCTCTGTGTACCCGACTAAATTAACCTTTACCTGCACCTCATTTGAAACCTTAAGTCTTGTTCCTGGATTAAGATCTAATCCATATTCATCTAATAATACAGCAAAGTCAGAGCGCAGAACTAAAAGGTCCCGCATATCTCCTGGCTTCTTCTTTCCGGCACGCTTATTTGCGGCGTCTTTTAAATAGTTAAGGGACATGTCCACACTAATTTGTTTTGTTGTTCCTAGAAAAGTAAATGCTCCCTCGGCAACCCCTTCAACCAGCGTATCGCTGGAATTATTAGGAGTAAATGACGATATCACGAAAGAAATTTCTGGGTACTCTTTTGCGTTTAGCCAACGCGTACCATACATATTCTTCGTCATCGGATTATTATTTAGCTCAATGGAATCGACTTGCAAATGGATTGAGCCCGTTATTTCTTTAGGATTAACCGGATCGTATGAAATAAATCCACTTACCCCATCTCCTTTTCCGCTAATAAACTCGAGAGGAGCATCTAAAATAACCAATATATGATTAATCCCCTTTTCGTCTTCAAAATCAAATGACTGAGAAGCGGCATTTATATGTGTTGCGGTGATTAAAAATAATAAACTAATAAACCATCTCATACTAAACCTCATTTTCTATATTTGATTAACTTGCCGCAATATTTACTAAACGACCGGGTACTAATATTACTTTTCTAACAGTCATTCCTTCAATCCATCTTTTTACAGACTCAAGTTCCATAACCATTTCTTCTATTTCTTCTTTAGACAAAGAAGTGGATACGGTGATTTTATCTCGTGTTTTTCCATTAACTTGAACTACTATTTCTATCTCATCTCGTTCGAGTGCTGCCTCATCATAGGATGGCCAAGTGGCACTAGAGATAACGTCTTCATTGTTCATTCTAGACCATAACTCTTCGGAAATATGAGGGGCTAAAGGCGCTAATAATTGCAAAAATATATTCGCTATATCTTTTGGTATACGCTCTTGCTTCGTAAGATAGTTTAACAAGATCATAAGCTGCGAGATAGCTGTATTAAATGAAAGGCTTTCATAATCGTTTGTAACTTTTTTAATACTTTCATTAAACAGACGGCTTCCTTCTTTGTCTAACTTAACACTATTAGAAAAATCAATTTTTGAACTCAGCTCACCGTTATCTTCATCAATTAGCAGTCTCCAAAGTTTCCTTAAAAACCTAGCAACGCCTTCAATTCCCTTTGTGTTCCACGGCTTCATTGCTTCGAGCGGACCAAGAAACATTAAATAAAGCCGCAATGCATCTGCTCCGTATGATTCAATAATCGTTTCCGGATTTACAACATTTCCCCTGCTCTTTGACATTTTCTCTCCATCTTCGCCTAATATAATTCCTTGGTGGAATAATTTTTTAAACGGTTCCGGATCAGAAACGACACCTAATTCGAATAAAACGCGATGCCAAAATCTTGCATATAATAAATGAAGTACGGCGTGTTCGGCTCCTCCGATATATAAATCAGGTCCCTTCCAGTATGCTTCTTTTTTAGAATCAATTAAAACCTCTTTGTTTTTTGGGTCAATATAACGTAGGTAATACCAACAAGAACCCGCCCATTGCGGCATAGTATTGGTTTCTCTGCTAGCCGAAACTGTATTTTCTCCGGGCTGCTCCATAATTTCACCCGATATTACGTCCACATTAACGCTTAACCAATCCGTTGCCTTTGATAACGGACTCTGTCCATCCGGTGAGGGCGTGTAATTGCTTACGTCAGGGAGGCATAATGGGAGCTGGCTTTCGGGTAGTGTAATCGCACAGCATGTTTCTCCATTAATCACTGCCTCAACTGCACTACCATCTGGCTTAAATACACTATCTACTCTTTCGTAATCCTCGGGGCTTACCCATAAAACCGGGAAAGGCTCTCCCCAATAGCGCTGTCTTGAAAACAGCCAATCTCTAAGTTTGTAATTTACTTTTAATTCGCCTGAATTTGTTTCGGATAATTGATCAATAACTAGTTTCTTCGCATTTTCACTGTCTTGGTTATTTAAATTATTTGAATTAATTAATTTACCCGATTCTGTATAAGCCTCAATCAGCTTTCCATTTTCATCTTTTTTTGCGGTACCTGCATCATCAATTACCTGAATGATTTCGATATCAAATTTTTTAGCAAATTCGAAATCTCTTTCATCGTGCGCAGGAACCGCCATTATTGCGCCGGTTCCATATGAAATTAGAACGTAATCAGCAATCCATATGGGAATACGTTTTTGATTAACTGGATTAATTGCATAAGCGCCCGTTGGCACGCCGCTTTTATCTTTATTTAATTCTGCTCTTTCTAAATCTGATTTAACTTTTGCTTGGTTAATGTAGACTTCAACCGCGCCGCTTTGGGAGGAGCTTGTTAACTTGACTACAAGTGGATGCTCCGGAGCTAACACCATATACGTTGCGCCATAAAGCGTGTCTGGGCGTGTGGTAAATACATCTATTTTTTCTGAATGTCCATCAATACCAAATGTTACGCTAGCGCCCTCCGATCTTCCAATCCAGTTGGCCTGCAAGCTTTTCGTTGATTCCGGCCAATCTAGTCCATCTAATCCTGCTAAAAGTTTATCGGCGTATTTGGTTATTCGAAGAACCCATTGCCTGATGGGTCTTTTCTCTACTGGATGAGATCCTCTTTCGGATCGTGGTCCTTGATCCGTCTGAAGCACTTCTTCATTCGCAAGCACCGTGCCTAGTTCTGGGCAAAACCAAACCGGTTTTTCTTCAACAAATGCCAAACCTCTCTTAAATAACTGAATAAAAATCCATTGAGTCCATCTAAAGTAATCTGGATCGGTTGTATTAACTTCCCTGCTCCAATCATAGCAAAGTCCAATTTGTGATAACTGCTCTTTAAATCGTTTTATGTTTGTTTCTGTTGTTTCTTTTGGGTGAAGTCCTGTTTTGATTGCATACTGTTCGGTTGGCAAACCAAACGCATCCCACCCCATCGGATGGAGAACATTATTTCCTTGCGATGTCTTGAATCGTTTAAGCGCATCACTTGCGGTATATCCTTCGGGATGCCCTATATGAAGTCCTGCACCAGAAGGATAAGGAAACATATCCAATATATAAAATTTTGGTCTAGAATCAAAATTGGTCGCTTTAAAGGTCTCTTTATCACTCCAGAACTTTTGCCATTTTGGCTCTATTTTAGAAAATGGGTAATCTTTATTCAAATTTTGCTCCGCCTATATGAAAAAGTACAATAAGGACAATTGTAATAAAGTGATACTCAATAATAAAAATTTATTATTGCGTAAATTAACGTACCTTTTCTGGCAGAAATGGCTCTACTAATGCCTCTTGGAGATCATATCCATTTTGAAAGTTTTCAATTCGATCTTCTTTTGTTTTTCCTAGCAAGCCTATGTCCACGAGATTAAAAACAATATTTCCTATATCTTCGCATGAAGTTATACCCCATTCAAATAAAACTCTTTTAGATACGGGGCCAAATTCTTGTAAAGCATATCCCTTTATTCCATCGAGCAACTCTGTAGCAGAAACATGGCGTGGCTTATTTAATTTATTAACCGTATAGTCAAGACCCTCTCTGATAAAACTATAGGCCTCAATATTATACCGAGGGTCATGCTCCACTATTTCCTCTAATAAATCTTCTACGGTTAATTCGTTCATAATTCCACCTTTATTTTTTCAGCTAAATTAAATATTTCTTTACTGTCTGCCGGACCTTTCGACTTCCAATTAATTTGATTCTTATTTTCAAATCTCGGTATAATATGTAAATGAAAATGATGTATTTCTTGTCCAGCATCCACACCATTATTTTGCAATAAATTAAATCCGCTTGCGCCTAATGTCTTTTGTTGAGCTAAAGCAATAACTTTAGCTGCTGAAAATAAAGGTGCTATCAAAGCATTTGGAAGGTCAAAAAATGTTTCGTAATGCAATTTTGGTATCACAAGCGTATGTCCTTTTTCTATGGGATACAGATCTAAAAAAGCATATACATTTTCATCTTCGAAAACTTTAGCCGATGGGATAAGGCCTGCTATTATTTTACAAAATAAACAATTACTATCCACTAAAATTCTCCGATGAAAAACATCCAATAAACAACTAATGTTAGAATTTTATAATTCTTATTTTTTTTATCAAGCTTCAAGATGAAAAAAACAGAATTTAATGGTTTGGCAGCGGAGGCGTGTTAGGTATGGGCGGCCAAGAATCTCCATACTTTTCTTTTCTTTCGTTGTAATGCTTTCTTGCTAAATTCATCATTTCTTGGGTCTTGGTCTTCCCTAAAATATTATTGATGCTTCTTTTATTTTTTATTATTAACCACATTTGTTCTGCTTTAAGATTTGCTATTTCAGAAATAACATCTTGAAGCTTTTCATTACTTGCTTCTTGTTCTAGCAATTCCTCTAAATAATTTATTTTTTCTGCTGAATTAAGATTTATTTTATTCATGCTAGTTTTAAAATTTTCTTGAATCGCTAAAATTTCTGCTTTTTGTTGTTTATTGATATTCAGTTTATTCCAGGCCTGTCCCTTTATTTCATAGCTTTTATTCTCCATTGCAAATGAGGAAAAAGTAAGCGCAATAAAATAAAATATTAAAAAAGTTTTTTTCATTTTTTCTTTCATACTAATTAATCACTTAACGTCTATTATTATTTTTTATTGTTAATTTAATATGAATTTTTTTGGACACTCACCTAAAGAGTCATAGCCCTTTGATGTAATGCATATGGTGTCTTCTATTCTTATGCCTCCAATTCCTGGATAATATAAGCCTGGTTCAATTGTAATAACGTCTCCTGCCATAAGAACATCGCCGCTTTTTCCAATACGAGGTGCTTCATGTATATCTAATCCCACACCGTGTCCTGTTCCATGTATAAATCCAATATTTTTATTATTTACTCTTTCGGTTATATATCCAGAATTTTCAAAATGCTTATTAATATTCTGATGAATTTGATCGCAAGAAATACCTGCTTTTACATTTTGTAGTGCTGCTTTTTGAGCATGTAAAACGGTTTTATACATCTTATTTAATTCATTGGGTGGAGTGCCTTTACAGAACGTTCTGGTTAAGTCTCCCCAATACCCTGTTTTTTCATTTTTGGGAAAAATATCAATAATGATTGCTTGATTAGCTTTGAGCGGGCCCGTCCCTCTTTCGTGCGGATCTACCGCTTGGTTCCCGCCTGCAACAATGATATCTAATCCGATACAACCTAACTGTAAAAGTGTTTTTTGTATTTCAATTCTAACTATTTCTGATGTTAATTTTCTTTTATTATAAAACAGCTGATTATTGTTTTTTATTTGGGACTTTTCCAATACATTTTTTGCTGCTTTCATAGCCTTAATGGCTGCCTGTTGACTTTGTTTAATGTTATTAATTTCTATATTATTTTTTCTTCTTCTTTTTTTATTTATATCACTTTCTTTTATTCTTATATGGAGTCCCTTCTTTTCAATTTCTTTATATAATCCCACAGGAAAATCTTTTGTTGTGATAAGCATTTTAATATTTATTTTTTCTAAAACCGCTTGAATAATTCTTACTAAATTTAATTTGCCTTCATTTAAACTAAGCGATTTAGGCGTCAAAACTTTAACTTTATTTTTGGTTTCTCTTTTTGCACGCCCTTCTTCCATTTCAGATACAATCAGATAATATCTATTTTGATTAATTATTAGAAGCACCGGATCAGGAGCAACAAATCCGGTTAAATATCTTACGTCATTCGTTGTTGTTAATGAATTTGAATAAATGATTTCTGCTAAATGTGCTTTCAAATGATTTTCCCTTTAAATAATTAAAATAAATTATAAATTTAACTTTAATAAATTTTCACTTAATAAAAACTTTTTTTCAATATTAAATATTATGTTGTATAATTTTGTTTTATTGAACACTAGATATGGTGTTTAGATTATTTTTTTTAAATTTAACTATCTAATAACTTGTTAATCTTATTTGTTTTAAATATCTTGCTCACTAAATCTCGTTAGAAGCTATAAACAGTGCCTATTAATAACCTGTTAATAACTTTTTTAAATTTTAATTTTGGTAATTTTTTTAATATGCAAGACACAAACTTAATTTGGAAAAAATGTTGCAAACAACTTAAAAAAATTCTCTCTGAAGACGTCTACGAAAGATGGATTGCCGTCATAGAACCAATTGAAATTGTCGATAATAATATTTTATTAGCTGTTGCAAATGATTTTTACCGCGAGTGGCTTGAAGAAAATTATCTTCCACTTATTGATAAAGCGCTTATTCTTATTAATGAAGAAAATTTAAAAGCTAAAATTAACGTCGATGTGAAGAAATTTAAAGCTGATTTAGAAGATGAAAAAATCGAGATTATCTCAAATAAAAGTACTTTAAATATTGGTTCTCCGAATAAGCCTAAAGCAAATCTAAACCCAAACTACACATTCGATTCTTTTGTAATCGGTGTTAATAATCAATTTGCCCATGCTGCAGCTATGGCAGCTGCAACATCCCCATCCAGAACTTATAACCCCCTATTTATTTATGGTGATGTGGGGTTAGGAAAAACTCATTTAATGCAAGCAATTGGAAATTATGTTGTTAATAAAAAACCTCGTACAAAAGTTCGTTACATTACGTGTGAAGCGTTTACTAATGAATACATTGATGCGCTTCAAAATAACAAAGTTTCCTTATTTAGAAAAAAATATAGAAAGATAGATTTATTGCTTATTGATGATATCCAATTTTTAGATGGAAAAAATCGTTTACAAGAAGAGTTCTTTCATACTTTTAATACATTATTTGAAAGTCATAAACAGATTATTCTAACCTCTGATAGAACGCCTAGTGAAATGGATGGCTTAGCGCCTCGCCTTATATCAAGATTTGAATGGGGTTTAGTTACGGAATTAATTAAACCCGATGTGGAAACTAGAACAGCAATTTTAAGAAAAAAAGCGGAATCTATGAAATTAACTATTGATTTAGTTTTATTAGATTATTTAGCTGAAAAAATTACATCTAATATAAGAAGTTTAGAAGGTGCATTAATTAGAATAGCAACGTATGTATCTTTAACACATCAAAAAATTTCAACAGAACAGATAGATGATCTTCTAAAAGATCTATTAACCAAAGAAGAATTAAATGTTGTTAGTGTTGATTTAATTCAAAGAACTGTTGCAGAACATTTTGATCTTCGTGTTTCTGATATTACTGGTAAAAGAAGAACAAAGGAAATAGCCTGGCCTCGACAAATTGCAATGTTTCTATCAAGAACAATGACAAATCAATCTTTTCCGTCTATTGGGGAGAAATTTTTAAGAAATCATGCAACCGTATTATACGCCCACGAAACCATTGATGCTCAAGCAAAAGATGACGATAAAGTGAATAAAATGATTAATATAATTAAAGATAAAATTTCTAAAAATATATCATAAATTTATTTGTTTAGAACTTCGTTATAACTTGTTAATAATTCTTAATAAAATTAATAACTATTTAATTTATTTGATAACTTAGACTTATTAAATTATTACCAACAAGGTAAATTATTTTTTAAACTTTTACTAATGACGTACTTACAAAAAAAAAGTACCTTCTTATTAACATAAGAACAGGTTATAATAATAATAATTAAATATATATTATAAACCTATTATATAGGAGAACTGTTAATGAAGTTAACAATTGAAAAAGATCAGCTTTTAGAAATTTTACAAAAAGTACAATCTATCGTCGCTCAACGAACTACGTTACCAATTTTAACAAATGTATTATTAGAAGCAAAAGATGATACATTAATATTCACTACCACAGATATGGAAGTAAGTTTAAGAACTCGAATAAATGTTGAAATAGAAAAAAATGGATCTACCACATTACCAGCTCGAAGATTTTTTAGTATTTGTAGAGATTTACCAAGTCACCAGGTTGAGTTAACTCTTGATGAAGAGAATGAAAATATAATTATTAAATCAGGATCTTTTAAAGGAAAATTAGGTGGAATTTCAAAAGATGAATTTCCTGAAATCCCTAAATTTGAGGAAGAGTTTAATTATTCATTAAAACAAGCTACCCTTAAGGATGTACTTCAAAAAACCTCTTACGCAGCATCTACAGATGAATCAAGACCTATATTAAATGGAACACTGTTATCATTTAAGGACGAAAAATTAACAACAGTTTGTACAGATGGAAGAAGACTTGCATTGATTGAGCAAGAAATTGATATGCCAGAAGATTCTAGTCTCGAAGTTGTTTTACCGATAAAAACAGTTTCTGAGTTAATAAAATCATTAGGCAATGAAGGTGATGTAAATATTAAAATGTCAACAAGTCAGATAGCTTTTGAATTTGATAATATTTTAATAATATCCAAATTAATTGATGGAGTTTACCCTAATTACGAGTCCGTTATTCCTAATCAATGTGAAGAAAGAGTATGTGTTGATAGAGAAATTCTACAAAATGCTGTTAGAAGAGTATCATTAATGTTAAACGACCAGTCTTCATCCGTTCAGATGGATATAACTGAAAATAGAGTAGAATTAAGCACTAGATCTCCTGAAATAGGAGATGCGAACGAAAGTATACCAGTAAAATATAATGGAAAAGATATTAAAATTTCGTTCAATCCATCATTTTTAATTGCACCATTAAAACATTTAGAAAGTGATGAAATATTTATTGAATTATCTGACGGAAATAGTCCAGGTGTAATAAAAAGTAATATTCCATTTTTATATGTTATTATGCCTATTAGAGCAAATTAGCCTGGTTGCCGAACTAGGGGTCGAACCTAGGCTAAGCGAGTCAGAGTCGCTTGTGCTGCCATTACACCATTCGGCAAATATATTAGTTAATGATATCTTTAAGAGCTTCATCTAATTTTGAATGAGTAAATGTATAACCAGCGTCAATGAGTTTATTAGGTAAAACGCGATTTCCAGTTAAAAGTATAGCATCTGCCATTTCTCCAAACAGGAATCGAGCAATAAAACTAGGAAGTGGTAATATAGTTGGTCTTTTTAAAACTTTACCTAAAATTTTTGTGAATTCTTTGTTATTAACAGGATGAGGGGCAGTTAAATTAATAGGACCAGAAAGAGACGAATCATTTAAGATAAATATTATAGCATTAATTTCATCTTCTAAGCTTATCCAACTCATATATTGGTTACCAGAACCTAATATTCCACCACCACCAAATTTAAATGGTGGTAACATTTTCTTTAATGCACCGCCTTTTTTACTAAGAACTATTCCTGTTCTAATGTGGACTGTTCTAATTCCAGCTTGTTCAGCAGCGAACGTTGATTTTTCC
>JBJLEI010000020.1:0-21826 GCA_045566035.1 Pontiellaceae bacterium | reverse complement strand
TGTAAAACAGACGATATATCAGAAATTAATTGTACTGGTTATTTTTCAGCAATAGGACATAAACCTAATACAGAAGTATTTGTTAAGTATTTAAAAACAGATGAGGTTGGTTATCTGCTTGTGCAACATGTGATGGTGCATTTTATAAAGATCAATCAGTTGTGGTTATTGGAGGCGGAGATACAGCGTGTGAAGAAGCTACTTTTTTAACTCGTTTTGCTTCAAAAGTAACAATGATCCATCGAAGAGATCAATTCAGAGCATCTAAAATAATGGCTGACCGTGCAATTAATCATGATAAAATTGATATTAAATGGGATAGTCAAGTTGAAGAAGTTCTAAGCGACGAGCAAGGTGTTATAGGAGTAAAAATTAGAAATTGTAAAACAGACGATATATCAGAAATTAATTGTACTGGTTATTTTTCAGCAATAGGACATAAACCTAATACAGAAGTATTTGTTAAGTATTTAAAAACAGATGAGGTTGGTTATCTGCTTGCAGATGGTGTTAAAACATCAATACCTGGAATTTATGCTGCTGGAGATGTTGCTGATCGTATATATCGACAGGCAGTTACTGCTGCCGGAACTGGTTGTGCTGCTGCTTTAGAGGCTGAAAGGTTTATTGAAAATCAAGAGAGTTAAAAATTATATAAAATTTTTGGTTCGTTCTTGGTTTCATTAATTCAGATTAGTAATTTAAAAAAAATATAAGAGATAAGTAATGTTAAATGAGAATCATATAAAGATTTATGACACTACGTTAAGAGATGGTGTTCAAGCTGAAGGCGTTAGCTTTTCTCCATCCTCAAAAATTCATGTTGCAAAGATGCTAGATTCATTTGGTGTAGACTATATCGAAGGAGGTTATGCTGCTTCTAACCCTAAAGACATGGCCTTTTTCAAAGAAATTAAACATGCGAATCTTAAACATGCAAAAATTGTTGCTTTTGGGAGTACGCGACGAGCTAAAATTAAAGTAGAAGAGGATAAAGGTACAAATGCTTTAATCGAAGCCGATACACCAGCGTGTACTATATTCGGTAAAAGTTGGTTGCTTCATGTACATGAGGTTTTAAAAACTACACCAGAAGAAAATTTAAATATGATTGAAGATACTTGTCGTTATTTAAAAAGTTACAACAAGGAAGTTATCTATGATGCCGAACACTTTTTTGATGGATATAAGTCAGATCCAGATTATGCTGTTAAAACGCTATTAGCTGCTCAAAATGGTGGAGCAGATATATTAGTTTTATGTGATACAAATGGCGGATGCTTATCAAATGAAATTTTTGATATTACACAATATATTTGTTCCTTATTTAATATTCCAATAGGTATTCATTCACATAATGATTCGGATACAGGTGTTGCTAATGCTATGGAAGCGGTTAGAGCTGGTGCAATGCAGGTTCAAGGAACTATTAATGGATTTGGTGAACGGTGTGGTAATTGTAATTTAATATCAGTAATTGCAAATATAATTAATAAAACCAATAAAACATGTTTAGTTAACGAAAAAAATCTTAAAAATCTTCGTTCCGTATCAAGGTTTGTGAACGAGAAAGCTAATTTAAGAGATAATAAACGTTCCCCATTTGTTGGCGATAGTGCATTTGCGCATAAAGCCGGAATGCATGTAGACGGTGTAAGAAAAGCAGCAAAATCATTTGAGCATATTTCTCCTGAAGAAGTAGGTAATATTAGAAGAATATTAATTTCCGAGCTTTCTGGTGCAAGTAATGTTATGGAAAAATTATTTGAAATGGGCTTGAGCAATATTGATCGTAAGTCGCCTGAAATAAAAGATATACTTAAGAAAATGGAGCAGATGGAGCAAAATGGTTATGTATATGAGTCATCCGATGCCTCATTTAAAATGCTTATTAAGAAGGTTTTAAAGGAACATAAAAACTTTTTTGAGTTAGATGGGTTTGAAGTTATTGTCAAAAAAAATAGTAAGGATGAAGCGTGTATATCAGAGGCATCTATAAAATTAAAAGTTAATGGAGAGTCTACCTCTGCCGTTGGCGAAGGAGATGGTCCTGTTGATGCATTGAATATGGCGTTAAGAAGCGCATTAATGAAATTCTTTCCAGCTATTAAGGGAGTAAATTTATCCGACTATCGAGTAAGTATTTTAGATCCTGAAGAAGCCACTTGCGCTAGAACAAGAGTCCAAATTGAATCAACAGATGGATCGTCAAAATGGGGAACTGTTGGTGTATCAGAAAATATTATCGAAGCATCATGGGAAGCCTTAGTAGATGGTGTTGAATATAAATTATTTCTTGATGAAGAGGCAGAGTAAGTGTTTTTAGTAACTAACACTGCGGAGTAATAAATAAGTTATGTCAAAGTTAAATAAGTCATATGATCCAAAACTTAATGAAGAAAAGTGGTATAAAATTTGGATGGATGAAGGCTGTTTTAAAGGTAGAAAGAATGATGGTTCAGATCCCTATGCCATTATGATACCTCCTCCAAATGTTACAGGTATATTGCATATGGGGCATGCGCTCAATAATGTTATTCAAGATGTATTAATTCGTATTGCTCGTATGGAGGGAAAAAATGTTGTTTGGATCCCTGGAACTGATCACGCTGGTATAGCCACTCAAACTAAGGTAGAAAAAAAATTAAAAGAAGAAGAGGATCAAACTAAATATGATTTAGGAAGAGATAAATTTGTTAAAAAAATCTGGGATTTTCGTAATGAATCAGGCGGTATAATTCTCAATCAACTAAAAAAATTAGGTGCTTCCTGCGATTGGGAAAGAACACAATTTACATTAAATGAAGATTACTCAAAGGCAGTAATTCATGCTTTTATAACTCTTTATAATAGAGGCTTTATCTACCGAGGAAGTAGAATGGTAAATTGGTGTCCTGCTACTCAAACAGCCATTTCTGATGAAGAAGTAACAATGAAGCCTCAAAAAGGATTATTATATAAAATGCGCTATGAATTAGTTGAGAAAGATGGAGATATAACTCATCTAGAAATTTCTACTACAAGACCAGAAACTATTATGGGCGATTCTGCTGTAGCTGTTCATCCTAATGATAAACGTTATAAGCATTTAATTGGAAAAAAAATATGGAGACCTTATCCAAAATTAATGATTCCAATTATTGGAGATAATTATGTAGATCAAGAGTTTGGAACAGGGTGTCTTAAGGTAACCCCAGCACATGATAAGAATGACTTTGAAATAGGACAAAGACATAATTTAGAATTAATTGAGATTATAGATAAAAGCGGATTTCTTAATCAAAAAGCAGGTAAATTATTTAACGGATTGGAGCGCTTTGAAGCTCGAAAAAAAGTTGTTGAGCAATTACGTAAAGATAATTTACTTATCGATGAAGAAGATTATGAAAATAGTGTTGGTTATTCAGAAAGAGGAGATGTTCCCATTGAGCCACGTTTATCTGAACAATGGTTCTTAAAATATCCTAAAGTAGATGAGGCTAAGAGAGCGGTAGAAAATGGAATGGTTAAGTTCTATCCTGATAGATGGAAAAAAACTTATTTACATTGGTTAAATGGAATACAAGATTGGTGTATAAGTCGCCAGCTTTGGTGGGGGCATAGAATACCTGTTTGGTATCGAATAGGTATCCCTAAGGAAGATTTAGATTATTCAAATAAAGATCATGTTTATGTTTCAGTTAACCCTCCTGAATCGTTAGATGAATGGGAACAAGATCCGGACGTTTTAGATACATGGGCATCATCATATCTTTGGCCAATGGCTAATTTGGGCTGGCCACACCCAACAGATGAACAATTAAAAGAAATGCAGCTTTGGTATCCAACATCTACGCTTGTAACGGGTTTTGATATTATCTTTTTTTGGGTAGCTAGAATGATTATGGCAGGTTTAGAATTATTTGGTGATAATAAAAAAGAATTAACCGATGATGAGATTAGTAAACGTATACCATTTAAAAATGTATATATTCATGGAACAGTTCGTGATGATCAAGGTCGTAAAATGTCTAAAAGCCTGGGTAATTCTATCGATCCTCTTGATATTATTAATATGTATAGTTCAGATGCCCTTAGATTTTCTCTATTAATGATTACCTCAACCGGTCAGGATGTATATATAAACAATGAAAAATTTGAGATAGGTCGTAACTTTATGACAAAAATATGGAATGCTGCTAAATTTATAGAAATGCATTCAGAAAATTACAATGTTCAGGTAAAAATTAACGAAAATAGATCCTTATCACCTGATGATGAGTATATAATATCTAAATTAAATCAATCAATAAAAGATGTTGAAACCCATTTAAAAAAATATCGTTTTAATGACGCAACATTAGCCTTATACGATTTCTTTTGGCATAGCTTTTGCGATAGATATTTAGAGTATGCAAAACCATATTTATACAAAGGATCAAAGGAAGAGAAAGAGCATATCTTAACAGTTATGCATACCGTTTTTAAAAGAGCTCTTCGATTATTACATCCATTCATGCCATTCATGACCGAAGAACTTTGGGAGGGTATGAATTATAATTATGAATACAAAAGAATAATGCTTTCTCCGTGGCCTAATCAATTAACATCGTTAACTATTGACGAGAATATCGTTGATTATGTTGAAGGCAAACATGATCTCATTCGTATCGGTAGAATATTACGATCTGATTATAATTTAAATGCTAAACAAGTGGCTAATTTTATACTTATCGCAAAAAATAAATATATCGAAGAGCAGGTTTTAAAGGACATAGATTCTATAAAATCCGCTCTGAAAGCAGATTCTGTAGAAGTTTATATAAAAATGGAGTCTGAAGAAATTATGCCAAGCGGTATTTCTGAACTTGGTGATCTTTATATGTCGATTAAAGAGCTTATTAATGTAGAATCAGAAATAAATAAAACTCAAAATGAATTATCTGAGGTTAATAAATTTTTAGAAAATGTATTAAAAAAGTTATCAAATGAAAATTTTGTTAGTAAAGCACCGGTAGATGTTGTTAGAGTACAAGAAGAACGAAGAGATGAGCTAACGGAGAAAAGTAATAAACTCTCCTCTATGCTTGAGATGCTTAAAAATGTGTAATAAGGAAATTAATAATGAATCCAAGTGTAGAATCTAAAAAAATTCTTCATCCTAATATGCATCCAAATTCACTTAAAACAGAAATAGTAAATTCAAGTGTAGAATCTAAAAAAATTCTTCATCCAGATATGCATTCTAAAAGACTTAGTACTGAAAATAAACCCTTACGAATACCTGAATGGTTAAGACGTCCAATCCAAACAGATAAATCTTACGCAGAAACACATAGTGCGTTAAAAAAGAATGGACTTCATACAGTATGCGAAGACGCTAAATGCCCTAACCGTCATGAGTGTTGGAATCATGGAACAGCAACCATTATGATTCTTGGTAACATATGTACAAGAGCTTGTAGATTTTGTTCTATTGCAACTGGAAAACCAATTGGACTAGATCTTTTAGAGCCTCAGCGAGTAGCTGTTGCGGTCGAAAAAATGGGATTAAAGCATGTTGTTATTACAAGTGTTACTCGAGATGATTTATCAGATGGCGGTGCAGAAATATTTGCACAAACTATTGAGCAAGTAAAAAAACGTATGCCATTAATTACGGTTGAGGTGCTTACTCCTGATTTCTGGGGTAGAAAGGAAAATTTATACCGAGTTTTAGATGCTGGACCTATTGTATTTAATCATAATATAGAAACAGTTAAGCGTTTGCAGCGGTCTATTCGTTCCGGAGCTACGTATGATCGCTCGATGAAGATCCTTCGCTTTGCATCAGAGCACAGTGATATAAAAGTAAAATCTGGAATAATGCTTGGTTTAGGTGAGGATAATATTGAGGTTATGCAAACCATTCAAGATTTATATGATAACGGAGTACGTCTTCTAACTATTGGTCAGTATATGTCTCCAACGAAAGAGCATGCTCCAACACATCGATTTGTTGAACCCCATGAATTCGTTGATTTAGAGGATGCAGCTTATGCAATTGGTTTTGATGCTGTTGCATCGGGACCTCTTGTCCGTTCATCCTATCGTGCTGATAAAATGATTAAAACATAATTTTTAGAGGTTGAATTCTATGTCTGTCGAACGTTTCGGTATATTAATTTGTGCTTATAATGAAGAGAGCCATATTGATGGATTAATTCGTTCTATTTTAAAGCAATCACCAGAAGAAATTATTGTTGTTGACGATGGATCAACTGATAATACTGCAGCTCTTGCGCAACAAGCCGGTGCAACAGTTATTAGAAATAGAAAAAATTTAGGTAAAGGCAGTGCACTTAAAAGAGGATTTAAGGCATTTTTAAATAAAAATGTAGACGCTGTTATTGTTGTTGACGGAGATGGTCAACATGATCCAAATGAAATCCAATGTTTTTTAGATACCTATAGAAGAACGGGTATCCCAGTTTTGATTGGAAATAGAATGGCAGACCCAAAGGGTATGCCTATCATAAGAAAATTAACAAATCATTTTATGGCATATATGTTAAACCGTCTAACAAAAGTATATGTCGCAGATCCTCCGTGTGGTTTTCGTTTTTATGCTATAGAAGTACTACCGTTTATAACTAGCAAGGAACAGCGATTTGCATTTGAATTTGACGTTCTAATAAGAGCGGCTAAGCGTAAAATTCGTATAGATTCTGTTCGTATATCAACTATTTATAACGATAAACAATCGAGCCATATTGCACCATTTAGAGATTCATGGTTGTTTATTAGTGTAGTTTGGAGGCACATATTTCATAAGAATAAAGCAGATATATATTAAGCATCATCTTTGATAGATAAAGACTCAATGATAACGATACTAGCTATTCCGAATATAATAAGTAAAACAGATAGTATTGCTTCAATATTAATTCCTGGCAGGTAGTATATATATCCAGTTAATAAATCATTTTCTATTTTCCATGGCCATAATACAGCTAAAGAACCAAAAATAAATCCAGTAAGTAACGCAGTGGTATGATCAGGATATTTTTTAAAAATCCAACTTAGCAACTTAGCAAAAAGTAATAGTCCAATAATTGCTCCAAATCCAAACGGTATTAGTACTTGCATGTTAAGGGAACTAACTGAGCTAATTATAAGCTCATAATTACCCATAATAAGAAGAATGAATGATCCTGATAAACCTGGAAGAATCATACTGCACATTGCAACAGTTCCGCTAATAATTAAGTAGGATGTGGAACTGTTTTCAGTTGAAGGAGTTATAAAAAGCATACTAATTGCTATGATTGAGCCAAAAATAAAGAAAAGATTTACTGAAAAAGTGAAATGCTTAATTTTTTTTCCGATATATAATATGGATGCAAAAATTAATCCAAAGAAATAAGCCCAAATTAATGTCTTAAAATCAATAAATAAAAACTCTAGTACTTTTGAAATAGAAAAAACACTTAGGATGATACCAACAGTAATAGAAGTTAAAAAAATGAGATCAATCTGTTTTGAAAAAGATTTAAAATCACCTTTTAACAACATTTTTAATGCATGTATATTACAAGAGCTAATTGCATGAATTAGTCGCTCAAAGATACCCGTTAGCATTGCCATGGTTCCACCAGAAACACCAGGTATTACATTAGCAGCACCCATCAAGCTGCCTTTTATAAGATGGATAAAAAAGTCTTTCATATAATAGTTAATCTTGTTCTATAAAAAATATTTGTGTATTAGTAATATCAATTGTTCAAGGAGAATTCAAATGACTGATCAAGAAATTATAGATGCTTTAGCGCCAGTGATGAAAGAAGAAGTAGATCCAGCACTAGCTTCGCATGGTGGTGGGGGTACGATTATAAAGGTTGAAGAAGGTGTTGTGTACATTGAATTAGAAGGTGGTTGTAAGGGCTGTCCTGGTGCACGTATGACCATGAAAGATGGGATTGAAACATTATTTAAAGAACGTGTTCCGGCTGTAAAAGAAGTTGTAGACGCAACAGACCATTCATTTTAGAGCTATATGACCGAAGTAAATGCAAATCAAATTTTTAACCCGCCAAAATCGGTTAAAACATCATCTTATTTTCCTTCTATGGAATCGTATCAAGAGCTCTATCAAAAAAGTATTTTAGATTCCGAAGGATTTTGGAAAGAACAGGCAGAAACTCATATTAATTGGATTAAGCCATTTAATACCGTTTCAAATAGTAATTTAGAAACAGGTCAGAACGCATGGTTTAGTGGGGGTCAACTCAATATTTCTGTGCAGTGTATTGATCGACATCTAGATCAACGAGCAGATAAAACGGCCATTTTATGGGAAGGTGATGAGCCCGGAGATGTAAAAGAAATTTCATATCAAGAACTACACGACGAAGTCTCTCGAATGGCAAATGTACTTCGTAAATATGGTATCAAAAAGGGAGATCGGGTTGCTCTTTATATGCCTATGATTCCAGCTGCTGCGTATGCGATGTTAGCCTGCGCCCGAATTGGAGCTATTCATAGCGTCGTATTTGCTGGATTTAGCGCAGAAGCGCTTCGTGAGCGAGTGATGGACTCTTCATGTAAAGCGGTGATTACTGCAGATGAAGGGCGTCGCGGACAGAAACGTATTGCGTTAAAATCCTTAGTCGATGAAGCCATTGCTAGCTGTGATTGTGTAGAGCATGTGTTTATGTATCGTCATACGCATGATGAAGTAGCTTTTAATATTCCTCGAGATGTAGATTTAGGTGAAGCGATGCTTCAGGAGAGTCCTTCTTGTCAGCCTGAAGTGATGGAGAGTGAGGATCCTTTATTTATTTTGTATACCTCAGGTTCTACCGGAAAACCAAAAGGGCTTCAACATAGCTCTGCTGGCTATCTTTTATATACGATGCTTACGCATAAATATGTATTTGATTATCAAGAGAATGATATTTATGCATGTGTTGCTGATATCGGATGGATCACGGGGCATAGTTATGTGGTATATGGCCCCTTAGCAAATGGGGCAACCACGGTGATGTTTGAATCTATTCCTACCTATCCTGATGCGGGTCGCTACTGGGATATGGTTGAAAGACTTAAAATCACCCAGTTTTATACTGCTCCCACAGCGATTCGTGCAATTGCTCGGATGGGAGATAGTTTTGTTGAGAAGTACGATCGATCTAGTTTACGTGTATTAGGTAGTGTAGGCGAACCGATTAATCCAGAGAGCTGGAATTGGTATTACAGTGTAGTAGGAAATAATCATTGTAATATTGTCGATACCTGGTGGCAGACTGAAACTGGCGGGATTATGATTACACCTTTACCAGGTGCTACACCGGTAAAACCAGGCTCTGCTACTTTCCCATTCTTTGGTATAGATCCAGTATTGCTTGATGATAAAGGTAATGAATTAGAAGGAAATGATGTTTCGGGGCTTTTAGCGATTCAGAAACCCTGGCCATCCATGGCTCGTACGATTTATGGAGATCATGAGCGATACATGCAGACCTACTTGAGTCCATTTAAGGGATATTATTTTACAGGAGATGGATGTCGCCGTGATGAGGATGGATACTACTGGATTACAGGTCGAGTAGATGATGTAATTAATGTTTCAGGTCATCGTATGGGAACCGCTGAAGTAGAGAGTGCACTTGTCCAGCACCCAGCTTGTGCAGAAGCAGCTGTGGTAGGTTTTCCACATGAGATTAAAGGACAGGGTATATTTGCGTATGTGATTATCAAAAGTGATGTTGAAGAATCCGATGATTTAGTTAAGCAGTTACGTCAAACGGTTCGAGAACAGATTGGTCCGATTGCAACCCCTGATCAGATTTTAATTGCACCGGGTCTTCCAAAGACAAGATCAGGGAAAATTATGCGTAGAATTTTAAGAAAAATTGCGAGTCAAGAGGTAGACCAGCTAGGAGACACATCCACCTTAGCTGATCCATCTGTTGTTGATCAGTTAATACAAAAAAGAAGTGATCTATGAAAAATAAGCTACTTATACTCATTTTATTATTTCTTTTAGGCCTATATTCAGAAGCCTGTTTTAAATGCGATACGCATAAAAAGAAGGATAAGAAAAAAGAAATTAAAAAAGAGGAAGTGAATTCTTTGTCTAAACAAAAAAAAGTCGAAACTTGATTCTTCTAGAATATATATTCTAATATCCTTTTTTGATTAGGAGAAGTATGGCTAAAGAAGAATTAATTGAAGCTGAAGGTATTGTTAAAAAAGTACTTCCAGCAACTATGTATAGAATAGAGCTTGAGAATGGACATGAAATTCTCGGACATATTTCAGGAAAGATGCGCAAGCATTTTATTCGTATTACCGTTGGAGATAGAGTAACTGTAGAAATTTCTCCATATGATTTGGAAAAAGGACGTATTACGTTTCGTCATAAAGACTAGGAATTTACTATGGCAGAACGTCAACAATGGGGTAGTCGCGTCGGGTTTTTATTAGCGGCTATTGGCTCAGCTGTTGGATTAGGAAACATCTGGCGTTTTAGTTATATGGCTTATGAAAACGGTGGTGGAGCATTTCTTGTTCCCTATATTATTGCCTTTATTTTAGCGGGCGTTCCTCTGATGGTTTTAGAAAATGCCTTGGGCCATAAAGAAGAAGGTTCTCCTCCACTTGCTTTCGCGAAAATTAAAGCGTCTTGGGAGCCATTAGGCTGGTGGATGCCAGTCGTAACCTTCTTTGGTATTAATTTATTTTATACCGTTATTGTTGGATGGTGTATGAATTATTTTGTTTTTTCTTTTGATTTAGGTTGGGGAGAGCAGACCGAAAGATTTTTTCAACAGGATTTTCTTCAGGTTAGTAACGGTCCTTTTGATTTAGGAAAGATTGTATGGCCTATTTTAGCTGGTACGGCCTTAACATGGTTCTTATGTTGGATTATTTGCTACAGAAAGATAAGCAGTGGTATTGAAAAAGCCAGTATGATTTTTATGCCTATGCTGTTTTTATTAACGCTTGTTTTAGTAGCATGGTCTGTCCAATTAGAAGGTGCATGGGATGCGATTAAAAAACATTATCTCAGTTGTGATTTTTCTAAAATCGATATAGGGACTGCATCCGGCCGAAAAGTTTGGGTAGATGCCTTCGGACAAATTTTCTTTTCTCTTGGATTAGGGTTTGGTGTTCTTGCAACATACGCAAGTTATCTTCCTCGTAAGACAAATTTAATAAGTGGAGCTTTAACCATCTGTTCTGTGAATTGCCTTTATTCCTTTATTGCAGGTTTTGCTGTTTTTGGAACGATTGGTTATATGTCTCATGCAAGCGGTATTGCTTTTGAAGACGCAATTAAGGGTGGTACTGGGTTAGCATTTGTCGTTTACCCTGAGGCGATTAATCAACTTCCGGCGTTAAATAAGTTATTTGGAGTATTATTCTTTCTTATTTTAATAGTAGCTGGATTATCTTCTGCTATCTCCCTTACCGAAACATTAACATGTTCTATATCAGATAAATTTAAAGTTAACCGCAGAAGAGTAACTACCTTATTTTGTATAATTGGTTTATTAGGAAGTATTATTTTTACAACACAAGCTGGTATTATGATTTTAGATATTGTCGATCATTTTATTGGTAATTATGCACTTATTATTGGTGGAATTGCAGAGTGTTTACTAGTTGGATGGATATTAACTAGTTTAAAGATGAGAAAACATATTGATGATGTGAGTAATCAAAAGTTATGGCCTATATGGGATATTGCTATACGATATATAACACCAGGAATATTAATTATCATTCTAGGTGTCGGTCTATTTAATGAATTTAAAGCACCTTATGAAGGATATGAGAGTGCAGCATTAGTTGGTATTGGAGTAGGAGCATTAGTTCTAACATTCACGATTGCATATATATTAAGTAGATTTACATGGAAAAACAAAACTCGGTCTAATTAGATTTATTAATTATTTGTTTAATTGCCTTTGGTAAGGCTCTATGTTCCGCTTCGTGAATCTTTTTCATTAGCACTTCTAAAGAATCATTCTTATTTATTTTTACTTTTTCTTGTAAAATTATTTTTCCTGTATCGATTCCTTCATCAACATAATGAACCGTACAACCTGTTTCATCCACCTTAGCATCAAATGCTTGTTTTCCGGCATTAAGTCCAGGAAAATTAGGAAGTAAGGAAGGGTGTATATTTATAATCTTACCATTATATGTGTGAAGAAGATCCATTTTTATAATACGCATAAAACCCGCTAAAATAATATAATCTGGTTCATGTTCTTTAAGAATACTTATTAAATTTTTTTCAGCACTTTCTTTAAGAACAGTTTTAAAAGGGGAGCAATCAACATAGTAGCTAGGAATTTGATTATTCTGTGCTCGAGTTAAAATATGAGCATCTTTTACATCACTAATAACACAAGCTATTTCTGCTGAAAGGTCATCAAATTCAATTGCATCAATGATAGCTTGAAAATTTGACCCATAACCTGAACCTAAAATTGCTAGTTTCAACATGTATCATCTCCTTGAATGATATAAAAAAAATGATAATATCTTTTACTTAATGAAACAACCTAAAGATTGGAATGATTCTATGCATTTAAAAATTAAGACACTAAATGATTTATCTCACGAAATGTATGTAAAGCACGGGCATTTTCATGCTGGGGATGCCGGATTAGATTTATATGTCTTAGAAGAGATATCTATTGCACCAGGTGAAACAAAAGCAATTAAGCTTGGTATTGCATGTGAGCCAGCTGACGGAAGAGCTTATTTTTTATTACCTCGTTCTAGTATTTCTAAAACGCCATTGAGATTAGCTAATTCAATTGGTCTAATAGACGGTGGATACAGAGGGGAAATTATGGCGATGTGTGATAATATTAAATCAGAGATTTATACGGTTGAAAAAGGACAGCGACTATTTCAGATTATATCTTGTGATTGTTCGCCTATAACATATGAGTTATCTGAAAATTTATCTGAAACAACCCGAGGTAGTGGTGGTTTTGGTAGTACAGGAAAATAATTTATGAATAGATGTCTTCATTTTGAAAGCTTAGGCGGAGCTAGTGGTGATATGATACTTGGCTCTTTAATCGGACTAGGAGTATCCTGTGACGAGCTTAATAACGAGCTTAAATGCTTAGAGGTAGATCCATTTAAGATTATTGTTGAAGAGGTGGTTGAGCAGGGTATGACTGGGTTAAGAGCTCGAGTTGAAGTCGAAGAAAAAAAACATAATCATCATGGAAGACACTTAAGTACTATTATTAATTTAATTAATAAAAGTTCTTTAAATAAAAAGGTAAAAAAAGAGGCTATAGAAGTTTTCCAAAAAATTGGAAAAGCAGAAGCAGAAATTCATGGAATTGATATTGAAAAAATCCATTTTCATGAAGTTGGAGCGATGGACTCAATTATAGATATTGTTGGTTGTTGTTTAGCAAAGCATAAGTTAGATGTTCAAAGTATTAGCATTAGGTCCTTACCATCTGGCTATGGAACCATTAACTGTGCTCATGGAACGTATCCTAATCCAGCTCCTGCTACATTACGTATCCTAGAAGGCTTTCCTATCGAGCATATAGATGAACCATATGAATTAGTAACACCAACAGGTGCTGCATTATTAGCTACATGGAGAAAATCTTCATCGATAAAAAATGGATATAAATTAGCTCAAAATTCATATAGTTTTGGTCACCATAAATTAAATAATAGACCTAATTTATTAAGAGCTAATTTATATATTTCTTCTAATGATTCTACGCCAACGAAATGTCAAATCTTAGAATGTAATCTAGATGATACAACGCCTGAGTTAATTGGATTGTTAACAGAAAGGCTTTTATCTGCGGGAGCACTAGATGTTTATACACAATCTATTTTAATGAAAAAGCAACGTTCTGCAACTATGCTAAGCGTTCTATCTAAAGAGAATGAACGAGAAAAGATGTTGGATTTAATTTTTAAAGAATCTACAACCTTTGGTATTAGATATTATAATATAGAACGGGAGATTTTAGATCGTTCTATTACAGAGGTAAAAACTAAATATGGAAATATTAGTATTAAGGTCGGAAAGAGAAATGGGGAAATAATTAGTGCTTCACCGGAGATTGATGATTGTAAATTATGTGCCGAGAAATATGGTATGCCAGTAGAGGATATTTATCGATCTGCTCTCGTAGCATGGGATAATATAAGAGGTTAATATGAAAAAGAATACCGTATTAATAATAGTAATTTTTTTAATAACGTATTCCTACGGAGAAATAAAATTACCAAGCCTGTTTTCAGATGGTATGGTTATACAGCGTAATACAGCGGTAAGTATATGGGGATTAGTTAATCCAAACAAAAAGGTAAAGGTTACATTTGGTGATCAGTCACATCAAACGATCGCCAAAGAGGATGGATCTTTTAAAATTGAATTATCTCCCATGGATGCATCCTCCATATCTCGCTCTTTAGTAATTTCATCAGAAAATGAATCAAAAAAAATTAATGATGTTTTAGTGGGAGAGGTTTGGCTCTGTTCGGGTCAATCTAATATGCATTGGCCTGTATCAAAATCGGATAATTATGAGCTAGAGAAAATAAATGCGAATTATCCTCAAATACGAATGTTTTTAACAGAATTAACTTATAGTTCAGAACCTAGAAATCATGTTAATGGAGAGTGGAAAATTACATCTCCCGAAACCGTAAGTGATTTTTCAGCGGTTGCATACTTTTTTGGAAGAGAGCTTCATAATGAGCTAGATGTACCCATCGGACTAATTAGATCATCCTGGGGCGGCACAACAATTGAGGCATGGAGTCCGACAAAATCTTTAGGAAATTTTCCTACAGTATTGGAAAATATAGAGAGTAGAAAGAGACGTGGAATTAATTTTGATACGAATTCCGTAAATAAAGAAAACAAAAATGCATTAGATGAATGGAAGATTATTGCCGCTAAAGCACGTAAGGAGGGAGAAAAACCGCCAAAACGTCCGTCGTGGAAACACCACCCAGTAATATCTCAGCATTTCCCAGGAAATCTATATAATGCGATGATTTATCCCCATACTCCGTTTAATATTAAAGGAGTTATTTGGTATCAAGGAGAAGCAAATACAGGATCGAACGAACCAGCAAAATTATATCGTTATCTACTCGAGAATTTAATCAATTCCTGGAGAGATGCATTTAAAAATAATTTTTCTTTTTATTCAGTTCAGCTTCCAAATTTTCAAGAAGCATCTGATTTACCTGTACAAGATTGGGGATGGCCAAATATTCGACAAAGTTTTTTAGATGTTCATAAGGAAGTTCAGGATGCTTATATGGTTATTGGTATTGATGCTGGACAAGCCGATGATATTCATCCAACAAATAAACAAATTATCGGATATCGTTTAGCTCAGCAAGTATTGGTAAATGATTATGAATTTGACCGAGTTGCAGGGGGTCCAATATATGAGAATATGATAATAGATGGTTCAAATATTATTTTACAATTCTCAGATATTGGCTCTGGTTTAATTACCAATGATGATCAATTATTAAGAAGGTTTGCAATAGCTGGAGATAATCAAATTTTTTATCATGCATCAGCTGTGATTAAAAATAATAAAGTAATTGTAAGTCATTCAAGTGTGGATAATCCGAAGGCTGTTAGATATGCTTGGGCAATGAATCCGGAGGCATGTAATTTATTTAATAAGGAAGGTTTCCCAGCCTCTCCATTTAGAACAGATGATTGGTAATTAAAAGTATGTTAGCTAAAAGAATAATACCCTGCTTAGATGTAACAGATGGACGAGTAGTTAAGGGAATAAATTTTGTTGATCTTCGAGATGCTGGAGATCCAGTGGAATGTGCAAAAGTATATGAGGATCAAGGGGCGGACGAATTAGTTTTTTTAGATATTACAGCAAGTAGTGATAATCGTAAAACAATGGTAGATATTGTTGAAAGATGCGCAAAAGAAGTATTTATGCCATTAACTGTAGGGGGCGGAATAAGAAATTTAGATGATGTTAGAACAATGCTTAATGCAGGAGCAGATAAAGTTTCCTTTAATACTGCCGCAATAGATAATCCTGATATCATTAAACAATGCTCTGAAACCTTTGGTTCTCAATGCACTGTTGTAGCTATTGACGCAAGACGTTTAAAAAATAAAGTTTGGAATGTATATACACATGGAGGAAGAAATTATACGGAATTAAACGTTATTGAATGGGCAAAAAAAGTAGTCTCATTAGGAGCTGGTGAAATTCTATTGACGAGTATGGATACAGATGGAACAAAGACAGGCTACGATTTAGAATTAACATCATTAATAGTTGATGCTATTTCTGTTCCCGTAATCGCTTCTGGAGGAGCTGGAACTTTACAGCATATGGCTGATGCATTAGAAATAGGAAAAGCCGATGCAGTATTAGCTGCATCAATTTTTCATTTTGGAGAGTTTACAATTGCAGAAACAAAAGCTTTTATGAAAGATCAGGGAATTGAGATACGATTGTAATTAAGGCAAAATTATGACAAATAATTTAGAAGAAGGATCATCATTAAATATCGAATGGGATAAATTAGAAAAAGCTTCTAATTTAAAAGGATTAATTCCAGTAGCTGTTCAGGATATAGATTCAAAAAATATAATATTAGTAGCATATATTAATCAAAAAGCATTCAATGAGTCTATTAGTAGAAAACTGTTAATATTATGGAGTTCCTCTAGGAATCAATTATGGATAAAGGGAGAATCTTCAGGAAATACTTATTCGCTTATAGAGGCTTACGTAAATTGTGAGCAAAACTCTCTTTTATTTATGGTTCGTGCTCAAAAGAGTGGAATATGTCATACAAAAAACTCTAATGGAGATGCTCGTAATTGTTATTATCGAAAAATTAATTTCGATGATATGACCCTTACAAATCTAGATCCATGATCATTGATCACTTAATGCAAAAAAGTGGTGTCTCATTCGGAACAAGCGGGGCACGTGGCTTAGTAAAAGATATGACAAATCCTATTTGTTATGCATACGTAACGGCTTTTATTCAATACCTTGAGTTAATTAATGATTTTAATAATACAGATAAAATTATTATAGGTGGAGATTTAAGACCAAGTACGAAAAGAATAATGGGCGTTGTAATCCAAGCAATTAGAGATAAGGGCTATCAACCAATTTTTTGTGGAAACATACCTTCTCCTGCAGTTATGTTATATGGGCTTCATTGTAATTGTCCATCTATAATGATTACTGGAAGTCATATTCCCGATGATCGCAATGGAATTAAATTTAATAAAACTGCTGGTGAGATATTAAAAGAAGATGAAAGAGAAATTCGTTTGCAGAAAATTGATTTACTTGAAAATATGGATATTGAGCCGCTTCCTGAGGTAGATGTTACTGCTAGAAATCATTACATAAGAAGGTATACAGATATATTTGATAGAGATTTCTTAAATGGATTAAATATTGGTATATATCAGCACTCGTCTGTTAGTAGAGAAATTCTCGTTGAAATATTTAAATCACTTGGTGCTAATATAGTTACTTTAGGAATTTCTAATGAATTTATTCCTGTTGATACAGAAGCTATAAGAGAAGAAGATATTTTTTTAGCAAAAAAATGGTCTAAAGAGTATAATTTAGACGTTATTATTTCAACGGATGGAGATGGCGATCGTCCGCTTATTAGTGATGAAAGAGGTTGTTGGATACCAGGAGATATAGTAGGTATTTTATCCTCTATATTTTTAGATATTGATTCTATTAGTACTCCAATAAGTAGCAATAGTGCCTTAGAATTATGCAATATATTTAAACATATAAATAGAACAAAAATAGGCTCTCCCTATGTAATTGAATCCATGAATAATGCATCTAATTCATATAATAAAGTAATTGGATATGAGCCCAATGGAGGATTCCTAACAAATAGTACCTTTATAATAAATAATAAGGAGCTTTTACCTCTTCCTACTCGAGATGCTGTATTACCTATGCTATGTGTTATCTTATTAGCTAAAAAGATGAATACCAAAATTATAGATCAAGTAAATCTCTTGCCAAAACGTTTTACAGCAAGTAATAAAATAGGAAATTTTTCAAATAAAAAAGCCCGTCAGATAATTAATAAGTATAAAAAAATTGATAATATTAATAATGACTTTGAATCACTTTATGGTTTAGTTGAATCAATAAATGAAACGGACGGAATAAGAATAAAATTTAATTCTGGAGAAGTTCTTCATTTACGTGCAAGTGGTAATGCTCCAGAATTCCGGTTTTATTATGAAGCAGATAGTTTAATGCGACTTTTAGAGATGAAGAATTTAACTCATGCTCTTTTCTTAAAAATGAATGTATAGTTATTTGGTATTGATTCAATATATAATAAAAAGGCATGCTCTTTATCAGGAGAATTTATGAAGTCTGTATATCCAAATAGAGAACTTTTTAGAAAAAAAACTAAACTAGGTAATTTAGTTCCAGTATGGTGTGAATTAGATACGCATCATAAAAATCCTGTTACTGCTTATGAAAGTGTTAGATCATATTTACGTCAAAATAATAAAACATCTCATTCATATCTATTAGAAAGTGCAGAGGGTGGAGAGCATATTGGCAGATACTCATATATTGGTGGAGCCCCGCGAGCAATATTAAGAGCGTATGCAGATGAAATTCAAATTGAACGTGGAAGTGAAAAAGAGATTGTTAAAAAGAGTAATCCATTAGAAATATTAAAAAAAGAGATGCAAAAATATACTCCTGTAAAAGATGAATCTTTGGAGTCTAGGTTTATTGGTGGAGCTGTAGGTTTTTTTGGTTATGATATAATTTCACAATTTGAGCTAAAAGTACCAACAATAAAAAAAGATGATTTAAAAAGTCCAGATATGGTTTATATGATCACTGATGGTTTAATTATATTTGATAATTTAAAAAATAAGCTAACTGTTTTAACTCATGCTCATATTAAAGATGATATAGATGTAGCATACGATCATGCATTAGAAGAATTACTTGAACTTGAAAAAGCATTAAATGAAAGTTTCAACTCCCTGCCAGTTGAATATCCTAGCGATTTAGAAATAGTTGATTCATCTTCAAATACGTCAAAGGATGATTATTTTAGTATGGTTGAAAAAGCTAAGGAATATATACAAGCTGGTGATATTATACAGGTAGTTTTATCCCAAAGATTCGAGGTAAATAATCAAGCAGATTCACTGGATATATATAAAGCATTAAGGTTAATAAATCCATCTCCATATATGTTTTGTCTTGATATGGGAGAAAGTTCTATGATTGGAACATCTCCTGAAATTCATGTTAGATGTCAAAATAAAAAAATTGAAGTTCGGCCTATTGCAGGAACACGTCCTAGAGGAAAAAATAATAACCAAGATATGGAATTAGAAAAAGAATTATTATCTGATCCTAAGGAATGTGCTGAACATATTATGTTAGTTGATTTAGGTAGAAATGACATAGGAAGAGTATGTAATTATGCTTCTATCCAAATACCTGATTTTATGGTTATTGAGAAATATAGTCATGTTATGCATATTGTTTCTAATGTTATTGGTGAATTAAGTAATAAGAATGATATTTATGATGTAATGCGTGTAACATTTCCTGCCGGAACAGTTAGTGGTGCTCCTAAGATCAGGGCAATGGAAATAATTGCAGAATTAGAAAAAAGTAAACGTGGTCCTTATGCGGGCGCTGTTGGTTATTTTGGTTTTGATGGAAATTTTGATTCAGCAATAACAATTCGTACAGTAATATTAGATAAAAATAAAGCATATGTTCAAGCAGGTGCTGGAATAGTCGCAGATTCTATTGCAGAAAATGAATATCAAGAAACAAAAAATAAGGCAGAAGGAATGATAAAAGCTTTATCACTAGCTAAATATTACTCCTTAAAAGGAGATAATTAGTATGATTTTAGTAATTGATAATTATGATTCTTTTACATTTAATCTTGTTCAATATCTAGGCGAACTCGGTGCAGAGTTAAAGGTGTATCGAAATGATAAAATTAATTTAGAAGAAGCAATATCTATTAATCCAGAAAAAATCTTGATTAGTCCTGGTCCATGTACTCCTAGAGAGGCAGGAATTTCCTGTAAGATGGTTAATTATTTTGGTCCAAAAATTCCAACTTTAGGCGTTTGCTTAGGCCACCAATCTATTGCTGATGTTTACGGAGGAAAAGTTATTCGTGCTGATTATCTAATGCATGGAAAAACATCAGCTATTTATCATAATGAAGATAGTGTTTTTAAAGACTTACCAAACCCTTTTGATGCAACCCGATATCATTCATTGATTGTCGAACGTTCAACTCTTCCTGATTGTTTAGAAATTACTGCATGGACAGATAAGGATGAAATAATGGGAATGAAGCATAAGGAGTTTCCAATACATGGTGTTCAGTTTCACCCAGAATCAATTTTAACTAAAGAAGGTAAAAAATTATTAAATAATTTTTTGAAACTTTAATTTTTATATTTATTAATAATCGGCATTCTACGATCTCTATCAAAAGAACGAGATGTTATTTTTACACCTGGCGGTGTTTGTCTTCTTTTGTATTCATTTCTTTCTACATTTGAAATAATAAACTTAATATCATCGGGGTTATATCCATTACTCACTAATTCTCTATAGCCCATATCCTTTTCTATATATGCTTCAAGAATAGAATCTAATATATCATAAGAGGGAAGAGAATCTGAATCTTTTTGATTTGGTCTAAGTTCAGCGGATGGGGGTCTATTAATGATAGATTCTGGTATAATTTCATCTTTTTTATTTCTCCATTTGCAGAGATCATAAACCATAGTTTTAGGAACGTCCTTAATTAATGCAAACCCACCACACATATCACCGTATAATGTACAATAACCCATAGCTATTTCACTTTTATTACCAGTTGTTATTAATAACCAATTATATTCATTTGATAGTGCCATTATTAGATTACCTCTAATACGAGCTTGAAGGTTTTCCTCGGTAAGATTCATTTTCTTATTTTTTCCCCATATAGCAGATAATGATTCTTTAAATTGATTAAAGGCATTAGTTATGGGTAGTTGGTGAAGTTTAATATTTAATATTTTAGCCATTTTTATAGCATCATTTAATGTTTCCATAGATGAATATTCAGATGGCATAGTGACTGCAATAACTTTATCTGAGCCAAGAGCATCTACTGCTAAGGATAATACTAGTGCAGAATCAATACCTCCACTTAAACCTATTAGTACTTTTTTAAATCCAGTTTTTTTAACATAATCTGTTAATCCTAATTTGAGAGCCTTATATATTTCTTCATTTTTATCAGGTTCGGAATTAAAGTTATTATTATAATTCCATGTTAATTTATCCTCTTCAAAATATTTAGCATTTGATATAATTTTTCCTTCAGCTGATATAACAAGACTTCCTCCATCAAATACTAATTCATCTTGCCCCCCAATAAGATTGCAATATAAGAGTGTGGAAGAGATTTTTTTTGCTGTTTGTTTTAATATATTGATTCTATTTTCTTTTTTACCATGATGATAAGGGGATGCAGAAAGATTAATTAAATAATCTATATTTCCAATTAAGCTTTGAACCGCATTATGCTCAAGTTCCCATGAATCTTCGCAAATATGGATGCCAATATTTTTATTTTTATAATTAATAATTAATGGAGAATTACCACTCTCAAATAATCTTTTTTCATCAAAAACACCATAATTTGGTAATATTTGTTTATGATATTCTCCAATAATTTCTCCGTTTAAGATCGCTACTGCCGCATTTCTTTTTTTCTCATTTCTAATTAATGG
>JBJLEI010000019.1:0-21973 GCA_045566035.1 Pontiellaceae bacterium | reverse complement strand
CTTTGAGCCATAAAATAATACGTTATAATATCAGTTAATTCTGCAGCATGATTTTCCTTATTTATCACCCATCGTACGGATTGATTATGGTTCTGCTTTTTATTTAGTTCGTTTATTGACTTTTCAATAGTTTGAACATGCTCTTTCATTAAATTAATTCTAGCCTGATCATCATAAATTCCGCACGGAATTTGACAGTGCGAAAAGGCCGAATTAATAACTATTAAAAATAAACATATTGATAATTTTTTCATAATAATTCCTTTTATTTTATTAAAATTTTAAAAATTTTGTTTCAGTGCACAAATAATTCATTTTTTGATCATATTTTCTTACAGGAATAGTATCTGTAATTTGAATATCATGACATACACCAATTTTAATTCCATTATAAGAAGTTAATAATTTATCATAATATCCTTTACCTCTACCTAATCTATTCCCACTTACATCAAACCCTATTCCTGGAACAATAATTAATTCCAGCTTATTTGTATTAATAATCTCCCCTTTAGGTTCAGGTATATTATATCTTCCGATATTTTGATGATCATTAATTAGAAATAATGAAAATTCATATATTTTTTTAATCATATCATATCTAGGTTTATATACTTTAATCATTTTATGATTAGATAAATCTGAAATATCTACTTCTTTTTCTATAGGGGAATATAATCCAATATATCTAATATGATTATCTTGGATAAATTGAATTAATCTATTATTGATTATTTTGCTATTAGATTTAACAGTTGTATCTGATAACGTATTTAGTTTTTCTATATTTTTTTTTCTTATACTACTTTTCATAAATAAAAGCCCCTCTATAGCCGACGTTTAAGCATGCCTCTATCACCGAAGTGATAATCGTGGGAACCATTCTAACCATCTTCCAAAACCCTCCCTTATTCAAGGGCATATGGGCGCCTGGTTGAAAGTTTAGCTCCCTTTTATAAATGCATTGGGAAAGAGGAGTGCGCTTATTTCGCGAACTACGAAGGGCTAAATCAATCCTTACCTATATTATTTATTAAATTATCTAATATTAAGGAAGCACATTCTTTTTTTGATATATTTCCTGTTTTAATAATATGATCTTTATTTTTATTTATAAATTCAAATGAACCAAATTCAGAGCCTATATTTATTGGATTATTTAATATGATTGTATCTAAATTTTTTGATTTTAATTTTTTCATCGCAATATCCAAGTTTCCATTAACTTGTAATGAAAAACCGATTGTTTTTTGATTCTTTTTCTTATTTTTTCCAATTTCTTTTGCAATATCTATTGTTGGCTCTAGATTTATAGATATTTGCTGATTTTGACTATCTATTTTATTTTTTAATTTATCCTTCGAAGTAAAGTCTGAAACTGCTGCAACAAAAATAATAACGTTTGCATCGATAAATAACTCTAGTGCTTTTTTATACATATCCATTGCTGTAATTACGGAATAAATATTTAAATTATTTGATGATGATGGATAATTTTCTTTATGTATAGGACCAGTTATAAAATCAACATAGTAATTTCTATTAATTGATTCATTAGCAATTTCTTTTCCAAGCTTACCACTACTTGCATTTGTTATATATCTTACAGCATCAATATACTCATGAGTCGGACCGGATAAAATAAGAATTTTTTTCATAACAAAATTAAGTTTTATTAATATGACTCATTATCGTGTTAACATCGCTTAATCGTCCATTTCCCGTAGTACCGCATGCTAGTCTTCCAAACTCAGGACCGATTTTTTCCCAGCCATAATCTATTAATTTATTTATATTATTTTGAACAATATGCTGATCCCACATCTGAGTATTCATAGCTGGACAGAAAATTTTTCTACAATTATTTTTTAGGGATAGAGCAGAGCTTGAAACCGGATCATCAGCATGGCCATAACAAACCTTTGCTAAAATATTTGCAGTAGCAGGTGAAATAATAAATATATCTACCTCAGTAGCTGGGTATAAATGAGAATAAGTAGATGGTTTAGAATTATTTGGAGAATGTACAGAATTTCCTGTAATTGCCTCAAAAGTTAGTGGTGTAATAAATTTTTCTGCTGTTACAGTCATGCATACATATACATCAAAATTACTTTTAACAAGCTGACTAGCTAAATCAGCACTTTTATATGCAGCAATACCTCCAGAAACAGCTAATAAGACTTTTTTTTTCATAAATAGTTAAACATCCATAATTTCAATTTCTTTTGAACTTAATATTTTATCCATTTTTGAAATATATTCATTTGTAGTATTTTGGATTTGCTCCAATAACATTTTTCTATCGTCTTCTGTTAACTCATTATTTTTTTCTGATAACTTAATTTGATCATTAGCATCTCTTCTTATATTTCTTACTGTTACGCGCTGTTCTTCGGTTGTTCTACTTGCAATTTTTACCATATCTTTTCTTCGCTCTTCAGATAGCTCTGGAATAGGAACTCTTATTAGTCGTCCATCATTCATAGGGGTTATTCCAATATTTGCCGCTACTATTGCTTTTTCAATTAGTGTTAATGATGATGGATCAAATGGATTAATTACAATTTGACGAGGTTCTGGGGTAGAAATATTTGAAATATCTCTTAATCTTGTAGGTGTACCATAATAATCAACTGTTATATTTTCGACAAGTGCAGGGTTTGCTTTACCGGTTCTTAAACCACTTAACTCTTGTTGTAGGAATCCAACCGATTTCTCCATTCTATCTTTTGCTTCAATTATTATTTGATGATTCATAAATACCCTTAATTATTATTACTTACTAATGTTCCAGATGATTTTCCATTAAATATATCGACCATACTATTTTCTTTGAAAAAATCAAAAACTTCAATTGGTATATCATTTTCCATACATAGTGAGAAAGCAGCAGCATCCATAACTTTCAATTGCTGCGATATTGCATCATTATAACTAATTTTATCATATCTTATCGCATTACTATTTTTAACAGGATCATCATCATAGATTCCATCAACTTTTGTTGCTTTCATTAAAACATCTGCATTAATCTCTGTAGCTCTTAATGCAGCAGCACTATCTGTGGTAAAATATGGATTTCCAGTACCTGCACCAAAAATAACCACTCGACCTTTTTCAATATGCCTTATAGCTCTACGTCTAATAAATGGCTCCGCGATAGATGGCATTGATATTGCTGTCATTACTCGAGTTTGAATATTATTTTTCTCTAATGCACTTTGTATTGCCATTGCATTAATAACTGTTGCAAGCATTCCCATATAATCACCAGTTGTTCTATCAGTTCCAATGCTAACACCTTCAATACCTCTAAAAATATTACCACCACCAACAACTACTGCTAATTCAGCACCAGAATCAAGTAATGATCTAAACTGTATTGCTATAGATTCTAATATATTAGGATCATGATTTAGACCCATTTCGCGATTTTGTAATGCCTCGCCACTAATTTTAAGCAAAAGACGTTTATATTTCATGCATTCATCTCCTAAATTTCTTCGCACATTAGACCAAGGTTTGATAGGTGTAAATTATGAATATCAGGAAAGTACAATGAAAAAATATTTAAAATACGTAATTATTACATTTTTAATTGGTATTTTAATGTTTTTTAATCAATCCAAAAGATATCTAAAAAATGACCAAGATGTTATGGCTATCTGGGTTCCTAGGTTTGATTTTAAGTCATCTTACGATGTGGAGCGTATTATTAAAAACTGCTCGGATATTGGATTTACTGATATTTTTTTCCAAATTCGCGGTCAGGGTACAACATATTTTAAAAGTGATATTGAGCCTTGGTCATATGAATTATTTAATTCTAATTCATCTTATCTAGATCCAGGATGGGATCCTCTAGAGACAGCTATTTATTTTAGCAAAATATATAATATAAAAATTCATGCTTATATGAACGTTCTTCCAGGGTGGAAAGGATTAGATGAACCGCCAATTAATAATGGTCATTTATGGACTAATCATAAAGAATTTTTCATGGTTGATTCGTTTGGAGATATAATGATGCCTACCAAAGGATGGTATACATTTCTTAATCCATCTCATCCATCAGTTAAATTACATTTAGAAAGTATAACTAAAGAGATAATGAAATATGATGTGGATGGATTACATCTAGATTATATTCGTTATCCATATGATTATTATGATGTTGCAGATCAAATTTATACTGATGCATCTGATGAAGAATTAAAACGTAGATCAGATTTTTCATATGATCCATATTCATTAGATGAATTAAATCGTTTATATGGAAAAGAATATTCCAAAAGAGATATGAGAGAATATAAAATTAATACTATTACAAGGTTAGTTGATATTATTACAAAAGATTTCAAAAAAAATACTAATATAATTACAAGTGCTAGTGTATTAGCGAATCCCTCTAGCGGCAAATTCTATGCCGCTCAAGACTCAATTAATTGGATTGATTCATCATTGTTAGATTGGATTGTTCAGATGAACTATGGAACAACTTCTTTTAATAGGAATTTAAGAATATTTAAAAATAAATTAGGAAAAAAAGCATTTAATAATAATGCTGTAATCGGTATTTATGCAAAAAATAATATAGATGATATCAAAAAACAATTATACCGAATTAAGCGTTTAAATCCCAAAGGAACAGCCTTATTTTCATATGGATTATTATTTAACGATCATCAAATAAACGAAAAAGGAAAGATAGTGGAGTTATTTATATCTAATAATCTTTAATTGATAGTTTTTTTAAATAGGGGTGTATTATCATTAGATATTATTTCGCTTTCACTAACTCTTATTTTCTTTTGCGAATTTAAATAGTTATTTGCTTTATCTACACCATCATTATTTTGATTTAATTCGCAAGCAATTTTATATCTTTCCCATAAAAGAATATTATTGGATAATTTTAATCCATCACTAAATGTATTTTCTGCAGCTTCAGTCTTATTTAGAAATAATTGTGCTGTTCCTAATTGAATATAAGCATTAATATTATTTTTATTAGAATTTAAAATTATAGATGATAATAATTCAGATACTTTAGATGTTTTTTGAGTATTTAGATTATTTCTTGCTAAATCAGAATATACATTTAATGCACCGATAAGCGGTAAGGGGTTATTATTATTTTTACTATTAATGAACTCCTTTTTAAAGTTTTCTAATTTAGAAAGACCATTATCTAAATAATTTAAATCCTCAGAATAAATTTTATCCGAAATTAATATTAATGTTATTCCATCAAAATAAACTACATTCCATTTTTCAGTTATTATTAAGGAAATTAATCCATTAGAAGTAAATTTATTTAATGCGTTTAATATAAATATATCAGGATTATATTTTGTAATAAAATTGGTATATTCTTCACTGCTTCCAGAAAGCATTAAGTTTAATTCTTTATTTTCATCAGGATTGTTATCTAAATGTATTTTGTAATCAGTAAAGGATTTCTTATTAAAAGTTGATGCAAAATAACCTCCATCTGATATTTGATTAATTACATTTATTTTCTCATTAATTATTAATTCTTTTAATTTAGGAGGCAAATCATTAGTAATAAATGAATTAGAAACACCACAGCCAAAATTTGAGCAACTTCCAGTTAATAGATATGCTTTATTATTTACTAATGAAATTATTAAAAATAGTGATATTACAGGAATTAATATATATCCAATTTTATCAAAAATCCTCACATTAGATATTTTAAGAATATTTATTAATAATAATTTAATAGTTTCAAATGATAGGACAATTATTGGAAAAGATAGTGTTATAAAGAGAGCGTTATGAGTTGGATGGGTAAAGGCAAAAAAGAATCCTATAAATGAAAATATAATTAATGCTACTGGTAGTTTTTTCTTTGAACAAATTAGCCCAATTATTCCAATTACTGCAGCTGCATATAATAAATTTTTAATAGATTCAGCGGAAGAAAATGAATCGTATATTAAAGATGAGAAATATAAATCATTTGAATTCCAAAATATGTTATATGCCTGAAAATGAGCTTTAATTAAATTAGGATTAATTAACGTAGAAATTATCAATATTATAAAGAATATAAATTCTGTTTTAATACTAAAAATATTTTTCTTATCATCAATAACTCCTTGAATTATAAAACCTAAAATAAGTAATGGTCCTATAAGAAAACTACTATCTAGGTTTGTCCAAAAAATTTGTAAAATAATTAGTTTAATATAATCGGAACGACTTTTATTTGTTTTAGTTAGAATTAACAGAAATAATCCGATCATAATCATCATTAAAGAAATAGAATTAATATCTATACTTCTAAAAAGAAGTACTCCTGATAAAATAAGTGCTAGCGATTGACTAAAAGAGCTTCCATATTTATAGGATACCTTATGTAAAATAAAGAATGCTAAGACCAACCCGATAACATTTATATAGATTATTAGGTGAGCACCACCAATATTCCAAAATAGGTTTAAAAGCCAATCATACAGGTATGAGATATTTACGAAGTTATCAGATGTATGAATAGATATTATACCTTTTGAAAAACTTGTACGAGCAAGAGCAGACCAAAACTCAGGTGTACTAATTGTCCTGATTGCACTTAACCCAATAAATAGCATTGCTGACACTATCGTTAATTTATCTAAAAGCTTTTTATTAACCATTCTATCCCCCTATAACATCAATAAATAACTATTATTAAATATCCTTATAAATAAAATTAAACAAGAAGCATTTTATAAATAGGAATAAAAAATAAAACTCTTATTTGTTTTTTAGTTAATTTCAGATTATATCATGTGTTCTTAGAGATTTTTTATGAAAAATATAGTAGATAAAATTAATAAGCTTAAAAAAGAGCGTGAGGCAGTAATTATTGCACATAATTATCAGCCCGATGAGATTCAAGCTATAGCCGACTTCACAGGAGACTCATTAGAATTAAGTAGAATAGCTGCTGAGTTAAAGGAGGATATAATAGTTTTTTGTGGAGTTCACTTTATGGCGGAGACTGCTGCTATTTTAAGTCCAGAGAAAACTATACTTCTTCCTGATAGATTTGCAGGATGTCCAATGGCCGATATGTTATCCTCCGATCAGCTAATTCAAAAAAAGAAAGAACATCCCGGAGCAGTTGTTGTAGCTTATGTTAATAGTTCTGCCGCAGTTAAAGCAGAAACGGATTTATGTTGTACTTCATCAAATGCTATGAAAATAGTTCGATCTATTCCTGAAGATAAAGAAATTATTTTTGTTCCAGATACACATCTTGGTCATTATGTTCAGGAACAATTAGGACGTGAGATGATTATTTGGGATGGGTATTGTCCAACGCATTCTCGTATTAGGGACGTTGATATTATAAGAGAAAAGAAGGATCATCCTAATGCTAAAATAATGGCTCATCCAGAATGTCCTCAAAATATAAGAGATATCTCTGATTACTTATTATCTACTGGACAGATGTTAGAACATGCAAAAAATTCGGATGAAGAAGAGTTTATTGTAGCAACAGAGATGGGACTTCTTTACCGGTTAAGAAACGATAATCCTACAAAAAAATTCTATTCGGTAAGTGATAGAGCGTTATGTCCGAACATGAAGAAGATCGATTTAGATAAAGTATTATGGGCACTAGAGGATTTACAACATCACATCATTGTACCCGAAGAAATTGCCTCTAAAGCACGAGGATCAATTGAGAGAATGCTTGAGTTAAGTTAATATGAATGAGCCAATTTATTTAGATAATAACGCTACGACAAAAGTAGCACCTGAAGTAATTGATGCAATGAAACCTTATTTGCATGAATTATGGGGGAATCCGTCTAGTCCATATAATCATGGTAATCAAGTCAGAAGAGCAATCGATAAGGCTCGTGTTCAGGTTGCCTCGTTAATTGGTGCAGAGGATCCAAATGAGATTATATTTACAAGTGGGGGATCAGAATCAAATAATATGGCTCTTAATAGCGGCATGCAAACATTAGGAAAAGATGCGGTTATTATATCTAGTCCAACTGAACATTCTGCTATTTTAAGTCCGATAGAAGAAATTCAAAAGAGAGATCATAAGATTGTATGGCTAAGCGTTAATAGTTCAGGGAACCTAACTCTTGATGGATTAGAAGAGTGTATAAAAAAGTATCCTAACTCATTGACATCCATTATGTGGGCTAATAACGAGACAGGTGTTATATCTCCAATTAACGAGATTATAGATATAGTTAAAACAGATGATAATCTATTTCATACTGACGCAGTTCAGGCCATTGGAAAAATCCCAATTGATGTTAGTAGCCTTGATATAGACATGCTTTCCTTCTCTGCTCATAAAATTTATGGACCAAAGGGAATTGGAGTTTTATATGTTAGAAGGGGAACAAGAGTACATTCCTTAATTCATGGAGGTCATCAAGAGCGTGGTCGTCGTGGAGGAACAGAAAATGTTCTTGGAATTGTTGGAATTGGAAAAGCATGTGAGCTAACCCAAGAGCAAATGGATGATGACATTAAAAGAATTTCACTTCTTAGGGATAAGCTTGAGCAAGGGTTATTAACATCTTGTACTGGAGCATTACTAAATGGAGATAAAGTTAATAGACTTCCTAATACTACCAATATAAGTTTTGAGCATTTAGATGGGGAGGCTATTTTATTCATGCTTGATGATCATGGTATATGCGTTTCTACCGGCTCTGCCTGTGAGTCAGGCTCATTAGAGGCATCACATGTATTAAAATCTATGGAAATATCTAGAAGTATGATTAATGGTGCTATACGATTTAGTTTGGGTAGATTCTCTACGGAGAGAGATGTGGAACGTGTGTTAGAGGAGTTACCAAGAATTATAAATAGGTGTAGAGAGCTAGCTCCTCATATTAGTTAGGAATCTTTATGAAATCATGGATTGATCAACTAAGTGTATATGAGCCAGGTCGTCCTATAGAAGAAGTGGCTAGAGAGCTAGGATTCGATGACATTAACTCCATTATTAAGGTAGCCTCTAATGAAAACGAATTTGGACCATCTCCAAAATCTATATTAGCTATGCAGAATGCAGTAGTGGATATGCATCGTTATCCCGATGGCGGCGCTTTTTATCTTAAGGAAAAACTTTCCTCTCAGTTAGACATTTCTCCTGATCAAATTCTTTTTGGTAACGGCAGTAATGAGTTAATTATTTTTCTAGCTCATCTATATCTTGAACCGAGTAAATCCTTGGTTATGTCAGAGCATGCATTTGCTGTATATGCTTTGGCTACTAGATTATATCAAGGAGAGCTAATACAAGTACCTATGAATGCTCTTACACACGATTTAGAGGCTATTTTAGACGCTATACAGGCTGATACACAGATTGTAGCTATTGTTAATCCTAATAACCCTACAGGAACTGCTGTAGACCGTATGAAGCTAGTAGAGTTTATTCATCAAGTTCCTGATAATGTATTATGCGTTATTGATGAAGCCTACCTAGAGGTGATGCCTAAAGATCAACAACCAGATCTTTTACCTGTTATTAAATCTGGTAAGGACAATCTTCTTATTCTTAGGACCTTTTCTAAGGGATACGGTCTTGCCGGATTACGAATAGGTTATGGTATAGGATCAAAAAAATTAATAGAACAGTTAAATAGAGTTCGCCAACCGTTTAACGTAAATAAAATGGCGCAGGTTGCAGCTCTTGCTGCATTAGATGATCAAGAATATATAGAGTCTTGTCGTTCTAAAATTATCGATGGTGTAAAATTTCTTGAATTAGAGCTACAGAAATTAGGATTAGAAACAATTCCATCATCTTCTAATTTCTTATTAGTAAAAACTGGTAATGGTCGAGAAATATTTGAAAAATTAAAAAGAAAAAAGGTTATTGTTCGTCCAATGGATGTATATGGATTAGATGATTTTGTGCGTATAACAGTAGGAACAAAAAAACAAAATCAGTTAATCGTAAATGTATTCTCTGAATTTTTTTAATTTTAGCACCTTGACTCAGTTAAAGGAACGGGTAGGATGTGCGCTCCTTTTTAGGGCGATTAGCTCAGCTGGTTAGAGCATCTCGTTTACACCGAGAGGGTCGGCGGTTCGAATCCGTCATCGCCCACCATTATTTTTTAATTGCATGAAACATAATAATTCCACCAGCAATACCAGCATTTAAAGATTCGCAATTATTTTCCATAGGTATACTTATCAGTTGATCAGAAAGTTCGATTAATTTATCACTTGTTCCATGGGATTCGGAACCAACTGTAATAATATATGGAGTTTTAAATTTATATTCATATATAGATAAACCATTACTTGGAATAGATGTTACTAAACTAAATCCATTATCCTTAAGTGAGCTAATTTCAGATATAGTTTTTACAAATAATGGAATTTTAAAAAATGTACCTATTGTAGATCTAATTACTTTTGGATTCGTGATATCTACACAACCTTCAGTAAGAAGTATAGCTTCAAAACCAGCTGCAACAGCAGTTCTTATCAGTGTTCCTAGATTTCCTGGATTATTAATTTGATCAAGAAGTAATACTCTTGAATATAATTTAAAATTAAATTCTGAAGGTTTGTATGAAGCAATACACATTATTCCCTGGCTATGCTCAACATCCGAAATATCGTTAAATAATTCATGAGTAATTTTAATACATTTAGAATGAGTTAATTTAGGTATATCTTTATCAAACTTATCACTTATAATGATTTGCTCAATATTATCATGTTTATTTGAATTAAGTAGCTCATAAACAGCATGAATACCTTCAACAACAAGAGAAGATTCGTTGAGTCTATATCTCTTTTGAGATAATAATTTTCGTACTCGTTTAATTAATGGATTAGAATTAGATTTAATCTCTTTCATAGCAATCCTTGGAAAATAAGTTAGAGTTGATTATAATTACGAGTATTTAAGACAATTAATAATGATAAATAAAGATTTAATAAAAGAATTACCAAAAGATGTTACAGCTAAATATAATGTAAATTTAGCGAAATATAGTAGTTTTAGAGTAGGTGGATTATGTCCATTATTTATTGATTGTCCTACCTCAATGTTACTTGCTGATACGATTAATATTTTAAATAAGTATGCTATTAAATTTATAATTATTGGTGAAGGAACCAATATACTAGTGTCAGATGATGGATTATCAGATGTAGTTATTCGTTTTTGTTCAAATACAGAAGAGGTTATTATTAAAAAAAATAGAATTATCTCTCCTGCTCAAATTAATCTAGATGACCTTGTAGTCTATGCAATAAATTCTAACCTTGGAGATATATCATATTTAAGTGGTATTCCTGGTACTGTTGGAGGAGCTGTTTCAGGAAATGCGGGAGCATTTGGAAAACAAATAGGGGATGTTATTATATCTGGTGAAATTATTACTAGTTCTGGATTAATAAAAAAAATATCACCTGAAGAATTTAATTTTTCTTATCGATCATCATCATTAAAAGAAAGTTCAAATTATCTATTGAACATCACCTTATCATTAGAGCAAATAAACAAAGATCATTTATTAAATGAGAGGAATAGAATATTATCATTAAGAAAAGATAAACATCCAGATTGGAAGAAGGAACCTTGTGCAGGAAGTGTATTTAGGAATATAGAACCTACATCAGCAGCAGAAAAAAGACAAGCAGCGGGATGGTTTCTAGAAGAAGCTGGAGTAAAAGATTTTAAAGAAGGTGGGGCATACATTTATCCAAAACATGCAAATATTATCATTGCTGGAGAATCTGCAACAGCTAAGGATGTTTATTTACTTTCTCAAAGAATGAAAAAAGCGGTTAAGGATAAATTTAATATTAATTTAGTAAGAGAAATAAAGTTATTAGGAAATTATTAAATTAATGAATCAATTAAATGGTCATATTGAGAAAATTGTTTTTCACAGTGATGAAAGTGGCTTTTGTGTACTAAGAATAAAATCTGATGAGCATAATGATCTAGTTACGTTAACAGGAACAGCTTCATCCGTAAATGATGGGGAATGGATTGCTGCTGATGGGGAATGGATAAATGACCCTTCGTATGGAAAACAATTTAAATCAAGTGAATTACGAATTGCTGCACCTGATACACTTGAGGGTATTGAAAAATATTTAGCATCAGATTTAGTTAAAGGAATTGGTAAAGAATATGCATCTAGGTTAGTAAATGCTTTTGGTAAAGATGTTTTTAATGTAATTGAAAAAAACTCAGGTAAATTATTAAAAGTTGAAGGTATTGGAAAAACTCGTAAAGAAAATATTAAGGAAGCATGGGATGAACAGAAAAGCGTACGAAAAATCATGTCTTTTCTTTTTAGTTCATGGTGTAAGTACATCAAAAGCATTTAGGATTTATAAGACTTACGGTGAGAAGGCAATTCAGATTCTTCAAAGAGATCCTTATTGTCTTGCTAGAGACATAAAAGGTATAGGTTTTTTAATTGCTGATAATATTGCTATGAATATTGGAATTGCAAAAGATTCAATAATTCGTGCAAAAGCAGGAATTGAATATTCATTAAATAACCTTATGTTAGAAGGGCATTGTGCTTATATAAAGAATGATTTGATTTCAAAAACAGCATCTCTTCTAGAGTTAGATATACTAATTATCGAAGAAGCATTAAATAGTTCAATTAAATCAGATCAATTAATTTTAGAGCAAAATAGGTCGTTCGATGATCTAATTTATCTACCGAAAATATATCAAACTGAAATAAATCTTTCTAAGAGGATGGCATTACTAGGAAAGGGAAATCATCCATGTCCAGAAATTGATTTTGATAAAGCTATTAGATGGGCTGAAGAAAAAAGTTCTATAGAATTAGCTTTAGAGCAAAAGAATGCATTAAAATTATCAATTTGTGCAAAAATTAGTGTTATTACAGGTGGTCCAGGTGTCGGCAAAACAACTTTACTAAATGCTATATTATTAATCCTTAAAGCCAAAAGGATGAGGGTTATGTGTTGTGCTCCAACTGGAAGAGCAGCTAAACGAATGAGTGAAAGTACCGGTATTGAATCAAAAACTATTCATAGGTTATTACAATATAATCCCGCTACTGGCGGTTTTATTCATAATCCTGATAATCCCTTATCTTGTGATGTGATAATTATTGATGAATCAAGCATGATTGATTTGTCCTTATGTTATTATTTAATGGAAGCTATTCCATTACACGCAGCGATTATATTTGTAGGTGATGTAGATCAATTACCATCAGTTGGTCCTGGTAAAATACTAAAAGATATAATTAGTTCGGGTATTGCCTCTGTATCTCATTTAACTGAAATATTTAGACAAACTTCTACAAGTCAGATAATTTCTCATTCCCATTCTATTAATGAAGGAGAAATTCCAAATTTTATTGATTCTAATGAAAATAGTGACTGCTATTTTATAGAATCTGAAGATCCCGAAAGGGCGGTAAACCTTATAAATAAATTAATTAGTGAATCTATTCCGAAGAAATTTAATTTTAATCCAATGAATGATATTCAAATTTTATCTCCTATGAAGAAAGGCTTACTAGGTACAAATAATTTAAATGAATCACTCCAGAAATTATTAAATAAAAATACTTCACAGATTAATAGATTTGGAAGAGTCTATAGAGTCAATGATAGAGTAATGCAAACGGAAAATGATTACGATAAGGATGTTTTTAATGGAGATCTAGGTTTTATTTATAAAATTGATAATGAGTTAAGTCTACTAACTGTTCAGTATGACGAAAAAAAAGTAGATTATGATTTTAGAGAACTAGATATGCTTATTCATGCTTATGCTATAACAATTCATAAGAGCCAAGGTAGTGAATATCCAGTTGTAATTATTCCCATTCATACGCAACACTATGTTATGCTTAAAAGAACCTTATTTTATACAGCAATTACACGTGCAAAAAAATTGGCAATAATTATCGGAACAAATAAGGCATTAAAATTAGCTGTTCAGCAAACAGATTCACATCAACGGATAACAAGACTAGGGGAGCAATTATCTACCTTAGATTAATTGTTTTTTAATAAAATAGGGCACTTTTCTAAATTCCATATCTTATTATAATCTTTAATAGAACGATCGGAACTAAACCAACCCATTTGCGCAATATTTATTATTGCTTTTTTACACCATTCATTTTTTGATGAATATAAATTATCTACTTCATAATTAGATTTTATATAATCCTCATAATCAGCAAGATAAAAATAATAGTCTCCTGCATCAGTTAATTCGTGATACAAATCCTTAAAGGTATCTTTACTATCAGGTTCAAAAGAATTTTCCTTAATAATATCTAATACATTTTTTAGATCATTTGAAGAGTTAATATAATTCCATGGATTGTAACCATCTTTTTTAATTCGGTTAAGGTCTTCAGTGTGTTTTCCAAAAATAAAAATATTATCTTCTCCAACATGTTCTGCAATCTCAATATTTGCACCATCCCATGTTCCAAGCGTAATAGCTCCATTAAGTGATAATTTCATGTTTCCAGTTCCTGATGCCTCAAATCCAGCAGTTGAAATTTGTTCAGATATATCAGCAGCTGGAATAATTTTTTCAGCCAAAGAAACGTTGTAATTTGGAAGAAAAATTACTTTTATCTGATTGTTTAAATCTGGGTCATTATTGATGTTTTCAGCTAATGTATTAATTAATTTAATTACCGATTTTGCAATCATGTATGCTGGTGCGGCTTTTGCTGCAAAAATAAATGTTCTTGATTGTATTTTAGAGCTAGGATTTGATTTTAAATAATTATAGAGATGAAGAATATGCATTACTTTTAATAATTGTCGTTTATACATGTGAAGTCTTTTAATTTGAACATCAAATATAGAATTTGGATTTATGTCATAACCAGTCTCTTCTTTAATATATTCAGCTAATATAACTTTTTTATTTAATTTGATATTAAAAAACTTTTCCTGAACATCATTGTCATCTGAGAATTTAGAAAACTCTTTAATAGACTCTAAATCTGATTGCCAATTTGGACCTATACAATCATCTAGTAATTTCGATAACTCAGGATTAACTTTCATCAACCAACGTCTATGTGTTACTCCATTAGTTATATTACAAAACTTACCGGGATATATTTGATTAAATTCAGGCATAGTATTATTTTTTAATAGTTTTGAATGAAGAGCAGAAACACCATTAACTTTATTTGATCCAATTACACATAAATTAGCCATTCTCACCATTTGATGATCACCTTCTTCAATTAAGGAGGTATTTCGAATTAACTCAAGATTATCTGAGAATAATGAATCTAATTTTTGAAGGAATAATTGATTAATTTTAAAAATAATTTCCATATGTCTTGGTAGAACTCTAGTTAAAAGATCAACACTCCATTTTTCTAAAGCTTCAGCAAGAAGAGTATGATTAGTATAACAAAACGTTTTAGTTGTAATATCCCATGATGTTTTCCAATCTAAATTCTCTTCATCATGCAATATTATCATTAGTTCAATAATTGCAAGAGTAGGGTGGGTATCGTTAAGCTGAATAGTATTTTTTTCGTAAAATTTTTCTAGTGATGTATGTTGTTTTTTATACCTTCTAACAATATCGCGAATCGATGCGCATGCTAAGAAATACTCTTGTATAAGACGTAATTCTTTTCCGGCATAAGTAAAGTCTGATGGATATAATACCTTTGTAACATTTTCTGCCCAATTTTTTTCTTCTACAGAGCGGACATAATCCCCTTGATTAAATACATCTAGTTGAAATCCTTCCGATGCTTGAGATTTCCATAATCTTAGCATATTAACTGTATTTTTCTTATGACCAATAATTGGAACATCATATGGTACAGCTTCAAAGATTTCATAATTTTTCCAAATATCATGGTTTTTAGAATTAGAAGAATGATTATGATCAACCTCACCATATAAACGAATAGATATAGTATATTCAGGCCTGATCATCTCCCATGGATATCCATGAGAAAGCCATTCATCAGGTCTTTCTTGCTGCCATCCATTATCGAACTCCTGCATAAACATTCCATGTTCATAACGAATACCATAACCATATGCAGGAAGTTCTAATGATGCTAATGAGTCTAAATAACAAGATGCTAATCTACCTAATCCACCATTTCCTAAACCCGCCTCAACATCTAATTTTAATATTTCCTCTAATGATGTATCTAATTTATCTAATGCTTCTTCAGAAATTTTGTATACATCTAGAGATCGGATATTATTTTCTAACATTTTTCCAATAAGAAACTCCATAGATAGATAATTAACACGACGAATATTTTGATCATGATAAGCTGCCTGAGTAGAAATAAATCCATCAACAGCAAGATCTCTGATTGCATGAGAAAATGCCATCATTTTATCTAACGGTGTAGATGTTGATAACGTTTTTCCTCTACTATATTTTAAATGAAATAAAGTTCTTTTTACTAACGAATTAGCTGTAACAGAAGTGTTTAATTTTTTCATAATTTTTATTCTACTATTAAGAAAGATTCATGCAAGTTTTTCTAATCCATGGATACTATATTATTCAGGTATAATTATCTTTTGTCCGATTCTTATATCTGCAGGACTTTTTAGAAATGAATTAGCATTATATATTTTTGTATATTCATTAGGATTATTATAAAATTTATTTGCTATTTTTGATAACGTATCGCCTTTCTGAACCGTATATGTGATGTAAGATAATTTTTTTTCTTCTTTAAAAACATTTAATTCAGTTTTTGGCTCAATCATTTTATCTATTTTATTTTTATAATTAGATATTATTTTATTTTCCATTAATAATATTAAATTATTTCTTTGCTCATTAATAAAATAATTATTCTTGGATAAAGGATTTAATTCTAAATATTTATCGTAGTGATAAATGGCATGAATATAATTTATAATATGTTGATGGTAAATAATAGCGAGATCAAGGTGAGCTCTCGAAAATTCAGGTTGTAATATTATTACTTCTTTTAAATTTGTTTCTGCTGACTTCCAATTTTCATTATTTATATCCATTCTTGCTTGTTGCATAGCAGGAATTTTAGATTCTATTTCACTATCTGTTAATTTCTTTTTCTCGCAACCAGCTAACATAATTAAACTTAATAAAATAATAAACTTATTCATATTTTAGTCCTTATGGTTAATCTTTTTAAAATTAGTTTTTAAAATAAAGTTAGTACTAAAATATTGAGAAAATGTATTATCAGTATTTTGTTTAATTATCATAGCCTCACCCTCAATTGAATGAATCATATCTAAACCTTTTCCTAATCCCATTACATATATTGCTGTAGCAAGCCCATCAGCATATGCACCATCAGGATGATAAACACTAACGCTTACTAGATCTGAATTAATTGCCATCCCTGTCTTCGGATCTATGATATGTGCGTATTTTTTATCATCATTTTTTTTAAAATTATAGTAATTGCCAGATGTAGCAAATGATCCGTTAGTTATTGAAATTATTCCGTATAAATCATTTATATCAAATAAAGAAGAGCTTGGCATCTGAATTCCAATTTTCCAGGGTTTATTATCCTGATTCAATCCAAGAACAGATACATCACCACCAATATCAACATAAATATTTTTAAACTGATATTTTTTAATATTATTAGATATCTCTGTATTTTGAACATCATGATACTTTGATTTATTTCCACTTAATAAATAAATGATTCTATCTGATGCTGCTCCTTTTGCTATTCCACCAAGATTAAGAGTTATAGAAGGTTGTATTTTTTGTAAGCCATTATTGTTTAAATTTCTTAATTCAGATTTCCAAGTTATTGTTTTAATTTTTTTATAACCGACCTTATCTAAATTATTATCAATTAATGATAAACTAGGAAAATTATTTATTTGATGATCAGTACTTCCGCTACCAAATCCCCATAAATCATAAAGTGGTTGAATAGTTGGATCATAATATCCATTAGATAATTCAGAAATTTCTAATGCTTTTTTAACTATATTATAAAATTCAAAATCTATCTTATATGGAAGTAGGGAAGTTGACCTATTAAATGTATTAATTTCGCTATTATCTATCCAAGTAGACATTTGATTATTGTAATTCATTAATAAATTATTTATTGATGAACTTATTTCTTTATATTTTTTTGGAGATATTTGATCAATAATTTTAATATTATAGCTAGTACCCATAGTAGTTCCGGAAAATATAGGATTTATAATTAAATGATTTGAAAAATTATATTGTCTAAATGATATTGTAATTATTATTCCAATAATCAATGCAACTATTGAAATTCTTCTAGTTTTCATTTATTGCAATCATTTCTATTTCAACTAATGAATTTAATGGAAGAGCAGAAACTTCAACAGTTGAGCGTGCTGGAGGAGAATCTCCATTAAAATAATCAGAATAAATTTTATTAATAATTTTAAAATTTTCGAGATTTGTTAAGAAGATTGTAACTTTTACAACATTAATAAATGATAAATTAGCCTTACTCAAAATTTCATAAATATTTTTAAATATTTGCTTTGTTTGATGTTCAATATTATCTGATTCGATTATACCTGTTTTTGGATCTATTGGAAGCTGACCAGATAGAAATAACATAGAATTATTTTGGATTGCCTGACTATATGGTCCAATCGGTTCAGGAGCATTATTTGTGTATATAACTTTATTCATATCTATATGTTACATATGATTGCTTAATGCATCAATAATTTTTAAATCTGCTTTAGAAAATGGACGATTTCTAATTTTATTAAATGATATCCATTCAAAATTTTGATTTTCCATTGATTTAGGACTTCCTTTGATAATTTTAACAAAATAGGTAAATAACCTCATTTTAAAATGACTATATGAATGGTTAATGGTTACAAGATGATTATCTACGAAAACATCTAGATTTAGCTCTTCTTTAATTTCTCTTTTTATACATTCTTGAATATTTTCATTACTTTCTTTTTTTCCTCCAGGAAACTCCCATAAACCTTCTAGCATTTGACCAGACCTTCTCTGAGATATTAATATTTTATTATTTTTAATTATTACAGCAGCTCCAACATTAATAAGAGGAACTTTCTTTTTTGCTGTTTTAATAGGATAATTTTCTACTAGGTCTTTTTTAAATGCTTTACAATTATTATTAATAGGGCATGCATTACACTTGGTTTTCTTTGGCGTGCATACTAATGCGCCTAATTCCATTATTGCCTCATTAAATTCAGATGATTTACCTTTAGGTAATGATAAATCTACAATAGATTGTAATTCTTTTTTTGATGATAATTTACCTACATTATCTGAGTATGCAAAAAAACGTGACAAAACTCTTATGACATTTCCATCCAAAACTCCATAATCTAAATTATATGCTAAAGAACATATAGCTGCTTTAGTATATGGACCAATTCCTGGTAATGATTCTATATCATTAGGGTTTGTTGGGAAATGACCTTTATATTTATCTTTTATTATTTTTGAGGTTTTATAAATATTCCTTGCTCTTGAATAATATCCAAGACCCTCCCATAATTTTAATACTTCTTCTTCTGATGATTTGGAAATTGATAGAAGGGTGGGGAAGTACTTCATCCATTTATTAAAATAAGGGATTGCTTGATCAACCTTTGTTTGTTGAAGCATTAATTCTGAAATCCAAACACGGTATGGAGTACGATTATTTCTCCATGGCATTTCTCTTTTTTCTTTATTAAACCATTCTATTAAATTTTCTAATGATTCTTTAGATAGTTTAGAGGTCATTCTGATCTAAACCTAAAAAATTCAATATTATTTGTTGTAGGAATATTTACTTTAATTAATTGATTTGTATTCCAATTTATCAAATTTTGACTTTCTTCAAGTGCAAATGTTATTTGAGAAATTTGATTTGATGCTAAAATTATTGTTGAACTAGGTCTTAAATCTCTAATTTCTGATAATGAATATAAATTATACAATGATGGATTATTTGTGATATAGGATTTTCCAATTGGAATTATACTATTTATTAAGTTTAGCAAATAAGGGACTTCTTCACTTGGATTATTAAATAATAATGGAAACTCATTTTCATTAAATTCAACAATATTTAATTTATCGCATTGATCGAAAACATTTTTGTTTATAACTAGGTTTTCATTATCAATAAGTATTTTTTCTAAATTTAAGCAACCAAAAAAACCTTGTGAATCAATCATTTCAATGGAATCAGGTATCTCAATACTCTTAATGAGAGTACATCCATCAAATGCTTGTTCAGCAATACCTGTTACAACTGATCCATTGATAGAAGCTGGAATAATTACGTTTCCAGATATTTGATTATCACATTCAGTAATTATAGCAGTATTATCTGCATTAATTATATATGATAGTGGGGTTAATCCTTTAACAGTTATATTATCATAGCCAGGTAGCGTTCCCTGAAAATTTCCATATCCGCTTCCAAATTCTGGAACATCGGCTATATAACTATGCGCATTATTATAATAGCCTGTAGAAAAAGTATATGTATTCCCATTACCTGGTTGTATATATGAGGGTGCTAGTTGAGACCTAAAAACTATATTTGACAATGAAAATGATTGTCTAAATACTGAATCACCAATTGAAACTAAATTACTTGATAAAGTGACAGTCTTAAGAGCAGAACAATCATAAAATGCGTTATCTGAAATATTTGTAACCGTGTCTGGAATTAAAATATTTTCCAAATAAAAATTATCTTCAAAAGCATCATTTTCAATATTCATAATTCCTTCATGAAGAACAATATTTGTTAAATATGTATTAGCAAATGCATAAGGATTAATGACAGACACAGATCCGGGAATTTCAATACTTTTAATTCTACTTAAATGAAAAGCATATTCGTCAATATTTGTTACACTATTTGGAAGAATAATATTATCTAAATAAATGGTATCTTCAAAAGCATTGTTCTCTATATTGGTTAATCCCTCTGAAAATACAATATTTGTTAAATATGTATTAGCAAATGCATAAGGATTAATGACAGACACAGATCCGGGAATTTCAATATTTCTTACGCCACTCTGATAGAATGCATAACTCCCAATATTTGTTACACTATTTGGAAAAACAACATTTCTAATATAATTATTTCTAAATGTATTAGAACCAATATGAACAATATTTGAAGGAATGATAATATTTTCAAATGCACCAGACCATACATATCCACCAGGGGCATTATTATATGCATTATAAAATGTACCGTTCAGAGCGGTTACATCTAAACCATTAATCTGTAAAGGTATTTCAAGTGTTAATGCATTATGATGACAGTCAGTAAGCGTAATTTCATTTGTTTCTTCGTTTATAATATAGGAAAAGGGTGATGAGTTTAATTTAGGCAAGCCTTCAAATAATTGTCCATATGGTCCATAATTAACAGACATATTAGGAACTATTACTCGTGCTCCTGAAATACCTCTTGTATCACCCCAGTCTGGATTAGGCCAATATTCATAAAAAACTTCAGAACCAAATTGGGGAGGGTGCTGAGATGTAAAAGTTATAGATTCTAAAGATTTGCACATAAAAAATGCTTTATCTTCAATATTAGTTATTGATGATCCAAAAGTAACAGATACAAGATTACTACAATATTCAAAAGCATGACTTCCTATATTAATAACACTATTTGGTATAATAATATTTTCTATATTTGTATTTCTAAAGGCACGTTGACCAATACTTATTAAAGTATCATTTGTACTATTTAGTATATCTCCGATATTATTTAGATTTTCGCATCCCCAAAAAGTATGATTATTAATACGCGTAAGAGATAATGGTATATTAATAGATTCTAAATTTTCACATCCAAAAAAAGCATAACTTCCAATAGAAGTAACACCATCAGGAATATAGATATTTGTTATACCGCTACAATCACCAAAAGCATATGTTTCAATAGTTTCTAAAGTTGATGGT
>JBJLEI010000018.1:0-22869 GCA_045566035.1 Pontiellaceae bacterium | reverse complement strand
GAACCAAATACAAATTTGTGCTTCTCAATATATTTAGAAACTAACAAAAAAATTGATAAAATACCCTCTTTGACTATGGCTATTGCATTAGCTGTAAATGGATACCTACGAAATAGTAATATAATGGCTCAAGTAAAATGGCCAAATGATATTATAGTGAATAATAAAAAAATATGTGGTATTCTTTCCGAATATATCAATTCACCATCATCAAATGCTGTAATTATTGGTATTGGCTTAAATGTAAATATGTCTAGTAAAGAAGCATCATTAATAAATCAACCAGCAACATCAATGATGATCGAGAATAATTCAGCATACACACTAGAAAAAACATTAAATAATTTATGTGATCATATAAAATTTTGGATTAAAAAATGGGAAATAGGAGAATTTAATTCATTTAAGGATGACTGGATTACAAACTCTAAGAAAATTGGAGAAAGTATATGTATAAAAGATGGTTCGCAAGTATATGATGCCAAATTAAAAGGGTATGGAGATAACGGAGAAATTATTATTGATGTTAAAGGTAATATAAAAAAAATATGGTCTGGAGAATTACCTTTATGAAAATAAATTACTTAACTTTATCAATATTATGCTTTTTTTTAATTGGATGCTCTACTCCAAAAAAATTTAAAATTAACAAAAATCATATTCCCAAAAAAATTGAGGTTATAACAACTGGTTATTGTAAATGTCAAAAATGCTGTGGATGGACTCGTAATTGGAAGGGTCAACCTGTTTATGCATACGGTAAACTTAAAGGTAAAAAGAAAAAAGTTGGAATAACCTCCTTAGGTGTAAAAGCACAAAAAGGAACAATTGCAGCGGATCTATCAAAGTTTCCTTATAATACAGTAATTTATATACCCGGATATGGTTGGGGTAAAGTTGAGGATATTGGCAGCGCAATTAAAGGGTATCATATTGATCTTTATTTTGATTCACATCAAGAAGCATTAAATTGGGGAAAACAAAAAAAAATGGTTCATATTTGGGAACCAGTAAAGTAAAATTGATGATATTTTTTGATATAAAAACTTAAAGAGGATATTTTAATGGGTGTACCTAGAATGAAAAGAGTTAATGAATTATTAAAACGCGAAATAGCGGATAATTTATATCGTAATTTTGCTAATTCAACACTAGATACTGCATCTATAACGGTTACAAGAGTAGAATGCTCACCTGATTTACGTGATGCAAATGTATACGTATCTATATTTAAAGATAAAAAAAATCGTTCTGATGTCGTATGTAAATTAAATAATAATAAACAAGAAATAACTCGTATGATGATAAAGAATGTTAAACTTAAATATACACCAAGATTACAATTTCATTTAGATGAATCAGTTGAGGCTGGAGATAATATACTATCAATTCTAGATCAATTAAAAATTGATAGTTCAGAGGATTAATAATTAAAATGAATAAACTCAATTCTAGTGATATTAATGGGTTGTTATTAATTGATAAGCCAGCTAAATGGACATCACATGATGTAGTTGCAAAATTAAGAAATCATTTTAATCTAAAAAAAGTAGGTCATGCAGGTACTTTAGATCCAATGGCAACTGGTTTATTGATTTTATTAATTGGTAAAATGACTAAATTATCTTCCTTTATAATGAACGAAGATAAAATATATGATGGATCAATTCTTCTTGGTAAAAAAACTAATACTCAAGATATTGAAGGAGAAATAACTAAAATCGGAAATCCAAATAACGTTACACAAGAAATTATTGAAAAAATGATTAAACCATTTAATGGAAAAATTATGCAAATACCTCCTATGGTTTCTGCGATAAAAAAAGATGGGGTGCCTTTATATAAACTTGCAAGAAAAGGCATTGAAATTAATCGGGTTCCTAGAGAAGTAAATATTAAAAAATTTACAATACATTCATACGATAACTATGAAGTAAAGTTTACAGTAGAATGTTCAAAAGGTACATATATAAGGACATTAGCAAACGATTTAGGAGATAATATTGGCTGTTATGCTTGTCTTTCATCGTTAAGAAGAATCGCATCAGGTAAATTTAATATTATAAATTCTTACTCCTTAGATGACATTTTAAAACTAGATAAAAATGATTTTAAAAATACACTTATTAATTACGAAAAAAATTAAAAATGAAAATTATAAATGATATTGAAGAATTTAAATTAGAGAATAGAAAAATCCATCTTGCTTTAGGTAATTTTGATGGAATTCACTTGGGACATAATAAAGTTATTGAAAATGCCATTGATAATAAAGAGATGGATTCAGAAGTGTGGATTTTAACATTTAACCCCCATCCATCTAAATTACTTAAAACCAAAGAAAAGATTAAATTAATAAATACAAAGCAACAGCAAATAAATTTATTTTCATCTAAGAATATTAATGGGTTAATTTTACAACCATTTAATGAAACTATAATGAATTATTCTCCTGTTGAGTTTTTTAATAAATTAAAATGTAAAATCCCTTTATTATCTGGAATTTATGTTGGAGATAATTGGGTTTTTGGAAAAAACCGTTCTGGTAATATTCATATTTTAAAAACATTATGCGATGAATCAAAAATAAATTTTATAGCACAAAAAAACATTTGCATTGAAGGAGATAGAATATCTAGTTCAAGAATAAGAAAAGAAATTAATAAAGGTGAAATGCAAAAAGTATATGAGTTGTTAGGTCGATATTATTCAATTACCGGAAAAGTAATTCATGGTGAAAAAATTGGTCGTAGTTTAGGGTTTCCTACTGCAAATATAAATTCTGATAATGAATGCATTCCTACTGATGGTATTTATGCAGCAAAATGTATATTTAAAGATAACGAATTTAATACAGCTTTATATATTGGAACTCGCAAAACTCTTCACGATAATAATAAGCGAGTAATTGAAGCTCATTTAATAAATAAAAAAGATATAAATTTATATAATGAAGAAGTTGAAATAAAAATTATCAAATTCATCCGAAAAGATGAAAAATATGAAACAAGAAAAAAACTTCAAGAACAAATTTCAAACGATGTTTCTAATATTAATAAAATCTTGAATAATTTAAAGTAATTAACGATCTAATCGAGCAAATTGACTATGAGCATCTCTAACAATTCGTGACACAATATCATCATAACTTCCTGCTGCTAATAGTATTTCACCATCTTTAAGAGTTATTTCAGCTCTATCTTCAAATTTATCAGAGGGTCTTATTCTAACGCTTGTCATCTCAATAAACCGACGATTCTTTGGTGTTCTAGAAATATCAGTTTCTTTACTATAATTATCAAGATTTATTGCATAAACTTCTAAAAACATAGTGTTTTTCCTTATTTTTTAAATTACATATATAAACAAACATTATAATTTAATGGCTTCAAGAACAACTGAAATTTATTATATATCGAATGATAATTAATTTATTTAAATACACTTCCATATTCAACTTACTTGACGCATCAATACTCATGCCCTAACTTTTATTTTTTAATTTTTAAAATTTAATTTTATATAAAGGATAGTTTATGTCAAATACAGTTCTTTTTGGATCTCAATGGGGTGATGAAGGTAAAGGTAAAATCATTGATGTATTAACAATGGATGCCGATTGGGTTGTACGATACCAAGGCGGTAATAATGCGGGACATACAGTTGAAATAGGAAATGAAAAATATATTTTACATTTAACTCCTTCTGGAGTCTTGAGAGAAGAGTGCAAATGCGTTATTGGAAATGGTTTAGTTGTTGATATAATTGGACTTAAAGAAGAGCTAGAAGAACTACAAAAAAGAGGTATTCCTCTTACAAACAGAATTTTTATCTCAGATAGAGCTCACATAGTTTTTCCTTATCATAAAGAATTAGATGGAGCTAAAGAAAAAAATCTAAACGAAAATGGTAAAATCGGAACAACTAAAAGAGGAATTGGACCAACATACTCAGATAAAGCAGATCGATCTGGAATAAGAATAGGAGATATATTTGAATTAGATTTTGAAAATCGTGTAAGAAATATTGCAAAAGAAAAAAATAAATTACTAAATAATTTAGGTGCTAAATCCATTAACATTGATACCATGATTAATGAAGTAAATATTGCAATTAAGTATTTAAAACCATTCATTTTTGACACACTACCAATATTACACAAAGCTATTAAAGAGAATCAAAATATTCTATTTGAAGGCGCTCAAGGAATTATGCTTGATGTTGATTTTGGAAGCTATCCATTCGTTACATCCTCTAATACTGGTGCAGGAGGCGTTTCTTCTGGCGCAGGAATTCCTCCTCAATGTATCGATAGAGTTATAGGAATAATTAAAGCTTATACAACTCGTGTAGGTGGCGGTCCTTTTCCCACAGAATTAATCGATAATATTGGTGAACATATTGCAACTAAAGGGCATGAATTTGGTGCAACTACTGGAAGACCGAGACGTTGTGGATGGTTTGATGCAGTTGTTGCACGTTACGCAGTAATGGTAGGCGGTGTTAGTGAATGGGCTTTAATGAAAATTGACGTTCTTGATGAACTCGAAACAATTAAAGTTTGTACAAAATATGAAATTGATGGAAAAGAAGTTAATAATTTACCTGGAAATATTAATAAATTTTCGTCATGTAAGCCAATATATGAAGAATTACCCGGATGGAATGAACCAACAACAGAATGTAAAAAATGGGATGATCTTCCTGAGAAAGCAAAAAACTATATCAGATATATTGAAAACATTACTGAGGTAAAGGTTTCAATAATTTCAGTTGGACCGAAACGTTCTAGTACAATTTTAAGATATTAAAGATGCAAGATGAAACTCCTAATTTAAAAACATATCCTAATCATGTTGCTATTATCATGGATGGAAACGGTAGATGGGCAAAGGAAAAAGGTTTATCTCGAATTGCTGGACATCACGAAGGAGTTAAATCTGTTCAAGCTGTTCTTCGTGCGGCTAAAAAAGTAGGAATTAAATTTATTACAATATATGCATTTAGTACTGAAAATTGGAATAGACCTAAAATTGAAGTTGAAGGATTAATGTCTTTACTCATAGATGCATTAACTAAATACGAAAAGGAACTCCATCTTAATAAAATAAAATTAAAAATTATTGGTAATACAGAAGACCTTCCAAAAAAAGTTCAAAAAATTATTAATCGGATTACAGTAAATACATCTAATTACTCCGATTCAAATTTAATATTGGCATTAAATTATGGAGGTAGAAGAGAAATTACTGATACTATGAAAAAGATTGCTAAAAAAATTAAAGATGAAGAACTTTCTATAGAATCGATAAACGAGAAAATAATTTCTGAAAATTTATATGATCCATCCATTCCATATCCAGATTTGATGATTCGTACAAGTGGTGAAATTAGATTAAGTAATTTTATGTTATGGCAATTAGCGTATTCTGAAATTTATATTACAAATAAGTATTGGCCAGATTTTCGAGAAAAAGAATTTTTTAATGCACTGATAGAATATGAGTCTAGAAATCGTAGATTTGGAAAATTATCATAGGAAAAATTATATGGATTTAAAAAGAATTACAGTCGGACTCTTAATTGCATTTATATTATGTATATTATTTATTACTCTTCCGGCAAATAATATTTTTTGCTTAATTTTAATATTACTTATTAACTCATTTGCTCTATGGGAATTTTATAATCTTCTTGCTATTGGTGGTATACCATCATCAAAAAAAATAGGTGTTGTATCCGGCTTAATTTTTTCCATTGGTACATGGTATTACATGATTGGTCATCTTTCTGATAATATAATTTGGTCAATAATGGTTTTGATAGTCTTAATTACTTTTTATAGATTACTTATATATCATAATATGAGAAATGGACTAGAGCATGGATTAGGTACCTTTCTTGGATTTATTTATATACCTTTTCTTTTTAGTTTTTTTATTAGAATTTTCTTATCTTGTGATGATCTAAATCAACCTGCTTTTATGGGATTTTATTTTATTTTATGTACAAAGATTTCTGATACTGGAGGATATTTTATTGGTTCTAAATTTGGTAAAAATAAATTAGCTAAAAATATATCACCTAAGAAAACCTGGGAGGGGTTTTTTGGTGGAATAATTTTTTGCTTAGTAATAAATATTATCTGGTGGAAATTTATTGGAAAAAATACAAATAGTTTTATACCACTTATACATAGTTTAATTCTCAGTTTCTTATTTCCATTATTTGGTACGATCGGTGATCTTGTAGAGTCATTATTTAAACGAGCTGTTGATCAAAAGGATTCGAGTTCTATAACTTATGGTATAGGTGGAATACTAGATATGATAGATAGTATTCTTTTTACAGCTCCGATGTTTTATATCTATTTAACATTTTTTCTCGCTTAGGTTATTTAAAAAAGTAAGGATTCATTAATGATTGAAGCTATTTATATTATTTTTATGATATTATTCCTTTTTGGAGTTACTATTTTTGTTCATGAATGGGGTCATTTTATTGTTGCTCGAAAATGCGGATTAAAAGTTGATGCATTCGCAATTGGAATGGGTCCCGCTTTAATTCAAAAGAAATATGATGGTGTTTTATATAAAATATGTCTTTTCCCAATTGGTGGATATGTTTCCTTACCTCAGCTTGATCCCAGTGGAATGGAAAAACTTCAAGGAAGTGATAATCCAGATGAAATACTGCCGGATATTTCACCATGGAAAAAAATTGCTGTAGCGTTTGCAGGACCTATATGTAATATTATTTTTGCATTATTCTTAGGATGGATAGTTACTTTTGGTGATTATTCGGAAATACCTGCTATTGTTGGACAAGTTGATAAAAATAGTCAAGCTTATGAGGTAGGCTTAAGACCGTCAGATCAAATAATATCAGTTAATAATAATGATATTAGTAGCTGGTATGATGTACAGGTTGAAGCATTACTATCAACTAATGATTCAAATATAAACATTGCGGTTTTAAGAAATAATAATACAAATATTATAAAAAATATTAAAACAAATAATCCTGAAATGAAAACAAGATTCATTACAGGTGTTACTGAAGCTATACCTTGTATCATTGGAGATGTTATTAAAGGTCATCCAGCCGATATATCTGGTCTATTAGCAAATGATAAGATTGTATTTTTTGATAATATAAAAATTCATGATTGGAACCATTTTACTGATACCTTGCAAAATTATCCTAATAAAGATGCAGAAATAGTTATTGAAAGAAACCAAGAGATTAAATCCTTCTTAATAACACCAAATTTAAATAATGATACCGAACGAGTTCTGATAGGAATAAAACTTGGTGGATCAGCTGCAATGCCATGGACTTTGCATGGAAGTCCAATTGAACAAATTAAAAAAGATACCTCAGCTATTTTTCGTTTACTTAAAGCACTAACAACAAAAGATGAAGCGGAGCAAGCTGCTAAGGGTCTTGGTGGTCCGGTAGCAATCTTTAGTATGATTTGGATAGCACTTAAAATGGGTTTATTAAATGCCTTAGCATTAATAAGATTTATTAATATCAATTTAGCTATATTAAATTTATTACCTATACCAGTTCTTGATGGTGGGCATATTGTTATTTCTTTTATTGAAGGAATAACTAGGAGAAAAATTCCTGTTAAACTGATAAGCTTTTTAACAAATATTTTCGCGATATTATTAATATCTGCAATGATATGGTTATCGATACGTGATGTTAAAAGAGTTACTAATAATGGAAATCAAAAACCTAATAAAACACAATCTATTGATGCTGAATAAAAAATTATTAATCATTAATTATAATTTTTTGCGTAGAATTATTATCTTCTAAAAAATAATTATAATCTCGAGCATCTTCGCTTTCAATTACTTCCATTGCATCTTCTGGACTTATTGCAGAAAGAAGTCTATTTCTAATTATTTTGTTAGACATCATCCGTGAAAGACTGGATAAAACTTTTAAGTGCATATCTCTCTTATCATTAGGTGTAATTATTAACAATATGAGCTTAATAGATTTATTATCAGATGCATCAAAATCAATACCTTCTCTACATATTCCCATAACTCCCTGAATAGATGGACCTTTTGGTATATATCCATGAGGAATAGCTATACCCTCACCTATTGCTGTAGTCATATCCATTTCACGAGAAATAATAGATTCGTATAATTCATCCTCTGTCATATGCTCAACTTTATGCGTACGATACATAAAATTAGTTAATTGCTTTATTGCATCCCATTTATCCTTTGCTTCTAAATCTACTTTTATAAACTCCTCGGATAAAAAATCTACAATTCGTTCGCGATCTTTTTGGTCTTCTTTAGCATTCTTCACCGCAGCTTTAGTACATATTGGACCGATCATTTCAGCTATTGCTACCCCAGCTAAAACAATAGCGCTTACAGTTTCTTTAATATGGTCAGTTATCCAAATATCGTTACTTAATAAAACAACTAATCCAATGGCTATCCCTGATTGAGGATATAGCGCGTATGTCATATGGGTTTTTATTCTTGTCGAACATCTACCAAATAATCCTCCAAGCCATGTTCCTAAAGTCTTTCCAATAATTCTAGAAATAGTATAAATAATTGCCATTACTCCAACTATAGCAATTGCATCAAGATGTAGTGAAACACCAGCTAACGTAAAGAAACAAACGTATAAAATCGGTTCAAGCGGGACTAATGTTGTTAATTGTCTTTCTGCAACATGTGAACTATTAGCAAGATATACTCCATAAAAAAGATTAACTAAAAGTGGACTTAGTGTCATAAAATCTGCTAATCCATTCAAAAGTAAAATAGCTAATAAAATAACAGTAAAATCATGCAAATGAGGTTTACTCACTAAAATCTTACTTATCCACCCCATCACCCATCCTAATGCAAGTGCACCAAAAAACTGATAAAAAGTTTTAATTAGTGCTTCATCTATTTTTTGAATTGCTTCCCCGGTTTCACAATAAGCTGAAACAAATGTACTCATAAGAACAAATAAAGTTATACATAAAATATTATTAAGAGCTACGGCTGATATTAATGTTTTAACAAATGGTCCTTTAGCACGAAGTTCACGTATTAATGCAATTGATGTTGCTGGTGCGGTAGAAGCAGAAATAGCTCCCAGTAAACATGTTGTAGGCCAATCAGCACCTAAAACTTTAACAGCAGTCATTACACATATTACAGAAAAAAAAACTTCAAAAAATGAAATTGATACTATTCGTCTAATAGAATTATGTATTCTTCTGTATGATAGATGACCACCGATACTTACAGCAACTAAACTCATGGCAAACGTTGAAAGAGGTGCAAGTGATTGAAGATCGTGCTCTCCTAAAATTTTTAAACCCCATGGCCCGATTAAAACACCACCTAAAATATTTCCAGTTACATGAGGTAATCTAACTATCTTTGCAAGCCATCCTCCGAAAAATCCAGCTAATATAAGAATACCTACAGCCAAAAAAGGACTAAGATTATTAATAGAATTAATATCATTTAAAATTGTGTATAAAATTTGCATATTAAATTTAAATATTTGAATTATATTTTAATTAGAATCTTATATTAATCAATAAGATAAATTACTGAGCTCTTTATTTAATAAAAGCTTAAAACATGAAAGCCAAAATGAGATTAAGCCCCACCCTAAACCAATTAAAACTCCAAAATCAATTATAGCCCGCCAAGGATTTGATAAATTTTCAATTAATATTATAAACGTAATAATCATTATTGTTATTCCGTATGATATATATTTTAATTTTCTAGAAGATTCAATAAAACCCATGCTAATTAATGGTGAAAATATAACTCTGAAAATAGTTGGTTTTAACATTATACTGTTTAATCTTCTTGCTGTTCTTGGTGAAAAACTTTTTTGAAATCCCTTATACCCCTCTGAATAAGTTAATAATATAACAATTATTATTAATGAGGTTAATTCATACCAATTCAAATCATTTATATTTAACTCTATAGCATACGTGAAGACGCATGATAAACCATGAAGTATAAAATAGGATATTACAATAAAACCCCATGTATAACCTACTATTCCTAATAATTTATTCATAATAAGAATAGGATATAATGATTATGAAATAATTACCAAGCATTAATTTGGTCGATAACTAATTTACTTTTAGAATTTATTTTTACCCATTCAATAAGTTCTTTTGATTTATCATTATTTTTGTTTTTAAGTATAACAATTGCATTACGACGAAGCTGAGATACACCTGAATAAGATACAGCATTATTTTTAATAATTCTTCTTATACTAGCTGATGAAGACTTTAGTAACCATTCTAGATCTATTGGTATTCTACTATCAATCTTTTCTTTAGGAGGGCATACATTAGAACAATCATCACAACCAAATACCCAATCATTAATTAATTTACCCTCTTCCTTTGAAAGAATTGATTTTTTTTCAATTGTTAAATAAGAAATACATCTTTTAGCATTAATAGGTTTATTGGGAGTAATTGCATTTGTTGGACAATTTTTAATACAAGCAAGACAATCATTACATTTAAATGGCATGGATGGAGAATGAATCACATTAGGTAAATCTGCACTTACAAATAATGCACCTATAAAAACTCTAACATTTATTCTATCAGGAAGTCTTAATAAATCATTAGCACCAATTTCTCCTAAACCGCCAAAGACAGCAAATAGTCTTTCGTATACAGGTTTAGTATCAACAGCAATTTCTGCATCAATATTACTTCCTAACAATTGACTTAATTGATTTAAAATTTTTTGACCCTTAATATGATAATCTATTTCTCGTGCATATGATGAAATATATCCAATAATAGAATCTTTTGATATATCAGGAAATGGATGTTTTGCCTCAGGATCACCCCATTTATTAGTAAATGCTACTAAAATTACTGCTTTTGCATTAGGAAAAGTATTCCATGGATCAGATTTATCAGGAAGCATTCTTTCTAGATATTCCATCTCTCCATGATTACCATCTTTTATCCATTTTTTGACTAATAAATTATTTTGATGGATAATTTCTGGAAGTTCGGGATGATCCATTCTTATACAACAAGCAGAATGACCCCCAAAAATTTTTACAGTCTCATCCAACCATTTTTTAAACTCGTTTTTTTCAATCATATTTAAATCTCATTAAAATAAACTATGTTAATTAGAGTTTTTTGTATCTCCTTGAACGATTATTAATGATTATGTAATATAATACTTTGAGAAGAATTTACGAATTAATTGAATTAAGTATTTTATATTAATTCTCATCAAATAATTTTAAGAGATTTAAAAAATGAATAAGTGGGATTATAGATTTTTAAAAATAGCAAAAGAAATTTCTTCATGGTCTAAAGATCCATCAACACAAGTGGGAGCTATTGCCGTTAACGATAGGCGAATTATTGCAACTGGTTATAATGGATTTCCTGTGGGAATAGAAGATAGCATTAAAAGATTAGAAGATAGAAAAACGAAGCTTTCATATATGGTTCATGCGGAAAAAAATCTAATATATAATGCTACGTTATATGGAGTATCATTGAAAAATTCGACTGTTTATATTTATGGACTTCCTTGCTGTAATGAATGTTTTAAAGGTTTAATTCAAATAGGTGTAATACGAGTTGTTATGCCAAATATAAAAGAATGTAGTAAAAAATGGATAAAAGGTTGCGAATTTGCTAAAAATAATATGAAAAATGTGGGTATTAAAATTGATGAATACGATATGAATCTATCCTAGAATAAAACCTAATAAAAAATTATTAAGAAAATTAATGAAAAATGGAGTTATATAAGATGTTAGCAATTGGAGTAATTCCAGCAAGATGGAATTCATCAAGATTCCCAGGTAAAATTTTAGAAAAAATATCTGGGAAACCTATGATAGAACATGTGATTAATCGTGTTGAGCAATCTAATTATCTTAAAAAAATTATCATAGCTACTGATAATCATCTTATTTTAGAGTTTATAAAATCTCTAAATAAGTCACATGTTCATTCTGTAATGACAAATCCTGCTCATTTATCTGGTACTGATAGAGTTGCAGAAGTTACTAAAGAATTAGATAATGATCTAATAATAAATATTCAAGGTGATGAGCCATTAATTAGTCCTAAATTAATTGATGAAATTATTATAAAACTAAGTGAAGGTTTATCTGATATAGTTACAGCGGCTATTTGTACCCATGAATACGAAGAAATAAAAGATCCATCAATTGTTAAGGTTATATTCGATAATAAAAATACTGCATTATATTTTTCCCGTTATCCTATTCCATATAATAGAGATAATGAAAAAACTTCTTATTGGAAACATATTGGTATTTATGGATATCAAAATAAATTTTTACAAAAATTAGTCACAGCAAAACCATCAGATGCTGAAAAAAAAGAAAAATTAGAACAATTAAGAGCACTTCATATTGGTGGAAAAATACATATAATCAAAACGGATAAATGTAGTATTGGTGTTGATAAACCAGAAGATATAAAAAAAGTAGAAAAATTTATTAAGGAGAATAATTCTAATGATTAAAAGTTTTAAAATTAAAAACGTAGGTTTTGGTCCTCGATATCCTTTAGCATTAATTTCCGGACCTTGTGTAATTGAAAGTAAAAGTAAAACAATGAAAATCGCAGAGAAACTAGTAGAAATATCAAATAAAATTGATATTCCTTTAGTATTTAAAGCATCTTATGATAAGGCAAATAGAACATCTTTGGATTCATTTCGTGGCCCTGGATTAAATAAAGGTTTAGATATCCTATTAGAAATCAGAGATAAGTTTAATATTCCAATTTTAACCGATGCTCATAATATTCATGAAATAGAAGCTTTATCTGGTAAGATAGACATTATTCAAATTCCTGCCTTTCTAGTTCGTCAGACAGATATTATTATTGCAGCAGGTGAAAGTAAAAGTGCTATTAATATTAAGAAGGCTCAATTTCTAGCACCATGGGATTTAAGACATGTTGTTAAAAAAATTGAATCAACTGGAAATAAAAAAATAATTATAACAGAGAGAGGAACATCTTTTGGATATAATACATTAATTTCTGATATGAGGAGCTTAGTAATAATGAGAGAGTTAGGTTACCCAATTATTTTTGATGCAACGCATTCGGTACAATCACCGGGAGGAAATGGAGATTCATCAGGAGGAGACGGATTATTTGCACCATATTTAGCAAAGGCTGCTGTTGCAGTAGGAATAAATGGTCTATTTATTGAAACTCATCCAAATCCTGCAAATGCATTATCAGACGGTGCAAATATGATTCCATTATTAGAAATGAATAAATTATTAAAAAAGATAAAAAAAATAGATTCAGTTAAATAATATAATTAAGGTAACATTGTTCGAATTAAAGTACCTTTTCCGATAATACGATAATCTAATAAATTTGCTGGAATCAAACATGATCGTCCGGATGGTATATTTAATATATCCTGATTACCCCATTCAATTTTTATATTTCCATCAATAACAAATAAAGTATGAAAAGATCCTTCATTCATTGAAATATTCATTAATTTTTTTATAGTAATTTTTTCTACCTTAAAAAATTCACATTCTCCAATATTTTCTATCTTAAAATATTTATCTTTATTTTTAAGTATTGGTTTTATTTTACATTCAAATTTTTTATCCCAATTAATATTATTAATGGCATCGTTAATATGAAGATCTCTATGAAAAATTTTATCTCTACCCCAATCATGTATACGATAGGTAGTATTCGAATTCTGTTGTATTTCTAAAATTAAACAACCCGAATCTATTGCATGAACGCAACCACCCTCAACTAAAATAGAGTCATGTTTAGAAACTGGTAAATGTTTTATTTTTTTATGAATAATATTCTTTTTAATCGCATTAAGAAACGTTCTTTTACTTATTCTCTGATTAAATCCATGATAAATATGCGCATTATTAGATTCTAAAATATACCATAATTCTGTTTTAGCTTCACCACCAAATAATTTACTTGACTCTTCATTAGGATGCACCTGGAGACTTAACTTTTTCTTAGCATCAATTAATTTAATTAATAATGGAAAAGAACCTCCTTTAACCTTATTTCCTAATATCGCATTATTATCTAATTGAATTAAATAATTTAATGATTTTCCTTTATAAAAACCATTTTCAATTATGCTCATTCCATCTGTTCTATCAGAAATCTCCCATGATTCAGCCTGCACTATATCAGATGATGGCCGGTTAAATTTTTTAGATATATAATTTCCTCCCCATATATAATTTTTATAAATAGGTTTAAATAAAAGTGGATAAATTTTAGTATTCATAAATGATTATTTTTTATTAATTAAAGATCTAGTAAACTTTGTACATCTTCCCATGTTAATTTTTGCATAATTTGCTCATCAGATGTTAACGTTGCATCAATAATACTTTTTTTACTTTCTTGAAGTGCTAGTACTTTTTCTTCAATTGTTCCTTTTGTGATTAACTTAACGCTATAAACAGTTCGCTTCTGTCCAATTCGATGCGCTCTATCTGTTGCTTGATTTTCGACTGCAGGATTCCACCAAGGATCAAAATGAATTACCATATCAGCACCAGTCAAATTTAATCCAGTACCTCCTGCCTTTAAACTCATTAAGAAAACAGGTATAGAATGATCACTATTAAATAAACGAACTTCATCTTGTCTATCTTTAGTTCCTCCATCTAAATAACAATATTTTAATTTTTTCTTTTCTAACTCTTTTCTTAAAATTCCTAACATCCCTGTAAATTGACTAAAAACTAAAATACGATGTGAGCTATCAATAGCTTCGTTTAATAAAGAAAAGAATAAATCCATTTTTCCAGATGGATTTTTACTTTTAACGTCTTCTAATTGAAGTAAATCAATATGATTGCATGTCTGTCGCAAACGAAGAAGAGTTTTTAATATTTCCATTCTACTTTTATTAAATCCTTTTTGCTCGACCATTTCACCTATTTTATCTTTTGAAGCGTTAAGTAATTGTTGATAAACCATAGTTTGATCTGATGTAAGTTTGCATGGTGCAATTCTTTCAATTTTTGGCGGTAGATCCTTTGCAACATGCTTTTTTAATCTTCTTAATAAAAATGGATGCAGTTTTCTTCTTAATTTGGATTGAGCTAGATCACCTAAATTACCACCATTAATTATTGGTAATTCATAATTTTCATGGAAATCTTTATGATTACCTAAATAATTTGGCATTAAAAAATCCATGATCGACCAAAGATCAGTAACGCTATTTTCAATCGGTGTTCCGCTTAATACAACTCTATGATATGCTTGAAGTCGTTTCGCTGCTAATGCATTTTGGGTTGATCTATTTTTAATTTGTTGTGCTTCATCAAGTATAGCAACAGAATAGGTATAATTTAAATGCTTTTCAATATCTCTTCTCATTAATGCATAAGAAGTAATTATGATATCTGATTCATTTACTTTTTTCCATAGTCTATGACGATCACTTCCTTTTAAGACTAAAACATTTTTATCCGGTGTAAATTTATTTGCTTCTTCTTCCCAATTTTCAACAAGTGATGTTGGACAAACAATTAATGCTGGAAATTTTTGATGCATAGAATCACATCGATCTAATTGAAGCCATGCTAATGTTTGTACAGTTTTTCCTAATCCCATTTCATCAGCCAGGATTCCACAAAATCCTCTGCTTTCTAAAAAACGAAGCCAATTAACTCCATCCTGTTGATAAGATCTTAATTTTCCATTTAAATTTTTACTTAATTTTATATTCTCTACTGATGTATGAGAATTTAGATCCTTTGCTCTGTTCATCCATTTAGAGCTAGCATTAACTTCTATTCCATCTAATCCATCTAATGTTGCATAAACATAACTTCCGTAAATTGACTGAAGCTTCATTTTAGAATTATTATTATTTATATTGGAACAATCATCAAAAACTTCTAAAGCCTGCATTATTGCATCTCCATCTAATAAAATTGTTTTTCCTTTTTTATTAATGAATGAATGACCAGCATTTAATGCTCTTCTAATTTCAGCTTCTGATATACTAGAGTTATTTGACTCATACTCGTAGGAAAGATTAAAATATCCAGTATCACTGCTATCTGATATTTTAACAATAGGTTTTACGCTTTCACTATTTTCAAAGAATGGTTTTACACGTCCTTCAAGTTCAACGACCCAACCCATTCTTTGGATTTTTGGAACCCCAGAACCGAGAAAATTTAGAACCTCATCAACTCCTTCAATATTTTTTAAAGTATCTCCAGCTCTACCTACAAATCCAATTTTTTGAAGTTTTTGAACTGCTTTTTTTTCTAAAATCATATTTCTAATTTTATACTTTAGGAGATCTCTAGAATCTGGAATCGCAAAATTTCCTTTTCTATCAGCTCTACCAGCAATTAATTCAAATCTATCATCATAAATAGCATATAATTTAGCGGCAATTGATGCTGCACTTCCTCTAATATGTAATTTAAAAGAAGGCTTTGCTGGTTTCATATAAAATAAATCTGATGTTATAGATTTATTAACCTTCATATCTTTTTCGATTTTAACTAGATCACTCATTAAAAATGAGGGCACATTATTACGAGAAATTTTTAATGTATCTTTGTATGCATTACGATAAGGATTGGGAAGAATATTTTCTAATCTATAAAAACAATTATTTGAGTATATCCAACCGTCCCTATCACCTAAAAAATATATAGAATCATGAATATCTTTTTCACATAATACTTTTAATAAGATTTCACCATTACTACGGTCTAAATCCATTTTCAGAGAAGTTTCAATATACTCATTATCCAAATCAAATATAGTATTAGATTTATTAATATGTAACGTATTAGGGGAGCAATATTTTAAAATATCAACGAATTGTGTAATGGAATATCTTTGACTTCTTTTTATACTTCCAGATCCATAGCCTTCTAAAAGTTGAAGAAGTTCATTATCATTTTGATTAAGATAAATTGCCTGATCTGGTTTGATATCGATAATAGAGTATTTTTTATTTTTTTCCTTAATATAAAAATTTATGTTGATATAAAATTTGTTTACTTCATCTTTCCAATCATCTGATAATTGTAAATAAAGTTTTGCATGTGTTGCACCAGGTGTAGATTTTCTAGCCCTTCTAATTCTAACCCCTTTTGCTGCTTTTGCAATTCGATCAATTCCTGCATTTATATTTTTATCTTCTTTTCTATCAATTAGATATAAACCCATTGCAACTAAATGAGCACAAATCAGTCCTCTTTCTTGATTATCTCGACAAGGACAGTGATTTTCAACCAATCCATTAGATAAAACTTCAAACTTACTCCTCATCCCTCTTGGACCAAGGTTTAATTGTCCTATAACAAAAGGATCATCCACTGTAACTTTCTCTACAACACCTCTATCAAACAAAGCCTGACCATCTCGGAAAGCTTTCCATCCAGCCCAATCTTTTAAGCGTTTTTCAGTAATTTTTTCTGTAATACTCACATCACCACCAAGGTTCATCTAAAAAAAGTTTTATTATCTCTATATATTTATAAAATAACGATAAAAAAATGAATACTTATGAAAATTTAATGATTTTAGAAATGATTCGTTATTATTTTTTTAATATTACAGTATAAAAATTATTAATAAATTAGTATATTTTTTATTCTTGTTTATATGGAGATTAATTAATGCAACGAATAATGAAAAAATCAAAAATACATTCAGCAACTATTACTGGTCTTGAATTATATTATGAGGGTAGTATAACAATTGATAAAGATATTCTTGATGCAGCAGATATTTTACCTAATGAACAAGTTCAAATAGTTAATCTTAATAATGGTGCAAGATTAATTAGTTATGCTATCTCCGGTGAAAAAAGTTCAGGAATAATTGAACTTAATGGTCCTGCAGCCAGACTAGGTGCTGTAGGAGATAAAATTATTATTATTTCTTATGGACAGTTTGAAGAAAACGAAATATCTGGATTAAACTCAAAAGTAGTTTTGCTTAATAATAATAATGAAATTATTTCTTAATGAGTTCTTATTTATATCAAAAACACCATCAATTTTTTTCACAACATGCTCCAGGAGCGCAACTTGCTGCACAAGATGAATTAATAAATTTAGGTGCCGAGTCAATTAAAGAAGGGCATCTTGGAAATTATTTCAAGGCTGATATTACAACATTATTAAAAATAGTTTATCAAACCAGGATATCTACAAGAGTTTTAGCGCCGTTAGTTCATTTTGAGTGTCATTCAGAAAAATATTTATATAAAACTGCAAAACAAATAAATTGGAGTGATTTTTTAACTTCACAAAAAACATTTTCTATAAATTCTAATGTATCAAATAGCAAAATTAGAAATTCAAAATATGCATCTTATATTCTTAAAGATGCAATTGTTGATCAATTTAAAGAAAGTGATAAACAACGACCAAATGTTGATAGATATGCTGCTGACTTACAATTAAATCTATATATATACGATAATACAGCCCGTATTAGTTTAGATTTAGGTGGAGGTTCGCTTCATAAAAGAGGTTATCGAAAAAATAGTATAGATGCGCCAATGCAAGAGAGTTTAGCTGCAACAATAATACATCATTCTAAATGGGATCAAATATCGCCAATATACGACCCATTTTGTGGCTCTGGAACATTATTAATAGAAGCTGCAATGATATATTCTGCTATACCTAGCGCTTATTTACGACCAAAATTTGGCTTTCTACGATTACCAGAATTTAATGCTACTAAATGGAATAAAATTAAAAGTTCTTTAAATAATCAAATTCAAGAACTTCCATATGGATTAATACAAGGAAGTGATATTGATAATAATGCAGTTATAAGTGCTAAACAAAACTGTAAAATATTGAATCTTAATTCAAATATAGAAATTCAAGTATCAGATTTTAAAAAACTTCCTAATTTAAAAAATTATACAATTATAACTAATCCGCCATACGGATTAAGACAGAAATCAACTGATGAGATATCTTTAATTCTAAAAGAATTTGGAGATTTCTTAAAACAAAAATGTACTGGGTCAACTGCACATATTTATTTCGGAGAAAAAAGTATGATTAAAAAATTAGGACTAAAGCCTAATAACAAAATATCTTTAAACGCCGGAGGTTTAGATGGCGTTCTTTGCACATATTCATTATATTAATATTTATTATACCTTAAAAATATCCATTGACGAATGTCAAAAAATAACCTTTAGTCTGCGCGAAATATACTTTTTATAAAATTTAACACTAATTATTAGGTCTAAATATTTTTATGAATAAGAAAGAAATTAATTTTAAAGATACTGATGAAGCTAGAAACATAGCTGAGCTTCTAATTCATGTTATAAATGAATTAGAAGAAAATAAAGAAATTGTTATTACACAAAGAAATTGTAAATTAACTATTCAATGTTCTGATAATAACTTACTAATAAAATTAGAAGATTTATATGACTATATCCAACAGTTAAGAGAAATAGATATTGATAAAATTAATTCTAAAACAGTCATGGAAGGATTTAATGCATTAAAGTCTGGCGATAAGAATTTTTTATCTAGACATACAAAATGTTGTATTCAAGTAGGTTCACATAAAGCTAATATTTTTTCACGAACTATCGGTCAACAAAACTATATAAAAATGATATCTGAATCTTGTATAACACTATGTATTGGTCCTGCAGGTACTGGAAAAACATATATAGCAATTGCTAAAGCGGTTAATGCATTATTAAATGATGAAGTAAGTAGGATTATACTAACTCGACCTGCAATTGAGGCAGGAGAAAATCTAGGCTTTCTTCCTGGTGATCTTAAGCAAAAAATTGACCCATATATAAGACCATTGTATGATGCTTTACATGATATGCTATCAGCTGAAATATTAGAAAAGTATATGGATAAGGGTATTATAGAAGTTGCTCCATTAGCTTACATGAGAGGTCGAACACTTAATAATTCCTTTGTAATACTAGATGAAGCACAGAACACATCAAAACAACAAATGTTAATGTTTTTAACAAGATTAGGTTATGAATCAAAATGTATTATTACGGGTGATCCCTCACAAATAGATTTACCAAATAAGAAAAACTCAGGACTAATAGAAGCATATAATATACTTGATAATATAGATAACCTTGGTATTTGCAAATTAACAAAAAATGATGTAGTTAGGCATCCAATTGTAGAAAAAATTATTGAAGCTTATAATAAATATCGTTCTGAAAAATAACGTTAAAGGAAAACATGTTGTTTATAAAAAGAAAAAAAAATAAAAGTATAGCTGAAAGAAAAACTGAAAATAAAAAAAATACTTATATTTACTGGAAGCCTATTTTTATAGGAATCTTACTTTGGATTATAACAATAATTTTATTTGCAGGTGATAATTTTGCACCGTCTATTGATTTAAATGAAAACCAAAAAGCACCAAAAACTATTATATCATCTGTACCCTTTAAATGTATAAATTTAAAATTAACTGAAGCTGAAAAAGAAAATGCAGAAAATAATGTATATCCGGTTTTTACAATAAATTCTTCATTAGAAGAAATAGCAAATCAAAGAATAATAAGTCTCTCAAAAAGACTCATTCAATATTATAATGCTCCATCAAATCAGAAAGAGGATATTCTTGAATCTATTCAAGAAATAATTATTGGCTCGAATATAAAAGCTGATGAAATTATTAACGCCTTTGATGCTAAAGACATCGAAATATTGCAGAAAAAAATAATTAATTCTATTTCTTTTTTGTATCCAAAAGGAATATTAAAAAATGAAGATTTAAGGATCTTTTTTGAAAAAAAAGAAAATAATATATTCAATATTTTTAATGCTGATAATGAAGAATATAACTCTGTTAAGCTTAAGAATACATTCTCAAAAATTAATGCTATTAATAATCTAGCTGGTAATTTTTCAAACTCCATACAAAATAATATAGTTAAACGATTAGGTATATTATTAATTATTCCTAATCTAGAATATCAAGAATTTATAACCGAATCTCTTCGGTTAAAAGAAAGAGATAAAATTAATCCAATTATAGATGATTATCCTGAAGAGTATGTATTAGTTAAAGAATCTGAAATTGTTACAAAACAAACAATCGAATTACTAAAAGCGCATAATTCACAACTAACTATGTTAATTGATCCAGCTGAACAAAACCTCCAATTTTTCGGTAAATGTATACTTCTTTTAGCGGCACTAATTGCAACAATTGTGATGTTAAGATTAATTAATTCAGAAATACTAATTAAACCAGAAAAAATACTTCTACTATCTATTCTTGCACTTTTAACTGTTTTTTCCGCAAGATTATTAAGTTATTTATCTATTCAAACAGATTTAATTCCCTCATCAGCACTTATTTATCTTATACCACATGCATTAGCAGTATTATTAGGAGCGATATTATTAGGTGGTGGTGCTGCATTATCATTAGGATTCTGGGGAAGTTTTGCTACAGCAATTTACTTTGATGCTTCATTCAGTGTATTTGTTTTAGGGATATTTACAACTGTAACAGCCACTACGGCAGCAAGAAACCTTCATAAAAGATCTAATCTCTATCGAGCTGGTTTATTTGTTGCAATAGTAAATATTATATTTACTTCTATTTTTTATATATTTAATCAACCAGAACTACCTATTTTTGGCAAACAGCTGATAAGCTGTATAATTTCAGCAATAATTTCTACAGGTTTAACTCTCTTATTAATTCCTTTATTCGAAAAAATATTTGGTATTACAACTGATATAACATTATTAGAATTATCTGATATGGGTCATCCTCTTCTACAGAAAATGGCAATACAGGCACCTGGAACTTATCATCACTCGTTAATGGTAGCGACTCTTTCACAAAATGCTGCAGAAGCAATTCATGCAAATTCATTAATGGTTAGAGTATGTGCTTATTACCATGATATAGGAAAACTAGTAAAACCAGAATTTTTCTCGGAGAATATACAAAATTCTGATAATCCACATGATAAATTATCTCCACATATGAGTGCCTTAGTCATTATTGCTCATGTAAAAGAAGGCCTAACTTTAGCAAAAAGACATAAATTACCAGAACCAATAATTGATGCAATAGAACAACATCATGGTAATGGACTAATTCATTATTTTTATGAAAAAGCAAAAAAAATTGAGGAATCAGTAAATGAATCAGATTTTCGATATGGAGGTAAGCCAGCTACTTCTAAAGAAATGGCTATTCTATCTCTTGCAGATGCTTCAGAGGCTGCATCGCGTTCTATTAAAAAACCAACACCCCAAAAAATATCTAATTTAATTGATGAAATTTTTGAAATAAAATTACATGATGGACAATTAGATCATGCACGACTTACAATGGCTGAAATTAACATAATTAAACAGTCTATTATATTTTCTCTTTCAAATATGCTTCATGGACGAGTATCATACAAAACAGATGAAAATTTATCTAATAAATCAGCAGAATAATCATAATATAAATCATAATAATATCCTTAAACTTGTAGAAGAATTAGGTACTAATATTAAATCTTCTAAAAAAAATTGGGATGAAATAACCATAATTATTACTGATCATACTGGAATAAAAAAACTCAATAATAAGTATTTTAAAAAAGATTATACTACAGATGTAATAAGTTTTCTATACCATTCAATACCTGGAGAAAAAAATGCTCTAAGTGGTGATATTATTGTTAATTTAGATCAAGTATTCGATGAAGGAAATATAAGAGATAATATAAATTATGAACTAGCCTTTTATATTGCTCATGGATTAGATCATTTGAATGGAAA
>JBJLEI010000017.1:0-23178 GCA_045566035.1 Pontiellaceae bacterium | reverse complement strand
AGTCTGAGTATAGAAATAGGTTTGTTCTAATTAAGTATGGTCTTAGTTTAAATAATCCTATGTTAAACGAAAATTCGTTTTCTAACTTGGATATATATATATAGACAATGAGGTAAATTATGAAAAAATTAATGATAGCACTAGCAACAGGCTTATTTGTAACAATGGCCCAAGCTAATGTAAGCGTTAACTTCGTTGATGCAACAGCAGATAACAATGATGAAATCAGTGGTACAGCTGGGGTTGGTGCTTATGCAACCGATGGTTGGATAAACACGTTAAGAGGTCAGACTTCTGGCGCAAATGCAGATATTAATTCTGCTGACGTTGGTGGTATTGGCATCTACACTCGTCGTCCGAATGGAACATCTCAGGACTTCGGTGGAACCGGTGGCGGTACTGCAGCATACGATGGCACTCCTTTAAAAGGGTTTGCTCAAGCGTTTCTGGCTAACCCAGAAGCAAATGCTGCGCATGTTGAGTTGAGTAATCTTAACCAAGCATACGCTGATGGATACAAGATTGTTGCATATGTTAACGGAGATTCTACTGCTAACGGTGGAAGTATTACTGTCAACACAGGTGTAAATCATACTGGTTATGATCGTGCAGCTGGAGAGACTTACTACTTCAAGACTCGTTACACTTCAGCTGCATTCGCTACAAGCGGATACGTTGAATCAGATTACCAAACAGTACAACCATCTGTAGCATCAGGATATGCTGTTACAGACTACGTTGTATTTGATAATCTAAGTGCAGATAGTCTTACATTAACAGTTCAAGCTGACTTACAATCAAAAGTTGGTTTGGGTGGTTTCCAAATCGTTGCTATTCCTGAGCCTGCTACACTTGGCTTCATGGGAATCGCAGGAAGTGGATTACTATTCCTTAGAAAACGTTTCGGGTCTAACTCGTAAATCAATTTTCAATGAGGAGGAGAAAGCCTGTCGTAAGACAGGCTTTTTTATTATCTACACAAGTTTCATAAACCCGTATTTATTTTTTCAAATTAGGAAATTGTAATCTAATAATTTGTATGGTATATGTATTAGTCCTTTATTGAGAAAAGGTTGTTTATTCAGGAGAGAGAATAATGAAAAAAATAAATATTTTTAGTATATGTATTATTTTAATAGCTGTTATAGGAGCTTCCGCAAATACCATCAGTGTAAATTTCTACAAAGATATCAATGGAATGCCTTACGGTAAAGTTACTACAAATTCATTTGGTGTCGCGGTAGAGGATAGTGTTACCGATGGATGGATGGATAAATTAAGTGATGTTCATAAAGGATATGCGCTAACCACATCCGATGGAACCATTAGTACGGTGGTAATGGAAACCATTCGACCTAATGGAAATGGATATGACACAACAAGTGCAACAAATTACAACGCTACATCTATGCGAAGTTATATTAATTCTTATACCAACTCTTCTAGTGATGAAGCGCAAGTAAGTTTAAGTAATCTAAATGCTAATTTTCCGAATGGATATAAGATTATTACTTATCTAGGTGGAGCAAACCAGAATACAGGAGCAAGTATATCTTTAACGGAAGGCGAGCCAGCTGATTGGGACGCTGCATCTGATACAACATATTATTTTAAAACACGTTATTATCCAGATCCAGGTTCTGAAGTGGTTTATAATGGAACAGCAACTACGGATGCACCATCAACTATTTATGTAGGTAATGGTTATATTAATCCAACTCCTTATTATGATTTTTATACCAACGCAAATGCAACTGGTTCTGTAGATATAAATGATTTAGTTTTTTATAAAGGACAAACGTATACCTTCGAGCGTATTGCAGGTATTTCAAATCATCCTTTTTACATAAGTGATACACCTGATTCTAATGGAAACTACTATAATGGTAATCTAAGTTTTTCAAATACAGGTGGTAGTACTAGTGCAGGGATTGTAAGTAGTGAAAAAATTACTTTTACTATTCCAAGTAGCTCGTACACCAATGAGATACATTATTATTGTGTAGCTCATTCTAGTATGATTGGGGAAAAATTAGAACTCGGTCAGATTAATTCTATTCCAGGTTGGGATAAAGTTCCGGTGAAGGCGATTGACACTACTTCTTCGGTTGGAGCAGATACAGCCGTGGCGGATTATGCGTTATTTGATAATTTATCTGCGGATCAAGTGACCCTTACCTTAGATAGTATTCAAGGCGGAACTGCTGGTATAGGTGGTATTCAAATTATTGGTTTAGAAGAACCATCACCTTCTGGAAGTGGAAAAGTGTTAAGTGTGAATATAATTCATACTAACTCTTTAAACTCTACTACTATCCCTAATCAATCCGTAACAGGAAGTTTCGGTTTAGATGCATATAATAGTAATGTTGGTAATTGGCATAATGCGGTAAACCCAACAACAGGAACGAATGCGTATTGGACATTTAATGATGGTACAGCATCCTCTGTACAGATGACTGGTTTTAGGCCTGAGGGTAATGCTTATGATACGGCAGATAATTCTCCTGGAGCGGCTAATGACGGTAATGCCACATCTAACAGTGATAGCGATAACTACGATGGAACGCCATTAAGAGGGTTTGCAAAGGTACTAACAGCGGATCAAAAAGAAGTGCATATTACCTTAAATAATATGACTAATAACTTCCCTAATGGGTATAAGGTTATTGCATATTTAGGCGGCCAGTCAGCTAACATTGGTGCGAGAGTTCGTTTATCTATAGGTGGATCATCTCATAATGAAGCATCTGGATGGCAGGGCGCAGGTAATGACCTAGGTACTTACTACTTTAAGACTCGTTGGAATCCAGATGCACCAGGATTAACCGCTGGTTATCACGGAACTTTACTTGAAGCAACATCTCAAGATGATGCATTACTTAATGCCACAAGTGGCGCTGGTTTTAGTGTTGCAGATTATGCTGTTTGGGAAAATATTACCGAGGATAAAGTAACTATTACTGTGGATAATATAGCGGTAAATAATAACCAACAACATGCTGGCTTATCAGCTATTCAGATTGTTGGAGAAGGAGCGGTTACACCTCAACCTGACCCGGAATATGTTACATGGTTATCTAATAATGGATTAACAGCTGGATCAGAAAGTTTAGATGCAGATGAGGATGGCGTTGCTAATCTAATAGAATATGCTCTTGGATTAGATCCCAATACAGATGAAGGAAATGATGGGATTACAGGAGCTACAGTTAGCACTAATAGTCTCACATTAACGCATGCGGTAAGAAGTGGATTAGACCACGGTTTAGTATATACGGTAGAAACTACCGATGATTTAAAATTTGGATCATGGGCTAACACAGGGGTAACGGTAAGTAACATCGATACAAGCGGTGTATTAGATCAGTTAACCCATACGGTAACCTCTACAAATGATGCTGTTTTCCTTCGATTAAAAGTAGAAGTAGAATAGTTTTTTAACATGCAATTTTAAGAAACTCTTGATATATTATATATATCAGGAGTTTCTTATTTTATGAGACGATTAATATTACTTTTAATTTTAATGCTATCTGCTTACTCAGGTTTTGCAGATGAAGTTATTTTTCGAGATGATTTTAATACGTCAACAAGTCTAAATATTAACAATCAATATTCTCCTTGGGAATTTAATTTTAATGCAGGTTCTTCCTCTTCTTTTTATGGTGTGTACCAAGATTTTTGCCTGATTATATGGGGTATAACATCCAGCGGAACAGACACAGTAAAAATATCTAGAACGTTTACTGCGCAACCTAATACAAGTTATTCGTTTGATTCGAGTATATGGAATCAAAGCGCAGTTAACATACCGATGCGTATTCTAGAAGATGGAATTCCGATATTAACTCAAAACATAACTATTTCTTCTGTTGAGAGTTGGCAGGATTATTCGTTACCAGAGTTTACTTTACCAACTATTACCGAACCAACTCAGGTTACATTAGAAGTACAGCTTGGAAACGAATCTGGTTTAGCATTTGATTGGATCGAGTTAAGAGGAGAGAGCTTAGTTACCGAGGGACAATTACTAATTAGTGTTGTTAACAATCAGGGTGGAACAGTAAATATAAGTGACTTATCTTATACTACTGAAACCAATGTTAATCTTATTGCAACACCCATTAATGAAAACTGGAGGTTTGCTGGCTGGTCTGGTTCTATTGAAGGAAAAGGAGTAACTTCAAATACGAATATCACCTTAAATGGTGATATGAACGTTACAGCAAATTTCAGTAGAAATTATTTTATTTCTGACTCATCTGGAAATGATAGCAATGATGGATCGTTTCAAAATCCTTGGCAGAGTATAAATAAACTAGCAACTCATTCTTTTTTATCTGGAGAACAAATTTTATTTAATAGAGGCGAAGTCTATTCAGGCAGCGAATCTTTCACCATTCAAGGAACACCCACATTACCAATTATTATAAATGCTTATGGTAGTGGAGATAAACCACATTTTATTGGTTCTAATTCTGACCAAGCTGTTTTTAGAATGGTTGATTGTAAAGGAATTGAAATACGTGATTTACATTTTTCTTCTTTTTATCCCTCGGATGTTATTGCTGAGCGTTACGCAATAGATTTAAGTACAAGCTTAGGGGCTGGAGATTTAGAATATGTGCATTTTTATAATGTAGATTTCTCGAACATAAAAGGAGGTTCTGGAACGGATCATATGTCCTGTGGAATATACGGTCTTATACCAGATGAAAACGATGCGTATCAAAATACCAGATGGAATGATTTACTGGTTGATGGATGTACATTTTCTAATGTTGATGGCGTTGCCACTTTTATTAAAGATCAATGTAATAATATATCCGACGTGAATGTAAGAGGTTCGTTAAACTATTATCCAACAGAAAAGTTTGTTTTCCAAAATAATTACGGAACGAACTGTTATAGAAATCTTCTTCGTATCAATGGTTGTAAAGGAGCAATTGCTCAGTTTAATACAATGGATACAACCGTTGTTGGTAGTGGTATATGGCCTTTTGCATCTGAAGATACGTTAGTACAATACAATTTATTTATGCATACAAGAAACCCAAATGCAGATAGCTTTGTTTGTCATTTTGATTACAACTGCGAGGGTACGTTGATGCAGTATAATATCGGTTATGATGTGGATGGTGGATTAGTCGAGTTAATTTGCGCTTCACAATATGCAAGCTCATTCCAGACAGATGCTGTAGCACGTTATAATCTTGGAATTGATGTAGGGTTTCGTAATACAGAGAATGCAGCAGGTATTCTTATTTCAGGTAATGTAGACGGTGGAAAGGTTTATAATAATACTATTATTACGTATAATAAACCTCAATATAAAGGGATCTCTTTTAAAAACTGGGGAGGAGCTTGGCCGAGTAATAATATCATTTATAATAATGTTTTTTATTCTCTTGGTACGCAGGCAACTTATCACGATCAAGTAAGAGGATTAGAGCGAGGTAATGTGGTAACGCATAATATGTATGCAGGAAATATTTCTCCGCCAGTTGCATGGAATGGACAGCAAGTAGATCAAAATCCAATAATTGGAGATCCTAAATTTATTAACCCTTATGCCCCTGACTTTATAAATGCATTATCATCCAATCCAGATTGGGAAGAAGTAGTTAAATATTTATCTAAAAAATTTAAAGTTGGTTATAATTCCGATGCTATTAATCAAGGAATAAAATATGTTAATCATCCAATTTTAGATTTATATTCAAATAGCGTTTCATCGGTAGTATCACCAACTCTAGGTTATCATGAGTATACAAGTGATATTTTAGTTGATTCCGATTTAGATAAAATGCCAGATACATGGGAATTACAGTATGCGGTTATTTTAGATCCTGATAATCCAGCAGATAAGTGGCAGGATTCAGATGGAGACGGTGCAACAAATCTCGAAGAGTTTGCTTTCTTAGGTGATCCCACAAATAATGAAAATATTGGATATATTGGTAAGTATAATTTTGAGATTAATGGAAATGATGTTCAAGTTACTCAAATACGACCTTTACGTTCAGATTGGGATGACTTAGGGTTGATTATGGATACTTATTGGGCATCAAATCTTAATCAAACCGTATGGAGTCAGGCAGCTGTTTCTGTTATTGGTATTAATTCCAATCAGTATGCGGGAAATATTCACGGTATAACAAATAATATTAATGTAGTAGAAGAACGAGAAACGATATTCTTTAAAACTATTATAAGATAGGAGAAGTAATGCAGAGATTTATTTTAGGCGGTATATTTTTATTTATATTTTTAATACATACCGAAGCGGAGCAGATGCTTTACAAAGACGCCAGCATGCCTATTTCTGAACGAGTAGAAGATCTTCTTAGTCGCATGACATTAAAAGAAAAAGCAATGCAATTAACTCAAGGAAGAATTGGTGAAAACGATAATCCTAATAATATAGAAACCGGAAAACAAAAATTTATTCCAACTACAGGTTCTTTTATATTTTTTGCAACTAATGTGACGTTTAGAAATTCTTATCAAAAACGCGCAATTGAAAATACACGTTTAGGTATTCCATTACTATTTGCTTATGATGTTATCCATGGTTATAGAACTATTTATCCTATTTCTTTAGGACAGGCATGTTCGTTTAATACAAATCTTGTAGAAAAAGCATGTAGGTTTGCTGCAAAGGAAGCTTCTGATACCGGAATAAATTGGACATTTTCTCCGATGATTGATGTTGCTAGAGATCCACGTTGGGGAAGAGTTTCAGAAGGATATGGTGAGGATCCATTAGTTAATTCGGCTTTTTGTGTGGCATCAGTAAAGGGGTATCAAGGAGATGACTTATCTCAACCTGATACCTTAGCTTCTTGTCTAAAACATTTTGTAGGATACAGCGAATCGGTTGCTGGAATTGATTATGCTTACTCGGATATATCGGAGCGTGCTATGTGGGAGATATATCTTCCTCCTTATCTTGCAGGTATCAATGCTGGCGCAGCAACAATCATGAGCGGCTTTAATGACATTAACGGTATTCCAGCTGTATGTAATGAACTTTATCTTAATGATATTTTACGAGATAAGTGGGGTTTCGAGGGTTTAGTTGTTTCGGATTGGGGTGCTATTAAGCAGTTAAAAAATCAAGGATTCTCTAAAAATCCACTTATACAAGGTTCTGTGTCTCTTAAAGCAGGAAATGATATGGATATGATGTCAGGTATAAATATGCGTATTCCTAAAATGGTTGAGCAAGGCTTTATTGATGAAGAAGATGTCAATAAGGCGGTAAGAAGAGTACTAGCTTTAAAGTTTAAATTAGGATTATTTGAAAATCCATACACAGGTGTTAAGGAACCAGAATCTTGTTATCTAAAAGAAGATTATCTAAATATTGCTGAGCAACTATCTATAGAGTCTATGGTTCTATTAAAAAATAATCAAATATTACCTATAACTACACCCACTAAAGTCGCTGTAGTAGGAAATTTACTTGATGATAACGAAGCGTTACTCGGTTCTTGGGCGCAGAGAGGTCGTTCAGAAGATGTTGTTGATATTATGTCCGGTTTAGAATGGTATAAACCCACAGATGTTACATTAATTGAAAATGTAGAGGATGCCGATGTCATATTGCTATGCATTGGAGAAACCCAAAAAATGAGCGGAGAAAATGGCTCTAGATCTACCATTAAATTGCACAATGAAGATTTGGTTGATTATTATAAAAGTTTTGGAAAAAAAATAATTCTTATTACAAGTAGTGGAAGGCCAATTTCGTTTCAGAATATTGAAAAAGATGTAGAGGCAATATTACATATTTGGCAGCCTGGAACGACAACAGGAACTGCATTAGCTAAGATTATTTTTGGTATTAATAATCCATCCGGAAAATTAGCTATGACATTCCCAAGGACGGTTGGTCAGATTCCAATTTATTATAATAAACACCAAAGTGCTCGTATTGGAAATAAAGATTGGAGTGGACTCTATCAAGATATAGAAAGTACGCCCATGTATGAATTTGGTTATGGTTTAAGTTACACAACATTTTCATATTCTGATTTAATAGTAGATCCAGAAACCTTACAGGCGCAAGTAACCGTAACCAACTCCGGAAAATATCCAGGAAAAGAAACGGTATTATGGTTTATTTCTGATCCAGAAGCATCCTTCACGCAGCCTATTAAGAAATTAAAACATTTTCAGAAAATTGATTTATTACCTAATGAATCTGAGACGGTTATTTTTCCTATAAGTAAAACTCAGCATCTTAGTTATAATAAGTACGGTGAATCAATTTTTGAAGCAGGTCTATTTCGAGTTGAAGTAGGTAGTTTAGAAAGTAATTTTGAGGTATCTAAATAATGCATTTTTTTAAATATTTCATTCTGCTTGTTTTATTTTCTGGAGCGGTAATTGCAGAAACTTCTCCTAACTTTGTATTAATATTAACTGATGATCAAGCATGGTCAGGTACAAGTGTTCGTATGGATAATCGTATTGCTAATTCTTACGGTGATGGTTATATAACACCAGCAATTAAACGCCTAGCCAAGGAAGGAATGCGATTTAGTGCTGGTTATGCTGCAGGTCCTGTTTGTGTACCCTCTCGTTATTCTATCCAGTTAGGACAAAGTGTTGCTCGACACGGTATGACAAGTGTATTTAAGCGCAATTTACCTTTTGATTATGAAAGTCCTGATACGTTGGCAGAATTACTAAAAAAACATAATCCACTTTATAAAACAGCTCATCTTGGAAAGTGGCATATTCAGACAGAACCAGAAAATTTTGGATTTGATGAAAGTGATGGACTGACTGGTAACGTTGAAGGTGGAGATGATAATAAGACCTCCTATACAATTCGTTATAATAAAGATCCAAAACGGACCATGACATTAAAAGAACGTGCAGAAAGTTTTTTATCCGAACAAGCAATATCTAAACAACCATTCTTCCTTCAAATATCTCACTATGCTAATCATGTTTGGATTGAAGCAGATCCAGATGATGTAAAAAAATATGAAAGAATTCCGGAAGATAGACGACCTAGGCCCGCAGCGTATTCTGCTATGACGGAAGCATTAGACCGGAGTATTAACGGGGTTCTTGATAAATTAGAAGAACTAGGTTTATCAGAAAACACTTATGTTATATTTACTGCAGATAATGGTGCAGTTCCATGTTTTCCACCTAAACCAAATTCAAAAGATAATATTAATAAACCTCTAAGAGGGGGTAAATGGAGTCTTCTTGAGGGGGGGATACGAGTACCATTTATTGTTAAAGGACCAAATATTAAATCTAATTCTCAATGCGATGCTCCAATAATTGGTACGGATTTATTACCTACAATTCTTGATTTGGCAGGATCTAAAACATTAATTACATCTCAACCTCTAGATGGTGTTAGTTTTTCTTCATTACTATTTAATGGAAATAAATCCTTAAATATTAATGATTTTCATAGTCGTTCTTTAACATGGCATTTTCCAAGATTTAATAAATGGAATATGGCTCATGCTGAATCTGCTATTCGAAAGAACGGATGGAAACTAATATATTCATGGGAAACAAAACAAAGAAAACTATATTACGTATTGGCAGATTATATGGAAAAATTTAATGTTGCTTCTATAGAAACGGAAAAAGCAGATCAATTACAGAATGAGTTATTTGAATATTTAGTATCTGTTGGACAGCCGGTTCCTCCAAACTCAAAGGATCCAAATAATAAGTAGTGCACCTTCGTATCCTAGCAAATCTTGACCTTATGCATACTCTAGGGTAGCTTCCATTTCTTAATATATGAACAATTTAAATTTAATTCGTAACTTTTGTATTATTGCTCACATCGATCATGGTAAATCGACATTAGCAGATCGTATGCTTGAATTAACACAGACGGTTGAACAACGTAAAATGAAAGAGCAGCTTCTAGATTCTATGGATTTAGAGCGTGAGCGCGGTATAACAATCAAAGCTCATCCTGTAACTATGCAGTATAAAGCAAAAGATGGTCATTCCTATACATTTAATTTAATCGATACACCTGGCCATGTTGATTTTTCTTATGAAGTTTCTAGAAGTTTACAGGCATGCGAAGGTGCTATTTTAGTGGTTGATGCAGCACAAGGCGTAGAAGCACAGACCGTATCAAATACCTATTTAGCCAATGATAATAATTTAGCAATTATCCCAGTTCTTAATAAGATCGAACTTCCGAACGCAGATATTGATACTGTTTCTCAGCAGATTGAAGATATTTTAGCGATAGAGGCAACCGAAGCTTTACAGGTAAGCGCGAAATCAGGTGTTGGTGTAGATGCTGTGCTTGAAGCAGTTGTTACATCTTTTCCTCCACCTACAGCAGCAAATGATTCTTATTCTCGTGCATTGGTATTTGATTCTAAATATGACGCATTCAGAGGTGTTGTTGTTTATATGCGTTTATTTAGCGGAGCGTTAAAGGCAGGAGACCGAATAACAGTAATGAGCTCTAATCAAAGCTATGAAGTAAAAGAAGTGGGTGTATTTACTCCAGAAATGACAAAATGTGATCAATTAGCCGAAGGTGCTGTTGGTTATGTGATTGCAAATATTAAAGATGCTTCAGAAATACAGATTGGAGATACTTTAACAAATACTAAAAATCCAGCCAAGAATCCATTACCGGGTTTTAAAGAAATTCATCCAATGGTTTTTGCAGGTATTTATCCAGTTGAAACATCTGATTACGAAAAATTAGGCACTAGCATGGATAAACTTCGTTTAAACGATGCTTCTTTTAGTTTTCAATCCGAGTCTTCCATTGCACTTGGATTTGGTTTTCGATGTGGATTTCTTGGTTTATTACATATGGAAATTATTATGGAACGACTTCGAAGAGAATTTAATTTAGATATAATATCTTCCTATCCGAATGTTGTATATCGAGTTCTAATGGAAAACGGAGAAAATATAGATGTTGATAATCCGATGCATTTACCAGATCAATCTAAAATTCTTCATATTGAAGAACCGATGATTATTGCAACAATTATCCTTCCAACTGATTACCTGGGTGAGATGATGCAACTGATAATGGATAGAAGAGGGGAAATACAAAAAACCGATTCCATTGATGGAACAAGAGTAATGTTAACTTGTCGTATGCCATTAAATGAAGTTTTAATTGATTTCTATGATAAACTTAAAACAATAAGTAGAGGTTATGCATCGATGGATTATGAATACGCTGATTACCAACCATCTGAATTAGTTAAAATGGATATTATGATTCATGGTGAAGTGGTAGATGCTTTTTCTAGTATTGTCCATCGTTCAAAAGCAGAATTTAGAGGTAGACAAATGTGTAAATCACTTTTAGATGTTATACCTAGACAAGCATTTACAGTTGCGCTTCAAGCAGCAGTGAACGGTAAGATTATTGCTCGAGAAACTATTCGTGCATACAGAAAAGATGTAACAGCAAAGTGCTATGGTGGGGATATCACACGTAAGCGTAAGTTGCTCGAGAAGCAAAAAGAAGGTAAGAAAAAACTAAAAAAGATAGGTAAAGTAAATATTCCACAAGAGGCATTTATTGCAGTTTTAAAAACAAATAATAAATAGATGAAAATATTATTTAAAAAAAGAAAACAAAAAAAAGAAATTAAGGAGCTCTTAAAGGCTGCAAAGCATGCAAAGAGTATGCGAGAAGATATTGTGGAGGTTGATTTATTAGAATCACTTGATAGAAGTATTGAAGAATTAAATTCTGCGATAAAATCTAATGAACCAAATCTTGCAGATAAAGTAAAAGCAGTAGAAAAATCAACTGACAAGATATACCCATTCAAGAATCGACGAGGAGCAAGAGAGAATATCGAGGTTCTTATTATATCTGTGGCTGCAGCTATGGCCATTCGTGCTTTTTTTCTAGAGCCTTTTAAAATTCCAACCGGTTCGATGCAACCAACATTAAATGGCATCACGGTAGAAGCTCAGATCAAACCAACATGGCTTGATAATCCAATAACTAAGTTTCCAAAATGGCTGGTTACAGGAGAGTCTTACAAGGTGATAACAGCAAAGACGGATGGAGTATTGTTAAGTACAGATCAAAATAGAGATTCCTTGGTATTAAATATAGGCGGAGTAAGACATTATATTCCATTTTATATGTGCGGAAGAGATTCCGCCGCTGTCTGTCTTCGCCCAATTAAAAAATATTATAGAAAAGGAGATGTCATTGCTTCAGGAAAAATTATTACAGGTGATCAAATTATTGTTAATAAAATGAGATATAATTTTTCTAAACCTAAACGGGGAGATATTTCTGTTTTTGATACAAAAAATATTAAATATAATGGAGTTCGAAAAAATACTTTTTATATTAAAAGAATGGTAGGAATGCCAAATGAATCTATTCAAATAATAAAAAATAAAATTGTTGCTAATGATGAAATCGTTGAATTAAATCATAATATGCCGTATCAGCATGATGGTAAATTATTTAATAATGAGCAGAAAATAAGCTTAAATAATAACGAGTATTTAATGCTCGGAGATAATACTCAAAAAGGTATGAGTTTAGATGGTCGTTTTTTTGGAAGTGTGCCCAGAAGAGATTTTAGAGGTCCAGCTGTTTTTGTATACTGGCCTTTTAGAGATCATTGGGGTGCAATAAAGTAACATTTAAAAATTAAGGAATGTGAGTTGACTTAAGCAGTCTCATTGATACTATTCACGACCTTATTTTAATTTATAAGAAAGGTCATTATGCCTAATTTAAAAAGCTCTAAAAAAAGAATGCGTCAGAATGAAGTAAGACGTGAAGAAAATTTACAGGTTCGTACACGTGTAAAAAGTGCTCGTCGTGCTATGACAGAAGCACTAAACAATGGTGATGCGGAAAAAGGAAAGCTTGCGCTAAGTTCTTACCACTCTATCCTAGATAAGGCTGCAAAGAAAAAAGTGATATCCAAGAATACAGCTATAAGACGTAAAACACAGGCATCTAATAATCTTAAAAAAATTAGTTAAATACTAATTTCTTAATAAAAGATTTTTACCATTGCTCTATTAAGTCTGTATAAATCATTCTAGCAAGTTCGTCCGCTGCGTTAGAAAATACATTTCTCTTAGAACTCGATAAATCTGAATTAAAATCATAAATAGTCTCTCCATGATTTGAAGCTTCAGCAATTACCTCACCCGTTAAAGTATTCTTCAGAACTGCTTTTGCCTGAATGCCTTGAAGATAATTCTCTGTAGATATTTCACGACTATTAGTTCTATAAGCAATAGGATTGTTTCTATACTTAATTAATGTAATCTCAATTATCGCGTCTGCTTCACTAGTTTCTACTAATGTTAATCTTCCATCAAGTTGAATAAAACTTTTCATCGCATTGGTGATCTTGTGTTCAATAGCAGGTTCAGAAGTATTATTAATAATTGGACTTAAACCTATAGTACTTATATTATCTGGAATTGAGGGATTAAAATTATAACCTGTACAACCAATGATGGTATAAACGAATAATATAAATATAAGAATTTTTATGTTTTTTATGCAAGTTTTCATAGTCACTTACGAATTTCTCACAAAATCAGCAATTGTCAAAGCTTGATTACATGAAGAACGTTGCTTACTCTCTCATGCTTTGATAAAAAATTAAGGTTAAAATTATGAAAAAAGTACTAATCCCAACAAAATTAGATTTAATTGCAAAAGAAACATTAGGCGATCATGGTAAATATGAAGTCATTCAGGATGAATCCGCTGATTTAAATGATCTTATAAAAAAACACCAAGATGCACATGCATTAATTGTCCGATCAGAAAAAATAACTTCAGATATTATTGATGCTCTGCCAAATTTAAAAATTATTGTTAGAGCAGGTGCTGGATACAATACAATTGATACTAAATACGCTCGTAATAAGGGTGTTGATGTTATGAATACACCAGGTGCAAACGCAAACGCAGTTGCCGAAGAGGTAGTCGCTTTAATGCTTGCTGATGCTCGTCATTTAATACCTGGAGATATCTCATGTAGACAAGGTAAGTGGCAAAAAAAGAATTTTATGGGTAGTGAAGTAACTGGTAAGACTATTGGTATTGTTGGATTTGGGGCAATCGGTCAACTTGTTGCAAAAAGATTATCCGGGTTTAATGTTAAAATACTTGCAAATGATCCGTTTCTAAAAGTAGAGAAAGCGAGAACGTTTGATGCAACTCCAGTTGAGTTAGAACAGATTTTTAAAGAATGTGATTATATATCTCTTCATATTCCGGAAAATAATGAAACTCGCGGAATTATTAATAAAAATTTATTAGGTTTGATGAAACCAGGATCTAGACTTATTAATTGTGCTAGAGCAGGTATTCTTGATGAAAATGATTTTCGTGATCTTAAAAAAGAAAAGGATATACGATTATTAAATGATGTTTATCCTAAAGACGAAGCGGGAGATAAACCAATAGCAGACATTGCAGATATTATGCTACCGCATTTAGGTGCGAGTACAGTAGAGGCAAATTATAATGCTGCACATCGCGCTGCAACACAAATTATAGGATTAGATGATAAAGGTATTGCGTCTTATATTGTTAATCGTGATGTTCCAGAAGGATTAGACAAGGCATATTCTGAATTAGCTTTTGCTTTAGCACATCTTTGTAAAGGAATTGCGGGAGGTAATCAAAATGTTGAAGTACTTGAAACTAGTTTTTATGGCGATCTTGCAAACTATAAAGATTGGCTTCTAGTGCAGGTTTTAGCTGCACTTAGCGATGAGTTTGATCGTTCTTCAGGATACGGTGCTGCTATAGATTATCTTAAGGAAAAAGGCGTTGAGTATTTTAATAGAGAAACAGATAGTTCTAAGGGATATGGAAATTCTATTACTGTTGATGTCACAACAGCAGTAGACGCAGCTAATTTTAAAAGGATTAGTGTTAGAGGAACGGTTACAGAAGGAAATATGATGATTTCTCGAATTAATGATTTTGATAAATTGTATTTTGAACCAACTGGTACATCTGTACTCTTTATTTATAAAGATCGTCCTGGTGTTATTGGTAAAATTGGACAATCACTTGCATTAGCTAAAGTTAATATTGATGATATGAGAAACCCACATGATTTATCCCAAGAATATTCATTAGCTTTAATGAGAGTAAGCGAAGCGGTACCAAATGACATTGTAGAAAATATTGCTCAGGAAATTGACGCGCTACATTCATCGAGCATCACGTTTTAATTCAATTATTTTTTTATTAACTTTATAGAATATCTTTTCAGCTATTTCAGTAGATTCTAGTAGAATAATATCGTCAGTTTGTACCAGTTCTTTTTCAGCTTTATAAGCAGGTACGGATAATAAACTTATTTCAAAATTATTTTTTGAATGCTTATTTTTTTTATTCACTATAATAGCAAATTCATCTCCACCAATTCTAAATGCCTTAATTTCTTTATCAGATGATTGATCTAATAGATCTTTTGTCATGTTAAGTATGACTTTATCACCTTCTTTCATACCACTACTATCATTTATTTTTTTTAAATTTTTTAAGTCTATTAAAATAAGCTTAAACCCAAAAATTTGTCTGTTTTTTATTTTTATTATTTGATCAATTAAATCTTCATCAAAAGATTTTCTATTTGGCAAGCCAGTTAAATAGTCTGTTTTAGTCTCATTAATTAATTGAAGTATTGATGCCCATATTAGAAATTGTTTTTTATTTTTAAACATATTAAGTAATAAATTAAATTTTTTTAGGTATACCATAAATAATTTTTAAAAAAACATTTTTCGAGAGAGGGTTGACACACGACGGTCATTTCTATAGCTTCTGCCTCCTTGTATTTTGTATTTTTTAAGTTTTTACAAGAGGGATTTATGAAGACATTTATGCCAAATGAAGCAGACGTTAAAAGAGAATGGTTAATCGTCGATGCAACAGCTAAACCAACTGGTAGGTTAGCTGTTATTATCGCGGATGCATTAAGAGGTAGAGATAAGCCAACTTATACACCTCATGTAGATACAGGAGCTTTTGTTATTGTGATTAACTGTGAGAAAATAAAATTGAGTGGGAATAAAGAAGAGAATAAAATATACCAAGATTATTCTGGATATTCTAGCGGACGAACAGAAAAGAAAGCTAGTGTGATTCGTGAAAAAAACCCTCAAAGAATTATCACGCAGGCTGTAAAAGGTATGCTTCCTAATAATCGTCTTTCACGTCAGACAATTAAAAGATTAAAGGTTTATGTTGGAAATGAACACCCGCATAAGGCTCAAGAAGTAAATGAATTAACTGTTCAATTTTAAATATAGGAATAATTAATGGCTAAAAGTATTACAATTGAAGCAACAGGAAGAAGAAAGCGTTCAGTTGCAAGAGTTAGAATGACTGAGGGATCAGGTTCTATTAAGGTTAACGGATTATCTTCTGATGATTATTTTGGAACGGCGCTTCAGATTGAATTGCTTAAACTCCCATTTAAAGAAATCGGAGCAACTAATAAATTTGATATTATTGCAACAGTAAAAGGTGGGGGAAAATCTGGTCAGTGTGGTGCATTAGTTCATGCAGCATCTAGAGCATTAGCTTCTATTGATGATGAAAGTAAAGCCGTATTAAAGAAAGCCGGGTATTTAAGTCGTGACTCGCGTGTTAAAGAGCGTAAAAAGCCGGGTCAACCAGGGGCACGTAAACGTTTTCAGTTTTCGAAGAGATAAAATTTTCGTTCTGTTCTATCTAATAGCCTCTCAAAAAATTGGGAGGCTTTTTTTGTTTCCCTTAATAGTTAATTTTAAAACATAATATGATAGTATTTAATTGGAGAAAAAAAATGAAAGATTTAAATAAATTACCTAGTGGATTTTTTTGTTCTGGAATTTCAGCCGGAATAAAACCAAATAACGTATTAGATATGGCTCTTATTACCTCGGATTCATTAGCTTCAGCCGCTGGTGTTTTTACTACAAATCAAGTTTGTGCAGCGCCAGTTAAATTATGTCAAAAACATCTAGCCGAGCCTTATTCTAAAGCTATTATAATTAATAGTGGTATTGCAAATGCTTGTACCGGTATAGATGGAATGAATTCTGCCAGGGAGATGGCAGAGATAACATCTAAAAAAATTGAAACATCCGAAGAAAATATTTTTGTATGCTCAACAGGAAAGATTGGTCCACAGCTTCCAATGGAAAAAATTAATAAAGGAATTAATTCTCTTGTAGATTCTTTATCAAATAAAAATTTAGAATTGATGTCTAAATCAATAATGACTACGGATACACATCCAAAAGTTGTTTCAAAAGTTATAACTATTGATGATAAAGAAATAACTATAACTGGAGTAGCGAAGGGCGCTGGAATGATTGAGCCAAATATGGCTACTATGCTGGCATTTATTTTAACAGATGCAGTAATACAACCATCTAATTTGCAATCATGTCTTACCGGTGCCGTAAATCATAGTTTTAATAGAATTACTATCGATGGAGATCAAAGTACAAATGATACTGTATTAATGTTAGCAAATGGTAATGCAAATAATTCAGATATTCTTCCTCACTCTCCTGCCTGGTCCATATTTACAGATGCAGTTAATAAAGTTTGTTTTGAGCTAGCAATGATGATTGTCCATGATGGAGAGGGCGCAGATCGTTTTATTACTTTAGTAGTCGAAGAAGCATTATCGGATGCAGATGCAGATATCGCTGCTAGATCAGTTGCAAATTCATTGCTTAATAAAACGGCCTGGGCAGGTAGTTATCCAGATTGGGGAAGAATAATGGATGCAATTGGTTACTCTTCCGCTAAAATATCATCAGAGAAAGTTAATATTTTTTATGGAGATATACAAGCAGTAGAGGCTGGATGTCAGTATGATGTGGATCACAAGACATTAGTAGAGGCTGTTTCGAAAAAAGAATTATTTATTCGAGTTCAGCTAGGTTTAGGAGATGGTAAAGCAACAGTATATACGTGTAACTGTACAGAAAGATATGTACGAATTAATTATTAGATAATTTTATAAGAAGAGATATAGATGGAAAATTATATAAAAAAAGCAGAGGTTTTATCTGAGGCACTTCCCTTTATTCAAAAATTTAGAGGAGAAACTGTTGTTGTAAAATTTGGCGGAAGTATCATGGAAAATGAGAGTGGTGTTAAGCGTATTCTTCAGGATATAGCTTTCATGGAATGTGTTGGAATGCATCCTGTAGTAGTACATGGAGGCGGTAAAGCTATTTCCAAGTCACTCAGAGAAAAAGGTATCTTTTCGGAGTTTATTCAAGGTTTAAGAGTTACATGTCATGAATCTATCCATGTTGTTGAGAAAGTATTAAACCAAGAAATTAATCCTTATATTGTTCAATCTCTATTAGAATTTGATGGAAAAGCTCGAGGTATTCATGGAGAGGATATTTTTAAATCTAAACCATTAATTAGATATGATCTAAATGATGGAAAAGAGATTAGTTGGGGAAACGTTGGTGAGATAACATCTGTTGATGTTGAGCCTATTATAGCATATACAAAATCTAATATTATCCCGGTTATTACACCTCTAGGAAGAGATGATAAAGGGCAGTTATTTAATATTAATGCTGATGATGCTGCAACCCATCTTGCATGTGCATTAAAAGCAAGAAAGTTAGTTTTCTTATCCGATGTTCCAGGATTATTAAGAAATCAAGATGATTTAGATTCATTAATTTCTACATTACATTTACATGAAGTCGAAGAATTAATTAATTTAGGTGTAATTAATGGGGGTATGCTTCCTAAGATAAAAGGTATGGCTAATGCTGTAAAAAATGATATACGAAAAGCTCATATAATTGACTCTTCAATACCGCACTCTTTATTGCTAGAGTTATTTACGAATGAAGGTGTAGGAACAGAGATTTTAAAATAACGGAATATTAATGATTAAAAATTTATCATCAGAAGAAATTATATCTTTAACTAATGAGTTTGTAATGCCTACTTATTTACAAGAAATTACTATGGTAAAAGGTGAAGGTATAAATTTATGGGATATTAAAGGAAATAAGTATATTGATTTTACATCAGGAATCGCTGTTACTAATATTGGTCATTGTCATCCAAATGTTCTTGATGCGATGCATAATCAGGCAAAAAACCTCATGCATACCTCTAATCTTTATTATAATGAACTTCAACCTCAGTTAGCAAAAAAATTAATCGAATGTGCAGGATTAGATAGTGGAAAATGCTTTTTTTGTAATTCTGGTGCAGAAGCAAATGAAGGAATGATCAAGCTAGCCCGTCTTTGGGGTAGTGATAAGAATAAGTATGAGATTATTACAATGAATAAATCATTCCATGGTAGAACATTAGCTACACTTACTGCAACCGGACAAGATAAAGTAAAAAAAGGTTTTGGTCCACTGCCGAAAGGTTTTGTTCATGCTGAATATAATGATATAAATTCTGTAAAAAATCTCATTAACTCAAATACTGTTGCGGTTATGGTAGAGGCTGTTCAAGGCGAGGGAGGAGTAATACCTGCAAATATTGATTTCATGCAGGAGTTACAAATAGTATGCAAAGAAAATGATATATTACTTCTTTGTGACGAAGTGCAAGCAGGTATTGGAAGAACGGGTAAGTGGTTTGGTTTTCAGCATTATGATATTAAGCCTGATGTTGTATCTCTTGCGAAAGGCTTAGGAAATGGTTTTCCCATTGGAGCTATTATAGCAAGTGGAGATTTATCTAATACATTTAAGCCGGGTCATCATGCAACAACATTTGGCGGAAGTCCACTTGCATGCTCAGTGGCATTATCTGTAATTCAAACAATAGAAAATGGAATTCTAGAGCATACGAACTATATAGGTCGATATCTAAAAGAAGAACTTTCACCTATTATTTCAGATCATTCTGAGTGGGTTCAGGATATAAGAGGAATAGGCTTAATGATAGGAGTAGTTTTAAAAGTTCCGGCTAAAAAACTTCAAGATAGATTACTTGAAAAAAGATTATTAACTATAGCAACAGCCGGTAATATTTTAAGAATGCTTCCTCCTTTAATTGTTAATAAAGAAGAGGTTGATCACTCAATTAAAATAATAAAAGAAGTATGTAATGAATTACATGCTGATATGTTGATTGATCTAAAAGAATAAAGTAATAATAAATGAAAGGTATATGATGTCCTACGATTTAACAGGAAAAGTAAAATTACTCCAAGAAACTCAGACATTTGGAAGTGGTTTTAAAAAAAGAGAAATTATTATAACAGTTGAAAATGGAAAATACCCTCAAGATATATCTCTAGAATTTGTTCAAGAAAAAATTGATTTATTAGATGCACTAGTAGTTGGACAGATTGTAACTATAACTTTTGATATTAGAGGCCGAGAGTATAATGGTCGTTATTATAATAATTTACAAGGTTGGAAAGTTTCAATAGATGAAGATATTGAAATATCTGACTCTATGGAATTAAAAGAAAATCGAGATGCACCTGATAATTTCGATGAATTAGAAGATGATATCCCGTTTTAATTGTTAATTTTTAGAAAGGTTTAATTTATGAAAGTTGTTCTTGCTTACTCAGGGGGTTTGGATACCACCGTTTTATTAACATGGCTTCAAGAAAAGTATAATGCCGAGGTTATTTGTTATTGCGCTAATGTTGGACAGGAAGATGAACTTATAGGATTAGAAAAGCAGGCATTAGAACACGGTGCTGTAAAATGTTTTATTGATGATGTTCAGAATGAATTTGTTAAGGATTATATTTTTCCGGTTATGCAAGCGAATGCAATTTATGAAGGTACTTATCTTTTAGGTACATCAATTGCTCGGCCTCTTATAGCAAAACGTATGGTAGAAATTGCATCTCAAGAAGGTGCAGAGGCAATTTGTCATGGTGCTACTGGAAAAGGAAATGACCAAGTTCGTTTTGAATTAACTGCTTATGCATTAAACCCAGACATTAAGATTATTGCACCTTGGAGAATGCCAGATGAATTCTCCTTTGAGGGTCGTATTGATATGATAAATTATCTAAATAAGAGGAATATACCTTGTTCTGTTTCTGCAGAGAAACCTTATAGCACAGATAGGAATTTATTACATATTAGTTTTGAGGGAGGTGTTCTAGAGGATCCATGGCAGGAACCAGATGAGTCAATGTGGTGTATGACAAAACCATTATCTCATGCTTTAGATAAACCAGAAGATATTATATTAGGTTTTCAAGATGGTATTCCTAGGTCAATTAATAGTGTTGAATATAATCCTTCGGATTTATTATCTAAATTAAATCAGATTGGTTGTGAGCATGCTGTTGGTAGAATAGATATTGTTGAAAATCGTTATACAGGAATGAAAGATAGAGGAGTTTATGAAACTCCGGGCGGAACAATAATTCATCATGCTCATCGAGCACTTGAATCTATCACTATGGATAGAGAGGTTATGCATTTAAGAGACTCTTTAATACCCAAATATGCTGAATTAGTTTATAATGGTTATTGGCATTCTCCAGAAAGAGAAATGCTTCAGGCATCTATATATCAAAGTCAGATAAATGTTACAGGTGAGGTTAAACTAAAACTATTTAAGGGCGCTGTTCATATATGCGGAAGACGATCGCCATTTTCATTATATAATCCGGAACTTGTAAGTTTTGATGAATCTGGTGGATATAATCAATCCGATGCAACTGGATTTATTAAATTAAATGCTCTTAGATTACGTGTTTTAGCTTCAATGAAGAAACGTAGTAATAAATAACCTAATATTTTATTAATCATGTATTGTTGATGAAACTAAAAATTTTATAGTTTATCTTACTAATTGTAGTATCAGTAAGTATATGAATAAAATAACGAATAAATGTGAGAGATTTATTCGTTAAATTTAATATACTGTTCCAATAGTATAATTAATGTATAATTGAGAATTAATATGAGTAAAAAAGAAATTCCGTTAAATAAAAAGGAATTAGAGGATTTAACAAAATTATATCCTACTCCTTTTTATATCTATGATGAAAAAGCTATAATCGAAAATGCTAAAAAATTAAATAAAGCTTTTTCATGGAATAAAGGTTTTAAAGAATATTATGCAGTTAAAGCGGCTCCTAATCCATATATTCTGAAAATACTTAAAAGTCAGGGTTTTGGTGGTGATTGTTCTTCATATCCTGAAATGCTGTTATGTGAGAAGGTTGATATTTTAGGCGAAGATATTATTTTTACATCAAATGATACACCCGCATATGAGTATCAAAAAGCAAAAGAATTAGGTGCAATTATTAATTTAGACGATATCTCTCATATTGATTATTTAGATGAGAATGTTGGCCTACCAGATTTAATTTGTTGTAGATATAATCCCGGTTCATTAAAGGGCGGAAATGTTATTATTGGTAAGCCAGAAGAAGCTAAATACGGCTTTACTCGTGAGCAACTCTTTGAAGGTTACAAAAAATTGAGAGATAAAGGTATCAAACGATTTGGTTTGCATACAATGGTAGCTTCTAACGAGTTAGATATAAATTATTTTTTAGATACTGCTGAGTTATTATTTAAATTAGTTCAAGAATTATCATCTGATCTTGGAATTACATTTGAATTTGTGAATTTAGGTGGTGGAATAGGTATTCCGTATTTACCAGACGAAGAACCCGTTGATTTAGAAGCTCTAGGTAAAGAAATAAAAAAAATATACGATCGGTATATAACTAATACAGATTTATCACCATTATCTATTCGATTAGAATGTGGAAGAATGATAACAGGGCCTTATGGATGGTTAGTTAGCCGTGTACTTCATAAAAAAGAAACATATAAAAATTATGTTGGTCTTGATGCATGCATGTCAAATTTAATGAGACCAGCTATGTATGGTGCATATCATCATATTACAGTAGCTGGAAAAGAGGATGAGGATTGTAATTTCTTATGTGATATTACCGGTTCATTATGTGAAAATAATGATAAATTTGCAATTGATCGTTTAGTTCCAAAAGTTGATATTAATGATTTAATGATAATTCATGATTCTGGTGCTCATGGACATTCTATGGGTTTTAATTATAATGCTAAATTAAAATCAGCTGAACTTCTTTTACGTGAAAATAGAGATATAATAAAAATTAGAAGAGCAGAGACCATAGATGATTATTTTAAAACATTAGA
>JBJLEI010000016.1:0-68204 GCA_045566035.1 Pontiellaceae bacterium | reverse complement strand
TATATCCGGTGCGGTTCCATGAGTAGCTTCAAAAATTGCTTTTCCTGATACATAATTAATGTTTGCACCTGGAGAGATTCCAATTCCACCTACACATGCGGCTAAAGAGTCCGATACATAATCACCGTTAAGATTAGGTGTTGCTATCACATCATAATCCGAAGGTTTTAGTAATATATTTTGGAGAAATGCATCACATATACAGTCCTTAAAGATAATATCTTTATTGGTTTTAGGATTTTTGAATTTAAAATATTTATTTTTTTCATCATACTCTGCACTATATGAGTCTTTAATTAATTCAATTCCCCATTTTAGAAAAGCTCCTTCTGTATATTTCATAATATTACCCTTATGAACTATTGTAACAGATGATCTATCATGCTCGACCGCATAATCAACAGCGGCTTTAATTAATCGTTTAGATCCCAGTGAAGAAATATTCTTAATTCCAATTCCACATTCTTCTGGATTGAGAATATTAGTTATACCCATTTCATTTTGTAAAAATTCAATCACTTTTTTTGCTTCAATAGAGTCGTATGGCCACTCAATACCTGAATAGATATCCTCAGAGTTTTCTCGGAAAACAGTCATATTTACTTTTTGTGGTGTAATAACTGGTGATGGAACGCCTTCAAACCATTTTACAGGTCTTTGACAAACATAAAGGTCTAGTTTTTGTCGAAGCATAACATTTAAACTTCTTTTTCCTCCACCAGTTGGTGTTGTTAGAGGACCTTTAATTGCAATCTTATATTTATCTATCAGATCTAAAGTCTCTTGTGGTAGCCATAAATCTTCCTCATATATTTGATTGGCTTTTTCTCCAGCATAAATTTCTAACCAACTAATATAACGTTTATTTTCATAGGATTTTTTAACAGCATAATTAACAACTTTAATCATAGATGCGCTAATTTCTGCTCCTACTCCGTCTCCTTCAATAAAAGGAATTATTGGATTATCAGGTATATCTATTAACCCATTTTTAGATATTGAAACAGGACTTCCATTTTTTGGAGAATTGATTAATGATTTCATATTTTTAATTCCTTATTTGAAGAATAATGACTATTGTTATATTGTAAAGCTGAACTGAAAAAAGTTATTAATTTTAAATCTAATCGTGAGTAAAAACATGCAAATTTCTTTATCAAAAATAAAAGAAAACAATTTTATTAAAAAAGGAACAGATTCAATAAAATTTTACGATATTGATTCATATAAATCAATTTCTCCAACAGGTGATGTTAAATATAATTTAATAATAAAATTATTTAATGATGAGGTATCTATTAGTGGAAATATTAATTTAGATATAAGTTTACAATGTTCAAGATGTTCTGAATTTTTCTCGACAACAGTTCATGTTTCCGATTTCCTTCGCGCTTATCCAATTTTAACAGAAGTAGATAGATTGGATATTACAAATGATATAAGAGAGGAAATTTTATTGAATATTCCGTCTTTTGCTATTTGTATGAAGGATTGTTTAGGAGTATGTTCTATATGTGGAATAAATCTAAATATGAGTTCATGTAAATGTAATCATGTAAATAAATGTACACCTTGGTCTGATTTAGATAAATTAGATTTATAGTTTTAAGGAGAATGCGATGGCAGTTCCAAAAAGAAAAACATCAAAAAGTAAAACACGAAGTCGTAAAGTTAAAAATATGAAGAAACCGGTTGCAAGAGCTTCTTCATCGCAATCGGGTGCACCTGCATTACCGCATCGAGTTTGTCCAAGTACAGGTTACTATAAAGGAAAACAGGTTATTTCGGTTGAAAGCACGGAATAAAATTAATGCGAATTTCTGTTGATGCTATGGGAGGTGATTATGCGCCTCGTGAAATTGTTACCGGTGCGGTTCGAGCTGCTAATTCAATTAAAGGATTAGAAAAGCTTTATCTTGTTGGTGATGTAAATGCCATTGAAGATGAATTAAAAAAAATATCAAATAAAACTCCCAATTGTATTGAAGTTATTTCAGCTAGTGAAGTTGTTGAAATGGGTGAAGCACCCGCATCTGCAATTAGGAAGAAAAAAGATTCTTCTATATCTCGGGCAATTGATCTTGTTAAAGAAGGAAAAGCAGATGCTATTTTTTCTGCAGGTAATACTGGTGCTGCTGTAGCAGCAGCAACATTAAAATTAAGAACCTTAAATGGTGTTTATCGTCCAGCCATAGCAACTGTTATGCCAACATCAAAAAGCCCATTTGTTTTGTTAGATGCTGGCGCTAATCCTGATAGCTCACCAGAAATGCTTCAGCAGTATGCAATAATGGGAAGTATTTACGCTCAACAAATTCTTGGTATTCAATCACCTAGAGTGGGTCTGCTAAGTATTGGTGAAGAGGAAGCAAAGGGAAATGAAACTACTAAAAAAAGCTATAATCTTTTAAATGAATCAAAAGTAAATTTTATTGGTAACGCTGAAGGTCGAGATTTATTTAGTGGTAAGGTAGATGTAGCTATATGCGATGGTTTTGTTGGCAATGTTGTTCTAAAAACTACCGAAGCTGTAGCTGGAATGATTTCTTCCTGGTTAAAAGATTTATATAAAAAAACTATTTTAAGAAAATTAGGATATCTTCTTTCAAGGGGTGTATTCAAAACAATAAAATCTAAAGTTGATCCTTCACATTATGGAGGAGCACCATTGCTTGGTGCAAATGGTGTTGTTATTATTGGACACGGCTCATCTAATAGTTTTGCTGCATATAATGGAATAAGAGTAGCGTCAGAAGCTATTAATCATGATTTAAATCATTTGATTGAATCAGAATTACAGGCTATAAAATAAGCTATCTTATTTAATATAGAAGATTATTTTATGAATCATAAAAAAATAATTTCAATTATTGGAACAGGCTCATATGTTCCAGAAAAAGTAGTAACAAATGATGATTTATCTAAAATTATGGATACGTCTGATGAGTGGATTTATTCTCGAACAGGTATGAGAGAAAGAAGAATATGTGAACCTAATCAATCAACATCTGATTTAGGTGCTGAAGCCGCTAAAAAAGCTTTAAAAGATGCTAAAATTTCTGCAGATCATATTGATCTTATTATTGTGGCAACACTTTCTCCAGATATGTTTTTTCCAAGTACAGCGTGTTTTATTCAAGAGAAAATTAAAGCCAAGAACGCTTTTTGTTATGATCTAGGTGCTGCCTGCTCAGGATTTTTATTTGCATTAGAAACAGCTAGAGCGCAATTATCTTGTGGTAAAGCAACTACAGCATTAGTTATTGGTGCAGAAAAGATGAGTATGTTCTTAGATTGGAATGATCGCTCAACAAGTATTCTGTTTGGCGATGGTGCAGGTGCTGCTATTTTACAAGTTAAAGATAATGGAAGGGGATTATTACCAGCTATTATAGGATCTGATGGTTCTTTAGCTAACTTATTGTGTACGCCTGGTGGAGGTAGTTGTAATCCAATTACTCATGATATGATTGACCGAAAAGAACATTTTATACAAATGGAAGGTAAAGATGTTTTTAAACATGCCGTGCAACGAATGAGTGAGGCTGTATTAGATGTTTTAAAACTTAATGATATTTTAGTAGATGAGGTAGCATGTTTTATACCACATCAAGCTAATATAAGGATTATTGATGCAATTTCAAAACGTCTAAATGTTAAAGATAGAATGTATTCTAATATCGAAAAGTATGCTAACACATCCTCTGCAGCTTTAGCAATTGCTTTAGATGAGGCAGCGCATGATGGATTTATTAGAAAAGGCGACCTTATTGTTTTAACAGCATTTGGAAGTGGCTTTACGTGGGGTGCTAATATATTAGAATGGGAAAAAGAATATGAGTAAAGCAATTGTATTTCCTGGACAAGGATCTCAAATAGTTGGAATGACAGAGGATTTATATAAAAAATCGTCTGATTGTAGAAACTTATTTAGTCAGGCAAATGATCTTTTAGGATTTGATTTATCATCTATTTGTTTTCATGGACCTCAAGAGACATTAAATCAATCCAATTATGCTCAGTTAGGTATTTTTGTTTCTAGTGTAGCATTATTTAATTATATGAATAAGAATGATTCCACAAATGATATTAGTTATTTAGCCGGACATAGTTTAGGAGAATGGACTGCGTTGCATATAGCAGGAACTACTTCATTTATCGATACAATTAAAATTTTAGAGGCACGTGGAAGATTTATGCAAGAAGCATGTGATCATGAAAATGGTGCAATGCTTGCGGTTATCAATTTAGAATCTGAAGAATTAATTAATATATCAAAAAAAGTTGGATGTTCTGTAGCAAATTTCAATTCACCAATGCAAACAGTTCTTTCTGGTAGAGTTGATTCTATTAATAATGCAGAAAACCTTGCTATTAAAAATGGTGCTAAGAGAGCTATAAAATTACCTGTTGCAGGAGCTTTCCACTCACCATTAATGAACTTGGCTGCAGAAAAAATGAATAATTTTTTAATAGATTTTGATTTAAAATCACCTCGAATGAATGTTTTATCAAACGTAACGGGAGAAATTCATAAATTTTCTGAGATAAGAAAATGTATGGTTAAGCAAATTGTTTCTCCTGTTCGATGGGTAGATTGTGTGAAAACGCTTTCAAATAATGGAGTAAGTGAGATTATAGAGTGTGGTCCAGGAAAAGTTCTAACTGGTTTAGTAAAGCGTATTGACAAAAATTTAAAGGTTCGTAACATCAGTCAAATATCAGATATTAATTAGCTAAGGGAGAAAGCAGTGATTAATTTAGAAGATAAAGTAGCAGTTGTAACTGGAGCAGCGCGTGGATTAGGACAAGCTATAGCAATAAAATTAGCTGAATCAGGAGCAAATATTGCATTATGTGATCTTAATGATGAATGGTTAAATGAATCTAAATCCCTTATTAAAGAAATTAATGTTAATGTAAAATGTTATAAAATGGATGTTTCAGATATTGATAGCGTTAACAATGGTGTAAAGACTATTGAAAATGATTTTGGTAAAATTGATATTTTAGTTAATAATGCTGGAATTACAAAAGATGGTCTGCTTATGCGAATGAGTGAAGATGATTGGGATACCGTATTAAATGTTAATCTTAAAGGTGTATTTTTATGTACGAAAGCTGTAATGCGAGGTATGGCAAAAAAAAGATCAGGAGTAATTGTTAATATAGCTTCTGTAATTGGACTAATGGGTAATGCAGGTCAGGCTAATTATGCCGCATCTAAAGGAGGAGTCATTTCATTTACTAAAACAGTAGCAAAAGAATTAGCCTCCAGAAATGTTCGGTGTAATGCAGTGGCACCAGGGTTTATTAGAACAGCAATGACCGATGCTCTTGATAATGATGTACAAGAAAAAATGAAAGAACTAATTCCTTTATCTCGTTTTGGTGAGCCTGAAGATATAGCGAATGTTGTCCTCTTTCTTGCAAGTGATTCATCATCGTATGTTACTGGACAAGTCCTCTCGACATGCGGCGGTATGGTTATGTAATATAAATATAAATTTAATTCTAAAGGAGAAAAATTATGGCACTCGAAGATAAAGTAAAAGATATTATTGTAGAGCAATTAGGTAAAAGTTCAGATGAGGTAAAATCTGATTCTTCATTTATTGAAGATTTAGGAGCTGATTCATTAGATACCGTAGAACTTGTTATGGCTTTTGAAGAAGAATTTGGAGCTGAAATACCAGATGAAGATGCAGAAAAATTAACTTCTGTTGGCGCAGTAGTTAGTTACCTAAGTGAAAAAGGGTTTGAATAAATTTTTTTAATTTAATGTCGGATTAGTATATTTTATTATTTCGATGGTTTTTACATAAACTAAAGGTTTAAAAATGGGTGGAAAAGAAGTTGTAATAACTGGTTTAGGAGTTGTTTCCCCTATAGCAAATTCATTAGAGCCTTTTTGGGAAGGCATACAGTCAGGTAAATCTGGAATTTCGCGCGTTCAGAGTATGGAAAATATTGATCAATATCCTGTTCAAATTGCAGGAGAGGTTAGAGATCTGGATATTGAAAAATATATGGAACTAAAAGAGGCTCGAAAAGTTGATCCTTTTACCGCTTATGGTGTTGCTGCAGCATCTATGGCAATGGATGATGCAAATTTAAATAATGGTGTATATGATCCAGAGCGTTCAGGTGTATTAGTTAGTTCCGGTATTGGTGGAATGCAGTTTCTTCAAAGGCAACATAAACGTGCTTTAGATGGTGGACCAAGAAGAGTATCGCCTCAATTAATACCTCAAATGATTACAAATATATTAGCTGGATATATATCCATGAAATATAACTTTAAAGGTCCAAATTTCTGTATTACAAGTGCCTGTGCATCTGGAACTCATTCAATTGGTGAGGCTGCTAGAATGATTGCATATGGTGATGCTGATGTAATGCTTGCAGGAGGATCAGAAGCGTCTATAGAGATGCTAGGTGTTGCAGGTTTTGCAGCTCTTCGTGCAACAAGTAGAAGAAATGATGATCCAGAAGGAGCATCCCGACCATTTGACAAAGAGCGTGATGGATTTGTTATGTCTGAAGGAGCTGGTGTAGTAGTTCTAGAAAGTCGAGAACATGCTGAGGCAAGAGGTGCAAAAATTTATTGTTCAGTTTCAGGGTATGGAAGAACAGCTGATGCGCATCATATAACTGCACCAGATGAATCTGCAGAACAATCTGCAAGAGGAATGTTATTGGCTATCAAGGATGCAAATTTAAAGCCAGAAGATATCGATTATATTAATGCTCATGGAACATCAACTCCTTTAAATGATAAGGGAGAAACAAAAGCTATTAAAAAAGTTTTTGGAGAATATGCTTATAAATTAGCTATAAGTTCTAGTAAATCAATGACTGGACATATGTTAGGAGCAACTGGTGCAATAGAATCTATTATATGTGCCTTATCAATTCGTGATGGAATTATTTCTCCAACAATTAATTATAATACGCCTGATCCTGATTGTGATTTAGATTATGTTCCTAATTATAAAAGATCTTCTAATGTAAATGCTGTGTTAAATAATTCACTAGGGTTTGGTGGCCATAATACTACGTTATGTTTTACTAAAACTATTTAGTGTAAAAGATATTCTGTATGATTATTTTTTTATTAATAATAATTTTTTCATTATTAATAAATCTACTCCTTAAAAAAAGTTACATACCCGGATTTATAGTAGTTATTTTTATTGGTTTTTTTTCTTCTTCATACTTAATAAATGATTCATTTTTTTCAATAGATAATTATTCAGGTTATATCTGCATAACAGCATTAGTCATTATTTTTTTAAGAGCAAGCTTGCAGATTCAATTATCGTTAACATCTAAATCTAATCTAATAATATATTTATTAGCCATTATTCCAGGATTTCTTGAGGCTATATGTATAGCCATTTTATCTTATTTTATTACTCCATTAAATTTTTTAGAGGCTCTTATGCTTGGTTTTATTATGACAGCAGTTTCACCAGCGGTAATTGTACCAATGATGATTGATCTTCAAAAAAGAAAAATAGGAACTAATAAAAAAATACCATCGATTATTTTAGCGGCTGCTTCATTGGATGATATTATTTCTATTTTAATGTTCAGCATTTTATTAACTATCTATGAGACTAGTTATATTGATAATTACTCAATAGCTATTAATACTTCCTTATTATTAATTCTTTTTATTTTATTTAGATTTTTTAGACGAAAATATAAAAATATGATTAATAATTTTTCAAAAATTCTTTCATATATGTGGTTATTTGCTTCGGTATTACTATTTATATTTATTGGATCTCAAATAGATTTAAACATTGCGAAGCAATCTGGATTTATAGGCTGTATAATCATATTCTTTGGAATATTTATCAGAAGTATTTCAATATTAATTTGTTTAATTAAAACACCACTATTATTTAGAGAAAAATTATTTATTATGGTTTCCTTATGGCCAAAAGCTACAGTTCAGGCAGCATTAGGTGCAATACCACTAATGTTAATGATTAATTTAGGTCAGAATACAACTTCTGGTTATTGGATATTATCATTATCAACTCTCAGTATAATAATTACTGCACCTTTAGGTGCATTTATGATTTCTTGGTCCTCAAAAAAATGGTTAACATAAAATTAATCGACTATTTTTTCTTAATAAAACTTGAAAACAATAACTTTGAATCTACTATGTGATTGTTATTTTAAATTGTTTTATTTCTTTTGGAGTTCGTTAATAATGTTTTTAAAATTTTTAATAATATATTTTTTAATTTTTATCAGTAATTTTACTTATGCACAGAATGTAAATGAAGCAGGTATTTCAGAGCTTTTTTCTGGTGCTAATAAATTTTTACAAGCTGGAGACTTTAGAAGTGCTATTCCTTATTTGCAGGAGGCGGTAGCACGAACATCTTCACTAACAGATCCTCAAGGTAAAGAAACTTGTCAGTCTTGTCGTTTTGAACTCGCTCGCGCTCAATTCCAAGATGGAGCTATATCTAGTGCAATGCTAATTCTTGAGGAGTATCTTTCTAATACTCCAAGAAAAAAGGAAAGCGCTGCTCTTAATTTGTTAGCTACAGGTTTTTTTGATTTACAAGAATGGGAAAAGGTAGAATTAACAGCTCAACGATTACTATCATTAGAAAAATTAAGAAAAGAGGACGAATTCGACGGTAATTTATTTCTTGGACAAGCATTATATCGTCAGGAAAAATGGGAAGATTCCGTATCTTATTTAGAATATGCTGCTGAAAATACTAAGGATGATCGAACAAAACGTATCTGTAATGTAATGGTAGTAGGTGCTTTGGTAAAAGCAGAAGAATGGAATAGGCTATATAGTAAAATTCCAAAACTTTATCGTACAGATGCAAAATACGATATTACATTAAATTTAACATTAATGCAGGCTGGAAAATCAAGATATGAAGATGAAGATTATCTAAATGCATTATTATTATATAGAATGGTTTTACCTAGAAATGACTTATTAGATTATACAGATAGTTTAGTTGGTAAGTTATCTGATAAACTTCAATCTGATATTAAAATTGGCATACGTAATGCAGATATTAAAAACAGACAAAATCAAATTGATGTATTAGAAGAATCCAAACAAGCATTAATAGAACTTCCTCCGTATGAGAATGAAGTAACATTCAGAATTGGTTCAATTTATAATGAAAAGAAAAGATATTGGGAGGGTTTTGTCTTATTTGATAAGTTATATAATATGGATCGAAATAGCGAGATAGGTGAAGCGGCTATGTGGCAATCTGTCTTAATTTTATATGATGTAGGTGAAATAGAACGGGCTGAGAATCGAATTATTAGGTATCTTGAAGAAAATCCATCCGGACAATATGCTAGATCTCTGTTAAATTTAATGATGAGAGATAATTATATTAAACAAGAGTTTCAAGATGTTATTTTAATGGAAAAATATGTTAATATGATTTCCCTTCCAGATAACGAAGAAGATAAAGCTCAACAATCTGATTTACATTATCTATTAGCTTTTTGGTTTTTTCCAAAACCAAGATTTTTTTAAAGCAAGTGACCAGTTTTCTACTATTATTTCGTTATACCCAAATAGCATACATTATAATGATTCCAAGTATTACCGAGGTATGGCAAATATGCTCCAAGCTAATTATAGCGATGCTTTAAATGATTTTGTTAATTATAGAAATGATAATCCAAATGGTGAACACTCATCGGCTTCTTTGTTCAGACAGGCAGTTTGTCAATTTGGCTTAGAAGATATTAATGCTTCGGAATTATTATTCACTTCATTTATTTCTCAATATCCAAATAATATACTTGTTTCAGAAGCTTATAGTTACAGAGGGGATATTTTAGCCTCTAAAGAAGCTAATGAAAATCTTTTAAATCCACTTGATAAAGCAATTTTAGATTATAAAAAAGGTATAGATACTGCACAAACTACCTTGCAATCTTCTTATGCTGCATTTAAAGCAGCGGAGGTTTATAAATTAGAAGAAAAATGGCAAGATATAATTAATTTAATGAATTTTTATTTAGATCGATGGGAGGAATTAGCTAATATTTCTGAGGCAACTTTTTGGATTGGAAAATCTCAAATTAAACTTAATCAACTGGATTCTGCTGTAAATTCATATTTAGAAACTATTAATAGATTTGGTAATGATATAGATCAAACTGGAGTTGATAAAATTATATTAGAATTAAGTTCAGCAGCAGCAAATTTATTAGATGAAGATGAGTATAGATTACTTTCAAGTCGTATAGGTATCATGAGTTCAGAAATTGATAACCCACTTAGTATTTTAAAAATCCGTCTTAATACTATTCAGTCGATGCTAAATAAATCAGAGGATGAATTAAGTCAGGTATTATTAGAAGATAGAGTTCCCTTAAATCTTATGTCTCCCGTTACATTAGCTATAATATGTGACGGAGTTTCCAAATATTCTCCTGATAGAGTTGATGAAATATACGATTATTTTATGTCTACATTTGAGGATTCAGAGCTTTTATGGAAAGCATATAAAGCCAAATCTATTCAATTATTAGAAGATGATAATAAATCTGAATTATTAGATTTAATTGAGGAAGTTCAAAGTTTATTTGGTGCTGATGCTCATATGGGTTGGGCGCAATTAATGAAAGCCAATGCTAATTTTTCACTAGGTAATTACGATCAAGCCGAAAAAGATTATGAATTAATTACTAATATACGAGAATGGAAAGGGTCATTACATGCTGAATCTTGGCTTAAAAGAGGTTTATGTAGAGAAGAAATAGGAGACTTAGAAGTTGCTCATACTTTTTACCAAAGAACGTATTTACTATTTAAAGGTTATAACAATGGTTATTGGGCAGCAAAAGCATACCTTTCAGCAGCTAATGTTTTAAGTAAGATGGGAAAAGAGCAAGAAGCAACTAATACGCTTAATGAGATGATTAATGATAAATATACAGAATCACATCCATTAACCAGCGAAGCAAAAAAGAAAATAGAGCTTTTGTAGAGGATTTTAGTTAATGAAAAAAATATTCTTAATATCGATATTGTTTTTGGGTTTTAATATACAGGTTTTATCAATTCCTGCAGAATTAGTAATGTCAGGGGGAAGAACATGGTCTGTAGATATTTTGAAACGTATCAAAACAGATCAAAAAGATACATTACAGTTGTCGATTAGTGGTCGTACTGCCGGTATACCGGTTAGTTCAATTCAAAAAATTAATTATTCTATAGAGTCAGATATTGAGCAATTAATGAGTTTAAAAGAAGACCGACAGTTCGACATACTTATAAGTGAACTTGATAAAAAATTAAAGCCATATAGACCTTATATGGATATACCTTCTAATTTAATGCGTTATGAGATATTATTGATGGAATTATATTTTTTAACTGATGATTATAATAAAACTATTGAACTTGCGAAAAAAATTCAAACTCAGTCAGTTGATGAAATAGTTATTAGCGCATCAGAAATTTTTCATGTGAGATCATTAATCCAACTAGGCTTAGATAAAGAAGCTGAGTTTTTATTAAAAAATAATGGTTGGTTTGATAATATTAATGGAGATTCAGAACCAGAGAAATTATTTATACTTGCTGAACTCATGAGATTAAAAAGTAATTATAATCGTGCCATAGAATTAGTTTCTTATATTATAGCCTTTAATAGTCAGGATCCAGAGTGGACTCAGCCTGCCGAGCTTTTATGTGCTGAATTATACATTGAGTTAGAAATGTTTGATTCAGCAGAAGAAGTTATAACGCAGATTATGCTACTTTATCCAAACACAATTGAAAGTGAAGAGGCTGGTAGACTAAGTTTAGAAATATTAGCATTACGGGCAAAAAATGAATTATAATATTTTTATGAAATTTTAGAAAAGACAGGAGAAAATATAAATGAATATACTTAAAAAACAAATTAGCTTAATTTTTATTTTTAGCATTACTATAACTTCATTAGTTTTTGCTCAAGCTGATGCTGGAACAGTCCAGAAAACAACTTTAATGCAATTACTACTTCAAGGTGGATGGGCTATGATTCCTCTTGGAGCCATGTCAATATGGATGGTTTTCTTAATAATTAACAATGCGATTGTGCTTAAAGAGAAGTCATTATTAAAACCTCAATTACTTCCTGAATTTATTAAATTAATGAAGGATAAAAAAATTAAAGAAGCACATACTTTATGTAAAGAAAACGAAACATTTTTTACAAATGTTTTTCAGGCTGGATTAGAACGCTGTTCTTCAAAAGAAGGAATTTTCAATTTTAAGAAAATTCAAAACGCTATCCAAGAAGCAAGCACAGAAGAAGTAACAAGTTATATGAAGCCAATTGATTATTTATCAGTGATTGGTGCAACTGCACCGATGATCGGTCTTTTAGGAACAGTTTCTGGTATGATTAAAGCCTTTCAAACAATTGGAACACAGGGAATGGGAAAACCAGAGGTTTTAGCGGGAAATATTGGTGAGGCTCTTGTAACCACAGCAACAGGACTAATTATTGCGATTCCTGCAATGTTATTTTATTATAGTTTTCGAAATTCTTTTATAAAAACAGCAGCTTCTTTGGGACGTAATGTAGGTGGATTATTAGATACATTAGAAACAGGAGAATTACCTTTAGGTTTTGCAGAAAATAACAATGCATCCGTTAGTAATGATGATAAATCATTTGATGAAAAAGAATAATTTTATTTTTAGGATTATTTAAAATATGAAAATTAAATTACCAGCTCGAGAAGATGCGGCAGTTGATATGGCTCCAATGATAGATTTGGTTTTTTTGCTATTGATCTTTTTTATGGTTGCCTCAGTAGTAACAGAACTAGAAAAAGTAGAAGTTGCTATTCCTGAATCAAAATATGCGAAAGTTCCAGAAGATACAAAAAATAGAATGATGTTATCTGTAGATGCTAATAATGTTATCTATGCCGGAACATTACCTGTTACTATAGATGAGTTGAAGAATCTGATTGATGAAGAGTTAACAGGGAATCCTGAATTAAGAATTTTAATTAGAGCAGATGAGCAAGTAGAATATAAAACCTGTAAAGAAATTATGATTGCTTGTGGTGAAGTTGGTGCAACTGATTTAATTTACGCAACATTTGAGGAATAATCAATGAAGCTTCTTGATGATATGATAAATAAAAAAGCTGAACTTCAAATTGCTCCTTTGATTGATGTAGTCTTCTTATTACTTATATATTTTATGGTAACAGCATCACTAATAAAAAAAGAAGCAGATTTAGGATTTATGCTCCCAGCAAAAGTTGACGTACCAGATTCCTTAGATATACCAATTGAAGTCTTAATAGAAATTTCTGAATTCGGTGATATTTTAATTGAAGGAATGATATTTGGAAATGATGAACAAAATTTGGATGATCTAATTGGGCAATTATTATCGTTAAAGGAAGCTGCTGATTCATCAGGAAGTGAATTAATTGTTAATATTCTTCCTGAAGATAAGGCTCTCCATGGTAGAATAGTAGATGTAATGGATGCATGTGCTGCTGCTGATGTTAAGAATATGTCATTTAGTATGACAATGTAATAAGTGGAAAAAATAATGCCTAATAAACGTTTCTTTACTAAACATGCTAAGTCCAGTGCAGCACTTATTAGTATTTTTCTACACTTAATTATAGTAATTGTTGCATTGAGTTATGTAGCTGTTTCAATTATCCAGAAAGATGATAAAACCTTTGAAGCAAAGCCTATTAAACGACCAGTTAAAAAATTAAAAAAACTTCAGGTTCCAGTAAAGGAAAAGAAAAGCAGACCAAAACCAAAATTAAGAAAGCAAATTGTTGTTAAAAATCTTAATCGAAATACACCAGATTTTAAAATGCCTGAAATATCAGGTATAAGAGGAGGTTTAGGTTCTTCAGGTGATGGAGGGAGTTCAGTTGAGGCAATAGGTTTTACAATGCCTGAAATGAATTTCTTAGGAGCAAAAGGTAAAGGCGAGAAGGTTTGTTTTTTAGTTCATTTTGGTCAATCTACTATGCAGCATGCGCTTGATATGAATGGAAATCCCGTTTATACCCCTTATTCTCGTATGACATCATTAGTTATTCGAAATAGATTAAGCGAATTAATCTCTAATCTTCCTGCTTATACATTATTTAATGTTGCGGGTTTTCAAATGTCAAGTTTGTGGGCTATGTCTGGTGAAATGCTATCTGCAAGTAATGTTAATAAACAATATTTATTTGAATGGATGGAATCAGTTAATCCAATTGATCCTAAAGTTTCTAGTAAATACGGTACTTGTTTTGATATTAAGGATACAGAAGTAAGACGTAGTATAAACAATGCGGCTATTAATTGGCCAACTAGAGTTGATGAAGGACTTCCATTTTTTACACCTAAATGGATATACCCTTATGAAGTATCGGAAGATATAAGAAAAAAATATGTACCGGATGCAGTTGAATTTGAGTTAAAAAGAGAAGATTATCCTTCTAGTTATTTCTGGGGTTCTGGCCTAAGTCATTGGAGTCGAGGTGTTGCATGGGCTGTTTTTGAGCAAAAACCTGATACGATTTTTATATTAACTACTAATTATTATGATGGATGGGCTATTACAGATAAAAAAACGATGAGTTCAGGTCAAAAAGTAAGAGAATTTGATCATAAAAAGATGACTCGGGCATTAAGTAATATGATTAGAGATAATTATGGACCAGATAAAAAAGTATGGCCAAAAATAAATATTATTGTATTAGCACCTGCTGGATCTGGAGATGGAGCAGCACAAGAAATTTTAACAAGAGATTTTGCAGATGTTTTACGAACCTTTAGAGGTTCAGGAGTAGTTATCGATGATATAAAAGATTTTATGAACGATGATGAATTGGTATTATATAATAAATTTAGAAATTTATAATTTAATAATTTTATAAAACTCTATTTACTGACTCAATTTTTGCATTAAAAGCAGCTTCTTTATCACATAATACGACAATATTTGGATCCCTGAAGGCGGAATCTAAATATTCACCAAATAACTTAAAATCTTTTTGTTGAGTGGAAAGAATTTCATCTCTTAGATGCTGACGATCTTGATCAGTAAAACCAAGTAATATTCTTTTACAATTTGAAAGAGATTTAACATCTGGTAATTGGTAAGAATCTAGTTGTCCAATAGCACCAATAAGTGCACGAGTTAATTCGGTATTACTTAAGGATAAATTCATCAGAAATTTTCCAGTTCCTTTATAAATATCAAGTGTTTCCAAAAGGTTTGGATCACGATAGGAAGCAAATACAAAGCTTCCAGAACGATGGTCAAAAGAACACATTCCGCCATATGCACCTCCTTGAACTCTGATTTTTTCCCACAACCATGAAGTTTGTAAATACCGAGATATAACTAAAGATGAACCATGCATCTTATAACCAGCATTAAATAAGTTCGACGAAGCACCAACAAAATTAATTCTACTTGGTACAAGTAGAGCTTCAGATTTTGGGTATTTAGATAGTTCAAAACCTTCCTTAATACTATCACCATCTGGAATTATTGAGGTAAATTTATGGATACGGTCTCTTAAACTATTAAGAATATTATTATTTGCTGTTAAATTAATAGTAATATTCCCTTTTTTGATGAGTTTATTATGAATTTTTTCTAATTGAATTAAAATTTCAGGCCAATTATTATCAATGTCGTTTAGTAATTTTCTTGTAAAGAAAAGAGCTTCAACTCCACCAATTTTTTCATTACAATCATGTGCTACATGATCTCTAGCTTTAAGCCTGGTCATTATAGCAGAATGACCTCTTGGAATAATTGAACTTTCTATTTCAGATTTATGCTCCAAAATAATTTGTTTAAATCTTTCGTAATTATTAAAATCTGGTTTAAGTAAAATATCCGAATAAATAGAAATAAGATCATCAACCTGATCAATCATACATTTACCTCTAAAGAAAAATTGCATAACAGATTTATTAGAATCTGTATGAGGAGAAATAAACGGAGTTCCATAAATCCCACCTGTTTGTTTAGCTATTCTTTGAGATAATGAAGAATAATTTTCATCCTGTGTTCCCATTTCAAGATATAAATTACTTAATAATGAAACAAAAGGTAATTCATCGATACTTAAGGACTCAATATTTATACCAAAATCAATATAGAAAACACCGTTTGTAAATAATGGATGTTCAATAATAACAACATTATTTCTAGAGCTTTGATTATTATCAATGATTTTAGTTTTAGTTTCTAAATCATTCTTTGTAAGAAGAGGTAATGTTGCAATTGCTTCATCTGAATCAGGAGTACTCTGTAATTCTAATAGTTCTAAAGTTTCTTTTCGTATATTTGAAAGCTCTTTAGCAGATAATTTTTCTTTAATTTTTTCTAGTTTTCGTATTTCGTCTATTTCAATTTTTTTCGCAATATGTTTATTAGGGAAAAGCGTTACGATGGATCGATGATTATTTTTAATGAAATATTTTTCGATTTTTTTCTCTATAAAACCTGAAGATTTAATATTTCTCTTAAGTTTAGATAATGGAGATTCAAATGCGATAAGGCTTATTGGATCTGCTCCATAAACCCAGCCATTTAAGGCTTTTAACCATAAAGACAATCCTCTTGGAAATCCACCTGAATTATTTTCTCTTAAATCAAATTCAAATGAATTTAATGCAGCATCAATATCATCTTTACTAATAGAATTTTTTACTAGTTCATCGAGCGTATTAGTAATAAGTATTTCGGCTTTTTTTAGATTTTTTTCATCAACCCCTTTTAAGCCAATGCTGAAATACATTTGCTGTAAATGTGTTTCAAGACCTCCCCCTGTTATATCTTCACCTAAACCAGATTCAATTAAAGCCTTACGAAGTGGTGATGCAGGAGTTCCCAGTAAAATATAATCAATTATTATAAAAAGAAATATATCATCAACATTAGTTGGAGAAGGAAGAACCCAATTTATTGTAAACATAGGTTTTGGTTCTTTTTCGGTTTCTGAAACAGAGTAAGATTTAGATATCTTAACAGGATGTTGAAATGGAGGTTGGATTTTTATATCAGTTAAAGGAGATGTTTTTGAAAATAATTTTAGATATTTTTCTAATATATTAAATCTTTCATCTTCAGGATCATCACCATAAAATACAAAACGGGCGTTACTTGGATGATAAAATTCTTCATGAAATTTTTTAAAATTATCATATGTTAAGTCAGGTATTTTTTCAGGCTTACCACCTGAATCTAAACCATAGGTTGTATCAGGAAATAGTGATTGTTGAGATGTTTCCATTAAAACAGAATCAGAAGAAGAATAGACACCCTTCATTTCGTTATAAACAACACCCTTATATTCCAAAGGATCAGATAGTTCTTTTAGATGAAGATGCCATCCCTCCTGTTTAAAGAAATCTTCGGTGATTAGTGGAAAGAATACGGCATCTAGATAAACATCAGTTAGATTATAAAAATCTTTTAGATTTTGACTAGCAACCGGATAACAAGTTTTATCTGGATATGTAAAAGCATTTAAAAATGTTTGAAGTGAACCTTTTAATAATTGAACAAATGGATCTTTTACTGGATATTTCTTTGATCCACATAAAACCGTATGTTCTAAAATATGTGCAACACCAGTTGAATCACTAGGAGGAGTTTTAAACGCAACACCAAAGCATTTATTTTCATCTTTATTGGATAAAGAAAGTAGTTCAGCACCCGTTTTTTTATGTTTATATAGTTTGGCTGATGTATCAAGTTCATCAATAAATTGGCTATTAACTAGTTCAAAATTTTTCATTTTTTTTTCCGAAAGAGTTATGTGTAATACACGAATTAAATAATACAAGCGACAATATTTAAAATTAATCTTTTAATATAATATCCGTCCAGACTTCTGCATTTTTATGAGATTTCATTATTATTCCGGCTGGTATTGATTCAGGATCATTTTTTAATCTTTGAAGAATAGATTTTTTTTCATTTCCAGTTGCAATTATAATAATTTTATCAATTTTTTGTATTAATGATGTACTTACACTTACACCATGATACCCATCGGGTCTTATGCAATATTGAGATAATGTCTTAGAATTAATTATATCTTTTTTTGAAAAAATCCCGGCTGTGTGACCATCCAATCCAATTCCAAGCAGTCCGAGATTTATATTATTCATTTTTTTTAATTCATCATTATATATTAATGATGCTTCTTTAGGGCTAATATCAGTTCTAATTTGAATAAATTGACTCCTAATTTTTAGTGCGTTTAACATAGGTAGTAAGTTAAAAGAGTTATTATATGTAGAATCAGGGGGAACACATCGTTCATCACTTAAAAAAATTGTACAGTTTGGGTTTACCACGTATTTTTCTATACCTATCTCATTATATATTTTATATGGTGTTTTACCACCACTTAACATCAACTGTCCTATTTGCGTAAGAGTGACTTTTAATACTTTTTTTACCTCAGTATAAAGATTATCTGTAGATTCAAATGTTTTTATTTTAATCATTACCCCTTATTTATATAGATATTTTGTAACTATGCACTAGTTTCTGATGAAATTATTTCCTATAAGATAAAAAAAAGAGTATGTTTCCCGACTTTAATTTATGGAGATAGACTTGTGGAAAATTTAATTATAGATAAGACATGGTTTGATGATCAAAAGAATAATGATGAGATAGAAATACAATTATTAAAAAATAGTTTTATTAATATTTCTAAAATCAACTCTAAAACTGAAGACATTGACAGTGCTTTTTCCTTAGTAGATTTTTTAAATGATAATAATAGAATTGATGAAGGAATATACGTTTTACAATGGATTTCACTTAATCCAGCTTTTAAGGATCAAGCCCAAATAATAAACAAATTAAAAAAACTTTTTGAAAGTGATAAAAACTCACTTAAATTAATTAAACCGGCAGGTTTTGAAGAAGAGAATTCATTAAATTTATGTTTTGATAAATTGCACTATTTACGAAGATTGAAAGAAGAAATTCTTTGCTATCACGAAACATGGGGTTTTGGTGTTATTAACGAGGTAGATTATTTTTATAACGAGCTTGTTGTAGATTTTGACAATAAGAAAGATCATATTTTAGCATTTAATTATGCAGCAGAAGCATTACAAATAATTCCAGAAGATCATATTTTATCTATAAAATATAATAACCCAGATTCTTTAAATAATATGATCAAAAAAGAACCCGGTGAAGTCATTCGTTTATCATTAAAAAGTTATGGAAATATGACAGTTGCAAGATTAATTGATCGACTTGTTCCTGATGTGATTTCTGAGAAAGAATGGAAAAGATTTTGGGATGCTGCACGAAAGAAATTAAAATCAGATGCAAGTATAGAAATCCCAAAGAAGCGAACGGACTTTATCGAATTGTATGAAGGATTATCAAACAGTTACGATGATGTTTGGTTTGAAAAGCTCAATAAAGAAAATGATATCGAAAGATTATTTGATCGCTTTAAAGAAATTATTGAAAGAAAAATAAATATTGAATCCGATATAGCAAAAAATGTTTTAAGTAATAGATTAGCTTATATTATTAAAGGTTCGCCAAAATTAAAACCTGAATGGAAAGCAGAGGGTTTTATATTTGGTAGATTATTTAACATTAATCCAGATGGTTTAGATATTGATAAAATCCTTCATAAATTAATTGAAGATGATTTAAGTGGAATGTTGGATCGATTACCAAGTAGGCAGCTTGAAACATTATTATCTATCTTAATTGAGAATGATAAGGAAGCTGTTATTACAAGGCTTAAGAGAATTATTCCAACAGTTGGATACTCAGTTCTTAATGAAATAATGTCATCATTAATTCGTCATAATGAAATAGATGAAGTGAAACAAATAATTTCATCTTCTCTAGCAAGAAGAAAAGCAAGTTCATCCATGTTGCTCTGGTGTCAAAAAACAGATGCTGTTTTAAATGAGTGGTCTTTAATTTCGAAAAGTGATTTAGCTTTCCGTATCCAAGAGGTTTTAGAGCAAAATTTATCAGGTATACTTCTTAAATCCCAAAATCAATTAAGAGAAAGATTTCAGAATCAAGATTGGTTATATGACGTAATGTCAGATATGACAGAACAGCAAAGAAGAGATTTTATGCGCCGAATTCATGAGGGTCATGGTTGGGAGTCTTTAGATAGAAAATCATTAATGGCAAAAGTTTTACGAAAGTATCCAAATTTACAGGATATTGTTGTACCAACTGGTTCTGTACAAGTTAAAAAAGAGATACCTTTTACTTCATCTAGAATGTTTAGAGAAAGACAGAGACAACTCGAAAAAATTATGAAAGTGGATATTCCAGAAAACTCAAAAGAGATAGAATTAGCAAGAAGTTATGGTGATTTAAAAGAAAATGCAGAATTTAAATATGCTAAGGAAAGGCAGGCGTTATTAATGGCGCAAGGTGCCAAGTTAGCTGAAGAGTTAGAAATTATTAAACCAACTGATTTTAAAGAAAGTAAAACAGATGAGGTTAGAATTGGTTCTGGTGTTAAGCTAAGAATGACAGATGGATCAGAATTTATATATTTTATTCTAGGTATATGGGATCAAGATGATGACTTGAATATTATTTCTTCAGAAACTAGATTAGCAAAAGCATTACTAGGTTTAAAAGTAGATGAGAAAGTAACTCTTCCTGATGGCGAAGCATCTATTATGGATATACTTCCTCTAACTAGTGAAGTTAGATCATGGATAACAAAATAGTTTTATTGTTAAAAAATATAGATCAACATATATTCATAATATGAATTTTATATTATCTAATCTACCAGAAGCAATATCGTGTAGAAATATTCTATTAGGACTTCAAAAACGCTTTGCCAGAGGATTAGAAGCATTTGACGAGTCTGATAAATGTTTGCATATGTGGTTCCGAAATAAAGGAAAAAATGGAGGTGGTGAAAGATTAAACTTTCCTGCAGCAAATCATCTTATGAGTGCATCAATAAATGTATCTCAAGTGCATTATCAAAAACCTGAGAATAAAAATATAAGTTCAGCAACAGCATTATCGTCTATTATTCATCCATTACATCCTATAATGCCATCCCTACATATGCATATTAGTTTAATGACAAAATTTGATAATAGGTACTATTGGAGAATTATGGCTGATCTTAATCCATCTATACCAAATAGGGAAGATACGGATGTATTTAATGATATGTTAAGAAAAATTGCGCCAAATTATGTAGATAAATCTTTTGAAGTAGGAAATAAATATTTTTATATACCAGCACTTGATCGTTGTAGGGGCGTATCCCATTTTTATTTAGAAAATCATAAAACAGATAATTTTGACGAAGATTTAAGGTTTGCTGAACTATTTGGTATGCATGTTATTACAACGTATTTAGGTATTATAAATTCAAAGAAGAATAATCTTAAACCAGTAATATCAAATGAGAAAAATATACAATTAGCTTATCATACTTTATATTTTTTCCAGGTTCTTCTATTAGATAGAGGAACAACTGTTGGGTTATTATCACATAATGAGAATGATTTAGGAATTCTTAGCTCTTTGCCAAAATTTATTGATAAAAATTTATTATTATCATGGGTTTCACGACTTCTTTCACCTCAAGATTTATTAATTGAAAGGTTAATTAAAGTTATGCCAAATACTGGTGTTATTGAAATTAATACAACATTAAAAAATATTTTTGCTACCATTATTAGAGAATTTTATTTGGAGTATCCAAATGCAAAAGAAATGCAGGCGGAAAGTCCGATTTATAAAAAATAAAAATTTAGAAAACTTATTTTTATTATAGTATTACAATTTCTTTAAAGCTATTTATATAAATACCGTATTTATTATTAGGATTTAGTTATGATTAATTTAAACAATTGGATTCCTTTTTTAGGATGGCTTATAGGTTCGATCTTATTAGGATATCTTTTACAGTTCACATTAAAGATTTTTGCAAAATCAAAGAAATCAATGGGTAATGAAGTAGAAGAACTTGGTCTCCTATCGATATCAAAAGTTTTATTTATTTCGATTGCTCGTCCTATACCATTTCTTTTTCTGGTTATTGGTTTAAAAATTAGCTTTGGACAACTCGATTTATCTGTCTCATTAGATGGACTTTTTTCGGACGTATTATCAGTTCTATTTATTATTTCTATAGGCTTTTTTATCTATTCATTAATTAATGTCATAGATCATTTATTAATTAATTTAACCAAAAAAACATCTACAACATTAGATGATATGGTTGCTCCAATGGTAAGAAAAACTCTCCGAGTAGTTGTAGTGGTCCTGGTATTTGTGCAAATCGCGCAAGTATTAAGTGATAAACCTATAACCTCTATCTTAGCCGGATTAGGTGTCGGCGGTCTTGCTGTAGCATTAGCTGCTCAAGAAGCTATAAAAAACTTTTTTGGATCATTGATTATTTTTACCGATAAGCCATTTGAGCTTGGTGAAAGAATTTGTGTTAGTGATTATGACGGATTTGTTGAAGAGGTTGGTTTTAGGTCAACTAGAATTAGAACGCTAGATGGACATTTAGTAACTATACCTAACGGAGAACTTGCAAGCCAAATGATAGAGAATATTGATAAAAGACCTTACATTAAGCGAGTTATAGAGATTGGTGTTACATATGACACAAAACCTGAAAAGGTTGAAGAGGCTATAAAAATTATTTCTGATATATTAGTTGATCATGAAGGACAGAATAAGAATTTTCCACCAAAAGTATTTTTTAAGGATTATAATGCATCATCCTTGGATTTAATTGCAATATACTGGTTCCATCCTGCTGATTACTGGGCTTATATGAAGTATGCAGAAAAAGTAAATATTGAAATTTTGAAACAGTTTAATAGTGCAGGAATCGAATTCGCTTTTCCAACAAGAACATTATTTGTTAATCAATCTGGCTAATCGAATTATTATCTAGAAGTTCTAACCAGTCACTAAATATTAATAATGTCTCATTGAGAGTCATATCTGCATCATCTAAATCTTTAACCTTAGATACTCCAGAGTTTTCTGAAGAATTTTCTTCTTCATCTGAAAGTTGACTCTCTAATATTTTATCAAGTTCTGTCTCTATTTCAGCTTCTGCTAATCGATTCGTTAAAACAAGTGATACACTTTTTAATGCATAACGTTCTTTTAGTCGCTTTCTTTGCTTTAAAAAAGATTGGAATTCAGAATTTTTACTTCTTCTGTCTTCAGAAGATTTAATTAGAGTTGGAAGAATATTATCAAAACCTTCACTAGATTTATAATAAACTGGTCTAATGGTATCCCATGGAAGTGCATAATCTAATTCTTTTTCTCCTGTCTCCATCACATCATAAAAGGAAGGGATGATAATATCTGGAGTAACTCCTTTAATCTGGGTTGAACCACCATTAATTCTGTAATAACTTGATGTAGTGATTTTTAATGAACCCTTTCTATCTCCTAATGGTCTTAGTGTTTGAACTGTACCTTTTCCATGTGTGTGCTCATCTCCAATAATAATAGCTCTTTTGTAGTCTTGCATTGCTGCAGCTAAAATTTCTGATGCTGATGCGCTTAATCGGTTAACAAGTACAATTAGGGGTCCATCATATTCAATAATTGGGTCTATATCCGGAAGAATTTGGGTTGAACGAGAGTCTCTAACTTGAACAATAGGACCTGAAGTAATAAATAATCCTGCAATTTCAATAGCTTCTATTAAGGAGCCACCACCATTATTTCTTAAATCTAAAATTAATCCATCAATTTCTTCATCAGCAAGCTCATTTATAAGATTTCTAACATCATTCGCAGACCTTCTAGCATTTCGATCTCTTGCATTTGTAGCTTTAAAGTCAACATAAAAGCCGGGTAGTTCAATTACACCAATACGGTGATTCTTTTCAGAACTTGTTTTAAAATCATATAAATCGCTTTTTGCCGCTTGCTCCTCTAATTTTACTTCATCTCTAATTAGATCAATTTTTTTTGTTTGAGTCCCAGACTTATCTGTTTTAGGTATAATAGTTAAAATAACTTTCGAATCTTTCTTACCTCGGATCAATCTGACTGCTTTATAAAGAGGCCAGTGCATAATATTTTGAGCTTCTTCTTCTCCTTGCGCAACAGCAATAATTTTATCACCAGGATTTAATCGTCCATCTTTTTCAGCAGGACCACCAGGTATTAAACGAACAATTTTTGCTGTACCATCATCTAGACTTAACATTGCTCCAATACCAACTAGAGATAACTTCATATTTATATCAAAATCTTCTACATTGCTCGGAGATAAATAATCACTATGCGGATCATATATTCTTGAGAAAGAGGATAAATATCGCTGTAAAAGCATTTCATTATCTAACGAACTCATGGTATCAACAATTTGCTTATAACGATCTAATATGAATTCTTTAGGTTCTAAATCAATATCGCTTATTGAGGTATCATTTAAATTTGTTGAGCTTCCATCCATATCTAATTCAACATAATCCTCATTAATGCTATCTGCTACGATTCTGCCAATATATTCATTTTTTATTTTTTTTCGCCAAATATGATCCCATTCAGATTTATTTTCTGGCCAGAGTGAGTCGGAACGATCCCATAGAAAATTTTCATCTATAGATGTATTAAAACCATTATCTATAAGTTTTTCTGTATAGATTAATCTATCATTCATTCTATTTGTTAAGATTTCATAAGCTTGAGTAGCAAACGATGTATCACCTTTTCTTATGTTATAATGCAGTTCAGGGAAATGATCTTTTAGTTTATTAATATCTTCTTCTAAAAAATAACAATGAGAAGGATCTAGTGTATCCAAGAAGTTTATAAAAGCATTTGTTGAGATATATTCATCTAATGGAAGTCGGTTTAAATGTAATGCTGGTAATGTATAAGCAACTTTTCTGCTTATTCTAGATGTATCAATATCAGATTTTTCGATCTCAGAAATAGACAAATGAGATACAATTAAAATGAAAATGATAGTTAAATTAAATTTACTTTTAAACAAATTACTCCTTAAGATATATCTTTACTATAGTATCTTTAATTACATTTTAAATAAAATAGATTTTTTTTACTCAATTTAAATTTTAATCAGAAAATTATTATGACAGATAAGTTAAATAAAAAAAAGGAATGGCAGTCATTACTTGAACATTATAATGATGTTCATCGTGTTCACTTAAGAGATTTATTCATAGATCAAAATAGAGCAAAAAACTTTTCTGTTAAATCAAATGATTTATTCTTAGATTATTCTAAGAACATTATATCGGATAAGACATTAAGCTTACTATTCAATCTCGCTCGTTCTTCTAATTTAGAAAAACATATTAACGATATGTTCTCAGGAAAAAGGATTAATATCACTGAAAATAGAGCCGTTTTACATACGGCCTTGAGAGCGCCTAAAGGTATAGATATTAATTTTGATGGAGAAAATATAAGCTCTCTAGTTCATTCCGTATTAGATAGGATGAAGGAATTTACTGAAAAGATTCGTTCTGGTGAGTGGAAAGGTTATACAGAAAAAAGAATTAAATCAGTTGTTAATATTGGAATAGGTGGTTCGGATTTAGGTCCAATGATGGCATACGAGTCATTAAAACCATATGCAACAAATGAGATAGATTTTTATTTTGTGTCAAATATAGACGGAACACATATTGCTGAGGTTTTAAAAAAGATAAACCCTGAAGAGACTCTATTTATTATTGCTTCAAAAACTTTTACTACTCAAGAGACAATGACTAATGCATTTTCAGCACGTGATTGGTTAATTGAGAATTTACAATCTAAAGAAGCTGTTGCTAATCATTTTGTTGCAGTCTCAACAAATGAGGAAAATGTAAAAGATTTCGGTATTGATTTAGAAAATATGTTTGAGTTCTGGGATTGGGTTGGTGGTCGTTATTCTCTTACTTCATCCGTTGGATTATCTTTAATGATTGCAATCGGTTATAAATCATTTAATGAGATGCTAAGTGGTTTTCATAAAATGGATCAACACTTTAAAGAAACAGATCTAGAAAAAAATATGCCTGTAATTTTAGGTCTAATTGGTATTTGGTATCATAATTTTTACGGAGCAGAATCTCATGCAATTCTTCCTTATGACCAATATTTACAATATTTTCCTGCTTATTTTCAACAAGGAGATATGGAATCTAATGGAAAAAGTACCAGCCGTTATGGAGAGCGTGTTGATTGGACTACAGGACCGATTATATGGGGGGAAGCTGGGACAAATGGACAGCATGCTTTTTATCAATTAATTCATCAAGGAACACGATTAATTCCATGCGATTTCATTGGATTTTGCAAGTCACATAATCCTTTAAACGATCATCATGATAAATTAATGGCAAACTTTTTTGCTCAGACAAAAGCACTTGCTTTTGGTAAACAAAAAGATGAATTAAAAAAAGAGGGTATTAATGAAATATTAATACCTCATAAGGTATTTGATGGAAATCGACCAACTAATACTATATTAGCAGAAAAATTAACCCCATCGATCCTCGGACAATTAATTGCATTATATGAACATAAAATATTTGTACAGGGTATTATATGGGATATTTTCTCATTTGATCAATGGGGAGTTGAGTTAGGTAAAATTTTAGCAAATGAAATATTAAATGAATTAAAGGATGAGTCAGTAAAATCGCATGATAGTTCTACAGAATCACTTCTTTCTTTTTATAAACAGAATCGTTAATACATAAAATAAGTACTTATTTACCTAATTAAGGTTTGATTTATCAACAAACTTAATTTATTCATAAAAAAGATTTAAGTGGATTTTATTTATGAGACTTTCAACAAAAGGACGATATGCAACAAGAATTATGCTTTGTATAGCAAGGTTGCAAAACAATGGCGCTGTTCCTAAAAAGATAATCTCAGAAGAAGAAGGTATCTCCACCGATTACATAGAACAAATTGTTGTTCCACTTAAAAATGCTGGTTTAGTTTCAAGTACACGTGGATTACATGGCGGTTTTAGATTAACAAAAGCACCGATTCACATTACATTATACGATATTTTATCTGCTACAGAAGGGGAGTTTAAGCAAGTAGATAAATTGATGGAGGGAAAAAGTAGATCGGATAGTACGGTTATGGAAGATGTATGGCAAGGTGCATTTCAAGAGCTCTATAAGTATTTTTCTACCATTAGCCTTCAAGATTGTTTAGAAAATTATGTAAAGCTTATGGATAAAGAACCGATTATGTTTAATATATAAGGAGAATAAAAATGTCAGTATATGCAGATATTACTAAAACAGTTGGAAAAACACCTTTGGTGATGCTTAATCGCATAACAGAAGGTATGCCTGGAAATGTAGCAGTAAAATTAGAATCAAGAAATCCACTTTATAGTGTTAAAGATCGTATTGGGGTAGCAATGATTGAGGCTGCTGAGAAAAAAGGTTTAATTAATGAAAAAACAAAGCTTATTGAACCTACAAGTGGTAATACAGGTATTGCTTTAGCGTTTACTGCTGCTGCAAAGGGAATAGATTTAGTTCTAACTATGCCAGAAAGTATGAGTTTAGAGCGAAGACGATTATTAAAAGTTTTAGGAGCAGATTTAGTTCTAACTCCTGCTGAAAAAGGAATGCCTGGAGCTATTGCTAAAGCGGAAGAATTAGTAGCAGATAATCCAGATGCTGTAATGCTTCAGCAATTTGATAATCCAGCAAATCCAGAAATACATAAACTAACTACTGCAGAGGAAATTTGGGATGATACAAATGGTGATGTAGATATTTTTGTCGCTGGAGTTGGAACTGGTGGAACAATAACTGGAGTTGCATCTGCAATAAAACCTCGAAAAGAAAGCTTTAAAGCGGTAGCAGTTGAACCAATTTCTTCACCTGTTATATCTGGTGGAAAACCTGGTCCTCACAAAATTCAAGGAATTGGTGCTGGGTTTATTCCTGGTAACTTAGATGTTGAATTGGTTGATGAGGTTATGCAAATAGACCATGAACAAGCTGGTGAAATGGCTCGTCAATTAGCAAAAGAAGAGGGTATTTTATGTGGTATTTCTGCTGGAGGAAATGTGTATGCAGCTGTTGAGCAGGCAAAAAGACCAGAAAATGAAGGTAAATTAATTGTCACAATTGTATGCGATACAGGTGAAAGATACTTGTCTACTTGGTTGTTTGAGTAATTAGAAAAATTTAAGAGGAATAAGAGGTAGTAATAAAGCTATAAGAATTGCCACCGTCGCCCCAATTGTAGCTTTACCTAAATCACCTAATACAAGTCTTGTTACTTCTTTTTTATTTCTATGTCTTAAATTAATAGCAATTCCTATTTCTCTTCCCGCTATGAGTCCAAGAAATACCCAAGTCGTGCTCATTGGCATATTTGCCGGCCAAGGAATATCCCATCCCATTGTCGAAAACCAAACTGGTATATAATCAAATTTGAAAAAAAGTAAGATTAATCCATATGAGAAATCGATAAGCGAAGCGGAACGAACATTAATAGTATTTGTTTTTGAGGTAACAATTTTTTGAATTTTTCCACCTTTAGTTTTTATTATATATCCTTGTAGCAATACCATAGAAGTCAGGGCTAAAAACATATAAGTAAAAGATAATTGCCTTGGAAGATATACGAAAATATTGGCAAGGTCTTGTATTAACCACATTGACCACAAAAATCCTGTTGATAGCCATTGGAATATAGTCCAGTTAAAAGAATTTTCATTTAATAAGGATTGTTTAAGAACTTTTCGTTCAATTTTAAATAGTATGAAATTAAAAAGTGCTAACCCAATTATAAAAGCTAAGAGATATCCAACAATTGATTTTTCCATCATCTTTAAAAATATTGCTGTTGCTGATATGTCACCACCTGTTTGATGAGCAAGTATTCCAGAAAAAGATGTAAGAAGTAGTACAGTAGTACTTACTGGAATTCCACTTTTTGTTAAACAAACAAGAACAAGTGGAGGAATTATATAAATCCAACTAAAATTTACATTAACATCGAATGGATGAGGGATATTTTTATCTCCAGCAGCCAGTCTTCCAAATGCAGGATCACATTCATTAATCGACCACCCATACATTATAGTAAAAAACATTATTCCAGAAATCCAAATCCACAACAGCCACCATGGACGTTTTGAATTTGAACTCAGAAAAGTCCCAAGAGTTTGAATAGAATCATTTGCAATAGCAGAAAAAGCTGCTAATCCAAAACCAATAATCATAAAAAGTTCAAACATATATACTCTATTTTTTTTGATCAAGTTAACATAATATTTTTATTTGAATATTAAAAAAATAAATTAAGTAGGCTCGAGAAAAGGAATTGTTATTTTAAAAGTAGTTCCAATTCCAATTTTACTATCAATATTTATTATTCCAGAATGTACCTGAATAATATGTTTTACAATTGATAACCCTAAACCAGTACCATTTTTATCTGTAATTCTTCCAGAGCTGCTTCTGTAAAACCTTTCAAATAATCTTGGTATATCATCTTTTTCAATACCAAAACCATTATCTATTATAGATATTATTAAATTATTTTTATATTTTTTTACCTTTATATCGATGTTTACATAACTATCAGAATATTTAATAGAATTAGTAAGTAAATTTAATAAAGCGTGCTCTAATAGGGATGAATTTATATTCCAATGTAATTCCTCATTACATTCTATATTAAGATTTACTTCTTTTTCATTTAAAAGAAGTTGAACGAGATTAATTGCATTATTTATTACATTAAGAATATTTTTATCTTTAACAAAAACCTTTACGTCTGTTTGTTCTAATCTTGATAACATTAGCAGATCATCAATAATTACATCTAGTCTACCCGATTGTTTTTTAATAATGTCTAGAAAATTTCGGGTATCTTGATTGTGGTTGAATTCCGACGATAAAAGTGTTTCTACAAATCCTTGAATAGCTGTAACTGGAGTTTTTAATTCATGAGATACATTAGCCACAAAATTTGTTTTTACTTTTTCAAGAAATCTTAAATGAGTAATATCTCTTAAGACAAATAAAGCTCCAATAGATTGATTATATGGATTCAAAAGTAATGATCCGTTGAAAAGAATTACCTTTGAAGATTCTTCATTTTTAATTTCAATTTCCTCAGTCATAGATTTTTTTTCATTCAAAAGACTAAAAATAATTATTTTTATTTTTTTGTTTTCTATTAATTTTTCATAATCTCGTTTTTTCGTTCTTTTGTTTTTAAGACCTAAAATTTTTCTAGCTTGAGGATTCACAATAATAATTTTTCCATCATTATCAATTGCCATAACTCCATCATTCATACTTTCTAAAATAGTACTTTGTTCACTTTTTTGTTGATTGATTGTTGTTAGCATTTGGTTAAGAGAGTTTGAAAGTTGATTTAACTCCTCTGTATTTTGTTCAGGGATTTTTTCCTCAAAATCACCTTCAGTAATTTTCTTTGCTGTATTGGTTATTATTCCTAATGGATTGGTAATTCTTCTTGTAGCAATAACGCATACATACATTGAGGCTATACTGATGATAATTGCAGCTACGAATACTCGCGTTGTCATCGGCCCAACTTCATTTTGAATGCCTGTAACTTCAATCGCCGCTCTTACTGCGCAAATAACTTGATTGTTACCATCAAATAACGGAATTGCTACATATTGATACTCTCTATTGGTTGTTGAACTTCTTCTTCTATCTTTACCGATCCTACCTTCAAGAGCATTAATAACTTCAACTCTATTGTTGTGAGGCTTCATCAAAGATGGAATGGCATCGGTGTCTCCAATTGCTTGTCCATCAGGTAAGACAACCGTAAAGCGCGTTTTTGAAACCTCCCCTAATTCAACGCAAAGTTTATCAACATTTTCGTTATTAATAATTCGATATTCTTTAATAATAGTTGAAATTCGAAGACTCTCACTTAATAATTTTGCCCTAGTAAGAATATCCTCTTCCACTTGCTTATAATAAAGATTGGACATGGAATTAAAAACGTAAATAGAAATAATGGTAATGGATGCAATTGTAATTATCCAATAGGAGGGAAGTAAAAACCAAAAAAGACCTTTTCTTTTCATAAAGTTAAAATAAAATTTGAAGTAACTTATTCAGCACCTTGTTCATCTTCTCTGAAGCGATAACCAATTCCTCGTACTGTTTCAATAAGCTCACCATTTTTCCCTAATTTTTTCCTTAAACCAACAATTTGAACATCAACAGATCTATCTGTAACAGGATAATCATTTCCATGAACTTCATCAACTATTTGATACCGAGTAAAAACTCTTCCGGGTTGCTGCATAAATAATTTTAGAACTTTAAATTCGGTAAAAGTTAGAATAGTTTTTTTTCCGTCAAGTTTTACTTTATGTCTTATTAGATCAATTTCAATGTTATGAATTGTTATTTTTTCGGATTCATCATTAGTTTCATTTTCAGTATTTCGTCTTAACAAAGCTTTAATTCTTGCAGTCAGTTCTCTTGGCCTGAATGGCTTTGACAAATAATCGTCTGCGCCTAATTCTAAACCAGCAACTATATCAGCCTCTTCGCTAAGAGCAGAGATTATAATAACTGGAATTTTACGAGTATTTTTTGAAGATTTTAATTCTTTTAAAATTTCCAAGCCATCTATTCCTGGAAGCATGATATCTAATAGTATTAGATCGGGATTGACTTTATCAATGGTTTTAAGAGCCTCTTCTCCTGATTCATTTATATCAACTGAATACCTTTTCCTTTCAAGATTAAATTTAATCAATTCTTGAATGTCGGGTTCATCTTCAATAATGAGAATGTGTTCCTTGACCATTACTGATTAATATTAATTATTTCTAAAATCCATTCAATAAGTAAATTGTTAAGATTTAGTTATAGTATTATTCAAACATTATTTTAATTTTTTATTTTTTTAAATAAAATCAAGCTTATTTTTTCATACTTTAACTATTTGCTAACAATTTTCTAACTAATTCAAAATCATTCATTTACCGGATAAAATTATTATACTCATAATTTACTAACATATATTTATTTATATATTCCCAATGCAAGACAAAGATAATAATCCAAATAGTGGTAGTACTTTTTCAAGTGAATGTCTTGCATCTATTATTTTTTCAAATCATGTCGGGTGACTGGTTTGATTTTATTGATTAAATTATTAATTGGAGATTAAATCGAAATGAAAAAACAAATCATGATAGTAACTATTATCATTGCTGCGTTGAATGTTCAGGGCGCTACCTTATATCACGGAGGTGATATATCTAATTCTGTTACATGGAAAGTATCTGATACACATAATATGACTAACCGTGTTACAGTATTACCAGGTGCAACTTTAACTATTGAACCTGGAACTGTCATAGCAAGTGATGGAGGAACATTAGCTGTAACTGCCGGTGCTCAAATTTTTGCTAAGGGTACTAAAGATGCACCAATTATCTTTACTTCAGTAAATGATGACCGAACTACTTGGCGTCCTGCATGTCAGGAGTGGGGCTCTTTAGCTATTATGGGAGAAGGTATTATTTCATCCCATGTATACAAAGGTGCATTAAAAAATGGAACGGATACAGATACTCCTGGTGCTGTAGGAACACATGTTCGAACCATGGAAGGATTGCTCGCACGTGGTGATGGATCCGAATATTACGGTGGAAATAACGATAACTATGACGCAGGAACATTATCTTATGTATCATTCCGATACGGAGGTCAGGTTCTAGAGGAAGCATCAGAGCTTAACGGATTATCTATGGGCGGTATTGGTCGTGAAACTCAAGTTGATCATATTGAAATTATGAACAATGTTGATGATGGAATTGAGATCTGGGGTGGAACAGTAAATATGAAATATATTTCAATCTGGAACATCGGTGATGACAGTTTAGACTGCGATCAGGGATGGCGCGGAAAAGTACAACACGGATTAATCGTTCAAGGTTATTCAGCTGATGCAAAACAGGGTTCTGGAGTAGGAGATAACTGTATTGAGATGGACGGATCAGAAGATTCTGACTGTGAGCCTCATACAGCATCAACATTATATAACTTTACGGTTATTGGTAACCAATTAAAAGGTGACCACGGTATGGCATTACGTGATAATGTACGTTTGCAAGTTCGTAACTCAATCTTTATGGATGTACCAGACGTTTTAATTGATGAAGAATTAGATGGTGATGGTGGTTCTGGATGGAATTTCGCGTCAGGAGCAACAGTTGATGGCGGTGGAGATTATGCTAGTCGTACAGCTGTTAAAGCTGTTCCTAACATGGAAGATACATATGGAATCGCATACAACGCGCATTCATCTGCAGGAGATTTAACAAGAATAACTGCTGCTGGGTATGACGCAAGTTTGTATAGTGCGCAGTCAGACGGTTATATGAACGAGCTAACAGACACAGTTCTTTACAATTGTTCTAATCTTGGTGGACATATTACACAAATTACGACTGCCGGACATGCTGGGTATGACGCAGTAGCTGTTACTGATCTACCAATTGTATCATACACAAGAGGTGCTACTGTATCATTGTATAATGGTGCATTATCAGCCGCTCCGGTAACAAGTATAGATCCACGAGCAGCTAATGATGCTCTCGTAGCAGACTCATTACCAACAAATGATGGATTCTTTGATCCTGTATCCTACAGAGGTGCATTTAGTTCTAACTACAACTGGTTAGAAGGATGGACGGCTGCTGCTGAGTTTGGTCTAACAACTACTACAGCAAATAGTACAGCGGTTACAATAGCAAGTCCTGTAACAGGTATTACATTCTCATTCCCATCAGAAGCTGGAATATCTTATAGTATTCAGCGATCAAGTGATAGTGGGACTTCTTACAGCGAAGTTGCAACGATTACTGGTGATGGTAGTGAATTATCATACATCGATACTACAGCATCAGCATCTGCTTTTTACAAAGTAGTTGCTCAATAAGTAAAGATTGTTATTGAACATAGAAAAAGCGGCATGATAAAACATGTCGCTTTTTTTCAATATATAGGAAATTAATAAATGAAAAAAATTATTTATCTCATACTGTTTTCCATATTCCTTATATCATGCTCAAAATATTCGACAAGTCTCTTGGAAAAAACCCAAAATGAAATAATTATTCATGCTATTAAGGCAATAAGTTTATTACCAGATATACCGCATGAAAGAACAAGAAATAGAGAGCTTTCTTCGCTAATTTCATTATTAATTCAGAATGAGGAATTAGATAAAATAAATTTATATTTAGACAGGATCACAGATTGGAGAAAGCCTAAGTTAACCGCAAATCTTGCATTAGCTAACCTAAAAAACGGAAATAAGAAAATTGCAGAGGAGTTGATCAATGAAGTTCAGATTTTAGTAGAAACTATTGAGGGTCTTAAATCTGGTAAGATCTTTGCTACGGGAGAATATAAAGATTTAGTAGAGACTTATGATGATTTTCGTTTAGATAGAGTGAAGGTAGCAATTGCTCAATATTATTGGTTTTTTGGAGATGAAGAGAATGCCATAAAATGGAGTCAGAATGTTTTAGCAACTGAAAAAGCCGATTTTATTAAGGAGCAAGCAGAATCACTTTCAACAACTGATTATAAATCATCCTTATCTATAAATAATATTTTAGCGAATGGAGAAACATTTGAAGGAAAAAAAGCGGCGATTGATGGTTATGTATTATTATATAACTTATATTATCAGGATGATGAAAAAAGAACTCAGCTTGAAGAGCTTATCGATAAATTTGAGTCCTCTATGCCAGTGATGTTTAGAATAGAATGGTTACACAGTATGGCTATTTCTGCACATTCATTTGGCGATTATGACAAAGCAATTGATTATTATACAGAGGCCTCCTTATGGATTGCGGATAGTTCTTTTAGGCCTCGTTTATTTTTTCCATTAAAATCATCAAATATCATTACAGCAAAAAAAATTGGTTTAGTTGAAGACGCTCGAGATAGCGCAATTTTGTTACATAACGAGTATGATAGAGTAGAAGAAAGTATATACAATATTCATAGAGCGGATGTATTATGCGCTATTGCTGAATGTTTTATTATCCTAGAAGATTTTAATAAGTCAGAAGAATTATATTGTAATGCTTTTTTTCAATCAGAAAAAAATCCAAATTCAAAACCTAGAGTTGAAGATTTAACAATAATTATTTCCTCATTAATTAAAAATGAAGTAGAAATTTCTTCTAATCTAACGTATGTTATGACGGAATTTATCGATAGGCTAGGAGTTCCGTGGTAATACGTTTGATATCCTTACTAATTTTATTTTTAGCAATTTCTGTATATGCAAACAATGGGGCTATTCGAGGGTCTGTTTTTGATGGCGACTTTGATAATCCTTTAAACGGTGTAAAAATAATAATTTCTGAGACAGGAGATGAGTTTAAAAGTTCAGAAAATGGATCTTTTTATATGGATAATTTAAGTCCTGGTTCTTATACAGTAGTATTTTCTTTTTCAGGATATACTAGATTTATTAAATCAAATGTTGTTGTTAGCGAAGCTGTATTAACAGATTTAGATATTGTTAAGTTATACGCGGAATATGAAGAGATGGATGAGCTTGTTGTCAGAGATTTTCAAATAGGCGGATCCAGCGAAATTGGCTTACTTAATTTAAGAATGGAAAGTAGCGCATTAATGGATGCGATTGGTGCAGATTTGATAAGTCGAGCAGGTGCAAGTGATGCAGCTGGCGCCTTAAAACTTGTTTCGGGCACAACAGTTCAAGATGGAAAATATGCTGTTGTTCGAGGATTACCTGATAGATATGTGGTTTCCTTGTTAAATGGAGTGCGTTTGCCGACATCAGACCCAGACAAAAGAGCTGTACAATTAGATCAATACCCATCTTCACTTATTGAGAGTGTTAGAGTTGTTAAGTCTTTTACTCCCGACCAGCAGGGTGATGCTTCCGGAGGTGCAGTAGATGTTGTGTTAAAAACCATTCCTGAAGAGCCCACATTAAACTTTAATATTGGTGTTAAGGTTAATGATAATGACGGGCAAAGAGATTTTTTATCTTATGAGTCTAGTAACAATAATTATCTTGGTCAACGTGACTTTAATCCGCCAATAGATCATCAGTTTGGCACAGATCCAACACCACAAGAAATAACTGGATCTGTCGGGGTTAAAAGAATTGATCAACCAGTAAATTATAAATGGGGTTTAGAATTAGGAAATAACTATGATATTTCTTTATTAGGTAAAGATGTATCTTTAGGTATATTTAGTACAATTAATTATGAGCAAAGCGCTACACATACAGATAATTTATCATCCGATAAATATACATCATCTCTAACTCAAATCCAAAGAGCAAATGCGCAGGGACAAAATATTTTAGTTCCATATATAAGTAATTGGAATTTAGAAGGAAGTGGAACTGCATTAACTGAATTATGGGATATTAAAAAAAGTTCATATGAAATCAATTGGAATGGAGCTGTAGGAGTTGGATTAGAGCATGAGTTATTTAAATTAAATTACCTTCATGTATTCACTCACAACACAGAAGATTCAGCTATCCTTGCAGAAGATACTCGGGGTAGAGAATTGTATAATCCTAATTATTTAAATTCAGTAAACCCTAACGACGACACAAGTAAATATAGAGCTCCTTTTCGAAGAAATGAGACTCTATTATATAAAGAACGAGATACATCTTCTAATCAGCTTACGGGGGAATATATCTTACCTTTTAAGAAGTTAAATATCGGAAATATATTAACGCTTAACCAGGCATCAATTGACTGGAATTTCTCAAATAACTCATCATCCTTAAAAGAGCCAAATAAATTAATATTGGAATATCTGTGGCATCCTGGGGAAGAGGTTTTGGTTGATGACCCAAATTATAATGGAAATTATAGCGGCGGATTTAATAACTCATTTAATCCAAATAATATATGGCTCAGCGATTATACACTTACAAATGGACAAGTCCTTTCTCCGCCGGAATTGAATTCAGAGTTTGAGGATGAGTGGGACTGGTTATTAGATCTCCAGGATAATTCATCATGGGCGTTACCTACTCACGGATGGTATCAAGAAGATTTAAATGGATCGGGATCAACTCCTGGGGTGGTTGTAAGTAATGCCACCGCTGGAAGTTATGTTCCAAATGAAGCTGGTGATCAATTAGGAAATTTTGCAATTGTTTATAAAGAAGTGATTGAAGAAAGTGATCAACAAACATTTAATTATAAATGGGATTTTGAAAATTGGACTACGGAGGATGGATTTTTTAAGATTGGTTTATTTGAAGATAAAGTAAATAGAAAATATTTTCAACAATCACTCAGTAACATCCCAGATAATGGATTATTAGGTTCAGGAACTTTACCAGGATTTACTGGAGCTTGGTTAGATGATTCTTCTGCATTATTTGCCAACGGATCAAGATTTTATGATTTGGACTTTAATGGAACAGCGGAAACAGAACTTTTAAATACTAGCGTTTTTACCTCTCTTGGTGATATTTCATACGATGGTGAACAACATCTTGATGCTTACTATTATATGACTAAAATACCTATATCTGATTTTTTATCTGTTCATGGAGGAGCTAGACATGAGAAATTTTCATTAAAGACATTTCTTGATCCTAATGACGTTCAAGCTGCAAAAGCTATTCTAATGGATAATGACGCATCTTCTGCACTTACACCCCAAGGAAATGGTTTTACCGAAGATGCTGATTATAGTAGAAATGATATTTTACCTGCAATTGGAGTTGATATTAAACCATTTAAAAATATTTTTTTGCGGGTTAATTATTCTGAAACGGTTGCTAAACAACAATTTAAGGAAGTAACACCTATCCTTCAAAGAGATTATCCGGGAGCTCCAATATTTGCTGGTAATCCAAATCTCGAAGCAAGTCCTGTACGAAATTATGACTATCGATTTGATTATACACCATATCCTGGCGGATTGATATCTGTCTCTCATTTCAAGAAAGATATTAAAGATCCGATTGAATATTTTATGACATTAGTTGGACCTAATGTTGTGACATTTCCCACAAATTATGAATCAGCAGAGGTAGATGGATATGAATTTGAAATTAGACAAGATATAGGTAGATATTTTTATAATTTTAAAGGGGTTAATATTGGTGGAAATGTTACTGTTATTAAAGGAAATGTAAATATTTCAGATGAAATTGAACGAGATGTGATGGGGATGCCTGAAAATCTTTATAATTTATTTTGTACTTATGATATGGATATTAAAGATATCAAAATAGGTCTATTTTATACCTATCAAGGTGACACGCTTAAAATTAATAAACCTGAACTTGGTACTATTCCGGCAGTTTATTCTCTTCCATATGGATCACTAAACTTATCAATATCTGCCTCGTTAACGGATAATTTAAAATTAAGTTTTAAAGCAAATAATTTAACAGATCCTAAAATACAAACAGTTTTTAGAGAAGAAGGATTTAAAGATGCCACTTATACATCATACACAAAAGGAAAGTCATTTTCTTTAGGCTTAAGTTGCACTTTTTAAATTTATTATTAAGGAGAAAAAATGAGTAGAATATTAATTACATTAACATTTGTTTTATTTACACAAATTTGTTTTTCAAATGAGATTGATATAACAAAGGAGTTAATTTCTAAATGGGTTGAAACAAAAAAATTAATTTCCCTAGAATCTGAAGAATGGAAAATTGAACAGGAAATGTTAAAGGATAGAATTGATTTAATCTCATCCGAACGAAATTCATTAAAAGAAAAAATTAATGAAACAGAAAATTTAATTAATCAATCAGATACTAAAAGAACTGATTTAGGTAAAGATAATGAATCTTTAAAAAAAGCATCAACATTATTATCAGAGAAAATAAATATTTTAGAAAACGAACTTTTAATCTTATTGCCAACTCTTCCTCAACATATTCAGGAAAAAATTAAACCTCTAAGTCAAAGAATTCCTTTAAATAAAAAGAATGATTTAACTTTATCTGAGAGGTATCAAAACGTAGTTGGGATTGTAAATGAATTAAATAAAGGAGCCTCTGAAATATCAGTTATTAGTGAGGTTCGAAGTCTTCTTGATGGTGGATCTGCTGAGGTTCAGACATTATATCTAGGTTATGCTCATGCTTTTTATTGTACAACAAAAGGGGATATTGCCGGTATTGGTTATCCATCTCGAGATGGATGGATTTGGAAGCCAAAAAATGAAATAGCCCAAGAGATAGCGGATTCAATTGCAATTTTTAAAAATGAAATGGTAGCAGAATATATAACGCTGCCGATAAATATGGATAAGGAGTAACTGATTATGAAGAAAGTTATTATTTTATTATTTTTTGTTTTGGCATCACTTTTTAAGTCGGAAGCTCAAACTATTGATATGCAAGAAAAGCTCAATCAGAGTTTGTCTGATTTATCTCAAATTAGAAAATCAATTGCTGATGAAAAACTTCCAATGGTAAAGGAATTAAATCTCATTGAAGACGATTTGCTTGATATTAGACTTGAGTATCAAGAAGCGATCAGAAAGCTTGATAATCGTTCATTAGATTTAAATAATTTACGTTCTGAGATAAAAACAAGAAGGGATGAAAAAAATTATATTTCAAATTTACTAGGAGAATATATAAGAAATTTTCAAACTCGATTGCATATATCTGAAATTAACAAATACAATGATATAGTTGATGAATCAACGTTAGCCCCAGAAAATTCAAATCTGAGCGACACACAGATTTTTAGTAAGCAAATCGCACTTGTTGAGTCATCTGTTGATAGATTGACTTCACATGTTGGAGGAGCGAGTTTTAATGGAACGGCTATTGGAAAAGATGGATTAGTAAAAAATGGAAAGTTTATATTGCTTGGTCCGGTAGCTCTATTTTCATCAGATGATGATAGTTTAGTTGGTATTGCTGAGCAACAATTAGGTTCACTTGAACCGACGGTAATACCTTTTATGGATGTTAAAAATGTTGAAAATATTAAAAAAACAGTTTATGCTGAAGAAGGTTTATTTCCCTTTGACCCCAGTCTTGGTAATGCGAGAAAAATCGAAGAAACCTCCGAGTCATTATTTGAAACAATTAACAAAGGGGGAATTGTTGGATATGTGATAGTTTTAATGTTTTTTGCAGTATTATCACTATCTATCTTTAAGTGGATTCAGCTATCTAAAATTCCAATGCCACATGAAGCTGATTTTAAACCATTACTAAACGCAATGCTTTATAATGATTTCGAAAAAGCTAAAAGTTTTTTAAAAACTATTAAAGGACCTACGGCTAATATGCTTAATATCGGCTTAGAACATATTAACGAGGATAATGCTCTTGTTGAAGAAGTAATGTATGAAGAAATATTAACAACAAGGTTAAAAGTTGAAAAATATACTCCTTTTATTGCTGTATGTGCTTCTTCAGCTCCGTTGTTAGGATTGCTTGGAACTGTTACAGGAATTATAAACACTTTTAAATTAATTACTGTTTTTGGTTCTGGTGATGTTAAGACCTTATCCGGAGGAATTTCTGAAGCATTAATAACCACGGCATTAGGTCTTATAGTTGCAATTTTTTCATTAATTTTGTTTGCTTTTTTATCAAGAAAAGCAAAGACAATCATGGATAGAATGGAAAAGGTCGCAATATTATTTATGAATAGAACGATTAGAACCGCTCCAGAATCTACTAAGTAATAATTAAATGGATAACTCTATAACATTTTGGCAGCAAGCTACAGAAATATGGTCCACAGGAGGGTGGGGCATGATCGCTTTATCTTTAGATGCTATTTTAATTTTTTACCTTGGATTTAGTATGTCATTTCGAATTCGCACAAAAGGATATTTATGGATTTCAGAAAAAAAAATGAAGGCATGGATTAAAAATCCAATTAGCGGAAAAGGACAAGTCGGTAAAATGATTAGATTTGTTATGACAGCCAGAACAATTAAAGAAATTGGTGTTTTTTTTGAAGAATTAAATCAGACTGAAGTAGCTCCATTAAATCGTGATCTAAAAGTTATGCGAACATGTGTTAGTGTAGCTCCTCTTTTAGGGTTACTAGGCACAGTAACAGGAATGTTAGCTACATTTGCAGCTTTAGCTTCAGGCTCAGGTGGAGATAAAACAATGGCATTAATTGCGTCAGGTATTTCTGAGGCTTTAGTAACAACTGAAACAGGTCTAATAGTCGCATTACCTGGAATCATATTTCAGTATAAATTAGGTAGAGAACATCAAAAGTACAAAGCGTTTATCGCTCATTTGCAAACTATTTGTACGCAGAGATTATATAAAGAAGTAAAAAAAAGTGAAATTTTAATTAAAGAGTCTAAATAATTTCAATTTTTTTAAGGAGATAAAATGTCTAGATTTAGAAATAAAAGTGAGGAAAGTAGTGATGCAGGTGTAGATATATCACCTTTAATAGATTGTGTATTTATCTTGTTAATATTCTTTATTGTAACAACTACTTTTGTAGAAGAAACAGGTATTGAAGTTGATAAACCTCAAGCTGCCTCTTCTGTTCAACTAGAGAAAATAAGTATTTTATTAGCTATTACAGACAAGGGTGAAATTGTGTACGGCGGACGAGAGATTGGTATTGCAGGCGTTCAACCATTAGTTAAGAGAATGATTCAAAAAGAGGAAGTGCCTGTAATAGTTCAAGCTGATCAAAATGTACAATCAGGATTATTAGTGAGAGTAATTGATGAAGCTAAATTAGCAGGAGCTTTAAAAGTAAGTATTGCAACTAAAAATTAGGATTTTAATGTCTAAAAAAATTAAAATTTATTTAAAAAGAGAATTGGCTAGTTTTATTCTTGGAATAATTATTACTTTTGGTTTATTCATGATATTACCTATTTTGCAAATTATTACTCAACCACCTTCTAAGGATTTAACGGTAAGGATGACAGATATAGCAAATATTCCACCTCCTCCACCGCCACCGATAGAGGAGCCAGAAGAGCCTGAACCAGAAGAAGAGCCACCACCTCCACCAGTTGTAGATTCGCAACCATTAGATCTTTCCCAGTTAGAATTAGCATTAAATCCTGGGGATGGTGGTTTTGGAAGCAGTGAGTTTGAAATTGATATAAGTAGTGTGGCTGGAAAAAGTGAAGATGTTGACGCAATTTTTTCATTATCAGATTTAGATCAAAAACCAAGAGCAGTTTATAAACCAATGCCAATTATTCCTAAAAATGAAGTGAATAAAAGGGGGTATCAGGGAGGAACGGTATATGTATTGTTTATTGTTAACGAACAAGGAAGAACTGAAAATTTAAAAATTCAAAAATCTTTTAATACCAAATTTAATAATTCTGCATTAGCAGCAGTTAAAAAATGGAAATTTGAGCCAGGTAAAAGAAAAGGTAAGCCGGTAAAATTTAGAATGAGAGTACCAATAACCTACGAATAAAAGGTGAATATAATGAATAAAAAGTTAAAATATATAGTAATAATTTTCTTATTTTTTGGATTAGAAAATTTTTCAAATGGTGATTCTGAAACTATTGATAAAATCCAAAAAATTGTCAAAAAAAGAGTGGAAAATATCAATAAAAATGCAAATTCACCTAAAGAAAAGTCTTCAATCAATTTTCCTGTTAATGATGATCTCCCATTAGAGGTAAATGTTCCCGAGTCTGAAATCATTTATGCAGAATCTGAAAATAATTTTAAAAAAAGTGAGTCTGACTACTTGGACCTTTCTATTTGGAAGACAAAGCGTTTTCAAAAAGAGTTTCTTGGAAGTTATGGTGTTAATTCAGAAATTGAACCAAGAGTTTCAGTTGTTGAGCAGGAGCAAATGCAAAAAGTATTAGATGCGATGGCAGAGGATGAAAGTATGACAGATGCATTGAAGCTATTAAATAAATACAATAAAGATTCTGCAAGTGCTATCTTTGATTTTACTATCGCTAATTTATATTTTCAACAAGAGGAAATGAGTAAAGCATTGAATTTTTATAATAAAGCTATAGAAAAATTTCCTAATTTTAGAAGAGCTTATAAAAATGCTGGATTAATTTATGTTAAGGATAGTAAATTTAAAGAAGCGATTCCTTTTTTAACAAAAACAATTGAATTAGGTGAACATTCAAGTTTAATTTACGGACTTTTAGGATATGCATATGGTTCATTAGATAAACATTTAAGTGCTGAGTCATCCTATAGAATTGCAATCTTGTTAGATTCTAATACTGTTGATTGGAAGTTAGGTTTAGCTAAGAGTCTTTTTAAGCAAGAAAAGTATGGTGATGCAGTTAGCTTGTGTAGTTCCCTTATCGAAAAAAGTCCAGAAAATGCAGATTTTTGGATATTGCAAGCAAATGCTTTTTTAGGAATGAAACAACCTATTAGAGCAGCTGAAAATTATGAATATGTTAATCTAATCGGGAAAGCTACTCCCGCAAGTATGACTATGTTAGCTGATATTTATGTTAATGATGAAAAATGGGATTTAGCAACAGAAGCCTACTTAAGATCATATGAATTAGATAATAGTGAAAATCCAGAAAATCCTTTAAGAGCAGCTAAAATATTAGCATCTCGTGGCGCATTAATTGAATCCGATAGAATTTTAAATAGAATTTCAGAAAAGAAAAAATTTCTTTCAGAAAATAATTTAAAAGAACTTCTTAAATTAAAAGCAAGAGTTGCTATTTCACAAGGTGAAACTGGTAATGTAGTAGAAATTCTTGAAGAGGTAGTTGAGGTTGATCCATTGGATGGTGAGGCATTAATTTTACTAGCTCAACATTACGGAAGAAATACTCCAGAAAAAGCTATATTTTATTATGAACGTGCAGCTAATTCGGATAAACATGAAGCTGAAGCTAATCTTAAACATGGCCAATTATTGGTTGGACAATCAAAATATAGTGAGGCTGTACCATTTTTGAAAAGAGCTTATGAACTTAAGCCTAGATCTGATCTTGAAGATTATTTAAAACAAGTTGAAAGAATTGCAAAAACAAAAAGATAATTTATCTATAGAAAGTTTAAATAGTATTCTTTTTCTAAATTTATTATATTTTTTTGATCAATTTAAATTATAAGGATTAAAAATGAATTTTGCTAATGTTCCAATGAAGAATATAGGTCCTATTAAGATAAGTGGCAATGTCCTTCATGGTGAATACAAGATACCATTAGCTACTTTTGAATCCCCGCTTTGGCCATCAGTAGATCGTGGAGCTAGATTGTCTACATATACCGATTCAGGAATAAGCATCACAGTTGTTGATGATAAAATGACTCGTTCTGTATTATTTGAAGCGCCTGATGCATTAACAGCAGTAGATATAATTAATGAAATTAATAAAGATCATAATCCGCTTGCGGAGGCAGCATCAACAACAAGTAATTATGTAAAATTAGAAGATGTAAACTCACAAATTATTGGCAATCTTATTTTTCTAAGATTTTCTTTCGAAACAGGAAATGCAGCGGGTCATAATATGTGCACATTAGCAGCCGAAGCAATTATGAATTATCTATTAGAGCGCTTTCCCTCTCTTTCATATGAGTCTATCTCAGGGAATTATTGTACGGATAAAAAAGTATCAGCTGTTAATGGAATATTAGGCCGAGGAAAATATATTATTGCAGAAATAACCGTTTCAAAAGAGTTGTGTGGTAAATTTCTAAAAACTACTCCTGAACGATTAGTTCAGCTTAATATAAGAAAAAATTTATTGGGGAGCTTGGTATCCGGAAGTGTAAGAAGTGCTAATGCTCATGTCGCAAATATGTTGTTAGCATTTTATCTCGCAACTGGACAAGATGCCGCTAACATTGTTGAAGGATCTCAGGCGATAACCTTTGCGGAAATAAAAGAAGGGGATTTATACTTTACGGTGACTCTACCTAATTTAATCCTAGGAACTATTGGAAACGGAAAAAATTTAGACTTTGTTAAAGATAATTTAGATCTAATGGGATTTGACCTTAATGCTTCGGATGAGCTGGATGCTAAAAAGTTAGCTGGATTGTGTGCAGCAACTGTTTTGTGTGGTGAATTATCATTATTAGCCGCGCAAACAAATCAAGGTGAGCTAATGGATGCTCATAAACGTATTGAACGTAGTTAAAAAAATGGGAATATGATCCTCAAATAGAAGAGATCAAAGATATTAAACTTCTTACATTTAAGTTATTATAGTAAACTATTTTTTAAATAGGTTATTAATTACGTAGCTTGCTATAAAGAAACCAAAACATCCTGTCACATAAGTTGTTGAACCAAACCCTTGACTACAATCAAGTTGACGAGGTTTTTCTGAACCTTTAATTTTTTCGGTTGATACATTCCCCTCACAGTCAGGGTAGAGCATAGATTCGGCCGAGAAAACACAAGGCACATTAAAATTTACTTTTACATCTTTTTCTAATCCTAAATCGCGTCGTAATTGTTTTCTCATTTGGAAAAGCAAGGGATCATTATATGATTCACCTAAATCGGCTATTTTAATTTGTGAGGGGTCAATTTTTCCACCAGCTCCACCGCAGGTAATAATAGGAATATTTATTTTTTTGCAGTGATTTATTAAATGAATTTTTTGATTTTTTTTGTCAATAGCATCTATCACATAATCTAAATCATTTGATATTAGATGACTTGCATTTTCAGCAGTATAATATTCTCTAATAGCGTTAACTTTACATGAAGAATTTATTTCAAAAACTCTTTCTTTTAGTACATCAACTTTTGATTTTCCAATATTCTTATCAAGAGCATGAATTTGACGATTTGTATTTGAATAACAAACATCGTCCCAGTCAATAATTGTGATTTCTCCTAATCCTGATCTAGCAAATGCTTCTACCGCCCATGAGCCAACACCACCAATGCCAATAACAGCAACATGGAGATTCTTTAATAATACTTGGTTTTGTTTTCCATAAATACGTTTAATACCGTCGAATTTATGTTCGTAACTTCCTGGTTTTATCACATTATCACTCATAATAAGTTTACTTTTTTCTAATAATCTTCACATATATCGTAAATAATAATTTAATACTTTTAATACTTTTAATACTTTTAATACTTTTAATACTTTTAATTAGACTAATTATTAAAGTTTTTATGAAGACAATTTTAAATGATATATCAAAATCTGATTTACACGTTCATAGTAAATACTCTAATCGGCCAAAACAATGGTTTCTGAGAAGAATTGGAGCGCCTGAGAGTTTTTCTGAACCATTAGATATATATAAGTGCTGTAAGGAAGCAGGAATGGATTATGTAACAATCACGGATCACAACACGATAAAAGGTTCGTTGGATATAGCTCATCTACCTAATACGTTCATCTCAAGTATTTTAACAACCTATTTTCCAGAAAATAAATGTAAAATCTATTGTATTGTCTCTGGGATAAATGAAGATGAGTTTACTTCTTTACTTCAACATCGAGAGAATATTTATGATTTAAGAGAGTACATTCATTCTAATAATATAGCCCATTCAATTGCTCATCCGCTTTACCAAATAAATAATAGATTAACAGTTAACCTTTTTGAAAAACTGCTTGTGCTGTTTAATTCTTTTCAAGGAATTAATGGAGCACGAAATAGAAGAGCATGTGATATTAGCAATATAATTATAAAAAATCTTTCAAATGAACAAATATTTAAACTTGCTGATAAGCATAATATTAAACCGTTTGGATCAGAGCCATGGAATAAAAGATTTACTGGAGGTTCTGATGATATCGGTGGTTTATATGCAGGAGGAGCGTATACAACTACTCCGAAAGCACATACTGTGAATGATTTTGTTACATTTTTAAAACAAGGTGAACACAAGTTTGGCGGAGACTCTGGTACATCTATTCGTTTTGCAACAAGCATATATCGGGTTGGGTATTATTATTATAGAGAGCATTTTATTTCCTCCGGAAGTGAAGATAAATCTTTAATTGGAAATTTTTTAAAAACATTGTCGCAAAATCCAAATAAAAAAATAAAAACAAAAGTTAAAATAAGAGAACAATTTAAATCAACAATAAGAAAAAATCTTCAAAAATTTTATATAAAAACAAGGTTTAATCCTATTGAGCAAGTGATTGTTACAGAGGTTTCTAAAATAATCAATGAAACTGAAAATCAAAATGTTGCTGCTGAAAGTCATTTTAAAACTGCTTGTAGAATCAGTCAGGAATTAAGTTTTGCATTTTTGAGAAAAGGAATTTTTGAAATCAGAGAAGGTAAATTAATAAATTCCCTTCAGGCGATATCATCAATGGGACCTATGATTTTAGGAATTACTCCTTATCTTTCTGCATTTTCAAGCCAACATAGAGATGAAAAATTTTTACAAGAGGTTTGTAATTCATTTTCATCTGCACAAGGGTTAATGAAAAAAAGTGGAAAGAAAGTTTGGGTTACTGATACTTTACACGAAGTTAATGGAGTTACCAAAACAATCAAAACATTGGCCTCACTGGCTAATAACAATGATATATCAATTACGGTTCTTACTTGTTCAGATAAATCATTGCCTACCGATTTTCCTTTAAAAAATTTTAAACCTGTAGGAATATTTAAATTACCTGAATATGAATCATTATCAATAAGTTACCCTCCTTTCATGGAAATATTAGCTTATTTAGAAGAGCAAAAGTTTGATGAAGTGATCATATCTACTCCAGGACCATTAGGATTATGCGCATTAGGTGCTGCTCATTTATTGGGATTAAATATTACGGGAATTTATCATACTGATTTTCCAAAATTTTTATCTAATATTACAGAGGATGAAAGGTTGGGGGATTCGATTTGGAGATTTATGAAATGGTTTTATAGTAAAATGGATAAGATTCTTGTTCCGACACATTATTATAAAAAAATATTAGTTGATAGCGGAATGGATGAAAATATTATTGATATTATGTATAGGGGTATTAAAAGAGAAAATTTTAACCCTTCATTTAGGAATAATAAATTTTGGAGAAAATATAATTTAGAGGATCAATTCACGTTTTTATATGTTGGTAGGGTATCACGCGAAAAAAATATTGAGTTTCTTCTTCAAACTTTTGATATGTTAAAAAAAGACGGAATTCAAGCAAATCTTGTGATCGTTGGTGATGGTCCACTAAAAGCTGATATTGAGAAAAAATTTATTTTTGAAAATGTTGTTTTTACCGGATATCTTCATGGAAAAGAATTATCCACTGCTTATGCAAGTGCCGATTGTTTTGTTTTTCCTAGTATGACTGATACATTTGGAAATGTAATTTTAGAGGCGCATGCATCCGGTCTTCCTGCCATTGTGTCCAATCAAGGTGGACCACAAGAAATTGTACAATCTCATGAATCTGGGTTAATTGTAGATATGAATAATAAAAATGATCTTTTTAGTGCAATGAAGTTGGTAATCAATGATCCCTTATTATTTAAAAAAATACAAAAATCAGCATGTAAAAAAGCTTTATCTTGCCAATGGGAGAAAGCACTTGAAAAACTTCAGTAATATAAATGAGATAATTTAGATAGTTATTTACACGTTTATCTCTCGATTTTTTAGTTTTAATTTTTAAAGGAAACATAGATAGTTTCGAAAATAAAGTTATGAGTAAAATTAATAAAAGAAAAATAGATCATGTTAATCTTGTTTCAGAATATAATGAAATAGATCGAGATAAAGCTTATTTTGATAGCATTCATTTAATGCATCGTGCTTTACCAAATATTTCGTTAGATGAAATAGATACAAAAACATCATTCATGAATAAAGATTTAAGCTTTCCTCTTATTATCTCATCTATGACTGGTGGCTCGGATGATGAGCTCATTACAATGAATCAGAACCTTGCAATTGCTGCTGAAGCAGAAAATATTGCATTAGCTGTTGGATCACAAAGAATTTTATTAAAAGAGGAGGATTCATTAGAAAGTTTTTCTTTAAGAAAATTTGCACCAAATACATTATTATTAGCAAATATTGGCGCCGTACAATTAAATTATGGAATAACTGCAGAGGAATGCAAAAGAATGATTGATGTACTAGATGCTGATGGAATCTATTTACATTTAAATCCATTACAAGAAGCAGTTCAGCCAGAAGGTGACACAAATTTTAAGAATATAGATGAAAAAATAAAACTCCTTATTAAGGAAATCGAGCAGCCTATATTAGTTAAAGAAGTTGGATCAGGATTTTCTCCTCATGATGCAGAATGTTTAAAGAAAATAGGAATAAAATATATTGATATTAGTGGATCAGGAGGAACGTCATGGAGCCTTGTAGAAAGTAAAAGAAGCATCGATTCTAGCTTAGGAGAATTATATAAGGATTGGGGTATACCAACTCCACTAGCATTAAAGATGCTAAAACCTTATAAAAATGATTTTGAGTTTATTTCCTCTGGTGGCATAAGAAATGGTTTAGATATGGTAAAGAGTATGATTCTTGGTGCCTCGTTATGTGGCTTAGCAAAACCATTTCTTGCACCCGCTCAAATTTCAGCTGATGCAGTAAGAACGGAAATTCAAAAATTAAAAAAAGAATTTTGTGTAGCGCTATTTTTACTAGGAATTGATAATATTCAAGATCTAATAGGAAGAGAGGACTTAATTTGTTATGAAGATCGGTATTGATCGAATTAGTTTATATAGCTCTCATTACTACGTAGATTTAAAAAACCTAGCTATTGAAAGAAATGTTGATCCTGAAAAATTTTACTTAGGTATCGGGCAAGAAAAAATGGCGGTTCCTGCCCCAGATGAAGATGTAGTAACACTTGGTGCTAATTCAGCATTTCCGTTAAAAAAATCAGGCGAATTAAGTGATGTTGACCTACTTCTTTTTAGTACAGAAAGCGGAATTGATCAATCTAAGGCAGCTGGTATTTATGTCCATCAGTTACTAGAATTACCTCATCGTTGCCGAACGGTAGAATTAAAGCAGGCATGTTATAGCGGTACTGCTGCTCTGCAACTAGCTATTCAATACGTAGCAAGGAATCCAGAAAAAAAAGCATTAGTTATTGCTGCTGATATTGCGCGATATGATTTAGGAAGTCCAAGTGAGCCAACACAGGGATGTGGGGCCGTTAGTTTATTAATTTCTACTAATCCCCGTATCATTGAAATAGAAGAAAAATCTGGATTTCATACAGAAGATGTAATGGATTTTTGGAGACCAAATTATCGGTCTGAGGCATTAGTAGATGGAAAATATTCTGTGCAGGTTTATATGAAAATTTTAGAAGCTTGCTGGAAGCAATATAGTGAATTAAGTGGTAATAATTATCACGATATAGATTATTTTTGTTATCATATTCCATTTACAAAGATGGCACAAAAAGCACATGTAAAATTATCAAGAGTAATGAATATTAAACTAACTGATGAAATGAAAGAAAACGATTTGAACGGTAGCCTAAATTATAGTCGTTTAATGGGAAATAGCTATACCGCATCTATTTATGTAGGATTAACCTCCTTATTAGATACAGTTGATAAAAATTTAGCTGGTTCGAGAGTAGGGTTATTTAGTTATGGATCAGGTTGTGTAGGTGAATTCTTTTCTGGTATTATTCAATCAGAGTATAAGAAATTTTTGTATGCTTCTGATCATAAATGTATGTTAGATAATAGAAGCGCGTTGAATTACCAGCAATATGAAGATATGTTTAATCACGTTGTACCAACAGATGGCGGAGATTATATTTTTCCGCAGTATAAAACTGGTCCATTTAGATTAAGTGGAATTAAAGAACATAAAAGATTATATGAGTCAGTAGTAGATTAAAATGAAAGCAGTATCTCCAGGTAAATTAATAATAAGTGGTGAGCATTCCGTTGCTTACGGTGCACCAGCTATTGCTATGGCTATTGATAGAAATGCAGTTTTTGAAGTTATTCCACAACTAGATAAAAAAATATCTTTTGATCTACCAGAATTTAAAAGGCATTCATATACCTTACTTGCACTAAGAGATTTAAAAAAGAGAGTTGAAAGAAAATATTCACAATTTTTAGATGGAGAAATAGGAATAGGTTATGTTTTATCTGCTCCTGCAGATTTATTTCGTTTTGCTTTCATTCATGCGCTAGATAGTCTTCATAGATCCCTAGATTCTGGTGTTGTTATGAAATTACAATCGACTATCCCAGTAGGATGCGGGATGGGCTCATCTGCTGCAACAGTTTTAAGTGAATTAAGAGCCCTAGGTCATTATCTAAGAGTTGATTTTAAACCTGAATGGTATTACGAATATAGCCTTGAAGTTGAGCGTTTACAGCATGGTCATCCAAGTGGAATAGATAGTTATATGGCATTAAATGGTGGTTGTGCATATTTTAAAAATGGTTCAGGAAAGAAGTTACCTTTACTTAGACAGAAAATGTATTTGGTAGAAACAGGAAAACCTGATTCATCGACTGGTTCATGTGTTGAAGCAGTAAGAAAAAACTTTGCATCAAGTAATATTTGGAGTGAGTTTGATGATATTACAGAATCATTAATGAATGATTTAAAAAGTAATAATCAGTTAAAAATAATAAAAGGTATCCGTGAAAATCATCAATTATTAAAAAAAATTAGTGTTGTACCTGAGAAAGTTGAAAAATTTATTAATGAAATTGAAAAATTAGGTGGAGCAGCAAAAATAAGTGGTGCCGGATCTGTTAAAGGAAATAATGCAGGGGCTGTCTTAGTTTTTTGTGAAAAACCTCCAATAGATTTATGTATTGAGTATGGGTATACTATTTCAACTGTCCGGGGAGATCCTCTTGGTACACGGATAATTTAGAATGCAAGAGGTTACCTTTTCAGCACCTGGAAGTTTGATGTTATTAGGTGAGCATGCTGTTTTGGATGGAAATACTTCTCTTGTTTGTGCAATCAATAAACGAATCTTTGTTTCTATCTATCCTATCACGAATTCTAAAAAAGTTATTATAGATTCAAATTTAGGATATTATAATTCTGAAATTGATATTTTAAATGAAGATAGTCGTTTCACTTTTATTTTAGAAGTTATCCGCTCATTTATAAATCAATTAGATTCTGGTATACATATTAAAATTGAATCTGAATTCTCATCAACAGTTGGTTTTGGATCTTCAGCTGCAGTAACAGTTGCAACCTATACTGCATTTTACAAATATGTTCATGGGTATACTCCTAATCCTTTAAATGTATACAAAGCAGTAATCCAAATAATTAGATCGCTTCAGGAATGGGGTTCTGGTGCAGATATTGCTGCATCTATTTACGGAGGTTTAATTAGCTACTCTAATTGTAGTAATAGTTTTCCAATAAATAATAATTTAGAGGAACCAAGTATAAATAAATTAGATAATAGTTTTCCAATTGTAGCCATATATTGTGGGTATAAAAAACCAACCAATGAGGTAATTAAAGATGTTTTACTTGATCTTTATAATTCCGATAAAGGTCAATTAAGAGATGTTTTTTTTAATGAAATTAATCTATGTGCAATTGAAGGAATAGAAGCAATAGGAAAAAATAATTTAGATGCGTTGGGTTTAGTTATGAATAATCAGCAATATACTATGGACGCTATGGGTTTAAATACACCAGAGTTAGAAGAAATTTGTGAGATTCTTCAAAAAGATCCAGATATTTATGGTGCTAAAATTTCTGGTTCAGGTTTAGGAGATTGTATTGTAGCTATTGGCGAAACTTCTTCTTGGGAGAAAGAACTAAATAATTTGTCTATAATGTATGAAAAATACCCGCTTTATGAGCTTAAAATAGAACCTAATGGTTTTTTGCAGGAATAAGTAATTTATTAATCGTTGGCATTATTAAATTAGCAAAAATAATCGCGAATACAATTGCTTCTGTATAGGGTACCTCAAGAAACCCCCATTCTCTAATACAGGCATTAACTATACCTATAATTAAACCAAAAATCCATTTTCCATTATTGTTTCTTGGTGTTGAATAAGGATCAGAAAATAAGAAAACCATACAAAAAAGACTTGAAGCGGTAAGAATATTATAAAGTGGATTAAGACCAAAAATCATATTTAAAATACTAAAGGATACCCCATAAGCAATAGATGTTCTCCAATTTGATATTCCTTTAATGCTTAAAATAATACCTATAAAAATTAATAAAATCGGAAAATTAGAACCAGGACTTCCTGGTACAAAATTACAAAACGTAAACCCACCATCTATAATCCATGAGCCATTAATAGGACCAAATAATATTGTGGTCCATGTTATTATTTCCCATGGCTTATCATAAAACTTATAAAATTCTAATGGGGTAGCACTAGTAATTCCATCTGTCATACTTCCCCATTTAGTAGTTTCTTCCGGAAAAAGAATCATTAGTAGTAATCTAGCTAAAATTACACCATTTAAAAATATTCCAAAACGAGGAAGAAATGGTTTTGCAATACAAACCGAAAAAATAATTCCAATGATAATCATTATAAAAGGCATTGTTGGTGGTAGACTGCATGTAAGCACACCTGCAAGAAAAAGAGATCCTAATCCATAATATCTAATTTTTTGTTTAAGAATAAAAGTAATAAGTATTTCTGCAACTAATCCTATTAACATCAATAAAATAAGTTTGATAATAAATGTAGATTGATAAGAAATACTATATAGAGAGGCACATAAAATAAGTACAACATTTAAAGATAGTATTTTTTGAAGAACACTCATTATTTATTTTTATTATACTTATCTATTTCAAGAGCAACTCTTCTAGCCATATAGTTAAAGTAATTAAGTGATTCTGCTCCATAACGAGTAGCACCAGAGACAATATCTACTGCTCTTCCACCGTTTTGAGGATTAAACGAAATATTTTTTAATGGTTTTAGAATGGATGCAACCTTACGACGATTTTTTCCATTTTTAATTTTATCTATATCTGGAAAATCTGCTTTCAATAAAATAAATTCATCTCCTTTTTTCTCAACAATTACAATACCTGTTATTGGTTTGTAAGAATCAATTACTCGGAAAGCAATTCCCATATTAGCCTTTCCATCATTATCGGTACCTAATTGTAAAAACTCAATCAGATCAGAGAAGGGTGTGTGGGATTTAAGAGGGGTAGAATTTTTAAATTCATTTTTTACGTATTCACTAATACGATCCGAGTAGGTATTTAATATAGTGAAATTACATATAAAAATTACTAACAATATTACTAGATTATACTTATTCATCCAAAAGGATATGAACTATCGTTAATTATACATCAAGAAAATATTATTTTTTTACTAACGCGGCATTGACGGAAAGGACTGCTCGGGGTAGGTTTCACGCTGTTTTTTAATTTTTCTATTATAACTTAAAAAAAGGATTATATATATGGCTACAAAAATTGGAATTAATGGTTTTGGAAGAATTGGACGAATGGTTTTTCGTGCTGCAGCTGCAAGAGATGATATTGAGGTAGTTGGTATTAATGATTTACTCGATGTTGATTATCTTGCGTATATGCTTAAATATGATTCTGTTCATGGACGATTTAATGGTGATGTAAAGGTTCAAGACGGTTCCTTGGTTGTTAATGGTTCGTCTATTAGAATTACTGCAGAAAGAGATCCTGCTGCCCTTGCATGGGCAGATATAGGTGCTGAGGTAGTAGTTGAATCAACCGGCTTTTTCTTAACCGATGAAACAGCTAGAAAACATATTGATGCTGGCGCAAAGAAAGTAATTCTATCTGCTCCATCAAAAGATGATACACCTATGTTTGTTTGCGGGGTAAATACGGATAGCTATGCCGGACAAGACATTGTTTCTAATGCATCATGTACAACTAACTGTTTAGCGCCAATAGCGAAGGTATTAAATGATAAGTTTGGTATTGAAAAAGGTTTAATGACAACCGTTCATGCCGCAACAGCAACGCAAAAAACAGTTGATGGTCCATCGATGAAAGATTGGCGTGGTGGTAGAGGAATTCTAGAAAATATAATTCCATCATCTACGGGTGCTGCTAAGGCAGTTGGAAAAGTTATTCCTGAGCTTAATGGAAAGTTAACTGGAATGGCATTTCGTGTACCAACTTCAGATGTTTCAGTTGTTGATTTAACAGTAAATCTTAAAAATGAAGCAAGTTACGAAGATATTTGTGCAGCAATGAAAGAGGCTTCTGAAAATAGTCTTAAAGGAATTCTAGGTTATACGGATGAGCCATTAGTTGCTACAGATTTTCGAGATGAAGTATGCACATCTGTATTTGATGCGAACGCAGGAATTCAATTAGATGGAACCTTTGTTAAGGTTGTTTCATGGTATGATAATGAATGGGGATATTCTTCGAAGGTACTTGATCTAGTAAATGTTATTACTGGATAATATCAAGTATACTTAATTTAGCGCTCTTTTATAGGGCGCTTTTTTTTCATAGTTTTTTAAGGAGATAAAATGAATAAATTATTATTACGAGATTTAGATGTATCAGGAAAACGTGTGTTAATGAGAGTTGATTTTAACGTTCCTATCCAAGATTCAATAGTTAAGGATGATACACGTATTATAGCTGCATTACCCTCAATAAACTATGTTTTAGAAAATGGAGGATCACTTGTATTAGTAAGTCATTGTGGTCGGCCGAAAGGAACAAAAAATTTCGATTATACTTTAGAGCCAGCAGCTAAAAGACTTCAAGAGCTAGTTAATGCTGAGGTAACTTTAGCTCCCGATGTTATTGGAGAAGATGTGAAGGTTTTAGTAAATAATCTAATACCTGGAAAAATTTTATTATTAGAAAATGTACGATTTTATAAAGAAGAAGAAGGAAAAGATTGTTCTAAAGAGGAACAAGATAAATTTTCTAAAGAACTGGCATCTTATGGGGATGTATATGTATCTGATGCATTTGGTACTGCTCATCGTGCACATGCATCTATGGTTGGTGTAACAAAATATATTGATCAATGTGCGGCAGGTTTTTTATTAGAAAAAGAGATAGAATACCTAGGTAAAGTTTTAGCTCAACCTGAAGAACCATTTGTTGCAATTATTGGTGGTGCTAAAATATCAGGTAAAATAGACGTAGTTATAAATCTAATGGATAAATGCGATGCTATTTTAATTGGTGGCGGTATGGCTTATACTTTTTTTGTTGCACAAGGTAAAAAGGTAGGAGACTCCCTTCTTGAAGAAGACAAAATAGAACTTGCTGCTTCTATTTTAGAGCAAGCAAAAGAGAAGGGAGTAAAATTACTACTCCCTATTGATAATGTTGTAGCAGATGCTTTTTCAGCCGAAGCAAATATAAATATTACCGAAGGTGATATGGATGATGGCTGGATGTCCTTAGATATCGGACCAAAGACAATCAATCTTTATAAGGAAGAAATTTCAAAAGCAAAAACAATTGTTTGGAATGGGCCTATGGGTTGTTTTGAGATGGAGCCATTTGCTAATGGAACAAATGCTATCTGTGAAGCGGTAGCAGATACAGATTGTATAAGTATTATTGGCGGTGGAGATAGTGTATCTGCAGTGAAAAATTCAGGTGTAGCTGATAAGATGAGTCATGTTTCAACTGGAGGCGGTGCTTCTCTAGAGTTTATGGAAGGTAAGAATTTACCTGGTATAACAGCCTTAACAGATATTTAATTAAAATTTAATACCAACCTTGCCGGATATTAAATGTTCTTGATAGTTAGCACCTGTAGTTAAATCATAATCTATTTCTAATCGAGCATTTTTGGTGTACCAGCTCCAAAAATTTAATCCCATACCAAGTTTAAACAAATTTTCATCTCTTGGTCTCATATTTAAAGATCCTTGTGAAAAAGATAAGGTATTATCTGAAACAAGATAATTAACTCGATCGTTATTACTATTCGTTTCGCGAAGCCAATGCAAACGAAATTCGGGTATCATCGCTAATCCTTTATTAAACCAATCAATCTGGTATTGAGTGGCAATATTGATTCCGGTAGATAAAATTCCTGAATTAGATGAAAAACTAGATACATTCTTTTCAACAATACCTGGTCGAGTATAACCATCTTGTTTGTATTTGGAGTATAAGTAGGATAATTCAGGTGTAACACGAATATCTTTAAAAGCATCAAATGAATGACCAACACCAAGATAATAACTCTCTAAAGAAGAATTAATCTTATACGAGGGGATATTCAAGAAACTTTTTATATGTGTATCTGCTTCACTGTATGAAATTGCCAAATCTATGAAATTATCTCTTCCGCCAATAGTGGAGTAAATCGACCCATTTATAATTTCTGAATTTGAGGAGTATACAGAGGCAGAATAAGATTTAGAGCTAGATTGACCAATAGCTAAACCTGTTAAGATGTTATTATTATATTTATCCAATCCTAAAATAGTTCCAGTTCCATCTATCTTATGCGTATTAAATGATGCTGTTTGATCATAGGTACCTTTAGTATTATAGCCTCTTATCCAACCTTGTACTTCAGGTTTATTAACAGATGGACCCGAAACACCATATGGTTTTTGTGATTTAGGATTAGAAGAAGCAAATCCATGACGAGAACGAACTTCTGTATTTCTAGCAGATATTAAATTATTAATTTGTTGGTTATCTTTAAAAACACCATCTGACGTATTTACTTCATCTAATTCCATAAATCTAATTAATTCAGATCCTTTTACAGCACCCATAGCATTAATCGTATAAAAGTTATTATTAGCAATATCATCTGACACAAGATCATAATGATTGGTATTTTGAAAGTTAGATATGGCTATATGATTTGTTGGTAAATTATAAGAAAAGGAAACAATCAGTGCATTACTTGTATTTCCCTGTGTATTTACCGTTGTATCAAGTAACCACCCAAAATCTGTATTAATTTTACTTAAATCAATAACATCAGAATTATCTCCTAGAGATCCAAAATTTACTGAACCCGATGAGTTAGTAGGGGATCCAGTAAGGTTTAATCTTGCGTTAGAACCATTTAAATTTAAGGCACCCGATGATATAGCAAGGCTACCATTTTTAATTCCATTGTAGCTCAGATTTAATGTTGCATCATCAAGAGTAATATCTCCAACGGAGGAGAAGGAACCAAGACCAATATTAACAGATGTTCCCGGTGAAAAATTAGCACCATTTAAAAAGTTTATTTGACTTAATTCATTAACTAAAATATTTGCGTTGTTGGCGGATGTGAATGTTTGGTTAGAAAAAGTAAGATAACTAGTATCAAACATTGAAATATTTTCAAAAACAGAACCATCATTACTTGAATCTATATTCACATTAACCGTGTTAGTAGAAAATCCAACCAAACTTCCAATTTCAAATGTACCATTAACTTTAAAACTAGAATTAACATTTAAATTATCAATAGAACCAGCCATTCTAACGTCACCAATTACATTACCGCTATTGAGGTTTACACTATCTAAATCTGCTATTGCAATAGATCCCTTAAATAAGGGTTTATCCTCATTAATAGAGTCAATAGTTAAGGAGTGAGCATTAGAAACATCTAAAGCATTATCTGTTTGTAGATTTATTATGGATGATGCAGTACCTTTATTTCCATGGGAGAAGGTTCCACCGTTAATAATATTTGTCCCACCGAATAAAAAAGCTCCACTTCCTTCATACGCAGTAGTAGAGCCGGTAGTTGTAGTAGCCCGACCTCCATTACCTCCTGTAAATATTCCATCATTAATTATAAGTGTTCCTGAATTAATAGTTCCATTTGTTGTACCATCTGATGTCATGATACTTGTTATTGCATGTCCTCCACGAGCATCAGCTATACCGTTTGTTATGGTTATATTCCCACCATTCCCACCATTAAAAATACCATCATTAATAATATTATTTGTAGATGTAGAAGTGTTATATCTTAACGATATAGCTGTTCCTCCATTGGCATGAATACTTGATGATACCGCTGTATTAGCATTTATATTCCCACCATTCCCACCAGTAAAAACACCATCTTTAATTATTGCAGCACCAGATAATGCGATACCACCATTCGATGTTATTTCGGATTGGGTAGAATTTGTTACGCTAAGATATATATTATCTCCACCATGTCCCCCAAGATATCTACCATTTGCAATGGTAATTTGTTGAGCAGAGGAATTATTAACAGCGTTACCACCAGATATATTTAACTCAGCACTTCCGCCTGATACATAAACTTCTGATGCCCCATTTCCAGCAATAAATAAACCAGATAAAGAGCCATCACCTAGATCTCCATCTAGTCCACTACCTCCTTCCGCATTAAATGTAATAGCTCCACTTGTTACCGCGCCTATATTTATACTCCCACCATTCCCTGCAGTAACGGTTGCATTGGTTAAAACACCCGATTGAGTGCCTCCATTAATTCCGTTACCACCATCTGCGGAGAAGGTAATATCAAATGCGTGTCCATCTAATGAGTCTACCGTAAAACTACCACCACTTCCCGCAGCTATATTGGCAGTTTGTGCATTTAATGTAGCACTACCATTTATACCATGCCCTCCATAAGCAGTAGAAGTAAAAGTAGCATTAGTTACTCTGGTGTATTCGATATCATATCCACCAGCATTTCCTGCCTTTGCTGAAAGGTTTGTTGCAAAAATAGAAGCAGAGCTATTTTGAATCAATAATCCATGTCCTCCAGTTAAGGTAGCGGTATCAATTATATTCTCATCCTGAGTATTACCTAAATATTGATCTATAACACGTCTTCTTCTTGGTTTACCGTATCCACCTTCACTTGTAACATTATTTAGTACAATTTCACCTGAACTATTTATTAGTAAACCGCCACCACCTGCAGAATTAACCCAGTTTTGATCTACATCAGGTCCCAAAAAGGTTGCATTATTTATAATGGTCTTCCCTGTTATACCTGCGAAACTTGCGGAAAAAGAACCTGATACATTATTTTTTCTTGTAGAATCGTAAGTACCCCCGTTAATAGTAAGATTGTTTGCGCCGCTGATATCAAAAACTTCAGCTAGATTATCATCAACTTGAAGTCTTACATTATTACGCGTTTCAAATGTTAAATCTCCTGCAACAGAACCTTCTACAATCGTACCTTGGTAGTTATTAGGATCTTCATCTCCAATAGTTATACTATTAAGATATATAGTAGTATCTGCTGAGCTATCTGTATTATCTAATTTTAACCAACCAGAACCGCCAGTTGCTACAAAATTAGTTGCCGTACCATAATGCCATTGATTAACTAGGGAGCCATCATATCGTTCTCCTAGATTCCAACCATCTGCATCGGTATTACCATTGGGTTCAAGAGAAACAAAGCCACCCCAAGCATCAATAACATTCTGAGCTGTAGAAATAATTGTTATACTAAAGATAATTAGAGCTATTGTATAAATTTTAATTACTAAGTGTTTCATAAATATAATTTTTCTTATTAACAATGAAGTAAGAAAATTTAGATTATACTAGATACTTAATCAATCAAATATTATGAGTGCTTGTCTTATTGTGTTGTTAGATATATGTTCTCCAAACTTTTTAATTAATTTGAGGTAATCAATGTTTAAAGAAGTTTCAAATAAAACTGATTTTCCAGAAATGGAAGAAGAAATCCTTCAAAGATGGGAAAATGAAGATACATTTAAGGAATCTATTCGAAATCGTTCGGGTAGTAATGAGTATGTATTTTACGATGGTCCACCATTTGCAACAGGTTTACCACATTACGGTCATTTACTTGCCGGAACAATTAAAGACATCATTCCTAGATATCAAGCTATGCGAGGAAATGTTGTTGAGCGTAGATTTGGATGGGATTGTCATGGTTTACCTATTGAGGCATTGGCACAAGAGGAATTAAATTTAGCCGGATCTCCTGCAATTATAGATACGGGAGTAGACGTATTTAATGAACAATGTCGTTCCATGGTTTCTACTTATGTAGAGGATTGGAAAAAAACAGTGACTCGGATGGGAAGATGGGTAGATTTTGAAAATGATTATAAGACGATGGACGCTGATTTTATGGAGTCTATTTGGTGGGTTTTTTCTCAATTATGGGAGCAAGATAGAATTTATAAAGCACATCGAATTATGCCATATAGTTGGAAATTAAATACACCACTGTCTAATTTTGAGGCAGGTAGAAACTATCAAGATGTACAAGATCCAGCAATAACTGTTCAGATACCATTAATAAACTTTGAGATTAAAGATGTTTCTTTGCTGATATGGACAACTACACCTTGGACATTACCCTCTAATTTAGCTGTTTGTGTTGGTCCTGATATTGATTATGTAGTGCTAAAGGATCATCAATCTAATCATAATTTATTATTAGCTTCTTCAAGATTAGATACTTATTATAAAGAGGAATCTGATTATACAATTTTAAAAATTTTAAAAGGTAATGAACTAAAAGACATTAGCTATAAACCAATTTTCAATGATTTTTTGAATCACAAAAATGCATTTAAAATATTAATTGATGATTTTGTTTCAACAGAAGATGGAACCGGCATTGTTCATATGGCACCAGCATATGGTGAAGATGATTATCGAATTTGTAGAGAAGCTAATATTAATATAGTAGATCCATTAGATGCTGACTGTGTATTTACAGATATGGTTTCTTGGTTAAAAGGAAAGTTTTGTAAAGATGCAGATAAAGAAATTATCCAAGTCTTAAAGGATAATAATCAGCTTATTTATCAATCAACTATCCAGCATAGTTATCCGTTTTGTGAAAGAACGGACACACCTTTAATCTATAGAGCAATTGATGCTTGGTATGTTAAAGTTGAAGATCTTCGGGATAGAATGATTCAGCATAATTCAACTATCCATTGGACACCGGAACATGTAGGAAAAAAACGTTTTGAGAATTGGTTAGCTGATGCTAAGGATTGGAATATAAGTAGAAACAGGTTTTGGGGATCATGTATACCAGTTTGGGTTAATGAAGAAGACTCCTCGGATATGATTTGTATTAAGTCTACCAAACACTTAGAAGAACTTTCTGGTGAAAAAGTAACAGATTTACATAAACATTATGTAGATAATATCATCATTCATCAGGATAATAAGGTATATCGAAGAACACCAGAAGTATTAGATTGTTGGTTTGAATCTGGATCTATGCCTTACGCGCAAAATCATTATCCATTTGAAAATAAGAACACCTTTGAGGAAAATTTTCCGGCAGATTTCATTGCAGAGGGTTTGGATCAAACTAGAGGATGGTTTTATACTTTAATGGTTTTATCAACAGCATTATTTGATAAACCAGCATTCAATAATGTTGTTGTTAATGGATTAGTTTTAGCTGAAGACGGTCTAAAAATGAGTAAAAGGCTGAAGAATTACCCCGATCCATTACATATTATCGATCAATATGGAGCAGATGCACTTAGATTATATCTGATTAATTCTCCGGTTGTACGAGCTGAATCACTTAGATTTTCTGAAGAGGGTGTTAAGCATGCTTTACGTCATTTGTTAATACCATGGTGGAATGCATATAGCTTCTTTATAACGTATGCTAATGTGGATAATTGGAATCCTGATAAAAAAGTTAAACAATATAATAATTTACTAGATAGATGGATACAAAGCTCATTAGCTAGACTAGAAAATGAAGTGAGTTTAGCGATGGATAAATATGATTTACAATCTGCAGTTAAGCCATTTGTATCATTTATTGAAGATTTAACTAATTGGTATATTCGCAGATCTAGAAGAAGATTTTGGAAAGCAGAAGATGATACAGATAAAGTAGAAGCTTATAGTACATTATATAATACATTAATTGGTTTATGTAAAATTGCAGCTCCATTTACACCATTTATATCAGAAAAAATATTTGAAAATCTTCGTACAAAAGATATGCCAAAATCGGTTCATTTATGCGATTTTCCAACATCTGCTGATGCTAAAAGAGATTATATATTAGAAGAACAGATGAAGTTAGTTATCAGTGCTGTAGAACAAGGAAGAGCATTAAGAACAGAATATAAGTTAAAAAATAGACAGCCTTTATCACGAATGCTTGTTGTTTGTAATGATGAAAAGCTTTTATCAAATATTCAAGAATTAGAAGGGTTAATATCTGATGAATTAAATATAAAAAAGGTAGAATTTTCTACTGATTCATCTGCATTAGCAATACTACAGGCTAAACCTAACTTTAAAAAATTAGGACCAAAACTTGGTCCATTAATGAAAGATGCCGTATCTATTATTAATAAATTATCTGAAAATGAAATTTTATCTATATCGCAAGGAAAAATAATTAATGTTGATTTAGGTGAAAAAGTTATTCCATTAGAATTATCTGATATAGATTTAGTTTATAAGCCAATTAAGGGTATGGCAGTTGGTATAGATGGAGAACTTGTAATTGGTCTAGATACAGAGCTTACTGACGATTTAATTTCTGAGGGTTTAGCGCGTGAATTTATAAATAAAATTCAGACAATAAGAAAAGAATACGATTTTATAGTAACCCAACGAATTGAAATAGAATATTTTAGTAGTGGTGATGTGATTGAAGCTATTGAAAAAAATATAGAATATATAAAAAATGAAACTCTAGCGGTTAAATGTATATTAAATAATAATATAAGTGAAAAAGAGGTAAAAAACTTAAATGGTCATGAGTGTTTTATTAATTTAACACCAATTTCTTAAATATACATGTTTATTGACACACATCATTAAGCATGATAAACACGCAACCCTCATTTTTATAGTTTGAAATTTTTTAATAGAAAGTATGAATAAAATGGTTAAAAAAGTTATTAAGAAAAAAACAGCTAAGAAAGCTCCTGCAAAGAAAGCTCCTGCAAAGAAAGCTTCTGCAAAGAAAGCTCCTGCAAAGAAAGCTTCTGCAAAGAAAGCTTCTGCAAAGAAAACAGCTGTGAAAAGGAAAAGTTCTAGTAAAGAATTATCTTCTACCGGAGGAACCTTATCAGGTAAAATTGCTAGAAATAAATATTTTACAATAAAACAATTAAAAGAACAGCTTCGTCGTTTATTAGAGTTACGCGAACGTGTTACAGGTGAAATATTATCAATAAATAGAGATTCTTTAAGTCAACATGAAAGAGATCCTTCATTATCAGATCAAGGGACAGAAACATTTGATAGAGAATTTGCTCTTAATCAGTTAAGTAGCGAACAAGATGTTCTTTTTGAAATAGATGAAGCTATTCGTAGAATTGAGAATGGATCATATGGAATCTGTGAGATAACAAATGAGGCTATTAATATAGAACGTTTAGAAGCTTTACCTTATGTTAGACACTCAATAAAAGCCCAATCTGAACTTGAAAAAGGGCATCGTCGTTTCCGTCCTTTTGGAAGTACGATGCATGGAATATAATTTATGCGTAAATCTCGTATAATTCCATTAGGATTAGCATTAATAATTTTATTTCTTGACCAATACACAAAACTTTATATCACATCAAATTTTCTTCATGGAGAAACTCGACCAATCATAGAAAATTTTTTTAATCTTGTTTATGTAAAAAATGATGGTGCCGCATGGAATATTCTTAGTGGTCAGAGATTTTTACTTATTTTTATATCTTTTTTAGTTTTATTTTTTTTATTAATTAAAGTTGATGATATCTTTTTAAAAACAAAATTTCATAATATTTTATTCGGTTTAATTTTAGGTGGAATTATTGGAAATCTGATAGATCGAATAAAATATGGATGGGTTATAGATTTTCTTGATTTTCAATTTGGAACCTATCATTACCCATCATTTAATATTGCTGATTCTGCAATTTGTCTTAGTGTGATTTTATATTTATTTCATCAATGGTTTAGTACTAAAAAGGTTAATAAAGCATGATAAAAAAAAATGCATATTTCTTAGTTGGTCCAACAGCCTCTGGAAAAAGTCATATTGCACATTTATTAGCTAAAAAATTATCAACATCGATTATATCTGCCGATTCTATGAATATATATTCAGGAATGGATATTGGTACAGCTAAACCATCAAGTTCTATGCAAATAGAGGTAAATTATACAGGTTTAAATATAATTAATCCCTCGGAGAATTTTAATGTCTTTAGATGGTTAGAGTTATTAAAAAATAGTTGGAGTAATTTATCAGATACTCCAATCGTTTGTGGAGGTACTGGATTATATGTAAAATGTTTAATTGACGGAATGGAATCAAAACAAGGTCAGGATCAGGAAAATCGAGAAAAATTAGAATTATTAGATTTAGAACAATTACAGGATATGGCTAAAAATAAGATAAATAATGAATATTTAAATTTATCCTCTGATGATAAAAAAAATAAAAGAAGAATTATTCGTTTGTTTGAACGAGGAAATGTCGGAGATTCATGGGAATTAAAAAGTAGTCCTCCAATTATAGGTCTTTATCTAGAAAGAAAGAAATTACATGAAAATATAGAAAAAAGAGTATTAGAGATGTTTAATGATGGTTTATTAGATGAAGCAAAAGAATTGTTAAATTGTAATCTTTCACAAACTGCTCAGCAGGCAATTGGATATCAAGAAGTATTTGATATGCAAAGTGGGAAAATATCAAAAGATGAAGCATTAGAAAAAACTATTATAAGAACACGGCAATTAGCAAAACGGCAAATGACATGGTTTAAAAATAAAATGAATATTAAGTGGGTTGATATAGATCAATTTAAAAATAAAATAGATATTGTTAATGTTATTTATAATGAATGGATGAAAAACGGACCAACTAATATTAATATATGATTGAGAATAAAAAAAATAAAAAAGAAAATGCTCTAATTATAGGTATACAATTACCAGGTGTTGATGAGTGGCAAATGAAAGATAATCTTAAAGAATTATCTCAACTAACTAAAAGCGCTGGCGCAAATATTTCCGAATGCATTACTGTGCGACAAAATAAAATTCATGCAGGCCACTTTATTGGAACAGGTAAGGCAAATGAATTATATGAAATTGCTCACGAAAAGAATATAACTATGATTATTTTTGATGAGGATTTATCACCTGTTCAAGGAAGAAATCTCGAGTCAGTAATAAAAGTACGTGTATTAGATAGAACTCAGTTAATTCTAGATATTTTTGCTCAACGAGCACAAACAAGAGAAGGTTTTCTACAGGTAAAGCTTGCTCAACATGAATATCTTTTACCTCGATTAAGAAGAATGTGGACCCATTTAGAAAGACAAAAAGGTGGTATTGGTTTACGTGGTCCAGGAGAAACTCAATTAGAAATGGATCGTCGTAGTATTCAAAACTTGATTAGAACTCTTAAACGCGATCTTGAGTTAGTGCGAACACGACGTTCTGAACAGAGAAGAGGTAGAAGGCGTCATGGATGGTCATTAATATCATTGGTTGGTTATACTAATGCTGGAAAATCAACTTTATTAAATTCATTATCCGGTTCATCAATCTATGCGAAAGATAAATTATTTGCTACTTTAGATCCAACAACTAGACATGTTGAAATACCTAATTATGAATCAGTTTTAATGACAGATACGGTTGGATTTATTCAGAAATTACCAACACATTTAATAAAATCTTTTAGAGCTACATTAGAGGAAGTGGTAGAGGCTGATATAGTACTCCATATTATTGATACTTCTCATCCCCAAGTTGAAATGCAAATCAATGCTGTTAATGAAGTTTTAGATGAAATAGGTGTTGATGATAAAAATATTATTCATGTGTTTAATAAATCCGATAAAGATAAAGGGTTAGTTATTGCAAAGCAATTATTACATCGTTTTCCAGATGCAGTAATAATATCAGCTAAAAATAGTGAAGGAATAGATAATTTATATAAAATAATTAAGAAATTTTTAAAGGATGATAAAAAAGAATTAAGGTTATCCATTCCTTTATCAGAAGGAAAAATTTTAGCATTATTAAAAAATCATGGAGTAATCCTTAAAGAAAAATACGAAGATTCGTATGCTAAATTACACGTTCGTATTTCTCCATCGATTGCTTCATATTGCAAAGAATTCGAAGTATAAATATTATGTTTTTATTATACAAAGGATGCTTTACAAGACTATCCATGACTCGTATAGTTCCGCGCTTAACAATTAAAAATGAAAATCAAGGAGTCCCAAGTGGATGCAACAATAAAAGCGGAAACAGTAAATACTTTTAAACGTAATGATAAAGACACTGGATCACCAGAAGTTCAGATTGCATTACTGTCCGAACGTATAAAAACCTTAACAGAGCATTTAAAAACTTTTAAAAAAGATCATAGTGCTCGACGTGGTTTAATTATGATGGTCAATAAAAGACGTAAACTTCTAAGTTATCTTCAATCGAAAGATGATGCAAAATATAAAGATATTATATCTAAATTAGGATTACGTCGTTAAGAATTTTTTTATAAATAAGATTTTTATAAAATAATACTATTTCAATAAATTATAAAAAATATATGAAAGGGTCGCTCTTCAGAATATTAGGGCGATAATAATTATGATGAAGGGTACAACTAAAATAGAATTTGAAGTCGGTGGAAAGCCAATGTTTTTTGAAACAGGATTATTAGCAAAACAAGCTGATGCCGCAGTAAGTTGCGGTTTAGGTGAAAATATTGTTTTTTCTGCTGTAACATCTGCAAAAGAAGCTCGTGAAGGATGTGATTTTTTCCCATTACAAGTTGAATATAGGGAAAAGTTTTATGCCGCTGGTCGTTTTCCAGGTGGTTATATAAAACGAGAGGCGCGTCCTTCTGAAAAAGAAATTTTAACTATGCGTGTCACAGATCGACCAATTAGAACTCTTTTTCCTGAGGGTTTTTATAAAGAAGTTCAAATTAATAATATGTTAATGAGTTGCGATGGATTATTAGATACAGATGTTCTAAGTGTGAATGCTTCGTCAGCAGCCTTAACATTAAGTGACCTTCCATTTAATGGTCCTATAGGAGCTGTTAGAATTGTTAGAAATGATGGTCAGTGGATAATTAATCCTACACATGATCAACATGCATTAAGCGATATAGATTTAACGTATTGTGGTTCAGATGAAAAAGTAATGATGATTGAAGGAACTGCAAATGAAATTCCGGAAGCTGAATTTATTGAAGCTATGAAAACAGCGCATAAGGAAGTTAAAAAAATAATAGCAGCTCAACTAGAATTAAGAAAAAAATTAGGTT
>JBJLEI010000015.1:0-24992 GCA_045566035.1 Pontiellaceae bacterium | reverse complement strand
TCTGCGATCATTATTTTATTCATTAGGATTTAAAGGTAATATTCCGCCCAGAACACAGTTACAAATTTTAAGAAGATTAACTAAATTTTCTGATCGAGAAAAAATACGAATAATCGCTGTATTATCTGGAGAAGCTCTCTATAAGGCTCCTAATGGAAAAAAGTTTGATAACATATTAATTCTATATAGTAACTCAGTTAGTAATCATATTAATAAAGCAATAAGAGTAACTAAATCAAAAAATGGAATTCTTATAACAGATGATAGTAAAGCTTCTAAGTCAAATATTACAACTGTGAGATGCAGAACATTTAAAAAAGCCTTTGATTTAAATAATGATACAAGAAATAAACCTAGCAGTAGTTTCAAGCGTAGATCTAAAGAAAATAGTAATAATTATAAGAATCAAGCAATTGAAGAAAATAATACACAGAATGATACGATTAACGAACTAATAGATTTAGTGGATTAATACAAAAATGCTCAAAGGCGAAAGAATATTATTTTTTGATATTGACGGAACTCTACTTTATGCAAAAGGAATAGGAAGAATTGCTTTTTCTAATGCATTTGATGATATATATAACATAAAAATTAATATGTCGCATATCAATTTTGCTGGTGCAACTGATTTAGGTGTTTTATCTAAACTATTATCTGAAAATAATATTATTGATGGATATAAATATAAAAATGAATTTTTTGAAAGGTTAGCTTTTCATTTGGAAAGCGGTTTGGTTAAGCAATCCCCTAAAGTACTCCCGAAAGTTTATTCATTTCTTAATAGTGTATCCAAATATAGTGATTTCGGTCTTATAACCGGAAATACATATAAATGCGCAAAATTAAAATTAAAATATGCTGAATTAAATGAGTTTTTTTCTGATATTGGTGGTTATGGAGATGATGATAGTTCCCGCGTAATAATGACTGAAATTGCTTTAAAAAGATCTGGTAAATATACACAAGGATATTTATTTGGCGATACACCAAAAGATATTTTTGCTGCAAAATCTAATAATTTAATATCAGTAGCATTATGTACCGGATCATTTTCTTATAAGGAACTTTCTGACTGCAATCCAGATATAGTTTTAAATTCTTTTGCTGAGGCAGATAAATATTTACCGGAGATTTTTACAAATGCAAAACCTAGGTAAAGCCTATAATATTAGATGTCCAAAATGTAGTTTAACCCAAGACGTTATTTTATATGATTCGATTAATGTTGATGAAAATCCTCAATTTAAAGATCTGTTAATGAAAAATAAATTTAATAGAGTTATATGTGAAGATTGCGAATTTGATTTTCGAGTTGATTTACCTCTTTTATATAGAGATTTAAAGAATAATATTTTAATTCACTGGATACCTGAAACTAATCAACATTTAGCCGAGGATATTTTAGAAGAATTTGATGAAATTATTGAACATATAGATAACGGATTCGATACAAAAAATATTACTCCAAACATAAGATTAGTTATGTCTAGAGTAGAATTAATTGAATTAATATATTTAATCGAATCGTCAATGAATGAAAGAGTAGTTGAATATATAAAGTATAATATTTATTCCCGTAATAAAACAAAAGTAGAACCAAAAAGTAATCGACTTCTTTTAAATGTAGAAGATTCTGATGAACATGAATTATGTTTTGTTATTCAGAATATTGAAACCAATCAACTAGGTGAGATTCTTCGGTATGGAAGGGCTTCATATAGCTCTTTACAGGATTTATTTAATGAAGATCCAGAAGAGTTTTTGCAAATGTTTCCAGGACCTTATATTAGTGCAAGATATTTATTACTAGAAGAGGCTTGTTAATTATTTTTATTATATTTTCTTATAATTTCTTGAGCAATTAATTGAGGATTTACAAAGTCTGTATTTATCTGAAATGAAATTTTATTATACATTTTTTTTCTTTCTTTAAGTAAATGATTAATTTCATTTTCCTTTTCAATATTATTTTCTCTCAAAAGGGGTCTTGTAGTATCATTTCTTAAACGTTCTAAAATATTTTTAGGAGATGCTGTTAGGCAAACTAAAAAACTATTCTCCCTAAAAAGAGTTATATTTTCTTCATTTAGTATTACTCCACCTCCTGTAGAAATTATATTATCAGTATGCTTTGATAAACGTCGAACTAGTTTATTCTCAAGGTTACGAAAATAGGGTTCTCCGTTTTCATTAAAAATTAATTTTATAGATTTTCCTTCTTCTTGAGTAATTATTGAATCCATATCTAGTAAAGGAAGATTAAGTTTTTTACTAATAATTTTACCAACAGTAGTTTTACCTGTTCCCATAAATCCAAATAGAATGATATTTTTCATATTGATACTTTTTTATGGCAATAAAAATAAATTATCAATTAATCAATATATCTTATACGCCTTTTTCTCGAATCGCAGAACGGATTTGCTGTGTGTTCATATGTATAAGTTGTTCTTCTGAGAAACCTACATTACTAAGTCTGCGTTTTTGTTCTAATAACCTCCTCCTTCTTAATCGCGGTTTTTTAACCGGACGTCTAAGAGGTTTTTTACGCATTGCTCTTCTTATTCTCATTTTAAGATCCTTTACATTTTACGAAATTGAGAACGAAAGTTAGCGATACATGCTTTTTTAAGCAATATTTATATTTTATTTTTTTATTCTAATTATTTTATAGAATCATAATAACTAGACCGATAGCCATTAATGTAATAACCGTTATTCTTAAAATTAAATCGGATAATATGATGCTTAGTTTACTACCATAGAAGACGCCTACAAGTGAACCAACAGACATTAAAATCGCTGTTTGATAGTCTTGCTGTCCATTTAAACCAAAAATGACTGCTGTAATCATAGTCATAAAAAAAGCCATAATTATCGACGTTCCAACTGCTTCACAGGTATTTAATTTAAATAAAATAACAAGTAATGGAATAACAATTATACCAGCACCAATTGATGTTGATCCTACAAGACTACCACATATAAATCCAAAAAAAATAGCAAAGAAGAAGCGTAATTTATTATTTGAATTTATAAATTTTGATATAAAATTATCTGAATTCAAGGTATTTTTAGATTTATGAGTATCTAATACCATCATAATTATACTAAGAAGAATAACCGATATAATAATATATTTTAAAAGATTTGTTTGAAATTCAGATTTTAAAGATGAGCTAACTAATAATGCAAAAAAAGCTGAAGAGGGTATAGCTCCTAAAAGAAAGGAACGTACAATATTCCAATTAATCGTTTTTAGTTTGATATGATTTAATGAGGCAAAAATTTTAGTTAAAAATGCATATAATGTTGTAGTTCCTACAGCTAAAGTAATATCTTTAAGCAAAAAAGATAAAATAGGAAGAACAAGTACACCGCTACCAATACTAGTTAGGCCTACAAAGAAACCAATTATTAAACCCAAAATAACTCTTATAAATAACTCATCGAATGACATTTAAATTCCACCACCTTGATCAAAATCAAGATGAAGTCCGCATTCGCGCTTCATACCATTAAACCTGGTATCTTCTGCACTCATATTTGATTTTAAGGGAGATGAGCTATGCCAATCACCTACAGATACATATCCTTTGTTTTTTAAAGGATGATGAGGAAGATTATTTTGCAAAAGGTATTCGTTTACATTTTTTTCTTCCCAATCAATAATAGGATAAATTTTAGTGATATCATTTTGATTTTCTATTACAGGACGAAATTTTCTACTTTCAGACTGCTCTCTTCTTAAGCCTGCTATCCAACATTTTTTTTTCATTTCTTTAATAGCTCTTTGCATAGGCTCAATTTTATTAATTTTATTATATTGATCTAAACCTTCAACCCCTTGTTCCCAAAGTTTACCAAAACGACTCTCTTGATTGGAGGAAGATAGCAAAGGTTTATATATTTTAATATTTAAATTTAAACGCTGAATAAGTAGATCTGCAAATTGATATGTTTCTTTAAATAAATAACCTGTATCGATAAAAATAATAGGTATATTTGGTATCTTATTAGTTACTAGATGTAATAAAATGGCACTCTGTATTCCAAAACTAGTACTCATAAATATAGAATCATTATAGGTATTTTTAGCCCATTCTATTCTATCTATTGCATTTTTATTTTCTAGAAAATCGTTGTTTTTATGCATTTTGGAGACCTGTTTTAAAATCACGACCATCATAAATAGCAGGAACAACATTCTGGCGAATAAGAAAATCACCAAAACCTTCATTTTTTAATCTATTTGATGAATAGTTTTTAAATAAACCATCAATTTCTTTTAATATAATCTCTTCAGATATATTTTCTTTATATAGTTGTACAAGTCGAGTTCCTTTACCATCACCTCCTAAATAAAGATTATATTTTCCTAGAGCTTTACCAACTAAAGCTATTTCTGCTAGATAGGGTCTAGCACATCCATTAGGGCAACCAGTCATTCTGATAGTTATTGGTTGATCAGCTATTTTATATTTATGTGTTAGTTTTTCAATTTTTGTAATCAAATCAGGAAGGTATCTCTCTGCTTCTGCCATTGCTAAACCACATGTTGGAAAAGCGACACATGCCATACTATTTTGACGAATTAAACTAACTTCTCTCCATAAACCATATTCTTTAGCTAATTTTTCTATTATTTCTTTATTTGAATTATTTACCTTTACAATCATTAAATTCTGCGTAGCAGTCATTCTAAAATCGCCTTTATGAATATTTGCTATTTTAAGGAGTCCAGTTAGCATTTTTGGTTCATTAGGTTTATCGGTAATTCGACCATGCTCAATAAACATTGTTAAATTCCAACTACCATCATTATTTTTTACCCAACCAAATCGATCCGAGTGAGTAAGAAACTTATATGATTTTATTTTTGTGAATTTAATTTTTGATCGATTTTCCACTTCTTTCTTAAATTCATTAATTCCCATCTTATCTATAGTGTATTTTAAGCGTGCTTTTTTTCTATCTGTACGATCTCCAAAGTCACGTTGAGATGTAACAACAGCTTCAGATATTAGACGAATATCTTCTCTTTTAATAAAACCAAGCTCTTTTCCAATTTGCGGATATGTTCCAGGTGTATTATGCGAACAACCCATACCACCACCAACAAGAACATTATAACCAATTAATTGATTAGATTTAATAATAGCAACAAAACTCAAATCATTTCCATTAATGTCGACATCATTATGAGGCGGTATAGCAATCGCAATTTTAAATTTTCTGGGGAGGTAAGTTTTACCATAAATATCTTCTTTTTCTTCGGCTACATTAACAACTTTATCTTCACCAAGCCATATTTCATGATATGCTTGTGACTTAGGAAGTAAGTGATTACTTACTGCTATTGCATCTTCATAAACCATTTCATGAAAATTAGACTCTAATGGGTTAGCATTACATAAAACATTTCTATTTACATCCCCACAAGCGGCTAAAGAGTCAATAAATGCTTTATTTATTCCTTGAATTAGAGATTTAACATTTCTTTTTAATATTCCATGATATTGAAATGTTTGTCTGGTTGTTAAACGAATACCACTAGATGTTAGTTCTCTAGAAATTTTATCAATTGCTTTCCATTGATTGGAGTTTATAACACCACCCGGAACTCTTGCTCTGAGCATAAAGCTAAATAATGGTTCTAATTTCTGATGCCTTCTTTCATCCCTAATATCTCGATTATCTTGTTGATAAAATCCATGAAATTTTGTGAGCTGAGTATCATCCTCTGATAAAGAGCCAGTAATTTGTATTTTTAGCCCTTCTTCAATCGTTCCTCTTAAGTTTCCACTTTTAGATTTTATTTTTTCTACTTCTGATAATTGATTATTTTGCATAAGTTATCCTTTAATAGACATCCTTTTGGTATCTTCCATTTCGACGTAAATTGTCTAAATACTTTACTGCATCTTCTTTATTCATTTTACCTTCATTTAAAATAACATGTATTAATGCATCATTAACATCTTTTGCCATTCTGCTTTCATCTCCACATACATAGATATGAGCGCCATCAACAATCCACTTCCATAATTCTTCACTAGCTTCCAAAATACGATTCTGTACATATATTTTTTCATCTTGATCTCGGGAAAATGCTAAGTCGATACGGTTTAGAATTCCTTCATCTTGAAAGTTTTGCCATTCAGTTTGATAGAGAAAGTCTTCTGCAAAATATGGATTTCCAAAAAATAACCAATTTTTTCCACTAGATTTTTTAGCTGCACGTTCTTGTAAAAAAGCCCGAAAAGGTGCGATTCCAGTTCCAGGACCAATCATAATAATAGGTAAGTTTGTGTTCTCAGGAAGTCTAAAATGATCACTTGCTTCCACATACACTTTAACATTACTATCAGGTTGTAAGTTATTTAAATGACCTGAAGCACCGCCTTGATGTAAAAAACCAAATGCATCGTACTCAACAACACTAACAGTTAAATGAACTTCTTCCTCAACCTCAGATTGACTTGAAGAAATGGAATATAATCTAGGAGTAATTTTTCGAAGAATTTTTATTAAACTTGTAGATGAAATTTTTGAAGGGAATTGTTTTACAACATCAATAATCTGACGGTCTTTTATAAAATTTTGAAGATTTTTAGAATTTTTAGAAATTTTTAGAAGCTCTTTCTGATGAGTTATATCTGCATAATCCTTAACAAAATCGGGATGTAATTGAGTTAATTCGTATGTATTAATAAGAACATCTTTTATTATTAATGGTTCATTATTAATTTGAATAATTTCACTTGGATTAATTTTTAGTGTTTTCAAAAGGTCTTCAACCAGTAAAGAATTATTTGTAAACCAAACACCTAATGAATCACCTGCTTGATAATTTAAACCAGACTCTTCTAAATCAATTTCAATATGTCTGATATTTTTATCAGAGAAACGACCTGTTATTTTTTGATTAGTTAAAATTTTTGTTTTAAGGGGTTTTTTTCTAGTATATTTTTTTTCGGATATTGGAGGAAGATCAAATACAATGTCTACTTGTTCAGTTTTTTTAGGAATTAATGGCTTCATAATTTGAACGGCCTTTTTAATCCATAATTCGGCATCATCATCAAAATCTACATCCAGATCAACACGGTCTATAACTCTCTTTCCTCCTAATTCTTGTAAGCGACTGTCAAAATCTTTACCTGTTTTACAGTAAAATTCATAACTACTATCACCAAGTGCAAGAACACCAAAGTTCATATTATTAATTTTTGGGGCTTTATTGCTATTTATGTAATCAACTAGGTTTAATGCGTCATCGGGAGGATCTCCTTCACCTTGTGTGCTAACAATTACAAGAAGATTTTTGATTGATTTTAATGATTTTTCTTTAATTTTACCCATTGAAATTAACGAGCTATTGATTTTTTCTTTTTGCGTGGCCTCGAATAATTCTTCGGCAATAGAACGCGAATTACCCGTTTGAGAACCGTAAAGAATAACTAATCCGTCATCGGAAGATTTAGCATGGTTAGTAGATAATCCCTTTTGAATTAAATAGTTACCTAATTGTTGAAGACCAACAGAATTTAATGACATTGTAATTTTATCAATATCATTAAGAAAATCCTTGGATAAAGAATTTTTGTTTTTAGATGTGTTAGTTTCTTTCATTAATTAACTCGTATTAAATATATATTGCATTTTGACGTTACACTAATGTTATTATCGCATGGTTCAATAATTAATTACAAAAAAGTGTACTTAAAATAAGGATTTATAATACGTATTAATTATAGGTATTTATGAATAATAAAATAAAAATTGCATATTCACCATGTCCTAATGATACGTTTATTTTTTATAAATTATCTCAAGACCCTAATTATCAAGTATCATTACAGGATATTGATCTACTTAATAAAAACGCTCTTGAAGGAATTTATGATATCACTAAAATGTCTTTCTATGCTTGGTTAAAGGTTAAAAATAAATACGATTTAATTAATTCTGGTTCAGCTCTTGGAAAGGGTTGTGGTCCATTGGTTGTATCAAAAAATGGAAAAGGAATATCAAATAATTCTTTAATTGCTATTCCAGGTGAATATACGACAGCAAATTTATTATATAAACTTTGTTATGGAGATCTTGGAGAATGTATTTATATGCCATATTCAAAAATAATGGATGCATTAGATAATAATGAAGTAGATGTTGGAGTAATTATACATGAAGGACGTTTTGTATTTAAGGATAAGGGTTTTGTATTTGAAAAAGATCTCGGTGAGTGGTGGGAAGGCGAAACTAATTTGCCTATACCTTTAGGTTGTATTGCGGTAAAAAAGAATCTAGGTAAGGAAGCGTTTATAAAAGCCGAACAAGACGTATATAGATCAATAAGATATGCCCAAAAAAATAGACATGAAACAAAAGAATATATAAAAAAACATGCTCAGGAAATGGAAGATAAAGTGATTGATAGTCATATAAATCTATATGTAAATAATTTTACATTAAAATTAGATGATACTGCTTACTTATCTATAAATGAAATTGAAAAAAGAGCTATGCAGTTAGGATTAATCAAATGATTGGTATTATATATGCAACTGAAAAAGAAGCTGAGCCTTTGTATTCTTTTAATCTTAATAAAAGTATTAAAATAAAGATTTCAGGAATTGGCCTAGAATCTGCACGAATTGCAGCAGAGGAATTAATAGATCAAGGCGCAAAAATTATTATTAATCCGGGCATATGTGCTGGATTGCACAATAGAGTTAAACGTGGACATGTTTACCGTATATCATCAGTTGTAACAGAAGAACTTAAAGCAGCAGTGAATATAGGCTTAGGATTTAGTCTTAAAAAATTAGTTAGTGTTGATGAACCATTACATCAAGAAAAAAGAAAAAAAGAGCTAGCAAGAGAATACGACCTTGTTGATATGGAGGGGTATGCTATTGCACGAGTTTGTGAAAAGTATGATATACCATGTGTTTTACTCAAAGCCGTTACAGATTTTGGAGATAGTTTTGCTAAAAAAGATATTCAAAATTATTTAAATCCTGTATCTAAAACATTAGCAGAAGCAGTAATTTATGCTTTAAAGGGTATTAATAGAAATTCTAAAAAAAAGAATAATAAACCATTAAAAGAGAAAAAAAATTTATTTTCCGATTTTAAAAGTTTTATGAAGATTGAGCATATAATTTTCTCTATTCCATTACTTCTTTCTGGTGCTTATTTAGGTGGTATGGAAAATATTACATGGAGTAAAATCATATATATTTGTTTAGCAGCTATAGGTGCTAGAACTTTTGGTATGGCGCTTAATAGAATTTTTGATCGAAATATAGATGCAGTTAATCCAAGAACAAAAATGAGAGAGATTCCAAAGGGAAATCTTAATTTAAGTCAGGCGTATCTTATATCCTTTTGTGGCTTAATATTATATTTACTTAATTGTTATTTGTTAGGTCCATTAGTTTTAAAACTTTCTATTTTTCCAGTTATCCCTCTCATTTTTTATTCCTTACTCAAACGTTTTACTTCATTATGTCATTTTGGAATCGGTTTAACTTTAGCTAGCGCACCTTTATGCGCATATATTGCCGTAACTAATAGATTAATTTTTTCTACTGATTTAATAATGTTAACCATTTTCACTTTTTTTTGGATGAGTGGTTTTGATATTATTTACGCTTTACAGGATGAAGAATTTGATCGTAATCATAAGGTTCATAGTCTTCCTTCTTCTATAGGTAGTTTCAAATCTCAGATTGTTGCATCTTTATCTCATATTTTAGCATTTATAGTATTAGTTGTATTATGGCTAAGTAATGGAGGTATACTTTCTTTCATATTTTTATTAATTTCAGCACTTGCATTTATTTTTGCTTATAAAAAATCGATACCTTTACATATTCGATTTTTTCCAATATCAGCAGTAGCGGGTATATCCGCATCTTTAGTAGTACTTTTAGGAGGATAATTATGAACTTAGTTTTAGCATTAACAGGCGCATCTGGATCATACGTTGCAAAGTCCATTATGGAGAAATCCAAATGGCCAGTTACATTAATTGCAAGTAAGATGGGACGTATGGTATATGAACATGAAGTTGGAGATTTTTCAGTACTAGAGAAATTAGCTGATCAAGTTTGGAAAGATTCAGATTTAAGTGCAACGGTTTCATCAGGTTCTGTTCCAACAGTTGGAATGATAGTTGTTCCGTGCTCTGCAAACACTCTAGGAAAAGTTGCTAATGGTATAGCTGACTCATTAGTTTCAAGAGCTGCTCATTGTCATCTTAAAGAAAAAAGAAAAGTAGTTTTTTGTATAAGAGAGGCTCCCTGGTCAAGTATAACTACTAAAAATGCTTCAAATTTTAGTAATGCTGGAGGTATTGTGATGCCAATTTCTCCTCCTTATTATATGGGTAAGGGAAGAACGCCAAATGAAATATCTGTTTCTGAAATGCTAGATTATTATGCAGAACATGTATTGTCTTTATTTGGTCAGTCTGCCGATCAAACTTGGGAAGATGTCCGTAAGTGGGAGGCTCGTTAATGGACGAAATTTCAAGAGATACGTTAATTTCAGCATCCGAAAATAGAACGATGTTTGATAAAATTGCTAAAACCTACGATAAAGCAAACCGTTTAATATCACTAGGAATGGATAGTGGATGGCGAAAAAAAACAATTAAAAAGTTATCACCTAATCATAATGGAAATTATTTAGATATCGGAACTGGAACAGGCGATTTAGCATTTGAGCTTTTATCTCAGGTACCAAAGGCACAGGTATATGCTATTGATCCATCTGAAAATATGTTATCTGTTGCAAGAGAGAAATCTCTTAGCATTGGTGTTAGTAGAAGACCTCGATTTCAGAATGCAGATGCATTAAATTTACCAATGCCTGATAGTTTTTTTGATGGGATTGTTTCTGGATTCTGCTTTAGAAATATTGAAGATAGACAAAAAGCTCTTCATGAAATGTATCGAGTAGTGAAGCCAAATGGAAAAGTTCTGATTTTAGAGGCAACTTATCCCTCAAATATTTTTATTAGAGTTGGATATAAGATATACACTCCATTTGTTCCTAAAATAGGAAAATTATTTGGTGATGATGGGCCTTATGCATACTTATTAGATTCAATAGAAGATTTTCCAAGGCAAGAGAAAGTTATCGAAATGTTTAAGATAGCAAAATTTCAAAATATAAAATCAACAAAATTAGCTCTCGGAACAGTTTCTATTTTTGAAGGAAGAAAAATATAAAATATGTCTATACTAAACTTTGCAGCTGCCTCATATAGTAATTCTGCCCCATTAGTTGAGTATATTAGTCAGCAGAATGATAATATAAAAGTAAAATTAGGTCCTCCATCTAGTCATGTAAATCAACTCTTATCTGGAACAGTAGATTGCGCATTAATACCAGTAGTCCATTTATTTAATAATCCTGAATTAAGATATTTTAATCATTTAGGAGTTGCTGCAAATGGCTCTGTTCGAAGTGTATTATTACAATGCAATAAACCGGTTGACCAATTAGTCACAGTTAATAAAGATCCATCATCAGCAACTTCTAACATGTTAGCTCAATTAATCTTACAGCATTATTATAATAAATCTGTGGAAATGACTATTAATTCGCCATCGCCAGATGGAAGGGTGATTATAGGAGATAAAGCACTTTTTAGTAATAAACCTTGTTATCAAAATATTGATTTATCGGAATGTTGGAAAAAATTAACGAATTTACCTTTCGTTTTTGCTGTATGGGCAGTGAGAAAAAATAATAAAGAAATCGATATGATTGAAAAAATCATAACTAGTGCAGCTAAAAAAGGAATTCACTCCATTTCATTAATTGCGAAAAGATATGCTAGTCAACTAGGAAAAACGCATTCATTCTGGGAAGAGTATCTAACAAAAAATATTCATTTTGAGTTAAATAAAGAAGACCTACAGGGTCTAAATTTATTTCGTGATATGTTATGTGTAAATCAGATACTTTCCAGTCATACAGATGCTTAGAGTTTACTTAAAAAATATTTTCTTTGTAACAAGATTATTATACCGATTAGTAACATAAATATAGAATATAACTGTCCTTTAGTTAACCATTCAAAATAAATTGTACTATCAGGTTCTCGAAAGATTTCAATTGAGAATCGAGCTATTGAATATAATATAAGATACAAACCACTTATATTTCCAGGAACTTTTCCCCATGCTTTTTTTCTAATAATTAAAATGATAAAAAATATTAAAAAACCTTCACATAGTGATTGATATAATTGAGATGGATGTCTTGGAAGAAGTGTATTAGATTGAGGGAAGATAACTGCCCATGGTACGTCCGTTATTCGACCCCATAATTCACCATTGATAAAATTAGCTATTCTTCCAAAACCTATACCAAGAGATACTGTAGCAGCAAGATGATCGGATATATTCCAAAAACAAATAGAGTTCTTTTTTGCGTACCAAAAAATTGTAGCAATTACTCCTATAAATCCACCGTGGCTGGACATCCCTCCTTCCCATATTTGAAAAAGTAACCATTTATTTTGAATAAAACTATCGAAGTCATAAAATAGAACATATCCCAGACGTCCACCTAGAAATACTCCTAGAATAGCAATAAGCATAATAAAGTTTGATATTTCTGATTCTACAATATGGAGTGACTCAGATTTGGACCATTTTTTAAGAATTAAAAAACTAAATATAAATCCTAGAAGGTATGCTAATCCATACCATCTTATCTCCAAATAATCTGGTAATATTGGAATAATAGAAGGAATATTAAAACTGAAGATTGTTGGATTAATATTATGAATATAATAGTTCATAATTAAGATTAATTACATAATTTTTATTTTTATCAATCGTCCATGAAGAATTTTTTTTAATATAATCTCTTGTTTGGTTTATCCATTAGCTTTATATAGCTTGGATGAAGACGATTTCTTTATTTGCCATTTGCTTGTTATTTTATTTTTCTGGTATCGCCGCATTAACCTATGAAGTTTTATGGGTTCGCCATTTAGGATTAATTTTTGGAAATACTGTTTATGCAGCCGCAACCGTAATGATGACATATATGTTTGGGCTAGCAATAGGTTCTCATTATGCGGGAAAATTAGCTTCTTTAATTAAAAAACCAGTGAAGGTTTTTGGTTTTTTAGAAATTGCAACAGCTCTTTACGCATTAAGTATTCCTTATATTTTTGATTTTATTCAATATAGCTACCGCTTTGCTGCGGTTAACATTTCAGATTCCATATTTTTTCTTACTTTTGTACGTGTATTATTAGCGCTTATTCTTCTTTTAATTCCTACCGCTATGATGGGTGCAACTCTTCCAGTATTAGCTAAAGGATTTTTAAATAAAATAGATCATTTTGGATCAAGATTAGGTTTATTATACGGTATAAATACGTTAGGTGCCGTATCCGGAGTCTTACTTGCAGGTTTTCTATTTATTCCTAAATTCGGAATGAATATATCTAATCTAATTGCCGTTAGTCTTGATTTACTAGTTGGTATTATTGCAGTTGGTACATCCTATTTTTATGAAAATAAATTACATACTAATATTAATAAACCTATTTCAATTGTTAGAAAACGAACTAAGCTTGCAAATTGGTTACTGATTTCAGTAGGTATTTCAGGATTTATTTCTTTAGCAATGGAGATTATTTGGTTTCGCGCATTAATTCTAATATTTGGATCAACAACATATTCATTCTCTGCAATGTTAGGAATTTTCCTTATAGGTTTATCAGGTGGCTCTCTTCTTATTAGTTTCTTTGCAGATAAAATAAAAAATCCTGGTATTATTTTTGGTATATCGTCCACTCTTATTGGCTTCTATACATTAGGCTCCCTTTACTTTTTTTCTGCAATGCCTGAATTTTTACTTAATAACCTAATGCTTAACACATCACCAACTTGGGAAAAAATGATTAGTCTTAAGTTTCTCATCTCTATCTTTTTTCTTTTAATACCCACATTATTATTTGGAGTATCGTTTACAATGGGAGTAAAGGTAGTTCGTAATCAGATTTCTTCATCATCAGAGACAGTTGGAGAAGCGGCAATGTTTAATACTATCGGAGCTGCATTAGGAGCATTTTTTGGGGGATTTATTCTTCTTCCAAATATTGGTATGCGTTATGGATTGATAATATGTTCGATTTTAATAATTGGTTTAGGAGTATCTCTATTATATTGGTTTATACAAACTAAACAAAAAAAGATATTTATTCCAAGTATAGTTATTTTAATTACTTTCTTATTTTTGATAAATCCACCGACTTGGAATAAAAAAATTATTTCATCCGGCCCTTATTTTTCACCTTGGGAGTACGTAAAAAATAATAAAATTATACTTTCAGATAAATTAGAGTCTGAAAGATTATTATTTTATAATGAAGGAATAACTTCCACTATATCCGTGTTCAGAGACCTAGGAGAAGACTTGCAGTACGCGAGTCAAGGAAAAGTCGAGGCAGATACTACTGAAAGAAGTATGATGCTGCAACGCATGATGGGACATTTACCTATGTTGTTTCATCCAAATCCGCAGAGAGTAGTAAATATTGGATTAGGCGCTGGTGTGACTTTTGGTGCCGTTAGTTGTTATCCAGCTAAACATTTAGAAGTGGTAGAATTTGAGCCATCTGTTGTTAATGTTGCTAAAATTTGGAAGAATAAAAATCATAATGTAATTAATAATCCGAATATTAAAATAACAATTAATGATGGAAGAAATCACTTATTTATTAATAAAGAACCTTATGATGTGATTACATCTGATCCATTTGAACCGGTTATGGCAGGTGCAGCTAATTTATATACTGTTGATTTCTTTGAATTAGCCAAATCTAGATTAGCTACTAATGGTATTATGGCCCAATATTTACCACTCTATGAGTTGTCCTATGAAGACTATCAAATGATTATGCGTTCTTTTGCAGAGGTATTTCCAGATTGTATCATCTTTTTTACTGGATTTGACTCTATTTTATTAGGGGGTAAGAATGAAAATACTCTTCATCTTCCGATAGCTGAAAAGAAGTTTGAAATAACGCAAGTTAGAGAGTCTCTTTCCGAGATTGGTTTTAATGATCCAGAGATGTTGTTAAGCATGTATGTAGCTCGTTTATCAAATGAAAATAAAATATGGGACCAAGGAAATTTAAATTCAGATAATAATCCATATATTGAGTTTTCAGCTCCAAAGAGTACTTTTTATTATACACCCGATGAGAATCAAGGAGTTCTTTTAAAGCATTATTCATCTATTCCAGAAGAATTAATGGATAATTTGTCAGAGGATAAAAAACAATTAGTATTAGATTCGCATAAAGCAATGAAAATTATGTTATCGGCAAATATTCAGCAGGCAAGAGAAACGGATAAATTAGCAGGAATTGAATTACAGGATCTATATCAGGTGACAAAAATGCTTCAGCAAGCAAGCGAGATTTCTCCAAATAATCCAGTTATAGCCAATGAATTATGTGCAAATTTATTTATTATTGCAGAGTCCTCAAGAGAAAGAGGTTTAATAGATGACGCATTTTTAGGGTATAATGAAATTTTAAAATATAAGAAAACAGAATTTTGGCCGATTTTACAGATTTTTAACATATGTATGGAAAAAGGAGATCTTGAGAAAGCATCTTATGCATTACAATATGGATTAGAAAGTTATCCCAATTCTCCCTTATTTTTAGGCTTAAAAGGTAAGTTTATTGCTAGTACTCAGCCAAATAGATTAGATGAAGGTTTGGTTTTAATTAAGCAGGCTATTGAAACATTACCTGAATATAAACCCCTAAAAAAAGACTATGAAATGATTAAATCATTAAAGCGATAGAGTCTAGATTGCTGCTAATTATATTCTAATAATTCTCTAACTTGAAAAAATCAAATAATGTGTTAAATTATCTTCATAAAAAATAAGCAGATAGTTAAAAAGAAATATAATTTGTTTGAGAAAAACTCTTGCAATTTATTAATCATTTTGAGATATCTATATAGCTAGGCGAAAGGTTCGCAGAAATAAAGATAAGGAGTTAGCATGAGAAAAATAATTTTAACAACGTTAGCAGTAGTAGGTTTAGTTTGCTTCTCGCAAGCTCAAACAACATCAGCAAACATTGTTGGCTATGCTAAAGTTACAGCTACTGGTGGTGAATTATCATTGGTTGCACTAAACTTTACACCATCAAGTACAGCAGTTTCTGATTTAATAGGTGATCAATTACCATCAGGATCAACTCTTCATATATGGGATAAGTCATCACAGTCATACACAACGATTAATAAATCTGGTCGTGGTGGTTGGGGTTCTGCAAATATTAATCTCGGAGATGCTTTTTGGATTCAAGCTTCTGGAACAGATTCACATGAAATTATTTTAAGTGGTGATGTTAATACTGCAGCAGTGAATTCTTCTACAATTGGAGCTGGAATTGATGCTACAGGATTATTTTTCCCTGTTGAAACAACTTTTGGAGCAACTGATTTAGCATCAGCGTTACCTTCGGGTTCTACTATTCATATGTGGGATGATGCAACACAATCATATTCAACTTATAATAAATCTGGTCGTGGTGGTTGGGGTACAGCAGCTGATGTTGTAGTCGGTCCATCAACAGGATTCTGGGTACAAGCAGTAAGCGCTGTATCATGGGATGAAACTCGTCCATTCACATTCTAATTTGTATACAAAGTAAGAGAAGGGAAATAATACAATGAAAAAGTTAATCATAGCATTTGTAGCGGTTGCAGCAATTGCTCAAGCTGATATATCTGTCAACTTATTCACCGAATATGGATTCTACACAGGATCTGCCGTTGCTTTAAGTGAAGGAGAAACAGGCTTGTTTCAATTGATTGATGCAGGCGTTGATGGTGTAGTTGGTAGTGTAACAGCAGCTGGTGGTGGCATGTTCGGTGACGATTCTTTAATCGGCACTGTTAGTGTTACTGGTACAGCTTCTGGTGACGTTGACTATACTGGATATGCGTACTTGGCTGGTGAGACTATAACAGGTAGCGCTAGCGGAGCTAACGTATTTGCTCGTCTTTATTTAGTTTCTACTGATGTAGGAGCTTTATATTATGACGGATCAATTGCAAGTATCCCTAATGTAAATCTAGCTGGATCACCTCCACCAACACCAACAGGATATAATTTTGGTGGTGCTGCAGGAGTCGATACTTCTAGTTTTTCAACTGTTATTCCTGAACCAGCAACAATTGGTTTAATGGGAATTGCGGCAGCTGGTTTATTCACAGCACGTCGTAAAGTTCAAGCGTAATTTATTTTATAAATGAACTTATGAAAAAAGCCTGTTATACAGGCTTTTTTTATTTTTAAACATCTTTGTATCTTATTACTTTTTTAACTGACATTTTGTTATCTATTTGGAAATATCTACCGCTTAGTTATGAATATAAAAATTATATTATTTATTATTACCTTTTTTAGTTATTCTGTTGCTACAGCGCAAAGTACTAATTTACTTAATGAAGTTCTGAATGGCGCAGAGGGTAGTAGTGCTTTTCTTTCTCCTGATCCTAGTGGATTTATTGATGTGTCTATCTCTAATTCTACTTTGCAAGGAGGTGGCGGAGACGTATCTAATGTAACATCATTAAATGAAATCGATGTAAATGGCGGTCATGGATATGAGGATCAAGGTATAGCTACATCTATTACGTTAGATACATCTTCATTTAATGGCGGTAGTGGCGGCTTCGGTACTAACTCACAAGGATCTATTGTATCCTATGGAGGGGATGGTGTTAATATTGAACGAGGAGATCTAAGTTTTACAGGTAATTTCGATCCGTCTATAATAAATATCTCCTCAGGAGATTTTACAGGAGGAGATGGAGGAACAACATCTTTATTTAAGATATCCGATCCATCGTTTTACGATCAAACTAATTTAGATATTCCGGGTTCTCACGGAGGTCACGGGTTTCGCTTTACTCGATTAGATCAATTTCCACCGACTTTAAATGGATATACGGATAATGATAAAATCTCTATTAATGACGGAGTATTTACAGGCGGTAATGGCGGGGTAGTTTTAAATTCAACTAATGGATTAATTTCTGCTCAAGGTGGAAGCGGTCTTTTTGTTGATTATGCCGATATAGTTATCAATGGCGGAACATTTTCTGGCGGAGTTGCTGGTACAACTAATGGTATTTTAGATAGAGTAGGCGCAGGAGTCCATGCTCAGGATGCTAATCTTATTATAAATGGGGGTGTATTTAATACAAATGGCTTAGGACTACGTGTTGAAAACCGTTATTATGATACGGTTAATACAATTAGTAATGGCGTATTTGGAAAGATTGAATATATATCTAATGTGGATGATTATTCAGGTGGTACCTTTATTATAACCTCAAATCGTGTAACACGAGCTAATATTTACGGTGGTAGTATTTCTAACATTACTTTATCTGGAGTAACTTTTAATAATGTTAATATCCATGGCGGGAACATTGGTTCAATTAACTTTTCTAGTAGTGGAGTAGGGGCAGACTCAATATTTATTTCTTCAGCTAGCTCCATAGACGACATTAAAATTTTAAGTCAGTCTAGTAATACTGTTAATTTTGAAAATAACCTACTTCCTATTAATACTAGATTAGATTTAGGATTAGGAAATCTATATTCTACAAACTTAATTACTCAGTCTGGAAATCAAATTAAATCTACATTTTCTGATAATAATTCAGGAAGTATTCCAAATACAGGGGTTTTAAGTGGTGAAAATTTTACATTTACTAGCGGCACATCGTGGGAGCTAGTAAATGATACATTAAATCCATTCACTAATTTTCAAGAGCTATCTAATACAAATGGATTTTTATTAGCATCTACAACGGGTTCAATTACTAACAATCTTTTAGTTGACGATGTATCTCTAGCTGGAAATACGGAATGGCTTTTAGGTATTACGGGTTTTCAGATTATCTCAGATGGGCTGACACAAAATCTGTATGCATCATATGGATTTGGACAGTTAAGCGATATACTTAATGCTTCTGATGATTTATTAATTATTGCCAATGAATTACAGCCTGTAATTGAGGCAAATACAGATTTAAGATTATATATTCAAACGCAGTATAATTCAGCAGAAGAACTTTCCATTGGTCTTGCGAATTCTTTTTTACAAACTCCTGAAGTAGCAAATATTTCTATAGATATTCAGTCTAAGATTTCAGATCAAGTAAGAGTAAGGCAAAAGCAACATAGAAAATACAGATATTTTGGTAATGCTATTATTCCACAAGGACCATCTGGATGGGTTAATGATACACGAAATTATATAACCAGATTTTTTCCAGGAAGTGATGCTGAGAAAGCAGAATCTAATAAATACGAAGCACATAAAAATAATAGATATGAGTATTTACCAAATGTTAAAATTAATGAAACACTAAAGAATGCGGAAAGATCTATACCGGAAGGTCGCCAATTTAAATCAAATATAAACCAGATTAATAAAAGATTATCTGAAGATGTAAAGAATGATGAAATTATTCCTGTTAGAAAAGCGTATGTATCAGGCTATGTTGGAAAAGGTAGAGGATACAATGCTTTTACAGAGTGGATAGATGATCTAAAACACACTGTATTGAATGATGATTACCAGACATGGGGAAGAGGATATTTTACGGATGTTAATCGAGAAGGTATTGGTAATCGATTTGGATATCAGGCAAGAATAAATGGAGCAATTATAGGTTTTGATAGAAAAAATGAACATTTTATGGGTGGTTTTTCAGGTGGTTTAGCTGAAACATCATTAATCGGAGATAGTGATAATGATGCAGATATGACATCTTTGCATATAGGATCTTATTTATCTGTATTCTCAAAAAAATCATATGTTGATGCTAATATCAATTATACATGGAATTATATTGATACATCAGGTCCTCTTTCGACGAAGTATACTTCGAATTATGAAGCTAATAATTTATCGTTTTCAATTAATTCTGGTATTAATATAAATTTAAAGAATAAATTATTTATAACACCGGAAATATCACATATTTCCTCTTTATATTCCAGAGAGGCTTACAAAGAAACATCTTCTATTAATGATCTTCCAATAAAAAATTATGATACTTATGATCAATGGTCTCATCAGACTGAGATTGGTATGACAATGATGTTATTAGAGTTAATTGATAACCCACGACTACAAATGATATTTCGTCCAGAATTAAGAGTATTTTGGTTGCATACGCATAACCCTCAGCTAGACTCAGAAACCTATTCATTTCAAAATAATGTGAATCTTATTAAAACCTCATTATTATCTAGAGAAGAAAATTTATTTAGAATTGGAGCAGGAATAAATTTTTGGGATTTAAATAAATACAATACAGAATTTTCATTGGATGTTGATTATGTAACTGGAGCTTCTTTAAAAGAATATACATTCGGAGGAAGTTTCATTCATCGGTTTTAATTAAATTTCCCATACTTCTGTTGGTTCTATTGCCGAGGAAATTTCTAAATCTATATTATCTAGACCATCTAATCTTAATTGTGAATAAATCGTCTTTAAGGCTGTAGATGGTGTATTGCAATCTGAACTTAAATGAGCAAGAATAACTTTTTGTAATGCGACACTATTGCAATCGGATATCAGCTGAGCGGCTTCTGTATTAGATAAATGACCTTGTCTGCTTCGAATACGCTGTTTTAAATTCCACGGTCTTGGAGCGTCATTTAATAAATCATCATCATAATTAGCCTCAATAACCATTATTTCGCATCCTGTTAATTTTTCGATAATAGCAGGAGTTGTAATGCCAATATCAGTTACAATGCCTATCTTTTTATTATTATGAGATAGTATAAATCCAACTGGTTCTATTGCATCATGTGGAATGAGGAATGATTCAATAGTTATATCACCAATCTTAAAAATTGCATTTGTTTGAAAAATTTGAAAAGAAACATCTATATTTTTTGGAACCTTTTTATATCCATCATGTGTTCCAGAATTAGAATAAACCTTCGTATTAAATTTTTTTTGGAATATTCTAATTCCATTTGTATGGTCTGAATGCTCATGAGATAAACAGATTCCATCAATTTCTTCAGGTTTAACACCAATCTTATCTAGTCTTAATATTAGTTGTTTAGAATTAATTCCCGCATCGATAAGTATTTTAGTATTTGAAGTGGATAAATAAATCGCATTTCCTGAACTTCCACTTGCTAACACACAAATTTTAAATGACATAATTTTTATCCAATTTCATTTATAATAGTTTAGATAGTTTAAATGAGGAATACTTTTATTTAGTTTTTGATTATATTTATCTATGAATGCTTGCGATTTAGTTCTGTTTATATAGATTTATATTCATGGCAGATATGGGATTTAGTCAAGAAATGAAAATGCAGCAATCGCTCGCCCCACAGCTGTATCAATCTTTAGAGATTTTACAAATGCCATTATTAGATTTACAAAATCTTGTTAAACAAGAGTTGATAGAAAACCCTACACTCGAAATAAAAGAAAAAGATGCTGATGTTAATCTTGAGGTAGAGGTTGGAACAACAGATACAGATAAATTCGATGCCGAGTTACAAGATTTAGATGATAATTGGAGAGAAAATTATACAACAGCTAATGCATCTAATTCAGAAGATAAATATCAGTTTTTGATGGACTCTTTAACAGAATCTATTTCATTACAAGATTATCTTATTCAGCAATTAGATATGCTTCAAGTATCTTCTAACGAGCGTTCTATAGCGGAATTAATAATTGGGAGTATTGATGAAGATGGTTATTTAAAGCTTAATTTAGACGAAATTTCGGATAAACCTAACTTTCCAATTTCGATGTTAGAAAATATTATAAGTATAATTCAATCATTTGACCCTGCAGGCATCTGCGCCAGAGATCTAAAAGAATGCTTATTATTACAATTAAAAAGATCAGGAAGTAATAAGGATCCTGTATACACCTTAGTAAATAATCATTTAGACTTACTTGGTCGAAATAAATTAGATGAAATAGCTCAGAAAATGAATGTATCATTGGATGATATAAGATCGTATTCTCAAATTATTGCTAAACTTGACCCAAAACCTGGACAGCAAGTTAATCAAGACACAATTGAATATATAACACCAGAAGTATTTATAGAGTTAATTGATGGAAAATACGAAGTAAAAGCAAACCGTAAGCCATACCCTGAATTATTTCTTAATCAAAGCTATTTACGTTTATTAAAAGACAAAACAACAGCAGCAGAAACAAAGAAATATATTAGAGAAAAATTAGCTAAATCCAGATTAATAATTCAAAGCATTGATCAAAGATTAAGTATTGTAGAAAGGATAGCACTAGAGCTAGTTGATATTCAATTAGCCTTCTTTAAAGAAGGAGAGATGGGTCTTAAGCCATTAAATATGAAGGTTATAGCTGAAAAATTAGGAGTACACGAAACAACCATTAGTCGAGCTACCTCAGGAAAATATATTCAAACTCCTAGAGGTCTTTTAGAAATGAAATATTTTTTTAAACCTGCAATTAAATCAATATCTGGTGCTGATGTATCAAATGAATACGCAAAAAAAGTACTATCAGATTTAATTAAAAGTGAAGATAAAAAGAAACCATACTCTGATAGTAAAATAGTAGAGTTGCTTAAAAATCATGATATTTCTATATCAAGAAGAACAGTTGCAAAATATCGCGATCAACTACGTATCTTATCATCTAATTTGCGCAAAGAGATTTAATTACTTATGCTGCTTTATTTTTAAAATTCTTAAAACCAGTCATTCCAATCATTAGTAAATTACTGATTGTCCAATATAATACTAATCCTGACGGCATATCATAAAAGAAAAATAGCATCATTAAAGGCATCATAACCATCATCATCTGTTGTTGTTGTTTTTGTTCAGGTGTAATCGCTGTTGCTGCTGATGTCATTTTTTGCTGAAATACCATTGAGACTGACATTAGAATAGGCAATATATTTAGTGCATCATTTGAGTTGAATGGTATTGGGATTTTTCCTGCAAACAGATTTTCAGGACCACTTAAGTCATTAATCCATAGAAAATCAACAAAACGTAATTCAATAGCACCTCTTAAAATAGTGTATAAAGCTATAAAAATAGGAATTTGAATAAACATAGGAAGACATCCACCCATAGGATTTACCTTCTTATTTTTATATAAAATCATTGTTTCTTGCTGCAGACGTTTTGGGTCTTTCTGATATTTTTCTTGAAGTGATTTAATCTCAGGTTGGATTTCTTGCATGCGCTTCATGCTATCTGTACTTTTTTTATGTAGAGGATGAAATAGTATACGAATTATGATAGTTAACAAAATTATAGCCATACCATATCCACCTGGAATAATGTTATTAAGCTGAATTAATGACCAATTTAATCCAATTCGTATTGGTTCCATTATTATATTCCAACCAGACCAAAATCCAGTTGTCTCAAACTCCCTTGTTTTTTCATAGGATTGATCATAATTTTTAAGAATATAATAGTCTCTTGGTCCTACATAATAATTAAAAGTGTAAACAAGTGATTCATTTGGTTTAATATTTGTATTTTTAAAATCTAATCCTGATGAAATAGATGTTGGATTTTTATCATTATCTCTATAACACAATACTCTCATTCTTCCTGGTGATTGGATAGGATGTAGTATTTGAACAAAGAATTTATTTTTTGCAGAAACCCATTCAACAAGTTCATTTTCCATATCCTTTGGAGTAATATTTATATAACTTGGAGGATTTTTTTTAGGGAATACCTTTTTGTTAATATTACCCGGCTTTCCCCAATATTCGATACCACCATTTAAACTATAAGAATCAACACCAAGAATAGACTCTCCCATCATTTTATGCGTATTTTTTGAATTTGACATAAATCCAGTATGAATAGATCGATTGGGTAATTCTTGTAAATTTGATGAAATATTTATAAATGTATCTTGAACGTTAATAAGATAATCTTCACCTAGAGTTATAATTCTTTCAAAATTAATATAATCATTTATTTTTTTTGAAATTTTAACTTCTTTTGTATCAAAGTTGTTTTTTATAACATTATAATGATCCTCTTTATCTAGACCAATAAGGTTATAGGTTAATGCTGGTAAATTTTTAAAATCTAGTATGACTGATGAACTATCTTGCTTATCTTCTGATTTAAAATCATATAATTTTGATGAAACAATACCTCCTCCTTTAGAAGATATCGAGACTTCAATCAGATCATTATTAAGTGATATAAATTTTTCAGGAATATTATCTTTTTCTATGCCAAGATTATTATCATTTATTGAGTTAAACGATGGGCTTGTATTTTTAGATTCAAAATCTATAGATTCTTTTGTTGGTAATGGTTTTTCTAAAGGGGGTGAAATATATCTTGGATTAATATACATCCATGCACCCATTAATATAACTAATATTATAACAATAAAGAAATCTGATTTATTCATAGCATTATCTCTTATTAAAGTTTTCTTTTTTTAACTGGATCATATCCTCCAGCATTCCAAGGATGACATGATAAAATACGTTTAATTCCCAAATAAAGACCACGCAGAGTACCATGTTGTTGGATTGCTTCAATGCAATAGTTAGAACAACTCGGAAAAAATCTACATTTTTTTCCAATAAATGGGCTAATTAATTTTTGATATACTCTAATTATAAAAATAATTAATTTATTCATTAGTAAATCCATTAGATAGAATAAGTCTATCATAATTCTCTTTTGTAATAACATCTGCTTTTAAAAGAAGGTCAAGAAGTTCTGTAAAGACATCTATATATTTTACATTTAGTATAGAACGACGTGAAACAATTAAAATATCATAATTACATTTTAAAAAAGGTCTTATTTTACGATATACTTCTCTAAGAATTCTTCTAGATTTATTACGTTTATTT
>JBJLEI010000014.1:0-25245 GCA_045566035.1 Pontiellaceae bacterium | reverse complement strand
TCGTTAGGATTAAATCAATCTGGTTATAATGTCACTGATATTATATTAGATAGTAATAAAATTAGTTATGATTTAAAAAAATTTGACTTAGTATTTTTAGCACTCCATGGTATTTTTGGTGAAGATGGTCAAGTTCAAATGTTACTTGATAAAATAGGCGTTCCCTATACTGGTTCGTCTGAAAAATCCTGTAAAATATCTTTTGATAAAATTTTAACTAGAAAATACTTATTTAATAAAAATGTAAATATTCCAAAAGGATCAGTTATTTACAATGAATCAATTCCTAAGATTTCTTTTCCATTAATTATTAAACCAGCAACAGAGGGTTCCAGTGTTGGTTGTCATCTTGTAAAAAATAAATCAGATTGGCTAAAGGCTTATAAATCAACTCTATCAATTTCAAAAAAAATATTAGTTGAAGAATATATTCCAGGAAGAGAAATTACTGTTGGTATAGTTGGATCTACGGCACTTCCAATTATTGAGGTTATACCGGATGATGATTGGTACGATTTCCATTCTAAATACAATAGCAAAAATACAAAATATATAGTTCCTGCTAAGTTAGATCATACAACTGCAAAGACATTGCAATCTATAGCATTAAATGTTTTTAATATCTTAGGTGCTTCTGGCTTTGCAAGAATTGATTTTCGTTTAAATAATAATAATATTCCATATGTTTTAGAATTAAATTCAATTCCTGGATTTACTGAAAAATCATTGTTACCTAAAGCGGCTGAAGCAGCCGGTATTTCTTTTCCTGAATTATGTAAAATAATAGTTGAGCAAAAATTAGGTTAATATTTATTAATATATCGTAATTTTTAAATATTTTTTTTGACAATAAGTGGAGTAATATGGAATACTATTCATATTAAAGTACATTAAATGGAGTAGTATGAATAATAATACAGATAAACAAATTTTATTAGTTGGATCTCATATTCATACAATGGATGATAAGAAAAGAATAATATTTCCCTCAATCTGGCGTAACTTATTAGAAAAAATAAACTCATTATATATTTTTCCACACCCGGAAAAAACCATGTTTACATCTTTATTTAAAAGATGAAATGAATCGAAGACTTCATGTTTTAAGAAATGATGAATTTAATGAATATGATGATAATGTTATCAGGAATATTTCATCAACAGCGGATATAATTTTATTAGATAGTCAAGGAAGATTGAGAATAAAAGATAATTTATTACGACATATAGATGTTAATAATAAAATTGTTTTTATTGGTTTATTAACACGAATTGAGATTTGGAGTTTAGAAAAATTTGATTCATTAATACCAATGACTTCAAATAAAGCAGAAGATTTATTTTTTAGTGGATATTAATAAATGGGAGTTTTTATGAGTATGTTTGATGTTGCAAGATATTTAAGTTATTCAAAATCAGTTGATTATTTTGATGGATCAATACGTTCGTTTAATTTGCAAAGTGTTAATAATAAAGTAGATTTCAATTCTTTTATTAAAGGCACATCATGTAAACCAATACCATTTGAAAAGGGATTAAAACAAGATTAATTATATTATGAAACATTTACCAGTTATGATTAAAGAAAGTATTGATATCTTAGTAAATGATAAAAATGGAATATATATTGATGGAACACTAGGTGGTGGTGGGCATTCAAAAAAAATTATGAGTTTATTAGAAGAAAAAGGACAACTAATAAGCTTTGATCAAGATGAAAAAGCTATTAATAGAATTAAATATTTAAGTGAAGAAGATACCCGTTTAAAACTAATTCATAAAAATTTTTCTAATATGGAAGAAGTAATTAATCATCAAGGAATAAAAAAAGTTAATGGAATATTACTTGATCTAGGTATTAGTTCGATGCAATTAGATGATAAGAGTAGGGGATTTAGTTTTAATAGAGATGCAAGGTTAGATATGCGAATGGATCAATCACAAAAAATGGATGCTAAAATATGGATTAACACATCAAGTGAAAGTGATATTGCAAATACAATTTTTAATTTAGGTGAAGAAAGAATGTCACGAAGAATTGCAAAAATGATTATTCAGTATAGAGAAAAAAAAGAAATACATTCAACAAAGGAACTTGCAGATATAATTAGTAAAGCAAAAGGAAATCAGAAAAAATCAAAGATACATCCTGCAACAAAATCATTTCAAGCTATTAGAATTAGAATTAATAATGAATTAGAAAATTTAGAAATTGTATTAGAAAGCATGATTAAAAAAATATGTTCCGGAGGAAAATTTGTAATAATTACTTTTCATAGTCTTGAAGATAGAATTGTTAAGCATTTTTTTAATTCTCACATTCAGAAAATGATGAGTCTTCAACAAGGTGGAGAAATAGAAAAAGGAAATAAACCATATGTAAAATGGGTATCTAAAAAGCCAATTTTACCAAGTGATATTGAAATAACAAATAATCCAAGATCTAGATCAGCTAAGTTAAGAGCAATAACAATTATTTAGGATATATATGAAAAAAAATAAAAAAATAGAAAAGATACATTTTCCAATACCAACAATGATTTTAATGACACTAATTGTTATATTTGCCTTATCTTTAATGAAGATAGAAATTGAATGCTCAAACCTAGGAAAAGAAATAATTACACAGGAAAAAGAAATAAAAAAAATAAACAATAGATTAATTCGTTACCAAGAAAAATGGTCTAATATAACATCTCCAAGAAGTCTTCAGCAAATAATAAAGCATCATGGATTATTAATGAAAAGACCCGATAGTTCTCAGGTTGTAAGAATTGAAAGAGGAATTAGAAGTGAAGCATTAGGTATAAATTTAAATTAAATATTTTACTTTATGGATACTTTATTTTTTAAACCCGTATAGAGAATCTATCGGGTTTTTTGGTATTAAAAATGAATAATATAAATATTAGATTTTGGATAATAGAAATTCTAGTTCTTATAATATTTGGAGGAATATTTATAAGGCTAGCAACGTTACATACTGATACAAAACACTGGTCTACAAAAAAATTAGAAAAAACAAGACAATACATAAATATACCAATTGGCAATAGAGGAAAAATTGTAGATAGAAATTATGAATTACTTGCACTGGATTCTCCTGGATATACGCTTTATGGAGATCCACAATATATAAGTAAATATGGTGATATAGATATGATTGTATCTGTATTATCTGATGCTTTATTCATTAATGAAGATGAATTAAGAAAATTATTATCTAATACAAAAAGAGCATATGTACCATTATTAGCAAATAAGCCATCTAGTCATTCATCATTCAAGAATATTAAAGCTTCTAGATTTCCAAGTATAATTTATACAGATGATAAAAAAGAGATAAAATTAAAAGGTATAGTTTTAAAAGAAGTTAAGGTAAGGAGTTATCCAAAACAAACTATGCTTTCTCATGTTTTAGGATATATTAATTTCGATAGAATTGGTTCAGCTGGTATTGAGCAAACATTTAATAAATTTTTAAAAGGAAAAGAGGGTTATAGAAAAGGAAAGACTGATGCATTAAGAAATGAAGTTTATAACGAAAGAGAAATTGATAAACCTCCCGAAGATGGCTCTACAATAACATTAACTATAGACCAAGAGATACAAGATAAAGTAGAAGAAGTTATTTATTCTATGCATCAGGAATTTAATTCAAAGGGTGCTTGGGCTATTGTTCAAGATGTTCAAACTGGTGAAATTTTAGCAATGGCATCCTATCCATCTTATCATCCAACCAAATATAATAAAGTAGATGCTGAATGGAGAAGAAATAGAGCAATTAGTATTAATTATGATCCCGGATCAACTATGAAAGCAGCTCTAATAGCAATAGCTTTAGAAAAAAAAGTAGTTACGTCAGAAGAAAAATTTGATTGTGAAAATGGTAGATGGCTTCATGCGGGTAGATATTTACATGATACAAAAAATCATAATTTATTATCAGTATCAGATATTTTAAAAGTTTCAAGTAATATAGGATCTGCCAAGATAGCTTTAAGATTAGGAGATAAGTCTCTTTATGAGGGATTAAAAAAGTTTAATTTTGGAGAAAAATTAAATATTGAATTACCAGGAGAGGAAAAAGGCCAATTGCCTCACCCAAAAAATTGGTCAAAAATTAGTAGTTCAAGAATAGGAATTGGACAAGGAATAACAACAACAGCATTACAAATGATTTCCATGATGAGTTGTATAGCCAATAATGGTATTCAAATGAAACCATATATACTTAAAGAAATTATATCATCGGAAGGTGAATTAATTTTGAAAAATTATCCAACAAAAATAGGTAATCCTATTTCTATAGAAACAGCAAGAAAAGTAAAAGAAATGTTAATAAATGTGGTTGAGGAGAAGGATGGAACAGGAGGAAAGGCAAGAATAAATGAATATAAAGTTGCTGGAAAAACAGGTACCGCTCAAAAGGTAATTCCTATTAATGAAGGCGGGGGTTATTATGATGATAAACATATTTCATCATTCATAGGTTTTTTTCCGGCAAATAATCCACAAATATCAATCTTAGTTACTGCTGATGACCCATCTAAGAAACATTATGGAGGAACTGTTTGTGGACCTGCATTTAAAAAAATTGCTGAACACACAATTAAATATTTAAAAATACCACCTGAAGGAAAAAAATTTTATATAATGAGAGATAATTAGTGAAGCTATTAGAAATAATAAATAAAATAAATATTATAAGTTATGATATTAAAAAAAATATTGAAATTGAAAATATTTCTTTAAACTCAAATAAAGTAAACAAAAATGGTCTTTTTGTGGCAATTAAAGGAGATAAGGTAAACGGTAATGATTTTATAAGTGATGCAATAAAGAATGGCGCAGTTGTAATAGTTTCAGAGGAAGAAATTCACGTTGGATGTGATATTGCATTCGTACTCGTTAGTTCATCAAGAAAAGCATTTGCAGAAATTGCAAAGGAATTTTATAGAAATCACTTTGATGAATTTAAATCAATTGCAATAACTGGAACAAATGGAAAAACATCTACCGGTTATATTATAAAACATATATTGGACAATATTGGTATAAAGACTGGATTAATAAGTACAATATCAAATCAAATTACTGATTATAATTTACCATCTATAAGAACTACACCTGAGGCCGATCAATTACATAATTTTTTTTACAGAATGAAAAAAAATAATTGTTCTGATGTAATCGTAGAAGTTTCATCTCATGCATTGAGCTTAGATAGAGTTTATGGAATGAATTTTGATATTTGCATTTTTACAAATTTATCACCTGATCATTTAGATTTCCATGATTCAATGGAAAAATATTATAAAATTAAAAAAGAACTCTTCTTTAATATTAAGAACAGTAATAGCAAAAGAGTCATTAATATTGATAATAAATGGGGTAAAAGATTAGCAGAAGAACTAGGTGATCAATTAATAACATATGGTACATCTAATAATGCATTAATAAGAATAAAGGGTATAAAAGAGCATTTAGATAAGACAACTTTTAAAATACATACTCCCTCGGGAGCTTGTAAAATTACAACACCCCTAATTGGTCGATGCAATGTTTATAATATTACTGCAGCAATTGCATCGCTTTACTATCGTGGTATTAATTTTAATGATTTAAAGAAATCATTAAAAAAAATCAAAACAATTTATGGAAGATTAGATTTAATTTCGTCTAAACAAAAAAAATATATTTTTATTGATTATGCTCATACTGAAGATGCATTAAATAATGCATTAAAAACAATGAAAGGTATTTGTAAAAAAGAAATATGGATTGTTTTTGGATGTGGAGGAAATCGAGATAAATCAAAAAGGTTTAAGATGGGTAATATAGCTGCTAAGTACTCAAATCACATTATTATTACTTCAGATAACCCAAGAAATGAAGATCCAAAAGATATTTGTAATGAAATAATTAAAGGATGCAAAAAAAATTCTGATGTAAGGATTGTTTTAGATCGAACTGAAGCAATACAATATGCTCTGAAAAATATGAAATCTAAAGATATTTTATTAATTGCTGGAAAAGGTCATGAATCATACCAAGAAATTAATGGTCAAATTATAAATTATAATGATTATAATGTAGTGAAAGAATTTTTAAATGATTAACAAATCTATTGAAAGAATAGCAACTGATTGTAATGGAATATTGAAAATAAAAACTAATGATTTTTTTAGTAGTTTTTCAAAAGACACAAGAACAATAAAATCTGGTGATATATACATAGCCCTTAAAGGAGAAAATTATGATGGGCATGATTATATAAAAAAAGCATTTGACCTTGGTGCTGTTGCTGCAATTGCAAATAATCAATATATTGGAACTCAAGCTAATATTATTTATGTAAAAGATCCATTAAAGGCACTTCAAAAAATTTCGATTATAAATCGCAATAAATGGAATGGAGAAGTTATTGGTATAACAGGTAGTGCAGGAAAAACTACTGTTAAAGAGCTTTGTAGCTCTATTCTATCTCAGGAAAATATTGTTCGTAAAACATTTGCTAATTATAATAATCAAATTGGTCTTCCATTAACACTTACGGAATTGGAAGAATCAGATGAATGTTTAATAGCAGAGATTGGTATGAATAAACCTGGTGAAATAAGAAAACTGGCAGGTTGGCTGAAACCAAATATAGCAATACTAACTGATTTGGGATTAGCCCATAGCGCAAAATTTAATTCAATAGAAGATATCGTACATGAAAAATGCGGTATTCTTGAAGAGTTAAATGAAAATGATCTAGCAATATTAGATATAGATAGTCCATGGTTTAAATATTTTGAAAAAATTACAAAGGCTAATATTTTAACAACTAGTTTATATGGAAAAGGCGATATTAATGGTAAATATCATTTAGATGATTTTTTAGAAATTAATAATGAATATTATAAATTACCACAGCCAGGTAAGCACATGGCTAGAAATACAATAAAGGCTATAGCTCTTGCTAAATATTTTAAGATTTCATTAGATAATATTGTAAATGGTATTAACGAATATAGTGCTCCACCTATGCGATGGGAAAAAAAAATAATTAATAAAATAACATGGATTAATGATTCCTATAATGCAAACCCTCTTTCAATGTACGCTTCATTAAATACCTTTAAAAAACATAAAGGTAAAAGAAAGATTGCGATAATAGGTAAAATGCATGAACTTGGTGATCATTCAACAAAACAGCATAAATTATTATTTGATTTTTTAGATAATCTAAATATTTATAAATGGATTTTTATTGGAGAATGGCATAATAAATCGATTTATAATAATGGACTTTTTATTGATAACATTGATGATACCGTTATGTATTTAAAAAAAACCTTAAAGTTCGATGACACAGTATTATTAAAAGCATCAAGATTAGAAGGTTTTGAAGAAATATTAAATAATTTTAAATAGGAATATTTTATGTTTTATTATTTTACACTTTTAGAAGATTCAATTTCTTGGTTAAGGTTATTTGAATACATAACAGTGCGCACAATAGGTGCTGCTGCATTTTCTTTTATTTTAATGTTATTAATAAGTCCTATATTAATAAAACTATTAGAAAAATTAAAATATACTGAAAATCAAACAGATAATCGTCTAAATGATAAAGAAAAAAAATCTAAGATAAGAACCCCAACAATGGGAGGTATAATAATAATAATTGCTACTTCGTTATCTACTATATTTTGGGCAAATATAAATAATATTTACGTTTTATTAACTTTAGGTACATTAATAATAATGGGAGGCATTGGTTTCATCGATGATTATAAAAAAATAAAAAACAAAAATGGCTTAAGTGTAAAAAATAAGTTTCTTTTACAGTTAGTTTGGTCCTCGATATTTTTTATTGTTTTATGGAATAACCCTACTGCGCAAGAGAGATTAACTGAATTTATGGTTCCATTTAATAAATATCCAATATTTCAATTAGGTATAATGGGTGCATTTATTTTTCTTGGTTTAGTAATGATAGGCTCGTCTAATGCTGTAAACCTAACAGACGGTCTTGACGGTCTTGCTATAGGATGTACTAATTCTGTAATAGGGTGCTATCTTATATTAACATATGTCGCTGGACATTATTCATTTGCTTCCTACTTACAAGTTCCATTTATTCAAGGAAGCGGTGAGCTGACAGTTTTTTGTGGCTCTTTATTAGGAGCAGGCTTAGGTTTTTTATGGTTTAATAGAAATCCAGCTGAAATTTTCATGGGTGATACAGGAAGTCTAGCATTAGGAGGTGCTATTGCATCTATTGCATTAATAATTAAACAAGAATTGCTGTTAATTATTGTAGGAGGTGTTTTTGTATTTGAAGCCATAAGTGTTATTATACAAACAGGATATTTTAAATATTCTCGTTATAAATATGGAGAAGGACGGAGATTATTTTTATGCGCACCAATTCACCATCATTTTGAGCAAATTGAAAAAGGAAAGGCTATAGAAAAAAACAGAGATCCAAGGTCTGTTGAAAATATTATTGTCATAAAATTTTGGATTTCTGGAATTATTATGGCCTTAATTGGTATAGCAACATTAAAGATAAGATGATACTGAGAAATATTGAATATGCATTAATCCTAGGAAAAGGAAAAAGCGGATTAGCTGCTCAATCCTTATTAAAAAATGAATGTATTAAATATAAAATTTTAAATGATTCAGATCTAAATATTTCTGATTTTTATAAATTATGTAAGCAACAACGTTTTAGTCATTGCATTATTAGTCCAGGTTTTTCAAAATTTCATCCATGGATAAAAATTATTAATGATTTGAAAATTTATTTAGTTCCAGAAATAGAATTAGGATGGTCAAGATTTAACTCAAAAACAATTGCTGTCAGCGGATCCAACGGAAAGAGTACAGCGTTAAAGTTATTATATGACTCCTTAAAAGATAATTTCAATGTATCAATTGGGGGCAATTACGGAAAACCAGCATGCTCAATAGCTTTAAATGAATGTGACTCAGAGTGGACATTGTTAGAAGTTAGTTCATTTCAGTTAGAACATGTTAAATATTTTACTCCAGATATAGCAATGATTATTAATATTTATCCTAATCATCTTGATAGATATGTTTCATTAGAAGATTATTTTATTACTAAATGTAAATTATTTGGATCACAAGAAAACTTATGTAGTAGTTGTATTATTCCTTACAATCAAAAAGATGTATTTGAAAAATACACAGACATAAAAAGAAATTGGATAACATTTGGATGTGATAAGAATTCTGATTATAGATCATTTAATAATAAAATATTTAAAGGTGAAGATAAAATAGCAGATCTATCAAGTACATTATTTGATCATAAAGAATTCTTATTAAGCACTGCTCCTGCAACAGCAGCAGTTCTTGATAAAAGTAAAATTAGTTTATCAAATCTTGAAAATGCCGTAAAATATTTTGAAATATTACCTCATAGATTTGAGTTTATTGCTAAACATATGGGTGTAAATTTCATTAATGATTCTAAAGCAACTAATCTACATGCTGTAGAATCAGCAATAAAGTCTTGCTCGCAACCAATAAAATTATTAGCTGGAGGACGGTTAAAACAAAAAAATATGACTTTTTTTAAAGAAAAACTCGCCGAATACAAAGTTTCACTATACCTTTATGGCGAATCAGCTTCATTTTTAAATGTTTGTTTTTCAGAAGTAGTTCCATGTACTCTTTGTACAACATTATATGAGGCTTTTTTAGCTGCATGCTATGATGCTATATCAGGTGATACTATTTTGTTATCTCCTGGTTGTGCTAGTTTTGATCAATTTAATGATTATAAAGATAGAGGTAAGCAATTTAGACTAATGGTTAAAGAGCATATTGAAGATATAAATAAGGGAGATAGATAATGCACAAGAAATTTTTACAAATATTTTATTACTTTTCAGGTATATTAATTTTCTTTTCTTTACAAGGATGTATAACAACAGAATCATTTGGAAGTGGACGTGGTGCTGGAGCAAAGCACAAAGGAACATTTCGCCATGAGCATAAAGTATCAGTAAATCAATATCAGGTTGCAGCAGTTCAAGGCGAACCAATTATTGGCGAGGTATATGAACCAATTGTAGTTAGCAGTGAAATTACTGAATCAATTATATTACCTGAAACCGAATCTTATATTGTGCAAAAGGGTGATATTTTATCCCAAATAGCCATAGATTTTGATACAACAACAGCAACATTAATTGAATTAAATGGTATTACAAATCCAGATCAATTATCTGTGGGACAGATGCTACAAGTACCAATTAATTTAAAAGTTAAATCATCACTAAAAACTAAAAAGATTTCATCAAATATAAAAAAAGGTGGAACTTATAAAATTCAATCTGGTGATACTTTATCAGAAATAGCTGTTGCAGCTGGCGTAAGTATTTCTGATATTAGAGCTTTAAATAATATTAATGGCGATAGAATCTTTGCAGGACAAGAAATTGATATTCCAGATTATGGAAATGTACCTCAAATCGATATCTCTAGTGAAAATGAAATAAATATCCCTATTATTGCAGAGCTCGCCTCATCCGAAGAAAATATAAACTTAATAGATCAAGAAGATAATGATTCTTCAAATAATTTATTAAGCTCTATTACAGAGGTAATTATACTTCCTGGTGAAACATTAGATGATATTGCAAGAGAAAATGGTGTAAGTAAGTCTAAAATAAGAGAAATAAACCCATCATTAGATAATTTACCTGATGATAATCTTGAGTCTCTTATTCAAACAAAATTACGAATTCCTCGTGAATTCTAATACTAACAATCATTAAATGCTGAGAAATAGTAAAATAATTATTACTATATGTTTAATCTTGATATCATATGGAATATTAGTTTTATCAAGTGCTAGTTCAATATATAGTACATCTGGTTCATCCTATTATCTTAATCGTCAGCTTTTTTGGCTATTACTTTCCCTAATAACATCATTAATAATTATCAGGATTGATTATCATAATTTAGAGAAATTTGTTATTCCTATATCATTTATCACTATTTTATTGCTAATAGCTGTTTTGGTTCCAGGTATTGGTAAAATGGTTAATGGAAGCTGGAGATGGCTGCAAATTGGACCAATGACAATACAACCATCAGAATTTTCTAAGCCATCAATTCTTATTTTATTATCATGGTTTCTATCTAGAAATATAAGAAAATTAAATCTTTATAAATATGGTATATACATTCCATTTATTTTTCTTGGTCTATTTGTCATTCCTATTGTTATGGAACCCGATTACGGAACAACTATTTTAATTTCAGCAGTTTCTATTTGCTTAATCTTTATTTCAGGATCTCCCTTAAAACCTCTTATTTTATTGGCTAGTATTGGATTTGTTTCTGTTGGAATATTAATTATTAATAATCCAGAGAGAATGGGAAGAATTTTTGCTTTCTTAAATCCTGAAGCACATCAAACTAGCTCTGCATACCAATTAAAAAATTCTTTAATTGCATTTTCTGAAGGTAAAGAATGGGGTCTTGGATTCGGAAGTAGTATACAAAAATATAAATATTTACCTGAAGCGCATACAGACTTTATTTTTCCTATTATTGGAGAAGAATTTGGACTATTTTTAGGCTCATTACCGGTACTTTTATTATATTTTCTATTATTTATTTATGGATTAAGAGTGTCACGAAAAGCTAAGGATTATTTTGGAATGTTGTTAAGTTATGGAATTACATTAATGATTTCTTTTCAGGCATTATTAAATTTACTCGTGGTAACTGGTATGGCACCAACAAAAGGAATTGCACTACCATTTATTAGTTATGGTGGGTCTAGTTTATTAACCTCTATTATCATGATATCTATCTTATTAAATATAGCTATTGATTCAGAAGTAGAAATTAAACAAAAAAATAAGCGTCTTTTTAAGGATAAGGGATAGTAAAATGAAAAATGATTATCAATTTATAGATAGTGGAGATGGAAGAAAATTAGAAAGATTTGGTGATATCATTCTTAACAGACCATGTTCACAGGCGGTTTGGAGAAAAAATAACGATTTATGGAATATTACAACAGCAAAATTTAACCGTAATTCTTCTCCTTTATGGACTAAAAATAGTGATTTTCCAGATGAGTGGATTATAAATATTAATAATCAAAAAATGAAATTATCTATAACGGATTTTGGGCATATTGGTATTTTTCCTGAAACAATACCAGTATGGGGATGGATTCAAGATAAGATAAATAATGAAAAACGTAAAAATAAAATCAAGTTTTTAAATTTATTTGCATATTCTGGAGGAGCAACAATTGCTGCTGCTAAGAGTGGTGCAGAGTGTTGTCATTTAGATTCATCTAAGGGAATGGTTGATTGGGCACGAACTAATGCTGATATAAATAATTTAAATAATGCTCCAATAAGATGGATAGTGGACGATGTTATTAAATTTCTAAAAAGAGAAGTCAAAAGAGGTAATAAATACGATGCAATATTACTAGATCCTCCCTCATTTGGGCATGGAAAAAAAGGAGAGATTTATAAAATAGAGGATCAAATATTGAATACTTTAGACTTAGTAAATAATGTATTAAGTGATGATCCTCTTTTTGTTATATTAACATCCCATACACCAGGTTTTACTCCAGTTGTATTAAATAATTTATTGAAACAGTTTTTTTCAGCTGGAAGAAATGCATCTAGTGAGATGGTTTTAAAAAATGAAAGTACGAAATATTCATTACCAAGTGGATGCTGGGCAACATGGTTAAATAAAGATGAACCCAAATAAAAATATTAATATTTTATATGAAGATAATCATCTAATTATCGTGAATAAGCCCGGTGCATTACTAACTCAATGTAGTGGAAAAGATGAATCTAATATGGAAGATATACTAAGAGAATGGATAAAAATTACTAAATCTAAGAAGGGTAATGTATTTCTTCATGCATGCCATAGAATTGATAAGCAAGTAAGTGGAATTGTTATGTTTTCTAAAACAAGTAAGTCATTAAAAAGACTTAATGAAGAAAAATACAGGCTTAAGATGAAGAAAATTTATCATGCTTTAATTGAAGGTAATAATATTAAATCATCCGGAAGATTAGAGAATTATATTAAGCATGATAGCTTTAAAGCTGTTACTTGCTCTAGAGATGATAAGGATGCAAAGAAAGCCACTCTTGATTATAAAGTTATAGAATTTAAAAATAATAAATCTAAATTAGAAATTAACTTAATTACTGGAAGATATCATCAAATTAGAGTCCAATTATCTAATATTGGATTCCCTGTTTATGGAGATAAAAAGTATGGCTCTAATAAAAAACTTTCATCCATTGCTTTGCATCATAGAAATTTCATATTTACACATCCAATATCTAATAAAGAAATAGATCTAATCGCACCTTATCCATCCAATAAATATTGGCATTAATTTCTTTTAAAAATACATATACATTCAACATGATTTGTCTGAGGAAATAAGTCAACTGGTATACATTTTTCTAATACATAAGAATTCTCTTCGCAAAGTATCTGAGCATCTCTTGCAAAGGAGGCGGGATTACAGCTTACATATATAATATAAGAGGGAACTAGACTTTTGATCATTTCAATAGTCTTCTTATGCATTCCTGCTCTAGGAGGATCTGTTATTATTTTATCAGGCATATCATATTTACTTAATTTTTTTTCAATTGATTCCAGTTCTTTGATATCTAATTTAATAAAACTACAATTCCTTATTTTATTAATATTCATATTCTTAAATGCATCGTTAACTGCGCTTTCTATAACTTCTATTCCAAGTACTTTTTTACAAGAATTAGCGATATTTATTGATATTGAACCAGTTCCACAAAATAAATCATAAACAACATCCTTTTTTTTAAATTTCCCTTCTTTTAGGATAATTTCATATAAAATTTCAGCTTGTGCAGTATTGGTTTGAAAAAAAGAATTTGGTGAAATTTGATATTTCATTTCATTGATAAAATCATAAATAAATCCATTTCCCGATATAATGAATTCCTTTTCACCATAAGCAACAGTATTTTTTGCTGCTGTGGTACTATTTATAAATGTCGTAACTAGATTATTAAGATTATCTTTTAATTCATTATTTAATTTTTTATTAATTCTAAATTATGAGTTGATGTAATAAGGTTTACCATCACCTCGTTGCTATTTTTTCCGTGTCGAATAACTAGATTTCTAAGTTCACCTTTATGTGTTCGAGTAGAATAGATAGGCAGCTCTGATTTATGACGAATACAAAACTCTCTGACTAGTAATAGAATTTTATTTGTTGTATTAGTTGTGAGATAACAGTAGTCAATATCTAATGCTTTTGAATAACATCCTTTTGGATGAAATCCTAAAGCAAAATCAATAGGTTTTTTTAGTTTTTTATTTTCTAATTTTATTTCCTCATCAGTTAAATATCTAAGATCAGTAAAAGAAAAATCAACTTTATTCCTATAATTGTATATTTTTTTTGCTGGAATACATTTTTCTACTAAAACATTATTAAATTTACCTATATGAACTACAGCATCTCTAACTTGTTTTTCTTTTAGTCTCAGTTGCTCATTATAATTAATATGTTGCCATTTACAGCCACCACAAATACCAAAATATTTACATTCTGGATTAATTCTCTCTTTAGATTTTTTTATAACACTAACTAATTGACCTACTAGGTATTGGTTTTTTATTTTAATAATTCTAATGTTAACAAAATCACCAACAGCTGCAATTCCTTGAATAAAAACAGACATACCATCATCTAACTTTCCAAAACATTGATTTTTATCAGCTAGATCTGAAACATATACATTTATTATTTGTTGCTTCTTATACATAAAAACTATTATAAAAATAAATTAACCTATCTTGCAATGTTCTCTTTACCATTAAAGGATAAAAACGTATAAATATTTTTTTAACGGAGAAAAAAATGTCTGAATATTTAATTGATTTAAGTGACGAAAATTTTGATGAGGTAATAAGTAAAGGAAAGGTTTTAGTTGATTTTTGGGCTCCTTGGTGTGGTCCGTGCAAACAATTAACTCCGATTCTTGAAGCTGTCGGAAGTGAGATTAATGGTTCTGCTGTCATCGCTAAAGTTAATGTTGATGAAAATTCTTCTTTAGCAGCAAGATTTAATGTTCGTTCAATACCAACATTATTATTATTTAATGATGGAGAATTAAAAGAAACATTAATCGGACTTAAGCAAAAAGATGAACTTGTTTCATTACTTAGCTAGAAGATCATTTTCCTCAAAAATATGATATAATTTTTTACTTAACCATGCATCAGTTGCTGCATATAACATTTGTGATTCAGATAAGTTTTCTTTAGACCAATTTGATACTTGTTCCTTTTTTGATAATCTTTGTTGAAGAAAAATTGCAGTTAAACTTCTTAGTCCTAAGTTAGTAATACCAGAATTTCTGGCGATATCTGATAATTCAATAAATCTATGCGCATCAAAATAGGTTATTTTTTTGAAGTTCATTAATATCATGTTTTATAGCAACACCAGTTTTTATAATTTTTTTAGAACTAAATATTTTTATTAATGATTTTGTTAATGAACATTTTTTAATCTGAAAAAGATAAACAATATTTTCACATGCTAATTGTATTAATGATGGATGATAATATTCTCCTTTTTTAAAGGATGGCCTTGTTTCTGTATCAAATCCAATAACTTTTTGGTCAAGTATTTTTTTTACTGCATTATCAGCTTTTTCTTTTGTATCGCATAAGACAATTTTTCCTGAAAATGAAATAATTGGTAGTAAATTAATCTCATCCTTTGAAATTCTCTTTTTAAATATATCACTCATTATCAATTTTTTTCTTATTTAATTTATCAGTAACCCATAATGTTTGTTTCGCTATACCCATTAATATCTTTACATCAGGAATAGTAAGTTTTCCTCGATTAAATATTCTCCTTAATCCCATCATCATATGATCTAATTTTTGTTGTTCAGTAAATTCTGTTTCAATCATCATTTTTTCCCATAATTTAAACATTCGTTCTCTTAAATCGGAATTTGCTATTTCTACTTCTTCTTTTGATGGTTTAAAAATATTCGAACATTTAAAAATTTCATAACAACAAATCATTACGGCATGGGATAAATTTAATGATTTGTATATATCACTAGATGGAATTTGTATTATATGTGTACACAATGCTAATTCCTCATTATTTAATCCCTTATCTTCTCTACCAAATATTAATGCTACAGGATTATAGAATGCATCCTTTATAGCTTTTGGAGAAAAATTCTCAATTGTTTCAGATATATTTCTATAAAATCCTGTTCTAGCGGATGTACCTGCTACAACTGTACAATCTTTAATAGCGTCATTAAGTGATGAAAATATAGTAATATTATTAAGCTGCTCAGTTGCATTACAAGCTAATTTTTTAGCTTCACTCCAATTAACTCTTTCGTTTGGATTAACAATAGAAAGATTTGTAATACCATTATTATTAATTACTCTACAAATTGAGCCAATATTTCCACCGTGTATTGGTTCAACTAATATAATTCTAATATTCTCAAGAGGATTCATGTTCAAATTTTCTTAGCATAATAATTTCATTTATCCATATACTTGGATTTATTGTTTCAAGTATTAAAGGAATATCATCAAATTCTTTATTCTGCATTATATATTTAAATGGAGTAATACCAATCTCTCCTTGCCCAAGGCTATGATGTCGATCAACTCTACTTCCAAGTATCTTTTTAGAATCATTTAAATGCATTCCCCTTAGATAGGAGTATCCAATAATATCATCAAATTCTTTAAACGTTTTTTCACACGCATTTATTGTTTTTAAGTCATAACCACCAGCAAAGGCATGACATGTATCAATGCATACACCAACACGTTTTTTATCGTCAATATTATCAATAATTTTTGCTATATGCTCAAATCTATAGCCAAGATTTGATCCTTGCCCGGCTGTATTCTCAATAACAGCAGTAACATTTTTTGTTTTCTCTAATGAGATATTTATAGATTCGCTTATGTATAATAAACAATCCTCTTCTGTTATCTGGTTTAAATGACTTCCTGGATGAAAGTTTAAGAGTCTTAGTCCAAGTTCTTCACATCTACACATTTCAATATTAAATGCATTTCTTGATTTGTTAAGTTTTTCCTTATCTGGGTGTCCTAAATTAATTAAATAACTGTCATGAGGTAATATATGATTAATATCTATATTATTTTGAATACATTCGCTCTTAAATAATTCTATTTCCTTATCATCTAAAGCCTTAGCATCCCACTGTCTTTGATTTTTTGTAAAAAAAGCAAAAGCATCTGCTCCGATTAATGCTGCATTCTTAGGTGCATTTGATACTCCACCTGATGCGCTGACATGGGCTCCAATTTTTTTCATAATTAATCCTTTAACATTATATGGTAAAATTATTTATTTAGATTTAGTACATTTTAACTATTTTTACATTATTTGTTTTTAAAAATTTTACTATATATTCCAATAAAAACTAAATTATCTATATTTTTGATATTTTTGATATTTTTTATACTAAATAGTGTTGTTTCATAGCTTATGCAGAATTAATCTCTAATCTTAATAATTATTTAAAAGATTTATTTTCTAATATATTTAAAAAAGGATTTTTACAATGGATTTAGCAAAACAAGATTGGTTAGACTCATTAAATGATTTAATTGACTCAGAAGGTACGGAACGAGTTAAGGAAATTCTTAATGAATTACAATTAAATGCTTCCAGAAAAGGAATTAGGTTAACTTTTTCAGCAAATACTCCCTACGTTAATACTATTCCGGTAGATCAACAAATATCTTATCCTGGTGATAGGGATATGGAGAGACGTATAAAGAGTTTAATTAGATGGAATGCTATGGCTATGGTAGTTCGTGCAAATCGTGCCAAGGATGGGATTGGAGGACATATATCAACCTATCAATCTATTGCTACATTGTACGAGGTTGGTTTTAATCATTTTTTCCGTGGTAAAACAAAATCTTTTCCTGGTGATCTAATATATTTTCAAGGTCATTCATCTCCTGGTGTTTACGCAAGAGCTTATTTAGAGGGAAGATTAAATGACGATCATCTAATTAATTTTAGACAAGAATTAAATGATAAGCCAGGCTTGTCATCTTATCCTCACCCTTGGTTAATGCCGGAATTTTGGCAGTTTCCAACTGTATCCATGGGATTAGGGCCAATCGCAGCTATTTATCATGCAAGGTTTATTAAGTATATTGAAGATCGGGGAATGAGAGAGCGAACAAATCAACGTGTTTGGGCATTTCTTGGTGATGGAGAAACCGATGAGCCTGAAACCCTAGGTGCCATAAATTTAGCGGCAAGAGAAAAGTTAGATAATTTAATATTTATTGTTAATTGTAATTTACAACGTCTTGATGGACCGGTTAGAGGTAATGGTAAGATTATTCAGGAATTAGAAGCCTCATTTCGTGGAGCAGGCTGGAATGTTATAAAGGTTTTATGGGGTGAAGATTGGGATCCTCTTTTTGAAAATGATGAACATGGAGTTCTTGCAAAAAGAATGGCTGAAGTTGTTGATGGACAATATCAAAAATATACAGTTGAGGATGCACAATATATTAGAGATCATTTTTTTGGTACTGACCCTGAATTAAAAAAAATGGCAGATAATTTATCTGATGAAGAAATCAAGAAAATGCGAAGAGGGGGACATGATCCTGCAAAAGTGTTTGCTGCATATGATGCAGCTGTTAAAGAAGAAAATCGTCCAACTGTTATTCTAGCAAAAACTGTAAAGGGTTATGGGTTAGGAGCTGCTGGTGAAGGTCAGAATATTACACATTCTCAAAAAAAACTCGGCGAAGAAGCTCTGAGAGGTTTTAGAACAAGATTTGGGATTCCGATATCTGATGAAGAGATCGATAGTGTTCCATTTTATCGTCCATCAGATGATTCACCTGAAATGCAATATTTAATGGAAAGACGATCAGAACTTGGAGGGTTTGTTCCGGAAAGGTCTGAAATTAATCAGTCTGTTAGTATGCCAGATAATTCAATATTTGAAGAATTTAATAGTGGATCAGATAGAGAAGTATCAACCACAATGGTTTTTGTTCGTATTTTAAGTAAACTATTATCCGATAAAAGTATTGGAAAAATGGTAGTTCCTATTGTTCCCGATGAAGCACGAACCTTTGGAATGGATGCATTATTTAGACAGGTAGGTATTTACGCTCATAGCGGACAATTATACGAACCAGTTGATGCTGATAATCTTCTTTATTATAAAGAAGAAAAGGATGGACAAATTTTAGAGGAAGGAATTACAGAAGCGGGCTCATTTGCATCTTTTTTAGCAGCTGGTACAGCTTATTCTAATCACCATATTAATATGATACCATTTTATATATATTATTCTATGTTTGGATTCCAACGTATTGGAGATATGGCATGGATGGCTGGAGATTCAAGGTGTAAAGGTTTTTTATTAGGTGCAACAGCTGGAAGAACAACATTATCTGGGGAAGGACTTCAGCATCAAGATGGCCATGGCCATGTACTAGCATTAACTATACCAAATATGATGGCATATGATCCTGCTTTTGCATATGAATTAGCTGTTATTATCAAGGACGGAATAAAAAGAATGTATGTTGATAACGAATCAATTTTTTATTACGTAACATTAATGAATGATAATTATTTACAGGCACCAATGCCGATTGGTAGTGAAGATGGTATTATTAAAGGAATGTATAAATTTAAAGAATCTAAAAAACCTAAAGCTCAAATTTTAGGAAGTGGTGCTATATTACCAGAGGTTATTAATGCAGCAACATTACTTAATGAGCAGTATAATATTGATGTAGATATATGGTCTGTTACAAGTTATAAAAATTTAATTAACGATGCTCAGAATGCTGAGCGAGAATTAATTAGAAATGGTAATGATATTAAACCTTACATATCTGAATGTTTAGATAAAGTAGATGGACCAATAATCGCAGCATCAGATTATATGAAATTGCTATCAGGATCACTGGCTAAATTTATTAAAAATGATTTAATTTCTTTAGGAACAGATGGTTATGGACGAAGTGATGATCGACCGGCATTACGTGATCATTTTGAGGTTGACGCTAAAACTATTGTCTGGTCCGTGCTTTCAGCACTAGAACTAAGAGGAGAATATGATAAAAAGCAGTTGATAAAAGCTCGCAATGACTTAGGAATTGTTTTAGATAAACCTAATCCATTAGGAGAATAATCATGACTATTGAATTTAAATTACCTGAATTAGGTGAAAATATTGAGGGTGGTGATATTATTAATATCCTTATAAAAGAGGGTGATAATATTAATGAAGGCCAATCAATTTTAGAGATTGAAGCGGGTAAGGCTAGTATGGAAATACCATCTCCATTATCTGGTAGTATTGAAAAAATATTAGTATCTCAAGGTGATGCAGTATCAGTTGGTCAGCATATAATAACTTTTAATAAAGGTGATTCATCAGAAAAAGAAGAACCTGTACCGGTTAAAGAAGAACCTGTACCGGTTAAAGAAGAACCTGTACCGGTTAAAGATCAGAATGTTAATGAATCTAAAAACTCTGAATTTATTAATAAACCTATTTCTGCTGCTCCTAATGTTAGACGTTTAGCAAGAGAGCTTGGAATTGAAATTAAAGATGTTAATTCATCATCAGGAGGACGTATATCTTTAGACGATGTAAAAGATTTTGCTCGAAAAAATGGTTCAAAAGAAAATAATATTCCATCGAAAAAATCCATTAAAAGACCAATTGTTGAATCTGGAAAACAAGGAAAAATTCGTACAGAATCTATGAGTAAAGTCCGTATTGCAACAATGAATCATATGACTCATTGTTGGACAACAATACCACATGTAACACAACATGATACAGCAGATATAACACGTCTAAATGATTTAAGAAAAAATTTAGGTGATCGTGCTGAAGAAAAAGGAGCAAAATTAACAGTTACTGCAATGCTAGCTAAGATTGTCTCATCTGCTTTAAAGGTATTTCCTAATTTTAATGCAAGTATTAACCCTGAAACTAAAGAGATTAATTATAAGGAGTACTATAATATTGGTATTGCTGTTGATACAGATCAGGGATTAATAGTACCTGTAATAAAAGATGCTGATCATATGTCTATGATTGATTTAGCGGTTGAATTAACAGCAATCTCACAAAAAGCTAGAACCGGTAATATTAATTTAAAAGATCTTCAAGGTGGAACATTTACAATATCTAATGTAGGCGGAATAGGAGGTTCATTTTTTACTCCAATTATCAACTCTCCGGAGGTTGCTATACTAGGAGTTGGTAGAGGAAATATGGATACTTCTGGAAAAATTAATATGCCATTATCATTGTCTTACGATCATAGATTAATTGATGGTGCTGATGGAGCACGTTTTCTTAGATGGATAATTAATGCAATTGAAGAACCTATGACCTTATATATAGATAGTTAATTTTTAACCAAGAAGCATTCTCTCAGTATCAGACCAAGATATACATGGATCTGTTATTGATAAGCCATATCGTTCTTCACCAATTATTTTTTTATTTTCAGGCTCAATAAAACTTTCAATCATTGCACCAATAATGGAATTATTGCCTAAATTTCTTTGTTCAATAATATCATTCCATACATTAATTTGATTAGAAGATATTTTATTAGCATTTGCATGAGAGCAATCAATCATAAGAGCTGAATTTATATTTGCTTTAAGTAGTTTATCTAATGCATCTTTTACTTCTGGTGACTTAAAATTAGGATTTTTTTCTCCACCTCTTAAAACAAGGTGTGTATTTGGATTACCCTCTGTTTTAACAACAGATGTTTGTCCATCTTGATCAATACCAAGAAAACTATGAGGTATACTTGCTGATGATATAGCATTTATAGCTACTTGTATATTTCCGTCTGTTCCATTTTTAAAGCCAACAGGCATTGATAATCCACTAGCCATTTCTCGATGAGTCTGAGATTCTGTTGTTCGAGCTCCTATAGCAGCCCAGCTAATTAAATCCGCTATATATTGAGGTATAATTGGATCAAGAAATTCTGTAGCCATAGGTAATCCTAACTCAGAAATTTCTATTAGCAATTTTCGAGCTTCCTTTAGACCATATTCCATATCACAGGAATCATTAATATGTGGATCATTAATGAATCCTTTCCATCCTGTTGTAGTTCTTGGTTTTTCAAAATACACTCGCATCACGATTAGATATTTATCTTTAACCTTATTAGAGAGTAAACTTAACCGTTTAGCATAATCATAGGCAGCATTTGTATCGTGTATAGAGCATGGGCCTATCACAACTAACATTCTTTTATCTGCCTTATGAATTATATTTCGAATTATTTCTCGGTTTTTAATAATTTGATTTACTAATTCCTCAGTTAATGGAAATTGATTTTTTAATTCACTAGGCGTAGCTAATTTTTGTAAACCCCGAATTCTTAGATTTTCAGTTATATGTAATTGATTATTCATAATTTGGGAGAATAAAGCACATTTTTTGATCTTTAAACAAGACTACGTGATAAATATTTTTTTTTATTCTTAATGATTAGCAATTCTTTTTCTCGTTCTCTTAGTATTTCTTTATTTGTTCTGACGAGAAATGGATCTCTAAATGGAATACCCTTTGTTGAATATATAATTTCTTTAATTTTATTTTCTGTTAATGGAATTTCAATTTTTTTTGGATTAATTGATGCAATTGTTCCTTCTTTGGAAGTATTTCTAGTAATAATTTTACCTACATTTAATCCAATATCTAACATAGCTGCTCTTATAGGTCCTGCCGATGAATATGTAATAAGTAAACTATCTTTATTCATAAGTTTTTTTATGCATTTAAAAAAATCAATTGTCCATAATTCGCTATTTCTTTGAGATGAAAAAGCATCTAAATAAATAATGTCAAACGAGTTATTAATTAATTTTTGTATGGTATAACGTGCATCCCCCCATAAAATTGATATACATATATCCTCAGTGATTTTAGATTCATTATTATGATATAGATTTGCTAATGTTGAATTCCAATCAAATAAGTCTTCTTCGTTACGACATATATTCTTTGATGCTTGCCTAACAATTCTTTTATCCATCTCAAGAGCGGTTATACTTAATGATTTATGATTGTAAATTGCATTATTTATTGCAGTTAAGCTATTATATCCCATACCAAAACAGATATCTAATATTTCTATTGCCTTTGTTTTTTTTAAACTTCTTATTTTAGATGGTAAAATATACATCTCTTTTGCCTCAAGTCTTCCTCCGATTTTTGCGTGGTAATGTTCTTTGTATTCAGGATTCCAAAAAGTTACTGATTTATCATTAGTTATGACCTTTCTAAGATTAATATCCTTATAGTTTGAATGTTTCTTTGTTTCACCAAATAAATCTCCTTGCTTAAATTCTCTGAATTCCATTTGATTTATTAAATAGTTTTTAAATTGTTGTTTATCCATATTCCAGATAGGAGCTATTAATTCTTCTTTAAGGGAGTCAGTGGTAAATCTCATAATAGGAAGTTCGGGAGGCATTCTTCTAATAAAATCAATAAGATGTTCACCATATTGATATTCGTTAAATACAGAAACAGGTTTAATTAGATTTTCTAATGCTAATGTTGTTCCTTTTTCAATATGAAGGTTATGGATTTTTACGGCTTGGATTGGTAAGGAAGAAAAAGCCAATGCTGTTTTTTTGAAATGCTCTTCGTTTTCTCCTGGTAATCCAATAATTGCATGTAATGCAATAGGAATGTTATTTGCATTAAGATCACTTATAGCTTTTAAGCTTGAATTCCAGTTATGACCTCTATTAATTCTATTTAATGTTTGGTCATGAATTGTTTGAACACCTAATTCTACCCAGACTTCTATAGTTTTATTTATTTTTTTTAAAAATTCAATAGCTTGAGGTGTAATACAATCCGGACGGGTTCCTATACTTACTGCAGAGAAAGGAAAGTAATTTATTAAATCTAAATAAAGTTTTTGTTGAGATTCACCAAATGATGCTGAATAGGCTTGAACATACGCCATAAATTTTTTTGCATTGTATCTCTTTTTTGCAAATTTCAATGCTTTTTCTATCTGTTCTTTAACGCTATCGGATCCAAGAGTTTGTACTGCAGCCGAACCACGTACATTACAAAAAGTACATCCCCCAGAACCATCTATTTCTCTATTTGGACAACCAAAGTTAAAATCTACAGGAATACGATATAAGGCATCATCATGTCGCTTTATCATAAAATTTTTATAAGATGTATATGGTAAATTCATCGGTCAAATATTAATCTCATACCTCTTACGTCATCATTAAAAATACCATCCCTATATGCTAGGATTCCGTTGACAAATGTAGCATGTATAGTTGAAGAAAAGGTTACTCCTTCAAAAGGTGACCAGCCACATTTATAATGTATATTATTTTTATTTACTGTATGTTTTTCTTGATTATTAATAATTGTTAAATCAGCAAAATATCCCTCTCGTATAAAACCTCTGTCCTTACATTTATAAATTATTGAGGGATTATGAGCAGTTTTTTGTGCAACCAATTCGGGTGTTAGATATTCAAGTAATGAAGGTAAAGCGCTTTGAACAATGGGCATTCCAGATGGAGAATTAAAATATGTATTTTCTTTTTCATTAATAAGATGGGGGGCATGATCTGTTCCAATAGTATCAATTAAGCCATCTTGCAGAGCCTTACGTAATGATTGACGATCTTCGCTAGATTTAATAGAGGGGTTACATTTAATAAAAGATCCTTTTTGATCGTAATCTTGATTAGAGAACCAAAGATGATGAGGACATGCTTCAACAGTTATATGTTTATTATCTACTTTATCTGATGAAAAAAACTCAAGTTCAGCAGCTGTTGTCATATGAAGAATATGAATTTGTGTATTATATTTTTTTGCTAATTCTGTTGCAAATTGAGTTGATAGAAAACAGGCATTAGCAGATCGAATTTTACTATGTTCATTAAATGGCACGTTTTCCCCATAGTTTTCATATGCAATTTGCTCATTATTTTTAATAATTTCATCTACTTCACAATGAAGAGCTACTGGAATAGTTACTTTATTGAATATATCTTCAATTTGGTCTTTAGAATCAACCATTAGATTG
>JBJLEI010000013.1:0-71815 GCA_045566035.1 Pontiellaceae bacterium | reverse complement strand
AGATAATTCAAAGGTCTAGAATCATTAAGGAAATAAGTTAGAATACTTATATTAGTTATGATTATTCCACTAATACCCCCACAAAATATTTGCGTTATTATCCCGTTGTGAAATAAATTATTCCTAAAACGAAGAACTAATAAAGTGATAATAGAATAAGAGATTAGCGCTGGACCATAAGGACCCGGCTCTAAGCCATCGAAAATAAAACCAGCTATAATTGTGCATATCCATGCATTTTTATCATCAAGCCTAAAGCAACAATATAGCATAACAGAGGAAAAGAAAGGGATTTTTAATCCTCCTAGGAATGATATGCTAGGTAAAATTTGCTGAAGGAATGAAGCAATTAAAAAAATTAGAAATATTTTAAAGTATATTTTCATAATTCTTTTTCTTTCTTTGAGGCTATAAATAGGAAATCTAGCAAACCGCTTGTAGCTCTAGGAATAATTTCCGCATGTTGAAATAAACCGGATTCATCTTTATATACTTTTTCAACATAACCTATATGAACACCAGCAGGAAAAAAATGATCATCCTGTGTAAATCCAGATGTTGTTACCTCATCACCAATTCTAATATTAATATTTTTATTAATAAACTCCATACGGACTAATGGCTGACCGTTTAATGAGTTTCCCATTCCTCTTACAATTCCAAAAACTTCATAATCAGCTAATCTCGCCGCTACTCTAAAAGTTGGGTCTGATAATAATAATATTTCACTAGAAGATTTGTTTATTTGATAAGTTTTACCAATTAATCCATCAGGGCTAATAACAGCGCAATCAACTTTAATTCCTTTATTTGCACCAGGTTCTACGCGAATTGTATTCCACCATCCGCTTATATTTCTACTCAAAACTTTTGCTGGAATAAGTGAATAAGGATTAACTCTCTCAAAACCTAGAGCTTTTCTCAATTTTCTATTTTCTAATTCAATATTACGAAGTCTATTTAGCTCAGACTGAGCCTGAACTAATTTTAAAGAAAGTTGTTTTTCTCTTTCGGCTCCTCCGCTTAAACTCCGAATAAGATTAGCAGTAGATGCTGTTTTTCTACCTGTATCAGAGCCGATAACTTCAATAGGAGTAGATATATCCCTAACAGATTTTTTGCCAAAATAAGTAATTTTCGGCCAAACTAGTAAAATAATAATTACTATAATTACACCAAAAATACCTTTTCGATATTTGCTTGTCTTCACTTAAATTTACCCTTTAAATTTTTGGGTAAACAAGACGATCAATCATATTAAATTTATTGGTTCGACATTTTTCGGAGAAAATTAATTTCATGAAGAACAATACCTGTTCCTTCAGCAACAGCGCTCAATGGATCTTCAGCTAAATGAACAGGTAAGCCTGTTTTTTCGGAAATAAGCTGATCCAAACCTTTTAACAAAGCTCCACCACCAGCAATTACCATCCCTCTATCAACAAGATCGGCTGCTAATTCTGGTAAACATCTTTCAAGAGTTACTCGTACAGCTTCAACTATAGCATTCATTGGCTCTAATAAAGCTTGTCGAATCTCTTCAGAGCTAATAGTAAGTGTTCTTGGTAATCCTGCTACTAAATCTCGTCCTTTAACTTCCATAGTACTTTCATCAGTTGATTTTACTGCAGAGCCCATGGTTATTTTAATTTCTTCAGCGGTTCTTTCTCCAATAAGAAGGTTATATTCTCTTTTAATATGTTGGATGATCGCCTCATCCATTTCATCCCCACCAACACGCACGCTACGACTATAAACAATACCGGCTAAAGATATAACAGCAACTTCAGTTGTACCTCCTCCAATATCAACTATCATATTTCCTGCTGGTTCTTGAACAGGAAGGCCAACACCAATTGCAGCGGCCATTGGTTCTTCAATCAAAAATACATCACGTGCACCTGCATGTAACGCAGAGTCCTTAACAGCACGTTTTTCTACTTCGGTAATTCCACTAGGAACAGCAATAACAACTCTAGGACGAACCATCATTCTTCTATTGTGAACCTTTTGGATAAAATAACGTAACATCGCTTCAGTAACTTCAAAGTCAGCGATTACACCACTTTTAAGAGGTCGTATAGCTACAATGTTACCAGGTGTTCTTCCTAGCATACGTTTAGCTTCATCTCCAACAGCTAAAACCTTATTAGTTCCAGCTTGAACTGCTACAACAGATGGCTCGCGTATAACAATACCACGATCTCTGGCATATACTAATGTATTGGCAGTACCTAAATCTATTCCGATATCACTCGAAAAAAAACCTAATGCGCGATTTAGCATGCAAAAACCCTCTCAATTACTTTAAAAAACTAAATTCATTGACATAATGCGTGATCGATTTGATTACGTCAACATCATTAATTGAATTGAAATAATTTAGTAAGGTTTTAGATAAAAATGAAGAATAGTACTTATGAAAAATAAAATATTAATTTACGGTGGTTCTGGTGGAGTTGGAAAATCATTAGCTTTAAAGTTAAAATCTTTAGATTACGATATTCATTTAGCCGGAAAAAATGAAGAAAGTTTATCTGCACTTTCTAATGAAATTAGTTCTGATTATACGATAGGAAATGTTTTAGAAGAAAGTTTCTTTGAGGAAGCAACATCAAACGCTGGGGAGAATCTTTCTGCGGTTGTTTATGCTGTAGGCACAATAAATTTAAAAAGTTTCTCAAGATTAACTTCTAATGACTTTTCAACTGATTATGCTATAAACGTTATAGGGGCTGCTAATGCAGCAAAAGCGGCAATAAACCCATTAAAAAGTAACAAAGGCTCTATTGTCTTTTTTTCAAGTGTTGCATCGCAGGTTGGTTTTCCCATGCATGGTTCTATTGGTGCTGCTAAGGCTGCACTAAATGGTTTAACGATTTCTCTTGCTGCAGAATTAGCACCTAATGTTCGAGTTAATGCAATTGCACCATCTTTAACTGAAACTCCTCTTGCTTCCAGAGTTCTTGCGAATGATAAAGTGAAAGAGTCCATAGCAAACTCACATCCGTTGAAGAGATTAGGAACTCCTTCTGATATTGCAAGCTTAGCTGCATTTCTAATATCAGATGAGGCAACATGGATTACAGGACAAATACTAGGGTTAGATGGCGGTAGAAGTAATATCGCATAAAAGTCATATTAATTGTTGTCATCTGCTAATATTATTACCAATATTTTCATAATGAAGCTTAAATCAACATCCGATACTGTAAAGATTCTTGAACAAAACGGAGAATTATTACGTATTAATGATGAAGTTGATCCTTATTTAGAAATGGCTGAGATTCAAAGACGTATTTATAAAAAAAATGGACCAGCCATATTATTTGAAAATGTTAAAGGATGTAATTTTCCTTGTGTTTCTAATATCTATGGTACACCAGATCGTGCAAGGTTACTTTTTAAAAGTTCATACAAGGCTGTTCAGTCTATAATTGGAGCCAAGGGGAATCCGTTGGGTTTATTTCGTAAACCGTTAGGTGCATTTAAAGCCATTACAACTGCTGGTTATGGATTACCGATTAAGGTAGCTAATTCGTTAGCACCAGTTATGCAATGTAGAGCAAAATTAGAAGATTTACCTCAAATTGTAAGCTGGCCGATGGACGGTGGATCATTTATAACGCTCCCGCAGGTTTATTCTGAGCATCCCGAACATCTCGGTAATCCACTAAAAAGCAACTTAGGTATGTATCGTATTCAGATATCAGGTAATGAATATTTACCGAATAAAGAGATTGGTCTGCATTATCAAATCCATCGAGGTATTGGAGTGCATCAAAAGTTACATAACGATCAAGAAAAAGAATTTAAAGTAGCTGTTTTCATTGGAGGACCACCAGCTATGGCCTTTTCTGCAGTGATGCCGCTTCCAGAAGGGCTTCCTGAAGTAGCTTTTTCTGGATTAATGGCTAATAGAAATTTTAGATATACAAAATTTAAAGGTTGGACGTTAGCAGCGGATGCTGATTTTGCTATTATAGGAACAATTAAATCGAAAATGAAACCAGAGGGTCCTTTTGGAGATCATTTAGGATATTATAGTTTAGTACATGATTTTCCATGCATGGAAGTTGAACAGGTATTTCATCGTAAGGATGCTATCTGGCCATTTACAGTTGTAGGAAGACCGCCTCAAGAAGATACAACATTTGGCGAGGTTATTCATGACCTAACTGGTTCCGTTATTTCTACTGAGTTGCCTGGATTACATGCAGTAAATGCAGTTGATGCTTCTGGTGTACATCCATTATTATTAGCGGTTGGTGAGGAAAGATATACTCCATTTATGGATACAAGTCGTCCTTCTGAGTTACTAACAATTGCTAATGCAATACTAGGTAAAGGACAGTTATCACTTGCAAAATACTTATTAATTGCAAATGAAGCAGATAAGCCAGATATTCACGACATTCCAAGATTCTTTTCACATTTATTAGAAAGGATTAACTGGAAAAGAGATATTCATTTTCAAACTGAAACAACTATTGATACGCTAGACTATTCAAGTGAAGAAATAAATATAGGCTCAAAAGTTATTTGGGCTTGTACAGGAGAACCAATACGAGAGCTTTCAGATACAAAACCATCCTTGGATATTGCATTGGATTGCGCTATTGTTAATCCTGGAATATTAGCAGTAAAAGGAATAAAATCTATTGATTATAAGAAAGCGCCTGAAGAGATAGAAAGTATTATCGAAGAGTTAAAAGATAAAGTTGATTCAGATGCTTTTCCTTTAATAGTAGTGTGCGATGATCCGGATTTTATTTCATCTGACTTCAATAATTTTTTGTGGGCAGCTTTTACAAGATCTAATCCTTCACATGATATTTATGGAATAAATTCCAAAACTAATTTCAAGCACTGGGGATGCTCGGGATCATTAGTTATAGATGCACGATTTAAACCTCATAATGCCCCTCCTTTATTAGAAGATCAAAAGGTTTCAAGTAATGTAGATCGTATTTTAGAAAATATTAATTATTAGGTAGAAGTTAATATTATTTTAAATTTTCCTCGACCCATTCAGTTAACTCACGAACAGCCCTTATTGAAATATCAAAAGCCTCTTGCTCGCCTTCATCTAATTCGACTTCTATTATTTTTTCTATACCATTAGAACCAAGAATAACAGGAACACCTGCGTATAATCCATTAATGCCATATTCTCCATTTAGTAATGCAGCACAGGTTAAGACGCTTTTCTTATCCTTTAAATAAGCTTCTGCCATTTTTATAGCGGACAAAGCCGGACTATAATAAGCAGATCCTGTTTTTAGTAATCCAACTATTTCTCCACCTGATTTAGCGGTTCTAATAGCAATTTCCTGAAGTTTTTCATAGGGTAAGAGTTGTGTTACTGGTACACCACCTGCAGTAGCATAACGTATTAATGGAACCATAGTATCACCATGCCCACCCATAACCATTGCAGTTACATCTTCCGCCGCAATACCTAATTCAAGCGCAATTAAAGATGAGAATCTCGAACTGTCTAATACTCCAGCCATTCCACAAACCTTATTTGGAGGAAGCCCTGTAATTTTTTGCATAGTATAAACCATTGCATCTAATGGATTTGTTACAACAATAACAAAAGCATTAGGCGCATATTTTTTAATATTTTCACCAGCTGTTTTTATGATACTGCAATTGACCTCAAGTAAGTCATCTCTACTCATACCTGGTTTTCTTGGTAATCCAGCCGTAACAATCACTACATCAGCATCCCTAATAATTTCATAATTATTGGACCCTTCTAAATTAATAGAAGTAGGTACGATAGTTGCTCCATGGGTAATATCTAAACTTTTCCCTTGTGGAACGCCTTCTGAAATATCAACCGTTACGACATCCCCAAGCTCTTTCTGAGCAGCAAGAAGCGCCATGGTTCCTCCAATTTGACCAGCCCCAACAAGTGCAATTTTTTTTCTTTGCATTTTTCTCCCTTATAAAAAGTGTAATATTTAAGTTAATCAGACGAAAATAACAATGTGATTTAAAACCTTCAATTTGTTTAGATATTTTTTTTTAACAAAGTTGTATTTCATGTTTAATTTATGTTTGTTTGTTTAATAACTATGTAATAATTTCTATTTTATAATTATGAGTACAAAAAAATTACTTTTAAGTTCAATTGGTCAGAAATTGCTTTTAGCAACATCTGGTTTAACAATGTTTTTATTATTCCTGGTACCTCATATGGGCGGCAATGTCCTTTTTCTTTTTGGTCGAGATATATTTAACTCTTATGCATATCATTTACATGAGCTAATCCCGATCGTTATAGGTATTGAGATTTTAATGCTGGTATCTATTTCTATACATATGGTTATGGCGTTTAAGACAATGATTGCTAATAGAAAAGCAGCAAAAAAAAGATATTCCCAAAAAGCTTCATCCGAGCGCTCTATTTCGGCTAAATTAATGCCTTTATCTGGGATTATGATATTCATATTTATCGTTATCCACTTATCAAATTTTAAATTTTACGAAAAGAAAAAGGTTATTTTAGATAATCACGAGGTTTACGATGTATATGGAATGGTATTAGCAAGATTTCAAGATGATTTACTTTATGTCGGTATTTACTTATTGTTTATGATTGCTGTTGGTATGCATCTTAGTCACGCATTGCAAAGCTCTTTACAGACATATGGTGTTTTTGTTCCAAGAAAGAATAGTAAAATTAAATTAGCTAGTAAGATTATTGCAATATTTATGGCTTTAACTTTTTCTGTCATTCCTATAAAGGCTTTTTTCCTATAGTTTTTAACTTTTTTTTGCTAAAGTGACAAAATAGTGACAAAATAAATAAAATTTCTTTAACTTATAATAGTGACAAAATAGTGACATTTTGGTTTATTTTAAAAGTTAAGTAAGTAATATAACACCAAAACGAAAAAATATTATGAAATATAAAGGTTTTAACATTTTAGAGATAGAAAAAGTTAAAGGTTCAATTTATCAATTAGACATGAATGTCAATGGTAAGAGAACTAGGCGTAATTTTTCTACCTTACTAGAGGCTAAAAATGAAGCTGATAAGATATCATTATCAAATGAAACAATTCCAATCAATAAATCTATAAGTAATAAAGAAGAAGTGTTTAAAATTTTAAAAGAATCAGGGTTAGGGCTCGATGAATTGTCTGATTTTTATAAATCCGAACAAAATAAAAATAAATCAGTAAATTATAGTGAAAAGTTAAAATCTAATATTCCAAATGGTAAAATGGATGAAAAATGGTCCGATCATAAATTTAATGTAAAATTAGTTAATCCGGCAAATAAACGTAAATATAAAATTCTTGTTGTCGGAACGGGGCTTGCTGGTGCTTCTGCTGCAGCGACTTTAGCCGAATTAGGTTATCAGGTTGAAAGCTTTACATATTCAGATTCTCCTCGAAGAGCACATTCTATTGCTGCTCAGGGCGGGATAAATGCTGCTAAAAATTATCCAAATGACGGAGACTCAGTTCATCGTTTATTCTACGATACCGTTAAAGGTGGAGATTATAGATCTCGCGAAGCTAATGTTCATAGATTAGCAGAGGTAAGCAATCAGATAATTGATCATTGTGTGGCACAGGGTATTCCATTTGCAAGGGAGTACGGAGGAAATCTTGATAATCGTTCTTTTGGCGGAGCGCAAGTATCGAGAACATTTTATGCTCGTGGACAAACTGGTCAGCAGCTTTTACTTGGTGCATATGGTGCTCTTCAAAAAGAAATTGCTAAGGATAACGTGAAAATGCATACAAGATGCGAGTTGATTGATATTGTTGTAGTTGATGGAAAAGCTAGAGGAATAATCACAAGAAACCTTGTTGATGGAAGTATTAGTAGGCATGTTGGTGATGCGGTTGTTTTAGCAACTGGTGGATATGGTAATGTATTTTACTTATCAACAAATGCTATGAATTGTAATGCAAGTGCAGCATGGAGAGCCTGCAAAAGAGGGGCCTTATTTGCGAATCCATGTTTTACACAAATCCATCCTACTTGTATTCCAGTTCATGGAGATTATCAGTCTAAATTAACTTTAATGTCAGAAAGCTTAAGGAATGATGGAAGAATATGGGTTCCAAAAACTAAAGGAGATCAAAGAAAGCCAAAGGATATTCCAGAAAATGAGCGAGATTATTATCTTGAGAGAAAGTATCCAAGTTTTGGAAATCTAGTACCCCGAGATCTCGCATCAAGGAATGCAAAAGAGGTTTGTGATGCTGGGTACGGAGTTGGTTTAACAGGAGATGCAGTTTACTTAGATTTTTCAGATGCGATTAATCGTTTAGGAAAAGATGCAATTAAAGCAAAATATGGAAATTTATTTGAGATGTATAATCGAATTACTGATGATGATCCATATGAAACAGCAATGATGATATATCCTGCTGTTCATTATACAATGGGAGGATTATGGGTTGACTATAACCTTATGACAACTATTCCTGGATTGTATGCAATCGGAGAAGCAAACTTTTCTGATCATGGGGCAAATAGGTTAGGCGCTTCCGCATTAATGCAAGGATTAGCAGATGGGTATTTTGTTTTACCAAGTACAATTAATAATTATCTTGCTGAGCATAAATTGGATAATTTAGATGATCAAAATGAAGCGTTTATTTCTGCAGAGAAAGAAGTTTTTGATAAATTAGAAAAACTACTATCTATTAATGGTACAAAAACAGTAGATGATTTCCATAGAGAACTTGGTAAATTAATGTGGAATCAATGCGGTATGGAAAGAAGTGAAGAAGGATTAAGAAAGGCTTTAGAAGAATTACCTAAGATTAGAGAAGAATTTTGGAAGAACGTAAATGTACCCGGAACGTCAAATGACTTAAATCAAGCATTAGAGAAAGCAAATAGAGTTGCTGATTTTTTAGAGTTTGCTGAATTTATGTTAATTGATGCATTAGACAGAGAAGAATCATGTGGTGGTCATTTTAGAGTAGAGAGTCAAACAGAGGAAGGCGAAGCATTAAGAAACGATGAAAAATTTGCCTATGTAGCAGCATGGGAATTTAGTGGTATTGATAAAAAACCCAAACTACATAAAGAACAATTAGTTTTTGAAGAAGTTAAATTAAGTCAAAGGTCATATAAATAATGTCGGATAAAAATATATCATTAACTTTAAATGTTTGGCGTCAGAATCAAGGTGAAGAAGGGCATTTTGAGAAATATGAAGCTACAAATATAGATACTAATGCTTCGTTTTTAGAAATGCTAGATATTGTGAATGATGAGTTAACAAGAAAAGGACAAGAGCCCATTGCTTTCGAGCACGATTGTCGAGAAGGAATTTGTGGGTCTTGTGGAGCTCTTGTTGCTGGTAAAACGCATGGATCTCATGAAAGAACAACACTCTGTCAGCTTCATATGAGAAGTTTTAGTGACGGTGAAGAATTAACCATTGAGCCTTTTCGTGCAGATGCTTTCCCAGTTATAAAAGATTTAATTGTTGATAGAAGTGCACTTGATAAGATTGTTTCAGCTGGTGGATATGTTTCGGTTAAAACAGGAAGTGCTCCCGAAGCATCGACTATACCAATCAAGAAAGAATTCGCTGATGTTGCTATGGATGCAGCAGCATGTATTGGTTGCGGAGCATGTGTATCTGCCTGTCCAAATGGAGCTGCAATGTTATTTACTTCCGCAAAAATTGCTCAATATGCTATGCTGCCGCAAGGTGAGCCAGAGAGAGCAAAACGTGTAAGTAATATGGTAGAAGCAATGGATGAATCTGGTTTTGGAAATTGTTCTAATGAATATGAGTGCGCTGTGGCTTGCCCTAAAGGAATAAATGTGAAGAATATAGCAAAACTTAATAGAGAGTTTATTAAAGCATCAACCCGAAAGAAAAAATGAAAATCCATGAATATCAAGCTAAGAGCCTTTTAAAAAAATATAATATTTCCATTCAAGATGGTGTTACCATTGAAAATCTAGACGAAGCAAACAATGCGTTAAATCAAGTTCAATCTGAATTAGATGCAAAGCAGTTTGTAATAAAAGCGCAGATTCATGCAGGAGGTCGAGGAAAAGGAGGTGGAGTTAAATTTACTTCAAATCATGAAGATGCCCTGCAAAAAATAAACAACATATTAGGAATGAATCTTGTTACTCATCAAACAGGAGAAGAAGGTCGCTTGGTAAAAAAAGTGATGGTAGCTGAGGCCATTGATATTGCGGAGGAATTTTATGCGGCCATTACATTAGATCGATCAACTGGAAAAGATGTTTTTATGGTTTCTTCAGAGGGTGGAGTTGAAATTGAAGAAGTGGCGAAAACAAATCCAGAAAAGATTATACGAGAGGCAATTACTCCGGGCTTAGGTTTGTTAGGGTTTCAAGCTCGAAACCTTTCTAAGGCACTTGGTTTAGAAGGTAAGATAGCTCGACAAGCCTGCATAATGTTTCAGAAGTTATACAAAATGTATCGAGAATTAGATTGTTCTATCGTAGAAATTAATCCCCTTGTTGTTACTGAACAAGGTGACTTAATAGCCCTAGATGCAAAAGTTAATTTTGATAGTAATGCCTTATATTTACACCCAGAAATTGTTGAGATGCGTGATTTAGATGAGGAAGATCCAGCCGAGGTAGAGGCAGATAAATATAATCTAAATTATATCAAACTAGAAGGAAATGTGGGCTGTATGGTAAATGGCGCAGGACTAGCTATGGCTACCATGGATATTATTAAGCAGGTAGGAGGTTCTCCTGCTAATTTTCTTGATGTTGGAGGCGGTGCAAACGTTGAAACTGTAAAAAATGGATTTCGAATTATTCTCTCTGATAAAAATGTCAAAGCAGTACTCATAAATATTTTTGGTGGTATTGTTCGGTGCGATCGAATTGCAAATGGCATTATTGAAGCGGTTAAGGTATTAGATTTAAATGTACCTGTGGTAGTTCGCTTAGCTGGTACAAATGCCGAAGTCGCTAAAGAGATCTTAGCAAACTCAGGAGTTTCGATTATATCTGCAAATAGTTTTGAAGATGCTGCTAATAAAGTAGTAACTGCTGCGGAGGGTAAGTAGGATGGCAATTTTAGTAGATAAAGATTCAAAAATTATTGTACAAGGAATTACTGGTTCAGAGGGAAGCTTTCATGCTGAGCAGTGTTTAGAGTATGGAGGTAATGTTGTTGGTGGTGTAACACCTGGGAAGGGTGGTCAGTTTGCCTTAGATGGTAAAGTTCCTGTATTTGATTCGTGCGCTGAAGCTCGTGAATCATTAGGTGCAAATGTATCTTTAATTTTTGTACCCCCACCTTTTGCAGCTGATGCAATCATGGAGGCAGCTGGAGCAGGTATTGAATTAATAATATGTATTACCGAAGGAATTCCAGTTGCACAAATGGTAGAGGTTAAAGCATTTGTTGATCAAACAAGTTCTCGTTTCATTGGCCCAAACTGTCCGGGTGTTTTAACACCGGGTGCAGCAAAGGTAGGTATCATGCCAGGCTTCATTGCCAAGGAAGGGAATGTCGGTGTTATTTCTAAATCAGGTACACTAACGTATGAAGCCGTTGATCAGCTTGTTCAAGTAGGTTTAGGTCAGTCCACATGTATAGGAATCGGCGGCGATCCAATTATAGGAACAACAATGAAGGATTTATTGGAAATGTTTGAGGCGGATCCAGATACAAATGCGATTGTATTAATTGGAGAAATTGGTGGCTCTATGGAGTTAGAAGCAGCAGAATTTGTTCGAGATCACATGAAAAAACCTGTTATTGGATTTATTGCTGGTCAAACTGCTCCACCAGGCAGACGAATGGGACATGCAGGTGCAATTGTTTCTGGTGCAGATGAGTCAGCGGCAGCGAAAAAAGCATTTATGAAAGAATGTGGACTAGTTGTTGTTGAATCTCCCGCAGATATTGGTAAAACTGTACATACGACCTTAAAATAAAACATTTTGGAGTAAAATATGAGTGATAAAAAAGCAACGCTAACATTTGATGGAAAAACTATCGAATTTGATTCATTAACGGGTACAGAAAATGAAACAGGTTTAGATATAACTAAACTTCGAGCAGAAACAGGATTAATAACTTTAGATCCAGCTTATGGTAATACAGGATCATGTACATCAGACATAACATTTATCGATGGTGGAAAAGGAATTTTAAGATACCGTGGTTATGCTATAGAAGAACTTTGTGAAAAATCGGATTTTTTAGAAAGTGCTTTTTTAGTTCTATATGGACATCTTCCAACGGTTGATGAGAAAGCTGCTTTCCAGGCTGGTATTGATAGCGCTGCTGGTATGCCATCGGATATTATAGGTCATTTAAAAGCTTTTCCAAAAGACGCACCTCCTATGGCAACTTTATCTTCTTTAATTAGTGTATTAGCTGCGCACAATACGGATGATTTAGGAGTAGCAGCTGAAGGAGAAAGTTTTACAAGACCACTGTATACAATTATGGCACAAGTACTTGAATTAGCTGCAGGGCAGTATCGAGTTAACTTAGGAAAAGAGCCTAATTCATATGATCCGAGCTTAAGTTATGCGGCCAATTTTATGCATCTTATGTTCTCAGAACCCGGTCAGCCATATGAGGTACTTCCAGCTGTTGAAAAAGCTATGGATTTATTCTTAATTCTTCATGCGGATCACGAACAAAACTGTTCTACATCTACAGTAAGAATTGTAGGAAGTTCGCAGTCTAATTTATTTAGTTCAGTATCAGCAGGAGTAGGAGCATTATGGGGACCTCTTCATGGTGGTGCTAATTGCGAGGTTATTAAAATGCTAAATAGCATTTATAATGACGGAATCGCACCAAGCGATTTTGTAGCTAAAGCTAAAGATAAATCTACTGGTGTGAAGTTAATGGGATTTGGACACCGTGTATATAAAAACTTTGACCCACGTGCAAAAGTATTGAAGGTACAGGTGGATAATGTTTTAGAAGCGTTAAATATAGATGATCCTCTAATGGGCATTGCAAAGGAACTTGAAGAAATGGCTCGTAGTGATAGTTATTTTGTAGATCGTAATCTTTATCCAAACGTAGACTTTTACAGTGGAATTCTTCTTAAAGCATTAAATATTCCAATTGATATGTTTACAGTGTTATTTGCAATTGGACGTATTCCAGGGTGGATTGCTAACTACAGAGAACTTCATACGCAGGGACAACGTATTGGAAGACCTCGTCAGATATACACAGGTTCTGCATTGCGTGAATATGTTGATTTAGATCAAAGATAGAATATAATCATAAACATACAAATTCTTTTTTCTGGTATCATAGCAGGTATTATAATTTTTCATACATCTGTGGTTGCGCCGCTAGTTTTTAAAAAGCTAGAAGCCCCTTTTATAAGTTTATTTTTAAGAGCGTTATTTCCAAAGTTCTTTATAATGATTTTTTTTATCATTAGCTAATTTTATTATGTCCATGATATCAAAATGCTGTGCATTAAATATGCTATTTCTAGCATCATCTCTTCTTGCACTAATGTGTTATCTTTTAATTGGCATTACCAACAAGGCAACGGATTCTGGAGATAAGAAGAAATTTGTATTACTTCACCGAATAAGCGTTATCTCAACAGTGATAATATTATTAATAAATTTAGCTGTACCGTTTATAAAATAAATTTAAACTTGTGGACGAGGTAGACTTCTATCAAATAATGATTTAGCCGTCTGATTTCCAATAAGATACAAAGCAATAAAACATAAAATAAGCCCTATTCCTTGCTCTCCAAAATTACTTCGTTGAATAGTAACCACACAGACCATTCCATAAGCAAAATAGTATGCAACAGCTATTCGGTAACCAAGTAAATTGAATTTTGATAGTAAAATAAAAATTATTAAATGAAGTATACCAAATCCAGCTATTGCTCCATTTGACCAGTCGGATTCTTTTTGTAATAGATAGGGTAGGGTTATTGCAATACTAAGGTGAGCAAATGCAGTTAGATAAATACCTATAATTTTAGAACGAATCAAACGTTCTTTCTTTTGCATGACCTTATAGGTTTTAGTTGGATGCAATGTACATACAGGACAATACCCGTCTAAGAGTTCCACTTTTTGATAACAGTGCGGACAACGCATCATTATTTTAGCGCTGCTATAGCTGAGTCATAATTTGGTTCTTGGGCAATTTCAGGAACTTGTTCTGTATAAATAACTTTTCCTTCGGTATCGATAACAACAACCGAACGAGAAAGTAGCCCTTTCATAGGCCCATCTAATATAGTCACTCCATAGTCTGTTCCGAATGAAGAGTTGAAGGCAGAAACAGGAATAACATTATTTAACTCTTCAGCATCACATATTCTTCCAAGAGCAAAGGGTAAATCTTTTGAAATACAAACAACTGCCGTATTATCCAGCATAGCTGCTTCTTTATTGAATCTTCTAGTTGAATCAGCACATATACCTGTATCGATACTAGCAAAGATATTGATAATAATATTTTTCCCGATTAAATCTCCGCTGTTAAATAATGCCAAATCCTTTTTCACACCATCAAACATTGGTGCAACGGAACCGACTTGAGGTAAATCACCAATAGTTGAGATTGGATTACCGCCTAATGTAATACTTGCCATAATTATAACTCCTACCTAATTTAAATATGTATTTTAGAAGCCCTAAATGAAGAGCACAAGCTCAAATATGTATCTTCCTAAATTTAATACATTGATCAATGAAAATTCATTTGATACTTTTTTCAACTCATTTAATGAAAGATATAAGAAATGCAGAAGTTATTAATTCTATTTTTTTGTGTAATCCTGGTTTCTGGATGCTCTACCACTGGATTATGGTTTATAGATAATGAGGATATGAGTATAATTGAAATTCCCGAAGCAAATGAACCTGCGTTAACAAATGCTCCAAATGAACCTAATTTAATTATCCAAGAATTAAATCCAGTTCCTATGGATGAACCTATTCAGATTATTGCTCCTGATACATCAGTTTCAGTTGATAATTCTGATACGCAGTTTCGTTCTTGATAGAATCGTTTAATGAACGTATTCTTTAAATAAGGAGTTATTATGAGCCAACAGCGTCAAATATCAATTGAGCGAAATACTACTGAGACAAACATTAGTCTTTCATTAAATATAGATGGCAAGGGTGAATACGATAATCAAACTGGAATCCCTTTTTTAGACCATATGCTTGATTTATTATCAAAGCATTCCCTCATTGATTTACAAGTAAAAGCAGATGGTGATATTGAAGTAGATTACCATCATTTAGTTGAAGATGTAGGGTTAGTTTTAGGTTCTGCATTAAATGAGGCATTAGGAGAGCGAAAAGCAATTAACCGATATGGGTTTTGGGTATTACCTATGGATGAGGCTCAAGCCCAATCAGAAGTTTGTCTAGATTTAGGTGGTCGCCCATTTTTTGTTTACAAATTTGAGCACGATCAAAAATATATACGTGATTTAGATATCACAATTTTTAAACATTTTTGGCGTTCTTTTGCTGATACAGCAAGAATGAACCTCCATATTGAATTAAAATTTGGAGAAGATTTACATCATTGTATTGAAGCAACTTTTAAAGCTGTTGCACGAGCACTTCGCATGGCGTGCTCTACAGATCCAAGGATATTAGATCAAGTTCCATCAAGTAAAGGTCGTTTAGGTGCATAAGGAGGTCAAACGTGATCGGTATTATTGATTACGGAATGGGAAATTTGGGTAGCGTAGTTAATGCGCTTAAATATCTTAATCAGGATGCTCGAATTATAGTTCGTCCAGAAAATTCTGCAGATTGTCATGCATTAATTGTCCCAGGAGTAGGATCATTTGGAGATTGCTCAAATCATCTTTCTGAAAATGGATTTTCTGATTTAATTAAAGAATGGATTTCAGCAGGAAAGCCATTAATGGGAATTTGCTTAGGCCTCCAAATACTTTTTGAATCTTCTGAAGAGGCTAAAAATATACCAGGATTAAATATTTTTGCTGGCTCGGTTAAAAAGTTTAAACAGTCAAGTAAATTGAAGGTTCCTCAGATAGGATGGAATAAACTTCATATTCAAAAAACAGAATGTCCGATGTTTAAAGATATAGAAAATCAGTCTTATTTTTATTTAGTTCATTCTTTTTATGTAGATCCAATTGATAAAGGAGTTGTTGCTGGTAAAACAGATTATGGCTTAGAGTATTGTTCGTGTCTTTGGAGAGATAATGTATTTGCAACGCAATTTCATCCTGAGAAGTCGCAAAAAGTTGGATTAAAAATGCTTCAAAATTTTTGTGATTGGTCAATTAGTCTTTAGTATTTTTAAGAACGAATTTTAATACATCAATCGCTTTTTTTAGTTCTTTTTTTGAAATAATTAATGGAGGCATTAAATAGAATACGGAGCCTAGTGGCCGAAATAAATAGCCTAATTCTTTTAAAGTATTTTTTATTATAGGTATTTTTTTTGTAAATTCTTTCTTTAATTCGACAACACCAATCATTCCTAGACTTCGAATATTCTCTACGCAAGAAATAGAATTAAAGTCGTTTAATTCCATTTTCATAAATGAAGCTTTTTCAATAGATTTTCTAATTGTTTCTTCTGATTCATAAACTTCTATAGCTGCTAATGCAGCTGCACAGCCAATAGGATGACCTGCATAGGTATTCCCATGGTAAAACGTACAATCTTTATCGGTATTATCACTAAAAGTATTATAAATTTTATCTTTAACAATACAGGAACTCATTGGCATATACCCTGCTGTTAAGGCTTTTCCAAGACAAACTATATCCGGATCAATCCCTGCGTGTTCAAAGGCAAACATTTTTCCAGTTCTCCCAAATCCCATTGCAATTTCATCAATAATTAATAAAATATTTTTCTTTTCACAAAGATTAGCAATTTTTTTTAGGTATCCAGTAGAGTACATTTTCATTCCAGCCGAACCTAGGCAGAGTGGCTCAAGAATTATTGCTGCCATTTGATCGGCATATTTATTTATGATCTTTTTCGCTGGTTCAAAACCATCTTCATCATTTTCAGTTGGCTTAGGAAAAGGTAATTTAAATGAGGAAGAAACAACATTTTTATATGGTGTATGAAATGAATCTACAAAACCTACTCCTAACGCGCCAAGAGAGTCACCGTGGTATGCTTGATCCATACCGATTAGTAAATTCTTTTCTGGTTTACCTATATTATGCCAATACTGCAAAGCAATCTTTAAGGATGCTTCAATACTACTTGATCCATCGCTTGCAAATAGACAGTGACGGTCAGAAGTAGGCATCATGTTAACTAAACGATCAGATAGAGTAAGAACATTAGGATGCGTCATACTTCCTGTTATTGAATGCTGTAAAATACCTGCCTGATTTTTTATTGCATTAACCACTTTTGGGTGATTATGACCTAAAGCACAAGCCCACCAGCTCGATATGATATCAACGTATGAATGTCCCTGATCATCTTGTAAATGAATTCCTTTACCATATACAATATTAGGAAAAGTATCATTCTTAATAGCAGAAAATTTCGTATAAGGATGGAATAAATGAGTTTTCATTTAGCTAATCTTTTTGTTATTTCGAGTACACTATTTTTAATATTAGATGGTAAATTATCAAATTTATTTGGTTGAGCATCTCCTAATTTTTTTTCATATGGTATAGTGCCTATAACAGGTATAGAACCAAATTCAAAAATAGTTTTCTTATTATCCATTGTTGTAAAGTCTTCAGAGTCTATATGTGTATGCATAAATACTATTCCTGCAATTTCAATATTTTGTCTTTGTAATGCATTAATCGAAAGTAAGGTATGATTGATGGTTCCTAATCCTGGTCGAGAAGCTATTAAAACCGGAAGTTGCATTTTTTTCATTAAATCAATCATCAATATTCTTCTGTTGAGCGGAACCATTATACCACCAGCCCCTTCAACTAAAAGTATATCCGATTGCTCCTTAAGCTCATAAAATGATTTCATTATTTTACTTAAATTAATCGGATTTTTTTCTATCTCTGCTGCTAAATGCGGTGAGCAGGCTGAGGAATAACAAGCGGGTGCCATCAAAGAGAGCTGCTCATTAGTTGGTTTAATTCCTGCTGTAGATAAAGCATAATCTAGATCAGGAATATTATCTTTACACCCAGATTGTGCTGGCTTCATTGGAAGAGACTTATATCCTTGGCTATTAAAAGCTGCAAGAAGAAGGCTCATCAGAACAGTTTTTCCTGCGTCTGTATCGGTTCCGGTTATAAAAAATCCTGACATTATTTTCCTAATTTATACTATAGGCTTCTTTAAAAGATACCCGGCTGTTTCATAAGTTGCATAGACACCATTATCATCTGAATTTACTTTTTGATAGCAATTAATTAATTGAAGAAGTTCAGATCGATTTAAAGGTAAATCATTTCTTTGTAGCGCAGTTACTCCTTGTTGATGAATTGTTTTAAGAAAAACTTGAGTATTTGAATATTCTACTTTTCTATGGTTATGATTCTCTTTAATTATATTAAATCCTATACTACTTATTTGTCTATCAATATCTTTTTTTGTTGGAAGTATTGGCCCATCTCCTTTTTTTGGGGCAATATGTTTTCTAAGATTTCTGAGTTCGCTTAATGTATCATTTAACATCATACCTAATATAAATAATCCACCAGGCTTCAGGTTAGTATAAATAGTCGATAAGGTTTGAGATAAATTACTTGTCCAGTGAAGTGTAGCATTAGATGCAATTAAGTCATACAAGTGGCTATTTTGATAAAATTGTCCATCTGCAACTTGCCAAGTAATATTATTAAATTGTGAAAATTCAGATTTACAAAATTCAATCATTTTATCTGCTATATCTATTGCATGTATTTTTGAATTTGGAAACTTTTCTTGTAACTTTCGAGTTAAAACACCAGTTCCTGAGCCAATTTCAAGAATACTAGGGTTTTCTAATATAGGTAAAAAATCTACAATTGTTCGTGCGAGCTGTTTTTGTGGAGCAGCATGAAGGTCATATGTTTTTGAAGCATTTGAAAATCTTTTATTATTCATAACTTGTATATTTTAATGAAACATTTTTTCAAATGCAAATGCTACTATTGATTCGTATATTTTTTCTGATATCATATATTTATGGTAAAAAATTTAGCAAATATTTTAAATTTAAGTGAAAAAAGCGTTGAGAATTTAATTTATACACTCTCGACTATTATCTTATTTATAATTATTCGAATTATAACGAATATGATAATACGAAGAAATGTTAAGGACGAAAAAAGGTCCTATAACCTTCGAAAGACTTTTACATATGTATATTCTGCATTATTGATATATTCTATTTCATCGGTTTGGCTTAATGGTATGCAATCTGTTGGAACTTTTCTTGGATTAGCTAGTGCAGGTTTAGCAATAGCCCTTCATGATACAATTGCAAATTTAGCCGGTTTTATTTTTATAGAAACTAGGAAGCCATTTCGTGTCGGCGAGAGAATTGAAATTAATGGGCATCAAGGAGATGTTATTGATATTCGACTATTCCAATTTAGTATTGTTGAAATAGGAAATTGGGTTGACTCTGATCAAAGTACAGGAAGAATTATTCATGTTCCAAATAACCTAGTTTTAAAACATCCAACAGCAAATTCACATGTAGGATTTGAATATATTTGGAATGAAATTCCAGTATTAATATCCTTCGAAAGTGATTGGAAGCGAGCAAAAGAGATCATGTTAGATATTGCTCAAGATAAAGCAGAATCTTTATCAGAGGGAGCTCAAAATCAGATTAGACGAGCGGCAAGAAAATATTTAATTGTAGCCGGAAAACTTACGCCAATTGTCTATACGAGTGTTAAGGATTCAGGGGTTATGCTCACTATTCGTTATTTAGTAAATCCTAGAATGAGAAGAGGAACAGAGCAGAATATTTGGGAAGAACTTTTAATTGCTTTTGATAAGGAAGAAAGAATTGATTTGGCATATCCAACAATAAGATATTTTAACCAAGAAAATTCCTAATATCCTTAATAACTTTATCAAATGCATGGACGGAAATCATGTGTCCATATGAATTAAAGCATTCAAGCTTACTTCCAGACATTTTTTTGTGCATCCATTTAGCGATACTAAACGGTATTATTCTATCTTCACTTCCATGTAGAATCAGAACTGGAATTTTTATTTTCATTATTTTTTTTCGTAGATCTGTATCCTTCATGTACGTTAATCCCTCAGATAGATTTTCGTAAGACATTATCTTTTGTTGTTTAGTTTTCTTTAGCTTTTGAGGCATATGAGCATTAGTGAAAAACTCTTCTATTACCTCCTCACGAGATGTACTAAGTTTATCTATCATTTTTTTAATAATTCGCTCGTCTGTTCCGAATGAATGTTTATCTTTTTTACAAAAGCAAGGAGATGAGGAAATTAAAACAATTTTTTTACAATTTTGATTAAATTTATCTAAGGCAAGAATGCCGCCCATGGAAATACCTATAATATAATCAGTTTCTGGAAGATTCTTATTTTTTAAAGCTTCTGCTCCAGATAAAAGCTTAACATTAAATATCGATGAAAAAAGATCACCAACAGGTTCAATAGAATTTTTTCCGTGAGCCCAACCTGATATGATTAATAGAGATTTCATAATTTTAGGATTTCACAATTTTGATAATTTTTTCTAAAGCAAATTGGATGTCATCCTCATTATGCCCTAGACTCAGACTAATTCTAAGTCGCGAGGTTCCTGTAGGTACTGTTGGCGGTCTAATCGCTCCAACTATAATTCCAGCCTCTTTGAGCTTCCTGGCTTTAGTTAAGGCGGATATATTATCACCAACTATAATTGGTATAATTTGACTTTCAGATTTAAGTGTTTCTATTCCAGCATCATGTAAATTTTTTCTAAATACTTTTGCTTTAGTTTGAAGCTGAAGTCCTAAATCTGGCTCCTTTTCTAGAATATGCAATGCCCCCAAAGAGGCTCCAATAACGCTAGGCGGTGGTGCAGTTGTATAAATAAATGAGGATGCCTTCTGTATAAGTAATTTTTTTATTTCTGAGGAACATGCTATGAAGCCACCATAACTTCCCATTCCTTTACTCATTGTGCCCATAGTTATATCTACTTGTGATTCTAGATTAAATTCACTAACTCTTCCTCTACCATGCAAGCCAAAAGTTCCTGTTGCATGCGCCTCATCTACCATTAAAATAGCATTGTGTTTATTGGCTATCCGAGTAATTTCTTGTAGAGGCGCTAAATCTCCATCCATACTATAAACTGATTCAATTATAATTATTTTCTTACCAAGATGTTTATTATATTTATCAAGCCTTTCTTCTAAGGACGTCACATCATTATGATGGAATCTAGTATGTTTAGCACCTGAAAGATGAATACCATCTAGAATACAAGAATGAACAAGTTTATCAGAGAAAATCACATCATTTTTATTAGCAATAGCAGGAATTACACCAATGTTTGTCATATAACCAGAGCCAAAAATAAGAGCATCCGTATAATTTTTGTGTGAAGCAATTTTTTCTTCTAATTCATGATGAATAGGAAGAGATCCAGAAACTAAACGAGATGCACCAGAACCCGCTCCATAGTCATCAATTGCTTTTTTTGAGAATTCAAGCACAGTTGGATGCTTTATTAGATTTAAATAATCATTACTTGAGAAATTAATAAATCTCTTTTTAGCTATGCTAAATACACTTCCTGCACTTGGAGAAATAGTAACATGACGTAATAAATTATTTTTTTCAGCTTTATTTAACTCTTCTATTATCCATTTTTCATTCATAATTTAACAATAAGCATCAAAAAGTATTATTGCTCGTCTCTTTTTAAGTTTCTTTTATATAACTAGATTGGTATTTTAGTAGGGTATTTAACAATGAGGAAGAAAAAATGGCTTTTAATGAAAAAAAATCTCACCCTAATGGGTGGGATAAAGAAAAGTTAGTAAGTAGATATGTAACCGAAGGAGTAGAAAGTGCACCTCATCGTTCATATTATTATGCTATGGGAATGACTGAAGAAGAAATTCATCAACCTTTAGTGGGAGTTGCTACATGTTGGAATGAGGCTGCTCCATGTAATATTTCCTTATCGCGTCAAGCCCAAGCAGTTAAAAAAGGTGTTAGAGCTTCTAAAGCATCTCCACGAGAATTTACTACTATTACAGTTACCGATGGAATTGCAATGGGTCATGAAGGTATGCGGTCTTCATTAGTATCTAGAGAGGTTATTGCAGATTCTGTAGAATTAACTATGCGTGGGCATTGTTATGATGCATTAGTTGGTTTAGCAGGTTGCGATAAATCATTGCCTGGAATGATGATGGTTATGGTTAGATTAAATATCCCATCTGTTTTTATGTATGGAGGAACTATTCTTCCTGGAAAATTTAGAGGAAAAGATGTCGATGTGGTAAATGTTTTTGAAGCAGTTGGAAAGCATGCAAGTGGTGAATTTTCAGATGCTGATTTAAAGGAATTAGAGTGTGTAGCTTGTCCATCAGCAGGTGCATGTGGCGGTCAGTTTACTGCTAATACTATGGCGTGTGTTTCAGAAGCTATGGGGCTTGCAATACCTAATTCAGCTGGAGCGCCTGCACCATATGAAAGTAGAGATGAGTATGCAAAAGCCTCTGGTTCAGCAGTTGTTAATTTAATTAAAAATGGCGGACCTTATCCTCGTGATATAGTTACATATAAAGCATTAGAGAATGCAGCAGCTATTGTTGCTGCCACTGGTGGTTCTACTAATGCAGCTCTTCATTTACCAGCAATTGCTCATGAAGCAGGAATAAAATTTAGTTTATTTGATGTAGCAGAGATTTTCAAAAAAACACCATATATTGCAAATCTACGTCCAGGTGGAAAATACGTTGCTAAAGATTTATTCGACGTAGGTGGTGTTGGTGTTGTTATCAAAGAGCTATTGGATCATGGATATATTCATGGAGATTGTATAACCGTAACAGGGAAAACAATAGCAGAGAATTATGCAAATGTTTCACTTCCAAAAAATCAGGATGTAGTTTTTCCAATTTCTAATCCTATACATCCGACAGGAGGAGTTGTTGGATTAAAAGGAAATTTAGCACCTGAGGGCGGAATTGTTAAAATTGCCGGACTTAATCAACTAGTTTTTGAGGGACCCGCAAGAGTATTTGATGGCGAGCAAGACGCATTTGATGCAGTTCAGTCAAAGAAATATAAAGATGGAGAAGTACTTGTTGTTAGATATGAAGGAGCTAAAGGCGGTCCAGGTATGAGGGAAATGCTTTCAACTACCGCTGCATTATATGGGCAAGGTGCTGGAGATAAAGTGGCATTAATTACAGATGGAAGATTCTCCGGAGGAACTCGAGGTTTTTGTATTGGTCATGTAGGACCTGAGGCTGCGGTTGGAGGACCGATTGGATTATTAAAAGACGGAGATATTATTCGTATAGATGCAGAGAGCGGAACATTAGAAGTTAAATTATCTGATGAGGAGCTAGAAAACCGAAGAAAAGATTGGAAGCCTAGAGAAACTAATTATACGTCAGGTGCATTATATAAATACGCTCAATTAGTTGGTCCTGCATGTGATGGAGCCGTAACTCATCCTGGAGCTGAAAACGAAAAACATACTTTTGTCGATTTGTAAGATATAAAAGAAATGCCAAGGGTTTTAAATTATGATGGAATCATCAATTGCTAAAGCATCTGACATGGGTTTAAGGTTTGATAATGTTTTAGCGGGAGTTGCAAATATAACTCGTTCTCAGGCAAAAATACTAATCGATCAAGGAATAGCAAAGGTTAATGGAAAGTCTGTTAAGGTAAATCAAAAAATTCTAGCTGATGATAAGATTACTTGGGTATTAAAAGCGTCTCCAGGCGAAGTTCCGTTAGCAGAAGATATAAGAATAAATATCTTATATGAAGACGATTACTTACTAGCTGTTAATAAACCTGCAAATCTTGTTGTTCATCCAGGTGCAGGAAATAGTACAGGAACATTGTTAAACGGATTACTATTTTATGATGAAGTTTTTTCTCATGTTGAACGAAGTGGAATAGTTCATAGATTAGATAAAGATACAAGTGGAGTAATAATTGTAGCTAAGAATAATCAAATAAAAGATGCTTTACAGAATCAATTTAAGAATCGTTTGGTTTCAAAAAGTTACTTATCACTAGTCTATGGTATTCCTATAAATAATTTACGAATTGAAAATAATATAGGTAGAAATAAGGTAAATAGAAAAAAACAATCTGTTCTTAAAGATGGCGGAAAAAAAGCAATTTCAATTATTAAAATTCAAGAAAAATTCAAGAACTCCTCATTAGTTCGGATTAATATTATGACAGGTCGCACACATCAAATAAGAGTACATCTTGCACATATTGGACATCCAATTCTTGGAGATACTTTATACGGTAGGAATAAAAGTGATTTTATTGGAAAAGAATTAATAAAAAGACAGATGCTTCACGCACAATCACTAAATATATTGCATCCTATAACAAATAAAGAGCTTTTATTAGAGGCTCCTATACCAAATGATATCAATATAGTAATTCAGAATCAAAGAGAGTTGGTATAATGGCTATTAAATCCTTAAATGATGCAGTTGAAAAACTTGAGGAGTATCTTAAATTAGAAAAATCTTTTGGATTGGATGAGCTTGAATGCGATCCATCTATATTTAAAAATTTTCATGATGAAGAAAATGATAATATTCCTCTTCTAATTCAGGGTAAGAAAAACAAACCTGATATTCAATTTATTGGTATAAAATCAAATAAACAGCAAAAAAATATTTTTGAGAACGATAAAGGAGAATTACTTGGTAAAATAATAAATGCTATGAAATATACTATTAATAACGTTTCAGTAGTAATGGTAAGTTTAGAGCATCCAAGAATTAGAAAAGTTCTAAGCGATGAAATAGTACAAACTAATGCTAAGTATATTGTAGCATTAGGAGATAAAATAAGTGATTTTATTGGAAAAGAAATAAAACATACCGATAAGTTAACTGAAAATAAGTATCTAGTTCATAAAATACCAATGATGAAAATTTATGATTTAGATTATATGGTTAATCATCCTGAGAGTAAGAAAGAATCGTGGAAGATTCTACAAATAATTCTTAAAGACTTAGAAAATAAATAACTTCATTAATCAATTGGAAAGCCAGAGGATAGAGCAATAGCTTCTTTTTTTACTTCCTCTATTAATGACTCATTACTTGTATCTTTAACAAGACGTTTAATCATATCCGCGATTAATAGCATTTCATTTTCCTTCATACCTCGAGTAGTAACAGCTGGAGTTCCAATTCGAATTCCTGATGTTACAAATGGACTTTTAGTATCAAAAGGAATGGAGTTTTTATTAACCGTTATTGCTGCTTTATCTAAACTTGCCGCCGCATCTTTTCCAGTTGCATTTGTTTTAGATAAATCTACTAGCATTAAATGATTATCAGTTCCACCAGATACAATTCTAATAGTTTCATCAGATAGAGCATCGGCCATAACACGTGCATTCTTAACCACCTGATCAATATAATTAATAAATTCGGGCTTTAAAGCCTCTCCAAAACAAACAGCTTTAGCGGCTATTGTATGCATAAGCGGTCCTCCTTGAGTTCCAGGAAATATTTGCTTATCAATATCAGCAGCATATTGCTCTTTACATAAAATTAAACCACCTCTTGGTCCTCGTAATGTTTTATGCGTTGTTGTGGTAACAAAGTCCGCAAGCGCTGTTGGACTTGGATGATGACCGGACGCAACTAAACCGGATATATGAGCCATATCAACCATCATTAATGCTCCAACTGAATTACATATTGCTCTTATACGCTCAAAATTAATAATTCGTGAATATGCACTAGCTCCTGCTACAATCATTTTTGGTTTATGTTCTTCTGCAAGTTTTTGAATATTATCATAGTCTATATTTTCATCATTAGAATTTACTCCATATGGAATAATATTAAATAAACGACCAGAAAAATTCATTGGATGACCATGAGTCAAATGACCACCTTCAGCTAAACTCATTGCTAAAATAGTATCCCCAGGTTGGAGTTGAGAAAAATAAACAGCCATATTTGCTCCACTTCCACTATGTGGCTGAACATTTGCGTGTTCTGCTTTAAAAAGATCTTTTGCCCGATTTATAGCAAGATTTTCAGCTCCATCTACCCACTCACAACCATTGTACCAGCGTTTAGAAGGATAGCCCTCCGCATACTTATTAGTCATTCTTGAGCCTTGCACTTCGCGAATCGCCTTACTGGTTATATTTTCTGATGCAATAAGCTCAATATTTTCCTTCTGTCTTTGATCCTCCTTGAGAAGTAAATCAAAAATTTCTGGATCTGTTTCTTTAACTGCTTCTGTACTTTCATTATGACTGGCATATTTATGTATTTTATCTACTCGTTTAGAATGTCGACTTTTATCAAAATCAGTGGATAGCCAAAGAGTTAAAATTTCATCTAGATCCGATAAAGAAGTGTGCAAGCTTCCTAGACAAAGAATATTTGCATTATTGTGAGCACGAGCTGTTTTTACTGAAGAAGAATTAACACATAAAGCAGCACGAACTCCTTGAAATTTATTTGCTGTGATAGAAACTCCAATTCCAGAGGTACAAATAATAATTCCTTGGTCCGCAATACGAGTGGAGACATCCTTAGCTACTCCTGCCGCATGATCAGGATAATCAACTGCATCTGTGCTATTACAGCCATGATCAATTACATCTATATTTTTTTCTTTTAATAAATTGGTTAAATGGTTTTTTAGTTCAAATCCACCGTGGTCAGACCCTATAGCAATTCTCATAATTCCCTTTTTTATTTTTTTCCTAATCGTAAAAAAACTAATAACTCTTCAACAGCATACTCTATTTCATTACAGGCATGATCATAATTTTCAAAAGATTTTCCATACGGATCTCTAATATCTTGAATCTTTGACGTTCCTAGTTCGTTAATCAAGTAAACTCGCTTACCAACATCTTGAAAGTTTTCTTTTATGAAGTTTCTATGACCATCAGTCATTACTAGAATTAAATCTGAATCTGATAATATTTGTTTAGTTAACAAACGACTTTTATGATTTTTTAAATTTCCACCTTTTTTAGTTATAGAAACTTGTGATTCAAGGGATGCGGGCATTCCGTTCATTGCATGAGTGCCTGCGGATGAGCACTTCCACGGATCATTAGAGTTCATTTTTAGATTAAAAAGAGCCTCTGCCATTGGGCTTCTACAGGTATTACCAGTGCATATAAATAAAATATTTTTCATGCGTTTATCCCATAACTAAAGCATTCATTGAGCTTAGAAAAAGTTAAAACTCCTTCGCGTATAATTTCTAAATTAGCACCATCAATCTTTATAACACTGCTTGGAATAGCTTGATCGGATGAGATTCCCCCATCTAAAATTAAATCAGCATCTAAACTAGCAGCAGATTTAGCAGTTGATGCATCGGGTTTTCCGCTAATATTTGCGCTAGTAAGAGCTAAAAAACTTCCATAGGCATTACATATCAAAATAGGTATATTATGATCAGGAACTCTAAATCCTAACCAGCCATTTTTCGTCTCCAGAACAATAGTTAGCGGTCCAGGCCAAAATTTCTTACATAAAGAATCAATTCCGCTATTCCAATTTATACATACTTTTTTTACCTGGTTGATAGAGCCAGCCAGGTAGGATAAAGGCTTATTCTTATCTCTTCCCTTAATTTCCTGAAGTCTTCGAACCGCGTTAGAATTTTCCGGATCACATGCAATTCCATAAACAGTTTCTGTTGGCATAATAACTAATCCACCATTAGATATAATACGACATGCTTTATCAATTAATGATAAATCTGGTTTAATTGAATCAATTGTATTTAATTTATTCACTTAGTTATACTATGGTTTTTTTGGTACTTTTCAAGTGATGACTTTTTTTACTGTTTTTTCTGTTACACAAAGTTATCCTATAAGTCCATGAAATCAATAGCAAATGTAGTAATTGAGGTATCTTTAGATAAGGAATTTGATTATAAGATTCCAGAAAAATTACAATCTTTAATAAAGATCGGATCCCAAGTTTATATTCCTTTTCATGGTCGAGAATTAAGAGGTTTTGTAGTTGGTTTAAGCACAAAGTCTTCTTACTTAAAGAATTTAAAAGAAATCTATGAAGTTGTTGGTGATAGTCCCTTCATTCCGAATAATGTCATTAAGCTAGCTTATTGGATAGCAGATTATTATTGTGCACCTATTGAACATGCCGTGAAAGCTGTTTTGCCAAGCGTTGTTCGTAAAAAAGGAATAGCGCATAAAAAACAACTCGTGGTTATTTTATTAGAACATCAAGATATAAAACTTTCATTAATTCAGACGAAGATTATCGAGTTATTAAAGCGTCATGATGGACCTTTGCTTCTATCAGAGATTAAGAATAAAATTAATTGTTCCGATTCACCAATTCGCTCTTTAGAAAAAAAGAATATTGTTAAGTTAGTTCGTAAAGAGTTAAGAAGAAATCCTTTCAATTCCGTAAACCTCATTCCTACTCAGCCGCTTGATTTAATGGAAGAGCAGAAAAATGCATTAATAAATATTTGTAAAAAAATAGATCAAAATAAATCTTCTACAGTTTTATTAAAAGGAGTAACGGGAAGTGGAAAGACAGAGATTTATTTGCAAGCAATCCAACATGCATTAAAGCGAGGGGAAGGAGCTATAGTTTTAGTACCAGAAATTGCTTTAACTCCACAGACAGTAGAGAGGTTTAAAGCTCGCTTTGGAGAAATTGTAGCAGTCTTACATTCTAGTCTATCTGATGGAGAGCGGCATGATGAGTGGCATAGAATTCATAGTAAATCCGCAAAAATAGTTGTTGGTGCGAGATCAGCATTATTTTCTCCAATTGATAATTTAGGATTAATTATTGTAGATGAGGAGCATGAACCAACTTATAAACAGGAAGAATCACCAAGATATCATGCAAGAGATGTTGCAGTTATGCGAGGTAAAATTGAGAATTGCTGTGTTGTTTTAGGTTCTGCAACGCCTTCATTAGAATCGTTTCATAATGCGCAGATAGGGCGTTATGAAAAAGTTGAATTAACACATCGAGTTGATAACAGAAGAATGCCTTTAATACGAATAATTGATATGGCAATAGAGGCCGAAAAGATTGGTCATGCGACCTTATTTTCTAAGGAGTTAGTTGATGGAATATATGAGCGAATAAATAAAAAAGAACAGGTAATTCTTTTTCTAAATAGACGCGGATTTTCTTCTTCATTAATGTGTGAAAAATGCGGATATGTTAGTGAATGTACAGAATGTAGTATCACAAAAAGTTATCATAAGCTGGAGAATAAATTAATTTGTCATATTTGTGGTTCCGAAGAAGAATTTCCTCCTAAATGCCCTAGTTGTGGATATTTAGATTATAAATATTCCGGAAGTGGAACAGAAAAAATAGAGGAGGTTCTAGAAAAACTTTGTCCATCTAATCGAATAGTTAGGATGGATTCAGATAGTATGCGTAAGAAGGATTCTTATGAAAAAGTATTAAATTCATTTCGTGCTGGTAAAATTGATATTTTAATAGGAACACAGATGATTGCTAAGGGTTTAGATTTTCCAAATGTTACACTTGTTGGGGTCCTAAATGCTGATATTTCGCTTCATGTACCAGATTTTCGTGCTGGAGAAAGAACCTTTCAATTATTAACACAAGTTGCTGGTCGAGCAGGGAGAGGAGATATACCAGGAGAGGTTGTAATCCAAACATATAATCCCAAACATCCATCTATAATTGCAGCAAGTAAATTAGATGAGGATGTATATAGTAATAATGATTTATCCTTCCGAAAACAGATGATGTATCCACCGTATGCTCATCTTGTGATGGTTACTTTTAAGGGTCCAAATGAGTTAGTTGTGATTAATTGTATCGAATCTTTTTTTAAAGAGCTTGAAGACATACTTCCTCCTACGGTAAAAGCTACTAGGCCATTACCCGCAAGTATAACAAAAGCAAAAGGATCTTTTAGATATCAAATCATGTTGTGTGCTGATCACACAGCAAGGATAACTAAGCCAATAAAATACATACTTGATAATGCCCATTTTCCAAAGGATCTAAAGATAGTTATCGATGTTGATGCGTTATCCCTAAATTAAAAAGAACACATGTTTTCAAAATTTTCAAATCGTTGTTCAATTTCATTATTTGTTAATGATATAAAGCGATCTAAGCTAAATTTCTCAATACCAAAAGAAGCCGTAATCGTTCCATAAATCATTGCAAGTCGGATGGAGTTTATATCTACTTTATCTACTTTTGCTAACATACCCATTAATCCTCCAGCAAAACTGTCACCAGCACCTGTTGGATCGCAACAATTTGAAATAGGATACGCATGAAGAAGAAATAAGGAATCTCTAGAATAAAGTATAGAGCCGTGTGCACCTTTTTTAATAAGAATAAAATCAGGACCTAACGAAATAAGTTCTTTTGCTGCATCAATAAGGTTTTCTTTAGATGTAAATAATATAGCTTCTGATTCATTAAGAGTCAGCATATTACATTTAGAAATAACTGTTAAAAGATCTTCTTTTGCGGTGTTAATCCATAAATCCATTGTATCAATAAGTACGAATTTAGGATTATCTGATAAATTTAAAACATCCAATTGGAGCTTAGGGTGAAAGTTACCTAAAAAAAGATAATCAGCTTTTTTATAATTTGCTGGCATAGTTGGCTTGAAGTTTTCGAACACATTTAACTCGGTTGAAAGCGTTTCTCGATGATCCATATTAGATCCATATTTACCAGACCATCTGAATGTTTTACCATCTTTGATCTGCAATCCACTAAGATCAATATTCATTTCATTCCATAAATCCTTATGAGTTTGTAGTAAATCTGTTCCAGCGATTCCAATCATACCAGGTTTTGAAAAAAATGATGCAGCAGCACAAGCATAGCTTGCTGATCCACCAAGAATACTTTCTTTTTTTTCATTAGGTGTTTCGATTGTGTCAATTCCAATTGAACCGGCAATAACTAAATTTATTTCTTCATCCATATACAAATTCTCCAGTTTATATTGATAAATATATTACAATAAAAATAAGTACAGCGATAAAATAAGTTTTTTTATCTGTTATTGCAAAGTGCAGTGGATCATCAAATATTTTTTTATTTTTAATAAGTGTCCACAAGCGAATTTTCCAATAACTGATTATTGGTATAAGAAACCATAAGTAAGATGGCTTTGAATAAAGAGACTGAGCAGTAGGACTTAATATATAACCCAATATAATTAAAATAGACAAAAAACCGATACCAACACCAATTTTAAAGATAAAGGGATAATTATTTATTTTGTAGCCTCTATTGCGGTATATTATATTTGCTTCATTATTTGATTTTAAATCAACTAATTCCATGCACCTTTTTGCCAAAGCAAGACTCAGGAATAAGGTTACTATAAAAGAAAAAAACCAAAGAGATATTTCATCATTTGTTACTAAAGAACCACTTATTATACGAAGAATATATAAGGTAGTTAGTAATATTATATCAAAAATAATTATCTGTTTAAAAACTAATGAGTAGGAGTTAGCAAGTAATAAGTAGAGAACCAAGATAAATGAAAAGCTTGGAGGAAGTAAAAAGCTAATAGAGAATGCCCCGATTAATAATATTGGGATTATATAAAGACCAGTAACCAATTGAATATCTCCCGCTGCAAAGGGTCGGTTACATTTATTCTGATGACTTTGATCAGATGTTAAGTCTAATAAATCATTTATAATATAAACAGAAGATGCTGTTAATCCAAATGCAAGAAATGCAAGAGTTGCATTATATAAGGAGTTAATATTAGTAAGCTGATGAGCAAGTAACATAGGCGTAAAAAGTAATATATTTTTAAGCCATTGATGAAGACGTAAAGCTTTAACTATTGATATAAAAAAATTATTTCGTTCATTAATAATGATATCAGATTTATGCTTTTTTAATTTTTTATCAGGATTTACAAAAATTTTAATTCTAGCTTTTTCGAAAATAGGTAAATCGTGAATACTATCACCAGCATAATCAAAGGATTCATACTTTTCTATTAATAGATCCCGTTTTGCAGAGCCAAAGAGGTTATAATTATCTGTTGAGGAGTGTATATCATCAAATATGTTAAGATATTCAGCTATACTTTTTGCTGTTCGATGATTAGCTGCTGTAACTAAAATAATCTGCTGACCGCTTTTTTTCTTATCTAATAAGAATCGGATAAACTTTTTATTATAAGGATAGAGGTGAGCGTGGATATCTAATCTTTTCATTACCTCTTGTTTTAAGGTTGCTCTACCTTTATTCATCCAAAAGAAAAGTTTAAAAAAATATTTTGGATTTTTCCTTATTAAATCAAGAATTCCTTGATGTAATGTATCAATTTTAACAAGAGTTCCATCTAAATCAACGCACAATGGAGCAGAGGTATCAATTGTCGATAATGTATCCATATCATCTTTACGATTAATTTTTAAAATCGGGTTATTATATGTGTACTATTAATATATTTTTCGAATTTAAAGCGTATCCATTTACGAATAAAATTACGAGTATATGGTATTAGTAGCAGAAACCCCACTATATCTGTAATTAGCCCAGGAGTAATAAGAACAGCCCCAGCAATTAAGACCATGACGCCATCAATCATTTGTTTTGCAGGAATCTTTCCGTTAGTCAACTCTTTGCGAATTTGAAAAATAATAGATATACCTTGCTGACGGACCAACCATGCACCAATTATTCCTGTAACAAAAATAAGAAAGATAGTTTGTCCTAATCCAATTGCATTATCTAATTTTAGAAGAACAGCAATTTCAATAATTGGTATCGTAATAAAAATTAGTAAGAGTTGATTTAAAGGCATAATATTTCTTTCTAAATATCCTGATATACTTCTATAGTTGCTTCATTTATAATATCTTGCTTTTTATTTTTCATAAGCTCTAAGATTTTTTGTTGTCTTAAAAGCGTGGTAATATCTGTTCGTTTTTCATCAAGTAACTTAATATTCTCCAAATCCCTTTTCTTAATATAAACCAATACTAATTCATTAGAATTAATAAATGATGATAATGTTCCTTCAACATTTGTATAGGTTTGTCTCATTATTTCAGACTGCAGATTTCCTTCTATAGGATTATTAAGACTAAAAGGTTCTGTTGTTTGAAGATCAAGGTCATATTCCTTAAGTACATCAACAAATTCTATATTTGAATTAATAGAATTCTGAATATCAGTATACAGCTTGTTTGCATAATTAGAGTAGAAAAGGTTATTTGCACTATTCTGTGCTTTTTTATAAATGTCCTCTTTTACTTCATCAAACGAAGGAATATAAGAATCAAATTTATCCTCTAGCGCAACGATATATATATTATCTTTACCTCTAATAGGATCGCTATAATAGCCATCTTTAGTAGCTTCCAAATTAAATGCTGCAGAATTAAATGCTTTAGTTGATTTAATTCCGATAATAAATTCATCAATTGCAAACGCATCAGGAGAAAGAACATTAATATTTTCTTCCTGAGCTTTTGATATGAAGTTAACACTCTCCTTGTATAAATCATCTATAAATATATAGGCGGAATCTAAAGCTTTTTGAGCGGAGCTACTTAATGTTATTTCAGTGGTAATAAAATCTTTAACATCATCTAATGATTTATATTCAGTAACACTTTCATCCTTATTTTTAATACGGAAGCGCTCTATCTGATTAGAGTACAAATTAAGAATCATTTGATCTGTTATTAGAACTGAATTCGTATAATTACTAATTGGAAATTTAATATAGTTTACTTTTACTTTTTCAGGTATTTCGAATGAATTAAGATTATTTGTATAATAGGTATTGGCTTCTATATCATTTATTTTATCCGCTTTAATCTTATCCTTTTTCACAATAGCATATTGAACTGTGAGCGTATCATTTAGATTATGAAATGTTTCAATAATTTCTTCTTCGTCAATCCAAGGGTTTTGATCTATCTCCTCTAATATCTTTTCAATAATAATTGATTCAGAGATAAAGGATTCAAATTGTTTTTCACTTATGCCATATCTTGGATATAAGAAATTTTGAATAAATGCAGTATAAACATCCGGATCATAATAGTCACTCTGACTTATCATACGAATAATATCTTTAATTCGTTCACGTATATTTTCTTCAGTAGCAATAATATTATTATTTTTAGCTTTAAATAAAATAGCTAATCTTTCCCATGCTGCGGAGGTAATTTCTTCATGTATTTGATCTGTAATTCTTAGTTCTTGCCCACTACGAATAGTATAATCAAGTATCACTGAATTATAAGAGCTCATAAATAGATCTCTCTTAATTTCTTGATTGAAGACAGCACCAATCACATCGTTTCTTTTTTGATTATTTGGCTCAGGAGTAGCCATATCCATTGCAACAAATGCAAAAACAACTAAGCCAATAAAAAACAACCAAACAATCTTAGATTGTAGTAACTTATTAAAATTTGTAATCATCATAGTCATATCTAATACCTTTTTACGATAACGAGAAGGGACATTACATGCTTGTAGGTGTTGGGTCAATCTATGATGAAATGCTTTTAATTACTTATTTGAAGAGAATTTAAAGAAGTAATTTCTAGGATATATCACAATTATCAAAACTTGTATCGTAAGCTCTAGGAGCTTTAAAGATAATATTTGCGATAATAGATTGTTTAAAAACTTTTTTATTTTTTATAGGAAATTTTAATGATTTATTTTTATTTGAAGAAATAAGTGGAACAGAAGGTATCTGAAGTGTTTTTAATGAAAGTAATGTTGAAGGTGCTGCTTGTATAGCTGCACCAATATGCTTTGTTTGTTCTTTAACTATAGAAGCTTCATCAATATTAATAGTTGTTGGTTGATAAGCAAGCTCTTCACTTTCTTTTGGCACTATAATAGGATCTACATTGGAGATTATTTCTTCTTCAGTAACTTCTTCATTAAAAGAAAATAGATCCTTTAATATTTCGTCTGTAGGTGAAAATGATTGCTCGGTAGGAATAGTTTCCACCGACTTTTGTATCGGTGGAATACTTTTTTTCTTCCGTTTTTTCTTAAATATTTCAAAAACAGTAAATGCTACAAAGATTAAGAATGGAATTAATTCATCCATTATTCATTATTTTCATCATCATCATTTGCAAGCGATTCTCTCATTGATGTATCAGCCATAATATTTTGCATACGATAAAAATCCATTACACCTAAATTACCTTTTCTAAATGCTTCAGCTAAAGCAAGAGGTACTTCTGCTTGAGCTTCTATGACTTTTGATTGCATTTCTTGCACACGTGCTCGCATTTCTTGCTCAGCTGCAATAGCCATAGCTTTTCTACCCTCAGCTTCAGCTTGACGCATAATTTTATCAGCATCAGCTCGATCAGTTTCTAATTTTGCTCCAACATTAGATATTTGGCCTACACCGGCAACAGATATATCGGCAATATCAATTGATACTATTTCAAAAGCAGTTTGTGCATCTAAACCACTATTTAGAACTTTCTGACTAATAGCATCTGGATTTTCTAAAACATCTTTATAGGAGGCCATTGAGCCGATAGCACTTACAATACCCTGTCCAACACGAGCAACAATTGTATCTTCAGTTGCTCCACCAACTAGACGCTCTAAATTTGTACGAACTGTTACTCGAGCTTTAACTAATAATCGAATTCCGTCTTTTGCTACGGCATCTAACATACCGCCAGAGGTTTTATTGGGATCTGGACAGTCAATTACTTTCGGATTAACACTAGTTTGTACAGCATCAACAATATTTCTTCCTGCAAGATCTATCGCTGCAGCTTGTTGAAAAGAGATTTCAATATTTGCTTTTTCGGCAGCAATAAGAGCACGAACAACATTTCGAATACTTCCACCAGCTAAAAAATGAGCTTCTAGCATCCCAGTTGAAAGATTCAGTCCAGCTTTAACAGCAGAAATGTAGGTTAAAACAACTTGTGTCGGAGGTACACGTCTTAATTTCATTCCTATTAAGTCTATTACTCTTACTCTAGCTTGAGCAAACAATGCTCTTACCCATAAGTTAAATACAGAAAGTGCCATAGCGAAAAATATTATCGCTAAAATTGCTATAGGTATTACGATTATTAAACTTGCTCCGTTCATTTTATTCTCCGTTTTTTAGTAAATTATATTTGCTTAACTTCAACATGACCCTTATGCACATTAGTAACACTAATTTTTGAACCCTCTTCAATCCATGATGCATTTGTAACAACATCCACTCGTTGATCTTTAATCAAAGCTATACCAGCAGGGCGTAACGTTGTAATCGCTTTGCCTTCATCTCCAACAAGAATATTTTGTTCACTATAGGATGACGAACCAGTTATGGAATCATTTAGCGTTAAATTTTTACCCATTTTACTTTTTGGAAAAAACCGTATCCATACGTAAAGCGTGGCAATCAAAAGAAGTAATAACCCTATTGAGCTTATACTACTCCACGGATAATCAAAATTATTCCATCCTATGTAAGAAGCTATAAGCCAAATAATAGCACCAAGAATTCCAAGAATTCCTCCAGGAAGAAAGATTTCAATGCCTATTAAGACAAATCCACTTGTCAAAAGAGTAAAATATAAAGTTAATGAATCCATTTTTTTAAATATTACACAAATTTTAGTTATTTCAAATAATGTTCGGCTTATAATTAATCTCATTACAAGGTGGAGCGAAATCCGCCGGCCCAAATCCATTACCTATTTCTTCTGCATTGTTTAATGCTTGGTTTAAATAAGTCTTGGCTGTTATTACAGCTTGATCCATTTTTTGTTTTGATGCAATAGAGGCAGCTATTGCGGATGAAAGAATACAACCTGTTCCATGTGTAGATCGAGTTTTAATTCTTTGACTTTCCATAAAAAACGATTTAATACCATCATTAAAAAAATCACTACATATATCATTTTTAGAATGACCACCTTTTATTAATATAGATTTAACTCCTAAATCCAAAAATGCATTTGCCATTTCCTCACTTGTCAGATCGTCTCTCTCAAGTAATATTTTTGATTCAATAAGGTTCGGCGTAAGTATAGATGTTAAAGGAAGTATATTTTTTTTAAAAAAGTCTAATTTTTCTTTTGTTAATAAACTTGTACCAGAACTCGAATTAAGAACAGGATCACATATTATTGGAACAGATATTTTTTTTAATATTTCATAAACCGTCTCGATTGCATCCCCTAACATTCCAGTTTTAATGACATTAGGAGGTAAATCAGTTTTTAAACTATCAAACTGAGATAAAATTACTTCTTTTGGAATTTGCAAAACATGTTGAATACCTAATGTATTTTGAGAGGTAATTGCAGTTGTCACGGAACAACCATGAACTTTAAAGGCAGAAAATACTTTTAAATCAGCTTGAAGACCTGCGCCACCACCGCTATCTGAGCCAGAAATTGTATATGCAATTGATTTATTAAAGTCCATTTTCTTTTATATCATCTGGAAAATAAAAAATAGTTTCATCTTCTCTAGCATATCCCTTTTCGTGAGCAATTTTTTCTGCAAAGCTTGGATCTTTTTTTATACGTTCAATATTTATTTTAATTTGTTCTTCTTCTAGCTTTAATTTTTCAGTTTTAGCTTTATTTGCTTCATATATTTTTTGGTAGGTATCTTTATTTTTAATCTTAGGAGCAAAGGCAAAGATAATACCTATTACTATCACGGTTACTAGGATACCTATAGCACTTAGATTTATGATATTCCAAATTTTATTTGTACGTTGCATTATGTTTTATCATAACTAGAGAATGATTCTCTCGCAAGAGCAAAAAAAAAGACGACAATGTCGTCCTTTTTTTGATATAATATTTTTTAATCCCCATACCTACTATCAGTACCAAGCATCTCTTCAATACGAAGTAGTTGATTATACTTTGATATTCTATCCGATCGACTCAATGAACCAGTTTTAATTTGTCCAGCATTTGTAGCAACTGCAATATCAGCTATTGTATTATCAGATGTTTCGCCTGAACGATGAGAAACAACAGCAGTAAATCCTGCTTTATGTGCCATTTCTATTGCGTCAAGTGTTTCGCTTAATGTACCAATTTGATTTACTTTAATTAGAATAGAATTACCACAAGATTCTTTTATTCCTCTAGATAAGAATTTAACATTTGTAACAAACAAATCATCTCCAACTAATTGGCATTTATCTCCAATTTTTTGTGTTAGTATTTTCCATCCATCCCAATCTTCCTCATCCATCCCGTCTTCAATAGAATCTATCGGATAAGCACTTATTAGCTCAGATAGATAGTCTGATTGTTCAGCAGGAGATCGTCGTGCACCACTTTCCCCTTCAAATTTAGCATAATTATATATACCATCTTCAAAAAATTCAGAAGCAGCACAATCAAGTGCAATAGTAACATCTTTCTTTGGCTCATATCCCGCATCCTTAATTGCTTGCATAATTGAGTCTAATGCCTCTTCTGTACCTCCAGAAAAATTTGGTGCAAATCCACCTTCATCACCTACAGCTGTCGATAAACCTTTTTTCTTAATAATTGCTTTAAGTGCATGAAATACTTCAGCACCACATCGAAGGCCTTCTTTAAAGGTTGATGCGCCAACAGGTCGGATCATAAATTCTTGGAAAGCAATAGGTGCATCAGAATGAGAGCCACCATTAATAATATTCATCATTGGAACAGGAATAGATTTTGCATTTGTTCCGCCAATATATCTAAATAATGGAATTCCTAATTCATCGGCCGCTGCATGAGCAACCGACAGTGAAACGCCTAACATTGCATTTGCTCCAAGTTTTGATTTAGTATCTGTTCCATCTAATTCTAGCATTAGATTATCTATGCCTAATTGATCAATAGCATCCATACCTAGGATAGCAGGAGCAATTATTTCATTAACATTTTCTACAGCTTTCTGACAACCTTTACCTAAATATCTATCTTTATCTCCATCACGAAGTTCAAGCGCTTCATTTACTCCTGTTGATGCTCCAGATGGAACAGCTGCTCTGCCTGTAGCTCCAGAGTCTAATATAATATCAACCTCTAGTGTTGGATTGCCTCGTGAGTCAAGAATTTCGCGAGCATTTACATCAATTATTTCAGACATTTTTATTCTCCTTTTTTAAGAAAAGTTTATCTAATTATATTAAAAAATCGACGTGAATATATATAGCAATACTTAGACTCGCAATAATATTTGTAATAGAACTTAATAAAATAAATATGATAGCCTTCATCGCTTAGAGACTATAGAAAAGAAGTTAATCATAGTAGAAAAAAATATGAACCTATTTGATGCACATTGCCATTTACAGGATTTACGCATATTTCCTCAAGTAAAGATTGCTGTGGATTCGGCAAATAAGAATAATATTAAATATATAGCGGTAAAATCTACAACTGAAGAAGATTGGTCTAGAGTAGAAGAATTAAATAATAGATTTGATATAATAAACCCATCTTTTGGATTACATCCTTGGTTTCTTGCCCTTCGTTCAGAGAACTGGCAGAGCAAATTAAAGAAATATTTATTTCAGTACCCAAATGCAGGAGTTGGTGAAATTGGTATAGACCCTGATACTAAAGGAGACTCAGGAGTTGATATAGAAGAACAAGAGATTGTTTTCTATGATCAACTTGAAATAGCTAAAGAATTTCAGCGCCCGGTTAGTATTCATTGTAGAAGTGCTTGGGGAAGATTGTTAAAAATTCTTAAAGATATAGGAGAATTACCGGGCGGATTAATGATTCATTGTTATGGAGGATCTATTGAAACTGCAAAAGAGTTATTAAAAATAGGAGCATACATTTCGTTTTCTGGAACAATTACTCGCCTTAATAATAAAAAAGCTGCCGATGTTATAAAAAATATACCTTCTGATAAAATATTATTAGAAACAGATGCGCCAGATTTATTACCATATGGAATTAGATCTGAAATAAATGAACCCGCAAACTTAATTCATGTTCTTAATAAAGCTTCTGAATTTAGGAAACAGTCTGTTACTTTATTGGCTGAGCAAACCTTTATTAATACCTGTAGGTTTTTTAATATTGTAAATTGATAGCTAGTCAAGCTAACCTATAGAGATGAAAAGTAATAATTCATCCTATCATCGATCATGTTTAACTATTTTATTTTCTTTATTAGGTATCTGGTTTTTATCTAGTTTTTGTTGTGGGATACTTTTTCGAGATTGGATGGATCTACATATTCCATCTATTGGAAATGCCCCATTTGGTTTTTGGATGGCACAACAAGGATCAATTATTATTTTTGTTTTGATTATTATTTCTTATGCATTTCTAATGAATAAACTGGATGATAAACATGGTTATTCAGAAGAGGATGAGATATGAGTCAACAAACTCTAAATCTTATTTTTATTGGACTGTCTTTTGTTCTATATATAGGGATTGCAATTCGCTCAAGGGCAGGCTCTACCAAGGAGTATTATACGGCTGGTGGTGGAGTATCTCCATTAGCAAATGGAATGGCTACCGCTGCTGATTGGATGTCTGCGGCAACATTTATATCTATGGCTGGAACGGTTGCTATTAGTGGGTATGATGGATCAAGATTTTTAATGGGATGGACTGGCGGATTCGTACTTCTAACTATTTTAATGGTTCCTTTTCTAAGAAAGTTTGGAAAAGCGACTGTTCCTGATTTTATCGGAGATAGATACTATTCCAAGACAGCTCGTGCTGTTGCTGTTGTATGTGCTTTATTTATTTGCATGACCTATATCATGGGACAAATGCGAGGAGTAGGTGTAGTATTCTCTCAATTATTTGGTATCGGAATTCCATCAGGAGTATTAATCGGAGCTTTAATTGTATTTTTCTATGCTGGCTTAGGGGGAATGAAAGGTATTACATATACTCAAGTTGCACAATATAGTGTTATGGCCTTTGCTTACACTATTCCCGCTATATTTATTGCATTTATACTCACAGGTAATGCAATCCCTCAAGTTGGACTAGTAGGTGAAACTATAGACGGTATTTCGTTTCTGGATAAATTAAATAATATTAATCACGAGCTTGGCTTTCATGAGTATACTGCTGGAAAACTTTCTACGCTAAATATGTTTTGTATTACCGCAGCATTGATGTGCGGAACTGCGGGTCTTCCACATGTAATTGTTAGATTTTTTACTGTTAAGAATGTCAGAGCCGTTCGGAAATCTGCTGCATGGACATTAGCCTTTATTGCTGTCGTATATTTAACCGCTCCTGCCGTCGGTGCTTTTGCAAGAGTTAATCTAATTGAGTCATTGAATGAGAAGCCATCAAATGAACTTCCTTTGTGGTTTGCTGAGTTTGAAGAAACCGGGCAGATGTCATGGGAAGATAAAAATAATGACGGCATTGTCCAATATCGAGGCCCAATGCATAACGAGGAAAATGAACTTTATTTTGGAAATGATATTATGGTGATGGCAAATCCATATATGGCTAATCTACCAATGTGGGTGATTGCGCTTTTAATGGCAGGTTGTATAGCAGCAGCTTTATCCACTGCAGCAGGTTTATTATTAGTACTATCAACATCCATATCTCATGATTTAATGAAAAAAATTATTCGTCCTGATTTAAATGATAAAGAAGAGGTCATGTGGGCAAGAATAGCTTCATTTGTAGCATTACTTATTGCTACTTATTTCGGAATAAATCCTCCATCTACCTTTATTGCAAAAACAGTAGCATTTGCATTTGGCTTAGCTGCCTCTTCTTTTTTCCCAACTCTACTATTAGGTATTTTTTCTAAACGAATGAATAAAGAGGGTGCAATATCCGGAATGATTGCAGGAATTGGGTTTACATTTTCTTATATTATTTATTTTCAATTTATGGGAGGAATAGAAGATCAATACTTATTTGGCATTACTCCAGAAGGAATTGGGTTTATCGGAATGCTTATTAACTTTTTAGTATCTTTTCTAGTAAGTTCGTTTACATCTCCCCCACCAAAAAACGTAGTTGATATGGTTGAAGAAATACATATTCCATCGTGAGGTATTAAGTTTTTAATTAAATCGGATAGATTTAATACAATGGACCATAACTTTTACATGCCCTAAAATCAGCACCTTCTGCATCAGCTGTACCAAAACTACTCCAAACATGTGGTCGAAAAATATTTTCTTCAGAGATATTGTGCATATATACAGGAATTCGAAGAATTGAAGCGAGTGTAATTAAGTCAGCACCAATATGACCATAACTAAATACACCATGATTAGACCCCCATTTTGCCATAACTGTATACACATCTTTAAATGCTCCGACTCCAGTAGTTCGAGGAACAAACCAAGTAGTAGGCCACGTTACATTCGTTCTATCATCTAAAGTTTTATGTACTTCATCAGGAAGTCCAACCGTCCATCCTTCAGCAATTTGAAGAGCAGGTCCAAATCCTTGAATAAGATTCATACGGCTCATAGTTATAGGCATACCATCTTTAGTCACAAATTTTGAGGACATCCCACCACCAGGAAAATAGCCTTGATCAGAAGGATGCCATGAAGTGGCTTTTAGACATGCATCTCGTTCATTTTCATTAATTTCCCAGAAGGGTTTAATTACCGGAGATCCGTCTATACTTTGCTCTCCGCAACCATCTAATGCAGCAGAACCAGAATTAATTAAATGGATAATACCATCCTTACATATTCCGTCTAAATCATGTCCTGTAACACGTTTAACTGCATTAGGACTCCAAAAAGTTCTTACATCTGCAAAAATCTGCGCTGTATTAGTAAGCAGTTGTCCAAATAACATAGAGACTCCGTTCATAGAATCATTTTCAGTAGCAACAATACGAGGCATACGCATTCCGTTCCAATCAAATGAGGTATTAGATATGGCCTCCATAAAATCCCCGTTAGTTTTAAAATCTGTCCACTGTCGCTGTCCTTGGAATCCAGAGGCTATAGCGTTTCTTCCGCGTGCTTCTTCTTTAAATCCAAGGTCATTTAATTTTTTATTTCCGTACATTAAATCTCTACATATTAAGGTCATCTTTACAGAGTTTTCCCATTCGATAGCATGGTCATCTTTTGAGCGTTGAAGTTTCTCTTCATTGGCATCGAAACCTTGAATACAATTTTCTTTTGTCCAGGAAAGAGCGAGCTTATATTCAGCAGGATCATAAATTGCTTGCTCTATTCGTCTTTGCATTTCAACCATATCTACGGAATCTACTCGCATACCAAGATATTGTTCAAAAAAGTCATGACTAACTACAGAGCCAACAATCCCCATAGATGATCCGCCAATGGAAAGATAAGTCTTTCCTTTAAGCATAGCAGTTGCAAGACCAGCTTTGGTAAAACCTAAAAGTTTTTTACGAACATCATCCGGAATATTCGTATCTCCAGCATCTTGCACATCCCGACCATATATTCCAAAAGCAGGTCGTCCTTTCTGAGCATGAGCAGCAAGAACGGCAGCAAGATAAACCGCACCAGGACGTTCTGTTCCATTAAAGCCCCATACAGCTTTAGGTGTAGTAGGGTGCATATCCATTGTTTCAAACCCATAACACCAACATGGAGTAACGGTTAATGATACACCTACATTTTCTCTTTCAAATTTTTCTGCACATTGAGCTGTCTCCGCTATTCCACCAATACATCCATCCGCTAGAACGCACTCAACTTCTTTGCCATTCGGATATTTAAGTTCTGAGCAAATAAGATCAGCAGCAGCTTGCGCCATATTTAGAACTTGTTCTTCTAGTGATTCACGAATTCCACCACTATATCGACCATCAATAATAGGTCTAATGCCTACTTTCGGTAAATTTGTTACCCAAGTTGGTTGTGTGCTCATAATTTTCTCCTAAAAAGATAAATACTATAAATTATTTTATAGTATTTGCAATAATAGCTTTAGCTTCTTCTTGAATCATCGCTAGATGGTCTAAGCTTATAAAACTTTCTGCATATATTTTATATAATTCTTCTGTTCCTGATGGTCTAGCTGCGAACCAACCATTTTTAGTTAATATCTTAATACCATTTATTGGTTCACCGTTTGCTGGAGCATGCGTAAGTTTATTGATTATTTTTTCTCCACCTAACACTTTAACCTTAATATCATCAACAGATACCTCTAAAAGTTTACGTTTTTGCTCTAATGTTGCGGAGGCATCTATTCGTGCATAAAAAGGTATACCATGTTGTTGGGTAATTTCTTTATAATATTCACCAGGATCTTTTTTTGTTTTGGCACAAATCTCACAGGCTAATAATGCTAAAATGATTCCATCTTTATCTGTACTCCAAACATTTCCATTCATTCGAAGAAAGGATGCCCCAGCTGATTCTTCTCCACCAAAACCATAATCTCCGTTATAAAGACCATTAACAAACCATTTAAACCCAACAGGAGATTCCATTAATGAATGATTAATTTCATCTGCTATACGATCAATAAGCGATGAGCTAACTAGTGTTTTTCCAATAGCTAGATTTTTTGACCAGTTTGGACGATTATTAAATAAATAATGAATTGCTACGCTAAGGAAATGGTTTGGATTAAGCAATCCTACAGAGGGAGCTATTATACCATGTCGATCAAAGTCAGGATCATTACCAAATGCGATATCAAACTTATCTTTAAGATCAATCAGTCCAGCCATTGCATAGGGAGATGAGCAATCCATTCTTATTTTTCCATCATGATCGTAACTCATAAATGAAAATGTTGGATCAGCTTGATCGTTACGTATTTCTATATCTAATTTATATTTTTCTTTAATTGCCTTCCAGTACCGTAAACCAGATCCTCCCATTGCATCTGCACAAATTCTTAAATTTGATTTATGAATACATTGCATATCAATCACATTTTCTAAATCATCAACATAAGGTGTTTTGTAGTCATATTTACATATGTAAGATGAATCAAGAGCGGTTTCATAGTCGTAAAATTTAACTTCTTTATTATTATTTAGAAGCAATTCATTAGCTCTTTTAGCTATCCAGTTTGTTGCTGTTGTATCCGCTGGTCCTCCATGAGGTGGGTTATATTTGATTCCTCCATCAATTGGTGGGTTATGAGAAGGTGTTATAATAACTCCGTCTGCCTTATTTTCAACTTTTCTATTATATTCTAATATAGCATGAGATATAACAGGGGTTGGTGTATAACCATGTTTTTCATCAATCATTACCTTAACATTATTCTTAGAAAAAACCTGTAGTGCAGTTTTTTCAGCTGGCATAGATAAGGCATGTGTATCTTTACCAAGAAATAATGGTCCATTAATATTATTTTTCTTTCTGTAGTCACAAATAGATTGAGAAATCGCTAAGATATGACTCTCGGTAAAGCTATTTAAGATAGAAGTGCCTCGATGTCCAGATGTACCAAAAATTACATGCTCAGAAGGATTATTCATATTAGGCTTATTTTTATAATAGGACGTAATTAATACATTAATATCTGGTAAATCATTTTTATTTATTGGATGACCAGCTTTATTATTAATTGTCATTATTAACTCCGTTTCTTAAATCAGACTCTATAAAAGCTAAGGAGAGCTTGATTGTACAGACAAACAAATGCAGAATAGATATTTAATTTAATAAGGAGAATTAATGGCACAGGCAGCAGCAAGACATATTTTAGTTGGAACCGAAGAAGTTTGCGGAGATCTTAAAGAGCAAATTTCAAATGGTGCGGATTTTGAAGAATTAGCGAAAGAGCACTCCCAATGTCCTAGTGGCGCTCAAGGCGGAGCATTAGGAACATTTGGTCCAGGTCAAATGGTACGTGAGTTTGATGAAGTAGTTTTTAGCGCTCCAATTGGGGAAGTTCAAGGACCAGTTAAAACTCAATTTGGATATCATCTTGTTGAGGTAACTGAAAGACAAGATTAATCTATTTTTGGTGGATTAATACCAAATTTTTTATATGCCTGAGAGGCTGCCATGCGGCCTTGAGGTGTTCTTTTCAAGAATCCTTCTTGAATTAAGTAAGGTTCATAAACTTCTTCAATTGTTTCTGCTTCTTCACCAACAGATACAGACAAGGAGTTGAGTCCTACAGGACCACCATCAAATTTTTCAATAAGAGTACTCAATATTTTTTTATCCATCTCTTCTAAGCCATCGCTATCTATATCTAATAAATTTAATGCCTTATCAGCGACATCTGAAGTAATTATATTTTCAGCTTTAACTTGAGCATAATCTCTAGCTCTTCTCAAAAGATTATTAGCAATTCGGGGAGTCCCTCTTGAACGTGAGGCAATTTCATTTGCTCCATCTTCTTTAAGTTCAACATCTAAAATTCCAGCGGATCGATTTAGAATAATAGATAGTGTTTCGGCATCATAATAATCTAATCTATTTGTTAGTCCAAATCTTGACCGCATGGGCGCAGACAGCATACCGCTTCTTGTCGTTGCTCCTATTAAGGTAAAAGGAGGAATATTTAATCTAACAGAACGAGCATTAGCTCCTTGATCAATAACAATATCAATAACAAAATCTTCCATTGCTGAATATAAATACTCTTCTACTGTTTTGTTCATTCTGTGAATTTCATCAATAAAAAGAACATCTCCTTTTTCTAAACCTGTAAGTAGACCAGCTAGATCTGCTGGTTTATCAATCACCGGTCCTGAAGTACATCTAATATTTGCTTCCATTGCATCGGCTAGAATATAAGACAATGTTGTTTTACCTAATCCTGGTGGACCAGAAAGTAAAACATGATCAAGAACATCTCCTCGCTCTTTTGCTGCTTGAACAAAGAGTTCAAGTCTTTCGCGAATTTTTTGTTGTCCAGAAAAATCAGAAAACTTGGATGGTCTAAGGCTTTTTTCGAATTCTACATCTGGTGTTATGATTTCAGTATTCATTAACCGCTATCAATACATATGAAGGAAGATTTGTCACGAAGTTTGTTTCTTCGGAGATTTTTTTCTACTTCCATGTTTTTTAAATACTTCATTAGAGATTTCTCTAAAGTTTGGAGTTGAACGAACCTTTTTAAATTCGTTACGAGCATATGAAACAGAATTTTTTAAGTCTATTATTGGTCTTGGATAGGTATTACCAATTTTAATACCCTTTTCTATTTGCAGTAATTCAGGCATTAACCAAGGTTCATGAAGATCTTTTCCCGATAGCATATTTAATTCAGGAATCCATTTTTTAATAAATTTACCGTCATTATCATGATCATAACCTTGTTTAATTGGGTTATACATGCGGAGTGTATTTATTCCAGTTACACCACTCTGCATTTGTATTTGTGAGTAATGAATACCAGGCTCATAATCAATAAAATTACATGCAAGGAAGTCTTTAAAGGATCTCCAATCAATCCATAAGTTATAAGCAGCGAATGAAACAAGCATTGCTCTCATTCTAAAGTTTATCCATCCATTAGCTTTTAAAGAACGCATACAGGCATCAATAAAAGGATAGCCTGTTTCCCCATTTATCCATGAATTATAATAGGCACTATTAGAACAATCTCTTAATCTCTCAAATGATGGATGAAAACATTTGAATTCAATTTCAGGTTCTGATTCTAATTTTTGCATGAAATGACAGTGCCAATGACACCGAGCTAAAAATGACCTAGTAGAGTTTTTTAGTATATGATTATCATCACTTTTTGTTTTATGAATAACTTCCTTCATGGAAATACACCCATTAGCTAAATAAGGAGAAATACGTGAGCAACTCTCATATGCTGAATTTGGACTACTCATTTCTTTGTAATATTTATTCCCTCTATAATCTAAAAAACTGTTTAACCATTTATTTCCCTCATTCATTCCGCCTTTTAAAGTTTGTGATTCAATAACACTTAATCCTAAATTTTTTATAGAAGGTATTTCTTGAGAAAAAATTTTTTTAGGAAAGATCTTTAAATAAGGAGTATCTAAAATTTCTTTTTTCATCCTTTTTTCCCATACTTTAGACCAACCATCTCTTTTTTTTAACCCTCTGATTACGCCATTTTGAGGATACTCTTTCCATTCAATTGCATTATTTTTACACCAAACCTTAATCTGATTATCCCGCAAATAGCTTAAATTATTTCCTGTTTCTTGATGTGAAAATAATTTCGTAAAATTTGTTTCGTTAAAAATATTTTTTAGAACATGAACTGCATCACCTTGTCGGACAATTAAAGGCTGCCCTATATTACAAAGTTTGATATCTAATTCTAAAAGTGATTCAGAAATAAATTTCCAATGTATAGAGCTAAAATCTTTTGAATAGATTATATCAGGTTCGATAATATATAGAGGAATTATGTAGCCTAAAGATGCTGCGTTATAAAGAGGTGCATGGTCAGATACACGTAAATCTTTTTTAAACCATACACATGAAATATTATTAGGCATTTATTCTCTTTTTATTTTTTCTACACCGATTTGAACAATACTTAACTTCTTCCCAATTAAGCGCCCATTTTTTACGCCATGAAAAACTCAATCCACAAGTTTCACAAATTTTTGATAAATTTTTATTTCTCACTATTTAATGTCGTATATTTAATAAGAAACTATCTATATTTTTAAAAAAGATTTCAGCATGTTAAATTTAATTGTAATATGTTTTATTATAGAAAATTGAGGAAGAAATTGTGTTAGATATTCAAATTTTGCCATCCATACTTGCCGCCGATCAAAATATTTTAGAAGAAGAATGCATTAAAGCTGAAGTATCCGGTGGGAATCAAATACATATTGATGTAATGGATGGTATTTTTGTCTTAGATAAAAATTTCACTCCTGAAATAGTTAAGCTTTCAAAGTCGGTAACATCTATTCCACAAAACGTGCACCTAATGGTTCAACAGCCTGAAAAATATATTCAGCCTTATATTGAAGTAGGATCAAGCACTATACACATCCATGTCGAGTCCGATGGAAATATATCTGATTTAATTTCAAGAATTCATAATAGTGGTTCTCAGGCTGGTATTGCAATTAATCCAGAGACAGCCATCGAACAAGCTCAATATTATATCGATAGAAAAAATATTAATAATATATTAATTATGACTGTTAAGCCTGGAATGGGCGGGCAGAAATATATCAATAATATGAACTCTAAGATTATGTTTATTCGTAATAATTATCCTGAAATTAATATTACTGTGGATGGAGGAATTGACAATAATTCAATAAAAAGTGCTGCTGAACACGGAGCAAATATTTTTGTTTCGGGTTCATATTTGTATAACTTAAATGATATGCAAAATGGAATAAGTAATCTAAAAAGTACTGCCAAGAAGCATTTTAATAAGAAACTTTTTTCTTAATTATTTTATAAAATTTTATACGCTCTATAACCAAATATAGCGATAACAACAAAAGATATAAAAGGCATAAAAAAAGATAGGCTTATTGCATTAAGAGTACCTAGTCCATTTCCATCCATTATAAAACCCATTGCTAATGGCATTAAAGCACCACCAACAATTGCGAAAACAAGGCCGGCAGAGCCAACTTTTGCATCTTCACCCGTTCCATCTAAGGCGATACCATAAATAGTTGGAAACATTAGAGACATGCACCCAGATATACCTACAAGACATAATAACCCGATATAATTTTGTAGAAATATAGTAAAAAGCATTAGTATAGCAGCTACGGATGATAGTTGCATTAATAACCTTCCGGGAGAGAGGTATTTTAGTAAAAATGTACAGATAAATCTACTTATCAGAAATATTCCCATTGCAGCAATATTATAATTTTGCGCTTTTGACATGGTCATACCAGGAACATTCTCTATGGCGTATTGAATAATAAAGGTCCAGCATGTAATTTGAGCTGCTACATAAAATGTTTGAGCAATAACCCCTTCTTTCCAGCATTTATTTTTAAATAATCTTCGTGCACTATCCATACCCTTAATTTTTTGATTATTTTGTTCAGTATTTGGCATTTTCTTTAACAAGAAAACAAAGAACATGATAAGTACAACCACTCCTAATATCGCGTAAGGATTTCTTATTATTTCAATATCTGAAACTTGTTTTGCAGCAAATCCAAGTGGATCTAAGCTTTTTGCAGACTGTAAAGCAGCATCAATTTTTACGTTAACGTCACTGGCTGACATATTTTCAAATTCAGGGTTATTGCTAAATTGTTCATTACGAAATTGAGTTGTTGAAAGATTTGCTAGAATTAATTTACTAGCAACAAACATTCCAAGTAATGAACCAATTGGATTAAATGCTTGAGCCAAATTTAGACGTTGTGTTGCAGTTTCTTTATCACCCATAGATAAAATATATGGATTAGCAGTTGTTTCAAGAAATGCTAATCCAAAGGTTAGAATATAAAGTGATAAAGGAAACCATATAAACTCCATTGTATTTGCGGCAGGAATAAATAATAAGGCGCCTAATGCATACAATGCAAGACCAAGTAAAATACCAGCTTTGTAGGAGTATTTCTGGATAAATAAGGCGGCTGGAATAGCCATAGTTGCATAGCCACCATAAAATGCAAATTGGATAGTACTACTTTGAGCGTTTGAAAGATTATCAAAAACAGATTTAAAAGCAGCAACAAGTGGATTTGTAATATCGTTAGCAAACCCCCATAATGCAAAGAGCGAAGTTACTAAGATAAATGATCCAATATAATGTTTTGGAACTACAGCAATTTTTTTATTCAAACTCATTTTATTTCTCCGTATTAAATTATTTTTCAGAAGCAAGAGTAATTTTTAATGCAAAAGCATGATCGCATGGTTTAATGTTAGGAAATGTTACATGTAATCCATCTCCATGATTTTCCCATACAATATTTTCATTATGTCCAAGAAGTGTTACATCTATAACTTCAGATATTCGGTTATTCATAACAGTTATACTAGGAAATATTACTGGATTTTGATGTTTTTTTGGCCAATCCATAACAAATGCATATAAAGTATTATTTTTTGTAGTATATCTATAATCATTTGCTGTAAGAGATGACTCTAAATCATGCGGACCGATTTCATTTTTACCAATAGGGTGTTTGCATTCACCATACATATACCACGGACGCGTTCCGTATATGGCTTCACCATTTATATCAAACCATTTTCCAACTGTTTCAAGAAGTGTGATAGCTTCATCGTCTAAACTGCCATCCGCTTTAATTGGAATATTAAGCAACATATTTCCATTTTTAGATACAATATCGACAATTTTATCAATTACTAAACCAGGCTTCATGTAAGGTTTATTTGGATTATATCCCCATGATCCGATAGAGTCATCAGTTTGCCATGGTTGATCTAATATAGATGCAGCTTTTCCTCTTTCGAAATCTAAAGTAGCAATACCATCAGCATAAAGACCTTGCCATGGGCGTTCTTTGATACACATGACTCCTTCGGGTCTATTATTATAAAAATGAGCTATTACGTCTAATCCAGTTTTACCTAAATCTTCTCCTCTAAAAGGAACAGCACAGTCAAAGTATAAGTGATCTGGTTCATAATCATCTATTAATTGTTTTATTCTTTTTGCCCATAATTCTCTCCACTCTTGAGGCGGGTTAAATGGTGCACGAGGATGTATTGATTGTCCGTCATTTGATGGATATAGACCTTTTGCTTTATTTTGTGCTCCATCGTATGGAATACCTTTTTTTCTTCCTTTTTTATCTGCTTGATTAGCCGTATTGAACCAGCTATAGCTTCTAGATAAATGAGTTGTAACACCAAATTTAAGACCAGCTTTTAATGTAGCATCCTTCCAAAGTTGAATAAGGTCTTTTTCTGGACCCATATTTACAGAGTTCCATTTATGATAAGTAGAATTCCAAAGGTCAAAGTTATCATGGTGAACCGCGCAGGGCGTAAAGTATCTAGCACCTGCTTTTTTGAACAATCTTAATAATTCATCAGGTTTAAAATTTTCAGCTTTCCATAAGGGTATAAAATCAGCATATCCAAACTCAGATGGATGACCGTATTTTTTTATATGGTGCTTATAATCATCTTTTCCTTCAATATATAAATTTCTTGCATACCACTCTCCTCTTTCTGCTACTGAATAAGCTCCCCAATGAAGATAGATTCCAAATTTTGCATCTGCAAACCATTCAGGACACGAGTAATTTTTCAAAGATTCGACTGTTCCTTCGTAGTTATCGGAAGAATATGAGTTGACGGTTATTAATAATAAGAGAAATAAGTATATATGTATGCGCATAAAAAACCCTAAATTTAAAAATTCATTTTTCCATATTTTAAATTCAAATTACCATAAAAAAGTTTAATTTAAATTTTGCACTAACAAAGCACTATATTTTATATTTTATTTTATCTTAAAAGGATTGTTTTATTTATGATTAAAAAAATATTTATTAGTTTAACTTTATTTGCAATGAGTTTTGTTTTTACATCCAGCTCAAATCAATATAACCCAACATGGGAATCATTAGATCAAAGAAAGAATCCTGAATGGTTTGCAGATGCAAAATTTGGAATCTTCATTCATTGGGGTCTTTATTCTGTACCGTCATATGCGCCAAAAGGAACATATGCAGAATGGTATTGGCATTCAAAAGATGGAGAGCAAACTAAGCATCAGGCTGCGTCAGGTCGAGCAGAGTTAACGAAAGAGTTTCATAACCGAGTTTATGGAAAAGATTTTGAGTATAAAGATTTTCGTAGTTTATTTACATGTGAAATGTTTAATCCAAATGATTGGGCTGACTTATTCAAGAAAAGCGGTGCTAAATATGTTGTTTTAACTTCTAAGCATCATGACGGATACTGTTTATGGCCAAATAAGGAAGCTTCATTGAGTTTTGGTATGGATTGGAATTCAGTTGATTCTGGACCTAAAAGAGATTTAGTTGGTGATTTAACAACAGCTTTAAGAGATAGAACGGATTTAAAGATGGGGTTGTATTACTCTATTTGGGATTGGTTTAATCCTTATTGGCCTGAAGAAGATCAACCAACAAGTCGTAATAAGATTTGCAATGATGTAAGTCGAACGAAGTATATTAATGAGGTTATGTATCCACAGTTTAAAGAATTAGTAAATTTGTATTCACCAGCTGTAATATTTTCCGATGGAGATTGGTGGATGGACGATGATAAATGGGAAACAAGGCCATTGCTTGCATGGTTATTTAACAATGCTCCTAATAAAGATGAAGTTGTTATTAATGATCGATGGGGAAAAGTAAGAAAAAAACATGGCGGATATTTTACTACAGAATACGGTTCTGGTTTTGAAGATCCCACTATTCTATGGGAAGAAAATAGAGGTATAGGTAAGTCTTTCGGATATAATCGTAACGAATCTTACCAAGAATATAATAGTAGTGAATTACTAATATTAATGTTGTGTGACATTGTTTCTAGAGGCGGAAATTTTCTATTAGATATTGGACCAACATCTGATGGAAGAGTCCCAGTAATAATGCAAGATCGTCTAATTGAGATGGGTAAATGGTTAAATATAAATGGCGAAGCTATTTATAAAACGCATAGATGGAAGCGAGATTGTCAATGGAGCTCTGGTGAAGTATATCAATATTCAAAAAATGACTTCCATTATGGTAAGCCAGATCCAATTATTGAGATGGCAAAAATTCCAAAACCAGGACAGGCAAGAAAAGAATGTTATTTTACCGCTAAAGGCACAACAGTTTATGCAATGATAACAATGCTTCCAGATGATGGTATTTTTAAAATTAAGGATATTGAATTATGCGATAACTCAAAAGTATCTATGCTAGGTATTTCGGATGAACTAAATGTTAAAATAAATAACGATGATATTGAGATTATTTTACCTTATTTTAATCCAACAAAATTACCATGCGAACATGTGTACACGTTAAAAATTACAAATGTTAAATAGAGTAGGATAAAACTATGAATAGACTTTTTAAAAGACATGTAAATGCAATTGAAGTTAATAAAATACCAAGAAAAATTTTAAATAATGGAAATAGCATACCATGTATTGGAATTGGTACTTTTGGTTCCGATTTATATGGACCAAACCAGGTAGCCGAAGCAGTAGTTTATGCTGCTGAATACGGACAAAGATTTTTTGATTGCGCATCTGTTTATACCAATGAAAAAGAAATTGGTGAAGCTTTTCAGGTTATTCTAAATGGTGGAGTTTCTCGAAAGGAATTATTTATAGCATCTAAAGTATGGAACGATATGCATGCAGAAGGAAAAGTTATAGCATCTTGTGAGAAAACATTGAAGGATTTGAAGTTAGATTATTTAGATTTATTTTTAGTACATTGGCCATTTCCAAATTTTCATCCCCCAGGATGTTCGGTTGACTCTCGGAGTCCTGATTCTAAACCATATAATCATGATAGTTATATGATTGTTTGGAGGCAAATGGAAAAATTAGTAGAGAGAGGTTTAGTTCGTTCCATTGGTACCTCAAATATGACTATACCAAAACTAGAAATTTTACTAAGAGATTGTAAAATAAAACCAGCGGTAAATGAAATGGAGATACATCCTCATTTTCAACAACCTAATTTATACAATTTTCTAGAAGAAAAAGATATCTTACCTATTGGATTTTGCCCTATCGGATCTCCTAAAAGACCAGAGCGAGACAAAACAGAACTTGATACCGTAGATATTGAAGATCCTGTTATAAAAGATATAGCAGAGCGTCTTGGAGTTCATCCTGCAATTGTCTGTTTAAAATGGGCAGTTCAGAGGGGGCATATTCCCATTCCTTTTTCTGTTACACCCTCCAAAATTGAGAGTAATTTAAAATGCGTATTAGATTCGGAAATTAAAATAACAGAAAAAGAAATGTATGAAATTTCTAAGATTGATCAAAATTGTCGATTAATAAAAGGTCAGGTTTTTTTATGGGAAAAAGCCTCAAGCTGGGAAGATTTATGGGATATTAATGGAGTTATTGTAAAATAAAAAAAGGTTTTAATTATGGATAAAATACCAGAAAAAATGAAAGGAGCTTTCCTTCCAGGTAATAGTACAGTTGAATTTAAAGAGTATAATATTCCTAAATTAGGTTATGGAGAAGTTCTTATTAAAACAAAGGCATCTACTATCTGCGGTTCAGATATCAGATGCATTTATAATGAACATCTAGGAAAAGGTCCAGAAGCCTACCAGCCTGAAATGGTAGCTGGACATGAACCAGCGGGACAAGTTATAGCTTGTGGTGATGGAATGCGGGAGTTTAAACCAGGTGATCGCGTAGTAATCTACCATATTTCAGGTTGCGGTGTGTGTAATGATTGCCGCAGAGGGTATCAAATATCTTGTACAAGCGAAGAATATCGTAAGGCATATGGCTGGCAAAGAAATGGAGGGATGGCTCCATATATTGTAGCAGAGGAAAAAGATTTAGTTCATTTACCGGATTATCTTAGTTATACCGATGGCGCTCAGGTTGCGTGTGGTTTTGGTACTGTCTACGAAGGGTTAGAAAAAATTGGAATCAGTGGTAATGATGCCGTATTAATTACCGGCTTAGGGCCTGTTGGTTTAGCTGGTGCCATGCTCTGCCGATGTTTAGGTGCAAAAAATATTATCGGGATAGAAGCAAATCCAGAAAGAGTAAAAATAGCAAAGGAGCTTCCTCTCCGGAAAGGCGATACTTCAACACTTTTATTTGATTCGGTATTAACTGCAGGTCCAGATAATGTAGATGAAGTAAGAAGACTTACTAACGGTCATGGTTGCGAAAGATCTGTTGAATGCTCCGCTAATGAGAATGCAAGGTTAACCTGTATTCAAGCAACTCGTAAATGGGGAAAAATTGTCTTAATTGGAGAAGGAAATGGATTAAGTCCCAATTTTGCTCCAAGTCGGGATATGATACATGATCAAAAAACTCTATATGGATCATGGGTAACAAATGTTTGGAGAATGGATGAGCTTCTTGAGAGGTTAGCAAGATGGGAAGTTCATCCAGCTGACTTAGTTTCTCACCGTTTTTCATTAGAAGAAGCACCAAAGGCTTATGAATTAATGGCAGCTGGAAAATGTGGAAAAGTAGCTGTATGTTTTGACGAAGAATTAAATGGAGAATAATGATGCTTAAAGGAATTAATCCAATCTTATCACCTGATTTATTAAAAATTTTAGCTGAGATGGGGCATGGAGATGAAATAGTTTTAGCAGATGCACATTTTCCAGGACATTCATCTAAAGCTTTATTTAAAATTCGAGCTGATGGATTGTATATAACCGAATTACTTAAGGCTATAACTCCATTATTTGAATTGGATAGTTACGATAACCCATTAATCATGATGTCTGCTGTTGATGGAGATAGCTTAGATCCAAAAATTGAACAAGATTATATAGATGCTATAAGAATTAATGCTCCAAAAGTTCAAAAACCTTTAAGGTTAAATCGTTATGATTTTTATAAAAGAGCAGACCTTGCATATGCTTGCGTTATTACGGGTTCAGCGGTTAAATATGGAAATATTATTCTAAAAAAAGGCGTTACGCCTTTTTAAATAAATAAGAAAAAGTAATTCCTAATATAAGACAGATAATAAACGAACAAGTAAATAAGTACATTATATGTATTAGTTCCTTATGTTGAATCCATAATGTAATTGCAATTGAACCAGTTAAGCCAAAAAGCCATCCTTTAATATTACTATTTTTAGTTAGGACACCCATGATAAATAAAGCAAGAATCGGGGCGCATAATAATGACATAAATTTATAAAAATTCTCTATTAGAAGGTTTTCTGTATTTGAAATAAAGAGGGCTATTATGGTGGCAATAAGACCAATGCTAATACTAATTATTTTTGCAACTTTTAAGTTTTTATTTAGTTTAATAGGAATGTCTTTAATTAAAACAGTTGATATCGTATTAATTCCTGAATCCATACTAGACATTGCAGCAGCAAATATAGAAGTAATAAGTAATCCTGATAACCCATTTGGAAGTTCATTTATGATATAATAAGGTAATATTTTATCGCCGATAATATTTTCTGGAAGAGAATTTAAGGAGTAGAATGTAAATAAACCAAGACCAATAAAAATAAGAAGTGAAATAATTAATACGTCAGCTAGTGCATTAAAAAAAATTGCTTTTGTTGTTTTAGTTTGTGATCCAGTTGCCATCATTCTTTGAACTGTTATTTGATCTGTTCCATAATCATACATTAATTGAAGAAAAAAGTGTATTCCGATAATTGGAAGGGATAGAACAGTTAAGTTTGACCAATTCATCACATCAAATTTGCCAGATATTTTACTAGTTTCAATAATTGTATTAATACCTCCATCAATTTGATTTGGTAATAATATAGAAATCCAAATAATACCGATTAATAAAAAGGTAAATTGAATAACATCTGTCCATATAACAGCTGATATACCACCTAAAGAAGCATATATCGTAGAAATAATCCCGATTAAAAGAATACAAGTGAATATGGATATATCAGTAGTTATATTAAGCGCCAATGCAGGCGCGTAAATAACTAGACCAAGCCAGCTTAATCTAAAAAATATATATAAGAAACCAGTATAATGCTGTGCTTTTGAGCCAAATCGGATCATTAAATACTGGTATGATGTAGTAATCTTATTTTCATGATATTTTGAATAAAATATTTTTATTATGATAGGAGCTACTAATAAACTTGCTAGTCCAATTGAAATAAATGATATATTTTGATCTATTATTAGACCAGGAACGGCAATTAATGTTGTAGCACTTGTGACCGATGCAAATATGCTCATAGCAACAGGAAGCCAGGGAAGGTTACGATTTCCTAAAAAGAAATTATCTAGACTTTTATTTCTTTTTGAAAAAATAAAACCAATTATTACTAAACTTATTATGTAAAATAGTAAAATTAAACTATTGAATAATCCAAACGATGATAATTCCATCTTATCCTTATTGCTTATATTTATTTCAAATTTTTTTTATAGGTAAAAAAGTATCTAAATGAAGCTTTATAAATATTAACAAATTAGGCATAAATAAAGACGATTAGTTATAATTTTTTCTAAATTAGATATTTTACATACATAGAGGAAAATTGAATGAAAGATAAAAGAGAGTTTTATAAGTTATTATCAGAGCTAAATGGAAAGCCTATTGAAGAATATAAACAGATAGTAGGAGATTATGATTTTACAAGATTTGTTATTAAATGTTATCCATTTGATATTACAGATGGTAAAATCAGTCCAGTTTTTTCTATTCGTATTCCGCAAACTATAACAGAAATTCCAGAATATTTATTTAATAGCCCCCTTCGAAAGATTGCTTTAGAAGATTATTTATTACGGAGTTTTAATTTAAGTATTGAAAATCTTGCAATATTTGATGAGGCAGGAATAGCGCATCGTAATATTATAGTAAGTTTACCCGAACAAACTATTCTTCCAAGAAATACTGTATCTATAACAAGAGAATATCTAGAAATAAGAATTCAAATTAACCTACCTATGCAAAAAATACTAATTAATGGTGCAATTAATTTGGCAGTAGACGGTCTTGCAGCACAACAGCTATTTTATGAAAGTATTATGGAATCGGTAGGAGAGAGCTTACTCTTTTGTAATATGGATAAAGAATTAGTTGAAAAATATGTAAATAATATGGAGCAGGCGCATTCAATGCGAGATCATTTAAGTTCAAGCGGGAATGTAGCATTCCTTTCATCTGGCGCATTATTAGATAGAGAGTTTGAAGGTGATTTACCAGATTATAATAATCCCCAGTTATTAGAAGTAGACGAAGCTATTAAAGAAAAAATCGAGACTCCCTTTGGAAGCGTTGAAGGTATTGGAATACCAAGCGGATTAACATTGATTATTGGTGAATCTGCTGATAGAGAAAGTCTAATTAATGCAATTTCCCAAGGAATATATAATCATATTCCAGGAGATGGAAGAGAGGGATGTGTAACATCATCAGATGCTGTTGAAATTTATTCTGAACCAGGCAGACATATTCAAGATGTAGATATTTCAGCTTTTACTAATAGTGAGGATAATTCACGTTTTACAACTGATTGCGCGACTGGTTTTGAGTCTCAAGCAGCAGCAACAGTCGAGGCTTTAGAAGCAGGTTCTCGTGTTCTATTATATGACGAAGATACATCAAGTGTTTCTTTTTTAACTTCTGATAGTAGGCTAAATACATTGAAAGTTAGTTCCTCCTGTTCCCTAGTATCGATAGCTAGACAAATGGTTGATGATTTAGGTATATCTATCATTGTATCGGGGTCTAATTTAATTGCAGAATATTTTCCAATAGCTAATACAGTATATAAAATTAAAAATTCAATTATTTCTAACATAACTGAAGAGGCAAAAGCATTGGATATTGATGAGCTACCAGTTAAAAAGATTAATAATCTATCGGAGTTACTTAGTAGATCAAGATGGATTATGCCAAGTTCAATTGATCCAAGTATTAATCAAAAAGATGTTTATATTGATGTAAGCCAAGATGGAATACTAAAATTTGGAAGACATAGTATTGATGTAAGTGATATGTATCAGATTGCTTCTTTGGATCAAGTTAGATCAATAGGTTTAATTTTATATTATTCGAAATTACGTTATATGGATGAAAATTTCTCATTCCGTGAAATTCTCGATCTTATTGATAGAGATTTATCAAGCGAGGGACTAAATACACTTGCAAGAGAGTTTTGCGGAAACCTAGCAAGACCTAGAAGATTTGAAATCGCATCGTTAATTAATCGCTTGCCTAATTTTCGAGTTTCTCATATCAACCAATAGGATTTATATATGGCTTTAAAAAAAACAATTGTTGGATCTATTGATGATCAGATTTTAAGATTTACTGCAGGAAAAGATACGAAGTTAGATATGAATCTTGTAGTTGTTGACTGTATAGGAACAGCTGCTCACGCTAAAATGCTTCAGAAAATATCCAAAAATAATCCAATTATTAATGAAAAAGAGTATGATCAAATAATTCTTATTTTAAAATCTATAATAAATAAAAGGAAAGCTAATAAATTTAATATTCGGCTAACTGATCAAGATGTGCACATGGCAATTGAAAGAATATTAACAGAAGAAAATTCAGTAATTGGAAAGAAAATTCATACTTGTCGAAGTAGAAATGATCAAGTAGCTACGGACCTTCGTTTATATGGAAAAGAGCAGATATTGTTAACATTATTAGAAGCGACAGAGTTGATTAAGACATTATTAAGATTTGGAAAAAAACATAAATCAATTCCTATGGTTGGAAGAACGCATATGCAGCCAGGTATGCCTTCGAGTTTAGGTTTATGGGCAACAGCACATGCAGAAAGCCTATTAGATGATTGCACTAATTTATTATATGCATTAGATATTAATGATCAATGTCCACTTGGTTCGGCAGCAAGTTATGGTGTTTCGATAAATATAGATCGTAATTATACATCAAAATTATTAGGCTTTTCAAAACCTACCCACAATGTTTTATATGCAAATAATAGTCGTGGTAAAATTGAAGGCATTATTGCTAGTGCATTAAGTCAAGTAATGCTGTCTCTATCTCGTTTTTCACAAGATTTATTATTATATACAATGCCTGAATTTAATTATTTTAATATTCCAGATATTTTTTGTACAGGAAGCTCGATAATGCCTCAGAAAAACAATTTAGATATATGTGAGTTAATACGCGCAAAAGCAACACGAGTAAAAGCTAATGAGCTTGCTATTTATGACATAGTTAAAAATTCTCCATCTGGATATAACCGCGATCTTCAAGAAGCAAAACAACCTTTTTTAGAGTGTATTAATGAAACAAGAGCATGCTTAAAGGTTCTTTCACCTATGATTGATTCACTATCAATAAATAAAACAAATCTTATTGAGAGTTTCTCAAAAGAGATTTTTGCAGCAGATGAAGCGCTTGACTTGGTTTTTGATGGTATACCATTTAGAGATGCATATAATAAGGTTAAAGAAAAATTACAAGATATAGAGTACATAGATCCATCTGAAGCTATTTTAAAAAAAGATCATTTAGGAGCACCTTCTGGTCTTGATTGGTCTTATTTTAATTTAAGAGTTAAAGAAGTTAACAATTTAACACAAAAAGCAAAAAGACATTATGAAAAAACCATCTCAGTATTATTAGAGATAGATTACAAAATAGGATAGATAAATGTCCTTTGTATTTTGGTTAGGTATAATTTTATTATTAGATGTTTCTGTAGGGTTATTTTTTTATGATAAATGGAAGTCATTAATTAAATTACCTAATTTTGATAAAATAATTTGGATTGAAGCTCTTTTAGCTCTAATTTTATTAACTATTTTTTTTCTAAATAAAATTATCTAAATCAAGGATCTGTAGATGGAGGCTTGACGAATACCAATTAGGTTTTTATTGTACGCGGCTCTTTAAATTATATTTGCTTTAATAAAATTTAAATTTTTAAAAGGATTTTATTCACAAAATAGATGCCTGATGGTGTAATGGTAGCACATATGACTTTGACTCATATGGTCCAGGTTCAAATCCTGGTCGGGCAACCAATTTAATAGGATTAAAGAAATGATGAAAATTTTAACAGGAACAAGTCACCCTGAATTAGCAGATTTAATAGCAAAGTCTGCAGGAGTTGAGTTGTGTGAAACAGAAATTACACGTTTTCCTGATAATGAAATTTTTGTTAAAATAACTGAAAACGTTAGAGGACATGATTTATTTATTATTCAATCAATCTCCTTAGATCCAAATGTGATGTTGATGGAGTTGTTGATTATGATAGATGCAGCCAAAAGGGCATCGGCTGATAGGATAACCGCTGTATTGCCTTATTATGGTTATGCAAGACAAGATCGTAAAGATCAACCAAGAGTCCCAATCACAGCAAAACTTGTTGCAAACGTTCTTGTTGCTGCTGGTGCTAATCGTATCTTATGTATGGATGTTCACGCAGCTCAGATCCAAGGATTTTTTGATATACCAGTTGATCATTTATTTGGATCAGCTGTCATTGTTAATTATATTCGTTCTTTAAATCTAGATGATTTAGTTATCGTTTCACCAGATGCTGGAGGATTAAAAACCGCTGATATGTATGCGAATCTTTTAGGTGCTGGAATTGCATTAGTTGGAAAACAACGGAAAAGTAGTGAAGATGTTGAGGCAAATCACCTAGTTGGTGATGTACGAGGAAGAAATGTAGTTTTAGTTGATGATATGACATCTACAGCTGGAACATTAACTGCTGCAGCTAAACTCTTAGAAGATGCAGAAGCTAAAAGTATTAGAGCTGCAGTTAGCCATTCTCTTTTACTAGATAAAGGATTAATGAGATTAAAGGAGTCATCTATAATCGAATTAATAACAACAAATAGCATTCCTCAACAGAAGTTTACTGATATTAATATCACAGTTTTATCTGTTGCTGATTTATTAGCAGAAGCAATTACACGAATTCATGGAAATCAATCAGTAAGCTCTTTGTTTGCTGATAAATCTTAGGAGAAAAAATGGAAAATCTTAATTTAGGAGTAAAACAAAGAACTAATAGTGGAACAGCTTCTTCAAGAAGATCAAGAAGCGAAGGTATTTTACCCGGTATTTTATATGGTTCTGATGACAAGCCTTTATTAGTTGAAATGGAATTACATTCTGTTGAAAGAATACTTCATCAGCATGCTTCAGATTCTGTATTAGTTGATATTGATTTAGATGGGGTAGGTAAAGTACCTGTTTTAATGAAAGAGATTCAATATCATCCAGTTACAAGTGCCATCCTTCATGTTGATTTACAGCGTGTTGTTGCAAATAAACCAATACAGGTTGATGTTTCTGTTGAATTAAAAGGTGAAGCAGAAGGAGTTAAAGCTGGTGGATTATTGGACCACGTATTGCATAACATAACAGTCCAAAGTTTACCGGCCGATTTAGTAGAGATTATAGAGGTTGACGTTTCTGATTTAGAAATTGGTGATTCTTTATTTGTTTCGGATTTAAATATTCCGTCTAAAATTACTAGTGTTACTGATAGCGAATCATTAGTTGTTGCAGTTAATGCGCCAAAAGTTGAAAGCGCTGAAGAAGAAATATCTGATGAAGGTTCTGAGCAAAATGAACCAGAAGTTATTACTGAAAAGGTTAAAGAAGAAGATTAAATGTTAAAGAGGTAATAGTGAAACTAATCGTGGGGTTAGGAAATCCAGGTTTTGAATATAAAGAAACTCGTCATAATATTGGATTTATGGTTTTAGATGAAATTGCAAAACGAAAAAAAGTAAATTTTAAAAAAAAATTCTTTTATTCAGCAAAACAATCTACAATTTACCAAAATAAAAATAAGTTGATGCTTATTAAACCACAATTATTTATGAATAGAAGTGGAGAGGTAGTAAGTAAATTAGTTAATAAATATAAAATAAATTTAAATGATTTGGTAGTGATTTATGACGATATTGATCTTAATTTTGGTACAATTAGGATACGAGAAAAAGGTTCAGCAGGAACACACAATGGTATGAAGTCCATTATTAATAATATTGATTCAAATAATTTTAAAAGAATAAGAGTGGGAATAGGCCCAAGGCCATTAGGTGAAAAAATGAACGAATATGTTTTAGGTAATTTTAAGCAAGATGAATATTTAAAGTTAGAAAAGGTTGTAGTAAGAGCCGCAGATACTGTAGAAAGACTTTTTTCATTAGGAATAGAAAAAACGATGAGTTTAATTAATAATTTAGATATTAATGAATCTAAATAGGAGGACGTAAGTTGAGTAAATTATATGAAGGATTATTTATTTTTTCAGAATCAATGGATGACGAAGCATTAGATAAGTCTATTGAGAGTGTTAAAATAGAGCTAAATAAATTAGGAGGCTCTATAAAGAGTTCAGCAAAAATCGGAAAAAAATATTTTAGTAGATCCTTAAAGAAAAAGAAAAGCGGTCATTATGTCGTAATAATTTTTGATATAGACGGATCTAATATGGATCCATTTAAAGAGCGTTTAAAGCTTGGAACAGATGTATTTCGTTATCAATTTACGGTAACTAATGAGAAAAAAAGCCTAGTGAAGGAGGACTAATATATGGCTAGTTATAATCGTGTTGTTTTAGTTGGTGGATTAACAAGGAATCCTGAATTAAGATATACTCCTTCAGGAACAGCTGTTGCTGAATTTGGATTAGCAGTTGGAGAAACATTTAAAAATAAATCAGGTGAATCTATCGAAAAGGTTTGTTACGCAGATATTGTAGTTTGGGATCGACAAGCTGAAACAGCTAATGAATACCTGCAAAAAGGATCTCAGATTCTTGTTGAAGGGCGGTTACAGTTTGAGCAATGGGAAACTAAAGATGGTGAAAAAAGAAGTAAGTTAAAAATTAGAGCAGATCGTATTCAATTTTTAAATACTAATAACTCCTCAAATAATGAAAAAAAATCGAATGAAAATAAGATAGAATCAAACAATGAATTTGAAAGTGACGTACCATTTTAAATTAAAAATTAAGGAATAATATAATGCCACGTAATAAAGATCATGAAGAGTACAAAGCTGATCCAGAGCTTTTAAAGGGTATAAAGTCGGTTGATTATAAAGATACTGAGTTATTGAAAAAATTTATGACGGATAGAGGTAAAATTTTATCAAGTCGTTTAACAGGTACAAATGCACAACAACAACGTCGAATAAAAAAAGCAATTCGACGAGCCCGAATAATGGGTTTAGTTCGTTAGGAGAAGAAAATGGCATTAGAAGTTTTATTAATTGATCATGTTGAAGGCCTCGGAATCGAAGGAGATATAGTTAAGGTTTCTGATGGCTATGCAAGAAATTTTTTATTTCCAAAAGGATATGCTTCTGAGGTAACAGAAGGATTAAGAAGGCAAGTGGAAAAAAAGCGTACTTTACGCATAGAACAGCTTGAAAAAGATAAGGTTGTTGCTCAGGATATTGCAGAAAAACTTGCAAAAATAGAAATAGAAATACCAGTTAAGATTGGTGAAAATGGAAAAATGTTTGGCTCAGTTGGAATACCTCAAATACACAGTTGTTTGCTGGAGCAAGATATTGAAATCCAAAAGAATAAAATTAAATTACATGAGCCTTTACAAAAACTTGGCAGTTTTGATGTAGTAATTAATCTACATGCAGAAGTTGAGGGAAAATTTAAAGTCTTGATAGTCGAAGAAAAATGACATCAGGTGGTGCAAAATCACTAAAAGTACTTCCACATAGCTTAGAAGCTGAGAAGGGAGTTTTAGGATCGATACTTCTTGACCCAATCACCTCAATTAACAAATGCTTTACCAAAAAATTAATAATTGAATCATTTTATGCACGGCCTCATCAAATATTATATGAAGCTCTTATCCAAATGGATCAAACTCAAGAAATAATGGATGCTGTTACTATTCTAAATTGGTTGAATGAAAAAAATAAATTAGACTTAATTGGTGGTAGTGATTATTTATTAGAATTACAAGAAAGTACCATTGTGCCAAACCATATTGAATCTTATTGCGACATTGTCATAGATAAACATTTATGTAGAAAGTTAATTCAGAAATCATCAGAAGCAATTAATTCAGTATACAAAGCCGAAGACGATGCGGCATTTTTAATAAATAAAGCTCAAGAATCATTATTTGAATTAAACTCGAATGGCGATGAAAAAATAAAACCATGGAAAGATTCTGTTCAAAGTGCCTTTTCTGAAATTGAGAATATGGATCCAACAAAAGTTGTAACAGGAGTAAATACTGGTTTTATAGATCTAAATAAACAGTTAGGCGGATTCCAAAAAACAGATATGATTGTTTTAGCAGCAAGACCAGCAATGGGAAAAACGTCTTTAGCCTTAAATATTGTTGAGCATGCAGCTCTGGGAGATAAAAGTAAAAAAATTGATCCAGTACCGGTAGCAGTTTTTAGTTTGGAAATGTCAAGAGAGCAGTTAGTTAAACGTATGCTATTTTCTAACGCAAGAATCGGATCAGAATTTTTTAGAGGATCAAAAATGTCTAAAGATCATCACGAAAGGTTAGTTAAAGCAGCCAATACTCTTAAGGAAGCAAAGATATATATTGATGATACCCCTGGATTAGATGTAAGTGAATTACGTGGTCGAGCAAGGAGATTAAAAGAAAGGTATGGAGTTGAGTTAATTGTTATTGATTATCTACAACTAATGAATGATCAATCTAAAGCTAATTATGGTCGGCAGCTTGAAACAATGGCTATTTCGGGTGCAATAAAGGGAGTAGCTAAAGAGCTTAATATTCCTGTAATAGTTATTAGTCAGTTAAGTAGAGCTACAGAAGGAAGAAATAAAAATGAACCAAAATTATCAGATCTTCGTGATTCAGGTGCTATTGAGCAAGATGCAGATATAGTTATGTTATTATATAGAGAGAGTTACTATGATGATAGCATAACAGATAATGGTGCTAAATTAGACATTGCAAAGTTTCGTCATGGATCGACTGGTAAAATTAATTTAATTTTCCAACAATCGTATACTAGGTTTGATAATGCAGCACCAGATTTTAATGATGGGGAGGTGAGCTAAGAATGAAAATCCGATTTATATTAACCTTCTTTGTTCTAATTATAAATGTTTCTAACCTTAAAGCTGATATAATTAAAGAAATCCGTATAACGGATTTACAAGGTGTAAAAATTGATGTTAGCTCTGTAATGGCATATACAACATTAGCTGTTTCTGATAAAATTAAAGATGAAAGATCTCTTATTGCTAATATAACAAAAGATACAAATGAGCTAAGAAGTTCCGGACGTTTTTCGTATGTTGATTCAAGTTTATTAATTGAAGATAATGGTTATGTAATAATATATAAAATTACTCCAAAAAATAGGCTTAGTAAGATTGAAATACGTGGATCCAATCAAGTTAGCGCCAAAAAAATTATTGAAAAAAGTGAATTAAAACTCGGCGATTTAGTTGATGATTCGGATATTGAAGCCTCAATAAGAAAAATTAAAGAAGCGTATGTTGATTATTGGTATCCAAATATAAAAGTTAGATGGGCGTCTAACTCTGATAATTCTTTGGGTACTATTGATTTAGTTTTAGAAATTGATGAAGGTACAAAGATAGGAATTGATAAGATATCTTTCAGTGGAAATACTTTAATTCAGGATAAGGTTCTTAGGAATGTAATAAAACAAAATGAAAAGAGTTTACTAAGTTTTATAACTGATGCAGGAAGATATCATCCGGAATTTATTAATACTGATATGGATGCACTTAAATCTTTCTATATGAACCAAGGATTCTTAGATGTTGAAATAAAAAAACCAATAATTAATTCAGATGATCCTATAAAATCTGAAATAGCATATAATATTATTGAAGGAAGACATTATCAGATTGGTCTGTATACCTTTGAAGGGTGTAATTCTTTTGATAAAAATGAAATAAAAGAACGTATTAATTTAAATGCAGGAGAAAAGGCATCTCGTAGTAGGATAATTCAAGTATCTGAGATTATAAAATCTTATTATGGTAATCGTGGCTATATTTCAACAAGAGTTGATATTGATTATGATGCTGATCCTATTTCTGGTATTGTGAATATAAATTATATTATTAATGAAGGAAGAAAAGGTTATATTCATGATGTCATTATAACAGGCAATAAAAGAACATTAGATCAAGTGATTCGTAGAGAATTAGTTTTTTTACCCGGAGAAGAGTACAATACTAGTAGATTAAAAGCATCTAAGAACCGATTGTTAAATCTTAATTATTTTAAATCTGTTGACATAAAACCCCAAGAGTCTGAAGTTGAAAATCACCATGATATTCTAGTGAAAGTTGATGAGAAGCCAACAGGACAATTTAATGCAGGTGTAGGTATGTCCAGCATGGATTCATTAATAGGATATGTCGATATATCTCAAGGAAATTTTAATATAAAAAAATGGCCGCCAGTTGGAGCTGGTCAAAAATTTCAAGTACGTTTACAGGCTGGATCAAGAAGAAATGACCTAGAGTTTTCTTTTTCTGAACCTTGGTTTCTTGATCGGAAACTAGCTTTTGGTATTAATGCATATCATCGAGAGGCGAGGTATTTTTCAGAAGTATACGATCAAATTAATGATGGTTTACGATTTTCAATAGGTCAGCCAATTAATCGTGATTCAAGACATTCATTATCTTATAAGATTGAGCAATATGAAGTTAAAAATGCAAGTCAAGCACCACAATTTATTCAAGATGAAGAAGATAAAGGAAAAATAATGTCAAGCGGTATCGAGTATCTATTTTCTTACGATACAAGAAATAAATCATTCGGAGCGAATAAAGGAAATAAGACGATCTTATCGCCATATATTAATGGTGGACCATTTGGTGGAGATACTGATATTTATGGTTTTCAAGTTAAAACAACCCAATTTTTTCCATTAATATGGGATATGACACTTGTTACTCGATTACAATTCGCTGCTGTTGATACATATGGTGATTCAGAAAGTGTTCCTATTTTTGATAAATTATTTTTAGGTGGTACGTATACTCTTCGTGGGTATGATTTTCGGGATATTGGCCCGCGTGAAATAGACCCTCAAACAAATATTATAACATCAAGCGAATCATTAGGTGGATTAACATCAGCATTTGCATCAACAGAGGTAACTTTCCCTTTATGGGATAAAGTAAGAGGGGCAGTTTTCTACGATTGGGGTCTAGTTAATGAACAGGCATGGGATGTTAATACATCTATGTATAATGATAATTATGGTATTGGATTAAGATTAGAGCTGCCAGGATTCCCCCTTCAATTAGATTATGGTTGGCCAATTCATTACAACGAAGATGAAAGAGGGGAAAGAGGAAAGCCTAAATTTAATTTTTTGATGGGTTATGTTTATTGATTTATTAAATTAATAAATTGCTTTTCATTTAATATTTCAATTCCTAATTCTTGAGCCTTATTGAGTTTTGATCCCGCAGATTCTCCAACTACCAAGTAACTAGTCTTTCTTGATATACTGGAACTCACTTTTCCATTTCTTGAAAGAATTAATTCACTAGCTTTTTCTCTTGAAAGAGAACCAAGTATTCCGGTAATTACAAAACTTAAACCCTTAAGATTATTATTTATTCTAGAGTCGTAATATTGAAAATTTAACCCATGATTTTTTAATTTTTCAATAAGATTAATATTATTTAGATCTGAAAAATAAGTAACAATTGATTCTGATACAATTGGTCCGATATCATTTTGTAATTCTAGATTTTCTAATGTAGCAGCAGTTAATTTTTCAATAGACTGATATTTTTTCGCAAGAGATTGCGAGGCTGTTTTTCCAATATTTGGAATTCCTAATGCAAATAAAACTCTCTCAAATGGTCTTTCTTTGCTCTCCTCAATCCCTTTAATTAGATTGTTTGTAGATTTTTCGGCTGTACGATCTAGGTTAATTATATCTTTAAAAGTTAGGCTATACAGATCTGAGGGTGTTTTAACTAAATTCTTAAATATTAATTGTTCAATCATAGAGCTTCCTAATCCATCGATATCCATCCCTTTTCTGCTAGAAAAATGTTCTATCCAGCTTTTTATTTTTGCCGGACACTCGGTATTTATACAGCGAATAGCTGTTTCGTCTTTTTTATTTTTTGTTGAATGATTACATTCAGGACACTTTTCTGGAAATATAAATTTTTTACTATTACTCTTTCTTTTATTAAGTTTTACGCTAACAACAATAGGGATTATTTCTCCTGCTTTCTCGATAAGAACATAATCACCTACTCTTATATCTTTTCTTATAATCTCATCGTAGTTGTGTAAAGTTGCTCTTTTAACAATAGTTCCCGCTATTTGAACGGGTTCTAACTCGGCAACTGGTGTTAAAACCCCCGTTCTACCAATTTGAATTGTTATATCATTAAGTCTAGTTTCCACTTGCTCCGCCTGATATTTATAAGCAACTGCCCATCTTGGACTTTTTGCTGTTTGTCCAAGCATCGGATATAAGTTTCTTTGGTTAACCTTTATTACCGCTCCATCAATTTCAAATGGAAATTCATTACGTAATTTTTCTAATTCATCTAAATATTTTAATAATGAATTAAAATTACTATTTTTCTTAAAAAATGGGGAAATACGTATTCCAAAATTTTTGATTCTATCAAGAAGTTCGCAGTGAGTTTTAATATCACTTAAGGAGTTTTCTCCAACATTATAAAAAATAGCATCAAGAGGACGTAAAGAAACCTCTTTAGAATCAAGAAGTTTTAGAGATCCGGCACATGCATTTCTAGGATTAGAAAAAGGCTCTTGATTATTCTCCTTTCTCTTTAAATTAAGTTTTTCAAAATGATTACGGTCTAGATAAATCTCACCTCTTATTTCGAGAACTTCAGGAGGGTTAGAACAATTTAATTTAAGAGGAATTGATTTAATAGTTTTAATATTATTAGTAACATCATCTCCAACGGTTCCATCACCTCTAGTAACAGCATATCGTAATCTACCTTTTTCGTATCTAATAGAAATAGCAACACCATCTATTTTTGGTTCAATAATATATTCACAGTGGTTCTGTTTGATTATTTTTCTCACTCTATCATCAAATTTAATTAATTCCTCTTTAGAGTATGTATTAGATAAGCTCTGCATAGGTATTAAATGTTTAATAGATTTAAAATAATCAATTGGTTCTCCGCCCACTCTTTGTGTTGGAGAAGTTTCAATGATCAATTCTGGATATTCGCTTTCTAATTTTCCAAGCTGATTAAGTAGTTTATCAAAATCTCTGTCTGATATTTGAGGATTTGCATCAACATAATAAAGTTTATTATGTTTCTCGATTTCACAACTTAAAGATTCAATCATGTCTTTAGGGTTATCATAATTCAACATAGTTTTATTATATCTCAGATGCTATTCGATGGTCAATAAGTGTAAAAAATTTAATTAATAGTATAAGTTATGAGTTTGTTTCATTATTACTAAAAAGGTAAGTTATGATTCTATGAATTAGGAGTTTAATAAAATGAGGATTCTTTCAGGGATACAGCCATCAGGTAAATTACATATAGGAAATTATTTTGGTATGATGAAACCTGCAATTAATATGCAGGATGATGCAGATGTTTTTTTATTTATTGCTGATTATCATGCATTAACAACTACGCATGATGCTAAAATATTAAAGGGTTTAATTAATGATGCTGTTTTAGATTTTTTAGCATGTGGTATTAATCCAGATAAAACATTTTTTTATAAACAAAGTGATGTTCCGCAAGTACACGAATTAGCATGGTTGTTATCAACTATTACCCCAATAGGCTTATTAGAGCGATGTCATTCATTTAAAGATAAAACTGCTAAAGGTATTTCTGCATCTCACGCACTATTTTCTTATCCTGTATTAATGGCATCAGATATTTTATCTATTAGTGCAAATGTTATTCCTGTAGGAAGAGATCAAAAACAACATGTTGAGGTAACACGAGATATAGCCGAAAGATTTAATAATCATTTTGGAGAAGTATTTACCATACCCGAACCATCAATCAAAGAGTCTGTATCTCTTGTACCTGGTATAGATGGACAAAAAATGTCTAAATCATATAATAATACAATTGATATATTTGATTCTGGTAAATCTCTTAGAAAGAGAGTTATGAAAATTGTAAC
>JBJLEI010000012.1:0-27083 GCA_045566035.1 Pontiellaceae bacterium | reverse complement strand
GTACAAATGGGAGCACTGTAAACTCTTTGCATCAAATATCTTTGTTTATCTTCTTTTATTGTATCGAATTCTAAAATTTCATTAGAAATTTTTTTAATGACCTCTGATTTTAATTCAGCCGCAGCATTTTTTGTAAATGTCATTAGAAGAATTTCATGTGGATCGATATTATTTTCTAATATCAATTTTTTATACTTATCTGTTAATCGATAAGTTTTTCCTGTTCCTGCCGATGAGTTGAAAAAAGTATTCACATCGTAAAGCTATCAGTTGTTTCTAATTTAGTCTAGAAACTCTATGCAAACAGGTTCTCCTGGAAATGAATAACGTTTATTTTTATAAGAAATAGTTCCATTTTTATTTATTAAAAATACAGCGATATCCTTTGATTTTTGTCCAGCGATAAGCATCCATTTACCTGATGGATCAATATTAAAGTTTCTTGGAAAGTCTACTTTGGATTTTACTGTATCTATTAAATAACTTGATAAGCCATCCATTTTAAATATGGATATATAATTTCCTCCCTTATTATTTTTATCTCTAATGGATATATAAATAAATGGTTTAGACGGATGAACTCTAATTTCTGCTGCAGTTAATCCATTTTTATTAATTTCTTTAGGTAAAGCGTTAATATTAGTAATTTCTTTAATTCTTCCATTTTCATAATATTTAAAAATAGTTAAGGAAGGTTTTAGCTCATTAACAACATATAGAAATTCGCCCTTTTTATCCCATTTCATATGTCTTGGTCCCATAGACTCACCGGAAATATTTTCTTTTTTTATAAAGAATAATTCACCCGATATTTGATCTAATCTATAAATAAAAATAGCATCTGAACCTAAATCTGCCACATATACATAAGGATATAGTGGATGCGAAAATACAGAGTGTGCATGGGGATTTTTTTGTCTAATAGGATGAATACCTTTTCCAAAATGTTCTTTATTTGAAATAGATGATGATAAAAAACCAGTAGGACTAATTAAATATGAAGATGCAGAAATAGGACCATTATAATTAACAGATAGTAAGATATTTTTTGTTGGATTTAACGATATATGGCAAGGATTTATTCCCATGGACGAGGTTCTACTAATTTCCTTAAGTGTTAAATCCTTTTGTATTTTAAATGAAACTAATGATCCGGGCTCTTTCCATGAATTTAAGTTCGTTGAATACAAGATTTTCTTTTTTTTATCAATAACTAGGAATGAGGGTCTATTTATTGATACGCCTAAATTAAAAGAAGATAATTCACCTGTATTAGTATTTAGATTGGAAAAAAAAATACCATGTCCTTTAGTTGTTCCAACATAAAAAGTGGATGCCGAACTTAACGATATAAAAATAAACGTAAAAATAATAATCAATTTCACTTAGAGAGCTCCAAAAATTTTACTTTTATCTCAACTATTAAATATTGTAATTAAAAATATAAAAGTATTAAAAATATTTAATACTACCATTATGAAAATATCGATATTTTTCTTTTAATATAGAAAGTACTTTGTTTCAAAATCAATATTTTAAGATATTGAAAAATTTTGAATGATTGCAATTAATATAATCAATGTTGTAAGAATATATAAACTAATAGTATTCATAAATTAAATCATCTTATATAATGTAACGGGATTTTGATAAGTACTTTAGAGATACAATTTATTAAGAAATGGAGATATATAAATGAGTGTAAGAACTCGATTTGCACCAAGTCCAACAGGAAAAGTACATATTGGAAATATTAGAGTAGCGATCTTTAATTGGTTATTTGCTCGTCATCATAACGGTTCTTTTTTGTTACGAGTTGAAGATACCGATCGAGAACGTTCAACAGAGGAATCTATTGCCACATTATTAGATACTCTTGAATGGTTAGATTTAACATTTGATGAGGATGCATTATATCAGTCTAATCGTAAAAAAGAACATCTTGCCTCTGCTGATTTGCTATTATCTAAAGGATTAGCCTACAAAGAAGATAAGGGTAATAAGGGAAAAGGTGAGTGTATTATTTTTAAAATGCCTAATGAAAATATATATTTTAATGATAGTATAAAAGGAAGATTGCATAAATCAGCAGAGGATATGAAAGACTTTGTTATAGTGCGTTCAGATGGAACACCAGTTTTTCATTTAGCAAATGTTGTTGATGATATACATCAGAAAATTTCACATGTTATTCGTGGTGATGATCATATTGAAAACACTTTTCGTCACATAGCATTATATAGAGCGTTAAATGAGGATATTCCTAATTTCTCTCATTTACCTATGATTATTAACGCTCAAGGAAAACCTTATTCAAAACGAGATGGAGATGCCTTTGTTCATGACTTTAAAGATAAGAGTTTCTCCTCTGAGGCATTATTTAATTATTTGACACTTTTAGGATGGTCTGCTGGTAATGACCAAGAAATTTTTAGAAAAGAGGAAATAATTAAATTATTTAGTTTAGAGCGCTGCTTATCCTCTGCAGCACAATTTGATATCAAGAAGTTAACTTGGATGAATGGAGAATATATTCTAAATATGTCTTCTGAAAAATTTCATGAAAAGGTCTATCCTATAATAAGTAATTCGTATCCAACGGCATCTAAAGAAAATATTAAGGATGTTATTTCATTAATTAAAGAAAGAGTAAAAATATTTAGCGAGATACCTAATATGGTAAAATTCTTTTTTGATGATAATTATGATTTTAATACAAAGGCAGTTGATAAGAAATTAAAAAAAGATGGAGTTAAACAAATATTATTAGATTTAATTATTTTATTTAAAAATTTAGATGCATTTACTTCAAGTACTATTCAGGAAGAATTAAATACTTATGTTTCTTCATCTACTAGTAAATTTGGTGAGGTTATGATTCCATTACGACTATCATTATCTGGTCAGTCAGGTGGACCAGATTTATTTAATATAATTGCTATTCTAGGAAAAGATAAAGTAATCAAACGCATACAAAAAACCATTGATAAATTTTTAATTTAGGGTTTATTTTGAATACGATTAGCTGGTGTTTGAAAGCGCATAAACATAAATTCTTTAAATGTTTCGTCCCAATCTTGTTTTTCTAAAGCTTTAGCCATACATAAAAGCCATGCATTTTTTTCAGATGAACCAATTGGAATATGAGCGTGGGCAGCACCTAGTTGGATATTTCCATATTTTTCTTGATATAAAAGAGGTCCATTCATGTAAAAACATAAGAATCTTGCAAGTTTATCTCGAGATTCATCCAGGTTTTTTGGATGAAGCGAAAGAATATGTTGCGCTGCATTTAATTCCTCCATCAAATCATAAAAATCATTAGCAAGCTTAAAGCAACCCTCTTGACCTCCTGCTAGTTGATATTGCTTATCTCCTTCACGATATGAGGCAAATAATAATTTTTGTTTATCTGTTAAATCCATACTTTTATTTTCTAATGTTTTAATTCAATCAAATATATGGTAACTTTATTTTATGAAATGGACTATTTTTTTATGCGTACAATTTTGTATAACAATATTTGCTGAACCATTATTGTCATCTTGGTTTATGGAGGGTTCTAGTACTTATGCTGAATTATTTGCATCTGCAGATGATGAAAACAATCATAATGAAGTCCATACATGGGATCATGGTGCAGGCACTCAACTTATTCCAACCTATTCTGGAGTAAATGAAGTTTCATACTCCGATAACTGGGTTTATATTCGAACAACAGGACTAGGTCATCATATTATGGGACCGTGGTATAGAAATGAAGCGGATACACAAATTTTCGGAAATTTTCCTGCAAATATTGCTGCAATTTATCGGTTCCCAAGAATTCCAACAAGTGAATCATTAATTTATAATATTACTCCAGGAGGAGCAATTGGTTACTTTGTTGATGGCGTTGCTATGTTTGATTCTAGAGATGCATTTTCTTACATAAACGCACTTGGAATTGATGGCACTCCTAATGGAAATAATGGTCGTGGAGATAGTATTTGGAATAGAGATGCATATGAAAATGAGAATATCACATTTGATTCTGCTAATGCGCACCAGGCATCCGATACATATCATTATCATGCAAATCCAAAGGCTTTAAGATTTTTACTTGGCGGCCATGTTGATTACAATTCAACGAGTAATACGTATTCTGAAAAAATAACCTCCCCAACTAATCATTCACCATTAATTGGTTGGGTTGCAGATGGCTATCCAATATATGGTCCGTATGGATATGCGGATGCTACAGATACAAATAGTACGATAAGGCGTATGATATCAGGTTATCAAGTAAGAGATATATCTAACCGAACAATATATCCAGCTTGGGCAAATCGTATGTATAATAATCCTTCATTGAGTTTAGATGAGTATGGTCCGGATGTGAATGTACAATTTCCTCTTGGTCATTATATAGAGGATTATGAATTTTTAGGTGACATAGGTTTTATTCAAGGCGAAGATTTTGATTTAGATGAGCATAACGGACGGTTTTGTATAACTCCTGAATTTCCCCAAGGAACTTATGCTTATTTTACTACAATAGAAGCTAATGGAACACCAGTTTATCCTTATAATATTGGACGATCATACTTTGGATCACCAAATGGTAGTTCAGTAAATAATATTATAGAGGAATATATTGTTTTTGCTGAAGGTGGGGCTGAATCAGCATTTCATGCAAATCTTGAAGCAGATATTGATCATTGTAAAATAACCTTCGATGGAGCAGAGGGAGGACATTATCGCATAGATTTTTCAACTAATTTGACATCTGGATTTACTACACTTGCTACGAATTTAACGTCTTCCTCGCATCATTTTGATTTTACTGATTCAAATTTATTTCATCAAGTTGGGTTCTATCGTGTAGTAATAGAGGCTGCTGATCAGTATGATGATGATGGGTATGATTCGAATGTAGATATGCATTCATCTGATGATTCAAATGATAATCTTTCTAATGCATATGTATCTCCATCAGAGGAGCATGCTGGACAAAATTTTATTCTTACAATAACACTAAATAACGAAGATTTTGGAAGAGCTATTCCACCGCTTCAGAATAATCAGGGAGTTATTATACCAGTAAATTCATTATTAATAGAATCTATTGGAAATAGTAATATTTCAAATATAAATCGAATAAGTAGATTTGTAACAACATGTGATGTTAGTATCCCAAATAATACATTAGAAGATACAGTTGATATAACGATTTCTTTTTTAGGACCAAATGGAAATACGCCAACATTTATTCTTACGGATGTATTCACAATAGAATAAAGATAAATTATATTTATTTTTAATTTTTTTTAAAACACCAATGCCATGGTTCATAAATAATATTATATTTATTATTCTTAGGATAACTCATAAAAAATCCATATTTTGAACCATTTTTTTGAAGCCATTTAAAGGCGTCTGTGTGTTCAAAATCCTCTTCTAATAGAGATGAATTAGGAGTATGTAAATCCAGAGCTCGACCTGTATGATGTTCACTGTATCCAGGACGAGCAAGTACGCGAAAAATTTCTTCTTCAGGTATATTATCTTTTCGCTTTTTCATCACTAATTCTTTTTGTCTATCAATGCTTCTAAAAGCAGAAACCAATACAAGAAAAATACCATCTCTTCTTGCATCATTTTTAATTTTTATCCACGCTTTATATGTTTCAGGAGTTGCTCTAAAAACTTCTCCTTCTTCTATAAAATCTATCAGATTGGTTGCTTGTTTTTGTTTTGGAAGATCCATCAATCTAGAACCTGAAGAGCTAATTCAGTTATACCAAAAGGTGCAGAAACTTGAAAACCCGCAACTCGATCGGATATTTGGTCACGAATTTCTTTTGCAATTTTTATTCCTAAAGCTCGACCTTCTTCTTTTGTTTTTGCCTCACTCATACGTTTAAGTATCTCATCTGGTATTTCAACTCCCGGTACTTCATTTTTCAGAAATTCTGCATTACGTAAACTGACTAATGGCCAGATTCCTGCAATGATAGGAATATTACTCCCTTTTAATTCAATATCATCCAGGAACTTAATAAGAGCATTTGCATCAAATATTGGTTGGGTAATAGCATATTCTGCACCAGCATTAACTTTATTAATAAAATGATTTATTTCGCGTTTTTTATCTACTGCACAAGGATTAGCACCAACTCCAATTAGTATTCCTGCGGGAGGATTAATAATATTTCCTCCTACATCAACTCCATGGTTAAGATTTCTCACTACTTGTGTTAATCCAACTGAATCAACATCAAAAACAGCCGTTGAATTAGGATAATCTCCCAGCTTCGGAGGATCTCCCGTAATGATAAGATAATTTCGAAGTCCTCCAGCATATCCACCAAGTAAATCCGATTGCATACCTATTAAATTACGATCTCTGCAGCAGTAATGTAAAACAGTTTCAATACCCACCTCTTTTTCAATAGCTAATGCAGCAACCATAGGTGAGATACGAGCACTAGCTCGCGGACCATCAGGTATATTTATCGCATCAATTCCAGCTTCTTTACATTGTCTACATTTTTCTAACATAGGTTTTAAATCTATTGAACGAGGAGGGGTAATCTCAATGCTTGTGACTTTTTCACCACGAGATAATTTCGAACCAAACTTACATTTTTTTTCAATAGTAATAATTGACGATGTAAGTTGTTTCTTTTCAATCTTAGTTTTAATTTCAATATGTTCTTTAACCCCACTTAAGGACTTTACTTGTTTTGACATAGTCTTAATATGATCAGGTGTTGTTCCGCAACAACCCCCAACAGCTCTTGCACCTATTTCGATCAGTTTCTTTGAATATTCACTAAAATATTCTGGGGTAGACATATATATTAAACGACCACTAACTTCTTGAGGAAGTCCTGCATTAGCCATTACAATAAATGGCTTAGATGTATTTGGTATAGCTCGCTCTGCAATACTTAATGCAGCAGCTGGACCTAAGCCGCAATTAATTCCTACACCATCGATTGATTCACATTTATTAAGAGATGAAATAATCATTTCTATTTTCTCTCCTTTTCTAGTTTCTCCATCCTTACCAACAGTTACAGATGAAAAAACAGGGAGTTTAAATGTTTTAGCTATTTCGGCAGCAAGTAAAACCTCTCTAGAATGAGTAAAAGTTTCTAAAAAGAATGCATCAACTCCCTCGTCTGCAAGTATAGAAATTTGCTCATAGAAGATGCTTTGTAGCTCATCATTTTGTGAAGGATTATAATGTTGGTTAGATTCTAAACATGGTCCAACAGAACCAACAACCCATTGATTTTCCGTTGTAGATTCACGAGCTAATTTGACTGCTGAACGGTTTATTAATTCTAGTTGATCGGATAAGCCGTATGCTTGAAGTTTAATACGATTAGCACCAAAACTATTAGTCTCAATTATATCAGCACCAGCATTAACATAATCACGGTGAATACTTAAAATAAGTTCCGGATGAGATACACATAAGTGCTCATAACACGTATTAATGAAAATACCTTTATCGTAGATAACAGTTCCCATAGCACCATCAATAACAAGCGGTTTTTTTGTAATGGCTTCAATTAAATTCATATTGGATCATATCCTAGGTTGGGAGAAAGCCATTTTTCAACTTTTTCTTTTGACCATCCTTTCCTTATAGCATAATCAGAAACTTGTTCACGATCAATACGTCCTAATGGGAAATATCTTGATTTAGGATGAGAAAAATATAAACCTGATACAGAAGAAGCAGGAGTCATTGCCATACTTTCTGTTAATTTAATAGTAGTATTTCTTTCAGTTTCTAAAATTCTAAATAACGTTTCTTTTTCAGTATGATCTGGGCATGCTGGATAACCAGCAGCCGGACGAATTCCTTGATATTTTTCTCTTATCATATCTGTTATAGTTAAATTCTCATTAATACCAAATTTCCATTCTTTTCTCACTTTTTCATGAAGATACTCTGCATAAGCTTCAGCTAGTCGGTCTCCTAATGCTTGAACAATAATACATGAATAATCATCATTATTATTACGGAATTCATTTGCTATTCTTGTAACTTCTTCTCCTGCGGTTACAGAAAATGCACCTATATAATCGTTTATATTATATTGGACAGGTGCAATAAAATCAGCAAGTGATCTATTTGGAGTCTTATCTTTTTTCTGCATTTGTTGGCGAAGGAAATAAAAAGTTTCATCATATTTTCCATCATTATTTAATGTATGAATACAATCATTTTCACTAACTGCTGGATAAAATCCATATATTCCATTTGGAGTAAATAATTTATCATTGACTATACGTTCTAGCATTATTTTTGCATCATCTAATACTTCTCTTGATCTTTTTCCGAGTTCATCATCTTGTTCTAACATTTTAGGATAAGATCCGTGAATGTCCCACGTCCAAAAGTAAGGCATCCAGTCTATGTATGGAACTAGATCTTCAAGTGAAACTTGATGTGCACGATTTCCAATAAAATCAGGTTTTGGTGGAATATAATCATTCCAATTAATTTTAAACTTATTTTTTCTTGCAGCTTCTAAAGATAGGAAGGTTCGTTCTTCAAGAGATTGTTTATGAATATCTCGTATAGTATTATATTCAGATTTAATATCTCTTTTGTAATTTATATCTTTCGACATAAGAGATTGTGCAACTGTAACAGCACGAGATGCATCTGTTACATGGACACTTAATCCTTTGTATACAGGTTCAATTTTTACTGCTGTATGTTTTTTACTAGTAGTTGCTCCGCCAATAAGTAATGGAATGTTCATATTACATCTTTCCATTTCTTTTGCTACTGTGACCATCTCATCTAAAGATGGTGTGATTAATCCAGATAGCCCAATTATATCAGCACCCCAATCATTTGCTTCTTTTAAAATAGTCTCCCATGGAACCATTACGCCAATATCTTTAATTTCATAATTATTACAGGCAAGAACAACACCAACAATATTTTTACCTATATCATGAACATCCCCTTTAACTGTAGCTAGTAATATTTTTCCAGCATGAGATGATATTTTATCTTTTTCATTTTCCATATAAGGAAGTAGGTAAGCCACAGCTTTTTTCATAACTCGTGCACTTTTCACCACTTGAGGTAGAAACATTTTTCCATCACCAAAAAGATCACCGACAATACCCATTCCATTCATTAAAGGACCTTCTATAACTTCTAATGGTCTAGTATAATTATTTCTAGCTTCTTCAACATCTTCCTCAATATAATCTATAATTCCTTTTATTAGTGCATAACTAAGACGTTCCTCAACATCTTTATTTCTCCAAGCTTTTTTATCCTGATTATTTTTTATCTTTCCATTATTTTTTACGGAATCTGCAAAATCAATAAGCTTTTCTGTAGCATCGCTTGTTCGATTTAAAACTACATCTTCAACAAGTTTCATTAAATCTTTTGGTATATCATCATAGATATCAAGCATACCGGGATTAACTATACCCATATTTAGACCATGATTTTTTCCATGATATAAAAATGCAGCATGTATTGCTTCTCTTACAGGATTATTTCCTCTAAATGAAAAGGATACATTACTAACTCCTCCGCTAACAGATATTCCAGGTAGTTCATTTCGTAAAATTTTAGTTGATTCAAAAAATGATGTTGCATTAATTCTATGTTCTTGCATACCCGTTCCAACAGGAAAAATATTAGGATCAAATATTATATCCGAAGGATTATATTTTAGTTCATCAACTAATATATGATATGCCCTCTTACATATTGATACTCTTCGTTCTGTAGTATCCGCTTGCCCATCTTCATCAAAAGCCATAACAATGCATGCAGCACCATAACGTCTAATTTTTTTTGCTTGCTCTCTGAATATTTTTTCTCCTTCTTTGAGGCTAATGGAGTTAACTATACATTTTCCTTGAACACATTTTAGTCCGGATTCTATTACATTCCATTTTGATGAGTCGATCATAATTGGAATTCTAGCAATATCCGGTTCAGACATTATAAGGTTTAAAAATTTAACCATCATAGCTTCAGAATCAATTAGACCTTCATCCATATTTATATCTAGGATATTTGCTCCATTCTCAACTTGATGTCTAGCAATTTGAATTGCTTCCTCTAACTTATTTTCCTTAATGAGTTTAGCAAACTTAGGAGAGCCAGTAATGTTTGTTCGCTCACCAACCATTACAAAATTAAAAGTTTCATCAACACAGAGTGGTTCTAATCCACTAAAAAATGGTTGATTACTTTTAGTAGATGGTAAACGAGGTAAATATTCTTTTACTGCTTCTGCAATAGCACGAATGTGTTCAGGTGTTGTACCACAACAACCTCCCCATATATTAGCTAGTTTTTGCCTTGCGAATTCACCATAAACTTTACTCATTTGTTCAGGTGTATCATCATAGCCGCCAAAAGCATTTGGTAATCCAGCATTTGCATAGATGCTTGTATAACATGAACATATATCTGATAGCTCTTGCATATATGGACGCATATCTTCAGCTCCTAGAGCACAATTTATACCTACAGAAATAGGGTTACAGTGTTCAATACTATACCAAAAAGCGGTTGGAGTTTGACCAGAGAGTGTTCTTCCAGATTTATCTGTAATAGTAACCGAAATCATTATAGGAAGTCTTTTTTTAGTTTCTTCAAAGATAGATTCTATTGCAAAAATGGCGGCTTTTGCATTTAAGGTATCAAAAATAGTCTCAACTAAAAGAATATCTATACCGCCATCTATTAATGCTCTAACCTGTTGAGTATATGCTAAAACTAGATCGTCGAAGTTGATTGCTCGATAACCCGGATCATTAACATCAGGAGATATAGATGCCGTCCGGTTAGTTGGTCCGATTGCTCCAGCAACAAAAAAGGACTGATTTGGATTTTTTTTAGAGAATTTATTTATTGCGTTTTTAGCAATTTTAACTGCTTCTATATTAAGTTCATTAACAATAGATTCTAATTTGTAATCTGCTTGAGATATGCTTGTTGAACTAAACGTATTAGTTTCAATAATATGTGATCCTGCTTGAAGAAATTGCATATGAATATCTTCAATGATTTCTGGTTTAGTAAGAACTAAAAGATCATTATTACCTTTTAAATCACAGGGATGATGTATAAAGCGATTTCCTCTAAAATCGATTTCTTCTAAATCATATTGCTGAATCATTGTTCCCATTGGACCATCTAAAATTAGATTTTTTTTCTTAAGTAAATCTAAAAGATTTTGTCCTGAAGGTTCCGTAAACATAAATTTACTGTAACCTATATTTATATTTTTATCCATAATGTTATTAAATCTGTTTAAATAATAATTACAATATATAAGTATTCAGTTATTAAGGGTGATAATAAAAAAGGAAGAGTTATTGGTTTGGTATAAATCCTCTTTATATTACAATATTTTTATTCTAAAATCGTTACTTTAGAGTATTTAATAATGGATAAGGAAGTAATAAATAATATTATAAAAGATGAAATTAAGAAATAATAATTTGATGGTATGTATAATAACACTCACTATTAATTATGTGTCATTAGCAATAGATAAAGACAATCGTTACCAAGTTATTATTGAGCGTAATCCATTTGGCGCAGAATTAATTTCTCCTGATCCATCTGCTTCAATTATGCAAAATGAAGCTGCTGCAATGGCCGCAGCTAATGCTGCCGAAAAAGAATTAAGACTTTGTTTTATTTTTGAGACTGATAGTGGAGTAATTCGAGCTGGATTTGAAAACAAAACAGCAAAATCTGGTGAATCTAAAAGTATTATGCTTGGTGTTGGAGAAAGTTTTAGAGGCATGAGATTATTAGATGTTAATATTCAAAACTCAACCGCTACTCTGGATAGAAATGGAGTTAGTATTATGTTCTCTTTAAGGAAAGCAACTACATCAATAAATAAAAATACCATAACATCAAAAAGAAAATTTAACACCGGTTTTAGAGAAACTAAGAGCATAGAAAATAAAGTAGTTAAAACTGAAGAGGTAGTACTGTCTCCTGCGCAACAAGCTAAAAGAAGAGAAGAGATACAGGAAAATCTAAGACAATATCAAATGGATGTTATTCGAGCTGGATTACCTCCTCTTCCAGTTCCCTTGACAAAACAAATGGATGAGCAACTAGTAGCAGAAGGAATTTTACCTCCAGAATAAATCATTTAATTATCTAATTCAGTTTCTTCAGTAACTCTTAATATTTCATCAATAGTAGTAATTCCGTCGAGAACCTTTTCCCATCCATCATCTCTTAATGTTTTCATTCCTTGATCTAGAGCAGCTTGCTTAATAGAGCTTGCCGAAGCATTTGAAACGATTAGCGGTCTGATTTCATCATTAATAGGTAAAATTTCAAAGATGCCTGATCTGCCACGATACCCCGTATCTCGACACTCATCGCAACCTACTGCCTCATAAATAATTTTACTATTATTTAATTTGTCTATAGGGAAACCATGCATTTTAAGAAAGTCTTGTTGATATTGAGCTGGTTTACGACATTTTGTACATAGCGTTCTAATAAGTCTTTGAGCTACAATACCTTCAACCGAAGAGGAAACCAAAAAAGGTTCAATATCCATATCAAGTAATCTTGTTATAGTACTTGCTGAATCATTTGTATGAATTGTACTAAAAACTAAATGTCCAGTTAGTGCTGCCCGAATGGATATTTCTGCTGTTTCTTTATCCCGTATCTCTCCAACCATAATAACATCTGGATCCTGTCTTAAAAATGTTCTTAGAGTACTTGAAAAATCTAATCCTATCTCGGGACGCATTTGTACTTGGTTAATACCCTTCATCTCATATTCTATCGGATCTTCGGCTGACATAATTCTTTTATCCATTGAATTAATTGTGTGTAGCCATGCGTAAAGTGACGTTGATTTACCTGAGCCAGTTGGTCCAGTAACAAGTAAAATTCCGTGAGGACGATTAATCATACGAGTTAAAATTTGATTATCATGGTCGTTTAAACCTAGATCACTCATAGTGATTAGACCTCCACCACGAATTAATAATCGCAAACTAACGCTTTCCCCATATACTGTTGGCATTGTGGATACACGAACATCAATTTCTTCTCCTCGGATACGAACGCTAATTCTACCATCTTGAGGTAATCGTTTTTCAGCTATATCCATATTTGCCATTACTTTTATTCTCGATATAACCGACGATTGAAATTTTTTCAGTTGTGATGGCATAGGTGTTTCTCTTAAAACTCCATCTACTCGATATCGAATACGTAAATTATTTTCCATAGGCTCTATATGGATATCGGTTGAACGATCTTTATACGCTTCCCAGATGACTTGATTAACAAATTTTACTACAGAAGCTTCTTGATCTAGATTACTTAAATCTTGTTTGGATAAATCTTCATCATCATCAAAATCAATATTTTTTGTTTCGATCATCTCATCTAATGTTTCTGCACCGACACCATAAAATTTTCTTGCTGTATCAGCAATATCATCGAAGGTACTGAGAAGTAATCTAACTCTACAGCTAACTGCCAATTGAAGAACATCAATAAGTCCAGTAGAAAAAGGATCTGTACAGGCAACAATTAATACATCTTCTTTTTTTGCAATTGGTATGACATTATATTGGAAGATGGCTTTTGTTGGAATTAAATTTAAAATATCTGCTTCTATTTCAATATTACTTAGTCGCTGAAATGGTAAATCCATAATTTCAGCTAGCTTACTAATAAAATCTTCCTCTTTAATATTATTTTTTTTAGCGATATAGGAAGGAATAGATTGGTTTGTGGTTTTTGCCTCCTCGATTATTAAAGATAAGGAGGAGTTTTCAACCATTCCTGTTTGTTCAATAATTGATTCAGTTTTATTTAAGTATGTCATAACTATGTATCTTTTATACTTAACGTAAATATATATAATTTATTGTATTTTTAATTGCTTGAATACACACATGTGATCTTCATTTAATACAGTATCTAAAATATTTTTATATTTTATTTTATCTAGTTTACCGTTAGATAATAGACCTTTTTTTTCACAAAATAAAGCTAGGTTATTTTTTAAATACTCATAACCTTTTTCTAAACTTTCAACATTAGGTTTACCCCTACCTTGATATAAAAGAATTTCATCTAATTTTTCATCTAGGAGCTCACTCATAGCTTTCATTTTCTCACCATATCGATTAACCCCTTTTCCTAAAAGAGCTACAATCTCTTGGATCAGAATATAACGATCTTCCGATTCTTGTTCTCTAAATAACTTAACCAGCTGTTGAAATTTTTCTATATCATATATTTTATTTTCATTATCTAGATTAGCCCATGTAATCCATGCATTTTTAAGTATAGAAGATATTTCAATGATATCCTGCTCATGAATCTCAAAATCATTTTCCATAATATCCAATAACTCAATAGAGAAAAATTCACACTCTATTTCATCATGTACTTCATATACCAACTGACTTTGTTGATTATAGATTTCGATAATCGGAAACCCTAAGCGTCCTATTTTCTCTGTTTTAATTATTTTCATGCAAATTATTGTTCAGTTTAATTATTTTGTTAAGATGATAAGTTTATTATAGGTATTTTTATGATGCGAGGTATTTACAGATGAAATTATATAACCACTTGAAATGTTTACTTTTTCTTATTTGCAATTTTTTTCTTATTTTTAATTTATCAGCTGCACAATACCATGTATCAACAAAAGGTAATGATAAAAATAGTGGTTATGAGAGCAAGCCTTTTAGAACTATTCAAGCAGCAGCAAATATTGCCCAGCCTGGTGATACTATTACCGTTCATAAAGGTATTTATAGAGAGCGAATTGATCCTCCTAGGGGCGGAGAATCCGATGTTAACCGAATAATTTATCAAGCAAAAGATGGGGATCTAGTTGTTATCAAAGGCTCCGAGGAATTAAGAGGATGGGAGCATCAATCTGGAGACGTTTGGCTTCGTCATTTACCGAATAATTATTTTGGAAGCTATAATCCCTTTGCTAATGAAATTAGATCAGATTGGTTTTTTCCTCTTCAAAACCAGCAAGGTGTAGATAAAAAACATCTTACTGGAGCGGTGTATATAAATAATCAAATTATTGAGCAAGCTGAAACCCTTGAGGAATTATATGGAAAATGTTGGGGTCCAAGATGGTTTGCTAAATCGGATAATTCAGGAACCTATATCTGGACAAATTTTAAAGGCCAAAATCCAAATAAAGAGTTAGTAGAAATAAATAAACGTAGAACAGTTTTTTATCCCTCTAAAACAGGTATTAATTATATAACTGTAAAAGGATTTCATCTAACTCAATCTGCAAATCCTTGGTCTCCACCTACCAGAGAGCAAGTAGGTTTAATTGGAGTAAATTGGAGTAAAGGTTGGATAATTGAAAATAATCGTATAACTCATGCAAGATGTGCGGGAATAACTCTCGGAAAATATCATGATAGATTAGATGGATTAATTGAGTATGGATATAACGCTCATTATCAGACCGTAGAGCGAGTGATTGCCAGAGGTGATTGGACAAAAGAAAATATCGGTCATCATATTGTCCGTAATAATCACATCTCTGATTGTGAGCAAGCAGGTATGGTTGGAAGTCATGGCGCATCCTTTTCAGTAATATCAGGAAATAAGATCCATAATATTAATGTTAAGGGATGGTGGGATGGTTTTGAACAAGCAGGTATAAAATTTCATGCCGCTGTTGATACAATCTTAAAAGATAATTTAATTTATAATTGTCAGCGAGGTATATGGTTAGATTGGATGTCTCAAGGTGCACGTGTGACAGGAAATATTTTATATAATAATGAGAAACATGATTTTTATACGGAAGTAAATCACGGACCTTTATTGGCTGATAATAATATATTTCTATCTGATACATCTGTAACAGATGTGTCGCAGGGTGGTGCATTTGTTCATAATCTATTTGGTGGAAGAGTAAATGTTAGAACTCATCAGGGAGCAGATCGTTTTACACAATACTTTAAACCTCATAGTTGCATCTACGTTGGAGAGTCCAATACATTAGATGGTGATGATCGATTTTATAATAATATATTTATGCATTCAAGTGGTCTAAAAGAATACGATCAAAACAATAAATTTCCTGTTTATATGAGTGGAAATTTATTTTTAAAAGATGCCAAACCTTTAAAAAAATATGAGAAAAAACCACAATATGATAAAAAAGCAGATATTAGGTATAGTATTCAAAGAGAGAATAATGATTATTATCTATATATAAATTTAGATTCTGAATGGTCAAAAAATCAGGATAGATTATTAGTGAACACAAAATTATTAGGAAAAACAGCAATAACTAATCAACAATTTGACGATCCAAACGGAAATCCTATTTTTATCAATACCGATTATTTTGGAAACAATAGAAAATTAACAAACCCATCTCCTGGACCTTTTATTTTAGAAAAATCTTTAACAAAAATAAAAGTATGGCCTAAGCATTAACTCCGTAAAACATGTATTTTTTATATAATGCTAATTTAGTATTATTTGGCTATTTTTATATCCAGATAATATCTTATCTAAAGATAATTTATTTAATGTCTACGAAACACCAATAAAAATTATCAAGACAGATGATTTAAATATTTACTCTATTTTTTAAAAAAAATTAGTCATACTGTAATTAAATTAGCATTATGTAAAAAATGGAGAAAATTAATGCCTTCTGATATTGGTCTAATTGGCCTAGCTGTAATGGGAGAAAATCTTGTACTTAATATAGAAAGTAGAGGGTTTTCGGTATCATTATATAATCGTTCAACCGATAAAGTAGATAAATTTGTTGCTGGTCGTGGTTTAGGAAAGAAGTTTCTTGGCTTTCATGAAATTGAAGCATTTTGTAAATCTTTATCAAAGCCTCGAAAAATAATGATAATGGTTAAGTCAGGCCAACCAGTAGACGCTGTTATTGATCAAATCACTCCGTATTTAGAAAAGGGAGATATTATTATAGATGGTGGTAATAGTTTTTATAAAGATACTATTAGAAGAAGTAGCGAGTTAGAAAGAAAAGGATTTTTATATGTTGGAGCTGGTGTTTCAGGCGGTGAAGAAGGCGCATTAATTGGTCCTTCTATTATGCCAGGCGGATCTAAAGAAGCATGGCAATTTATAAAACCAATCGTAACTAAGATAGCAGCAAAAACATCTTCAAATGAAGTTTGTTGTGAATGGATTGGTCCGACTGGTTCAGGTCATTTTGTGAAAATGGTTCATAATGGTATTGAGTATGGTGATATGCAAATGATTAGTGAGGTATATCACATAATGAAAATAGGATTAGATTTATCTAATCAAGAAATGCATGAAATATTTAAAACATGGAATAATACCCAATTAGACTCATACTTAATTGAAATAACATCTAAAATATTGGGATATAAAAATAACCAAGATGAGTATGTTATCGATCTAATTTTAGATGCATCTGGACAAAAAGGAACAGGAAAATGGACTACCATTGCTGCATTAGATTACGGACAACCTTTGACATTAATAGGAGAAGCTGTTTTTGCTAGATGTTTATCTGCGGTTAAAGAGGAACGTATAAAAGCGTCATCAATTTTAAGTGGTCCAAAGAATAAATTTAATGGAGACAAAGAAAAATTTATTGATGATTTAAAGAATGCACTTTATGCATCTAAAATAGTTTCCTATGCACAAGGTTTTCAGTTATTAAGAGCTGCATCAGATGAATATAAATGGAGTCTTAATAAAGGAAATATTGCTTTATTATGGAGAGGGGGATGTATAATTCGTTCAGTTTTTCTTAATCAAATTAAGGCAGCATATGATACTAATCCGGATTTAGAGAATTTATTAATAGATCCCTTTTTTAGTGATATCTTACATCAGACACAAGGTGCATGGAGAAAAGTAGTTTGTACGGCAGTTGAATTAGGAATACCTATACCAGCTATTAGTTCAGCCCTTTCTTATTATGATGGATATAGATGCGAGAGATTACCGGCTAATTTATTACAAGCTCAACGTGATTTCTTTGGCGCACATACATATGAGAGACTTGATAGGAAAAGAGGAGAGTTTTTTCATACCAATTGGACAGGTCATGGTGGAGAAACTTCTTCATCAAATTACGAGGTATAATTATGCGTATAATAAAATTTTTAATTATTTTTTTACTTGGATCACAGCAATATTGTGTATCGGCTGAATTAATAAATTTAGGATTATCTAATACTGTTAAAAAACACGGTCAATTAACTGTGGATGAAAAACATCTAACTGATCAATTTGGTAAACAAGTTCAGTTACGAGGTGTAAGTTCTTTTTGGTTAAATTGGATAGGTGAATTTTCTAATCCCTCTTCTATTAAAACACTAAAAGATGAATGGGGAATTAATATATTTCGTGCTGCTATGGGAGTAGAGGCAGAATTTGGTTATTTAGAAGATCCTGTGGCTATGGTTACCAAGGTAGAGTCGCTCATTCAAACCTGTATAAAGCAGGATTTATATATCATTGTTGATTATCATTCTCATGAGGCGCATAAAGATCTTAAAGCAGCACAAAAATTCTTTGCCTATATAGCAAAGAAATATGGAAAATATCCTAATATAATTTATGAAATATGGAATGAACCATTAAAAATATCTTGGGATGATGAAATCAAACCATATATGGAAGAGGTTATTAAAACTATTAGAAGATATGATAAAAAAAATATTATATTAGTTGGCTCACCCTATTGGTGTCAGCACGTAAGTGATGCTTATGAAAATCCAGTAAAAGATAACAATGTTATGTACACAACGCATTTTTATACAGGTTCTGCAGGAGAAAAAAGACGACAAGAAATTGAGAGATTATGGCAGGATGGATGTCCAATTTTTGTTTCAGAGTTTGGCGTATCTATTTATGATGGCGGAACTCTAGATAGAAAAGTGTATTTAGAAGAAGCAGACCGTTGGATTGATTGGATGAATGATCGGAATATAAGTTGGGTTGCATGGTCTCTTTGCGATAAGAACGAATCCTCTGCATTACTATCACCTGGTTCGCCAAAGAATGGATCATGGAAGGATGGAGATTTAAGTAAAGCAGGACGTTATATTAAAACTCGATTAAGATTAAAATAATTTATAAGGAACCTATTCATGTATAAAAAAATTATATATTTTATATTACCATTTTATATCTCTTTAATAGCAACAGCATCACAGAAACCAAATATTATATTTTTTATTGCCGATGATATGCTGCCCGTTCATTTTAATTGTTTATCAGAAGGTAAAGATAAATATTTTACGCCCAATATAGATCGATTAGCAAATGAAGGGGTATTAATGCTGGAGCAACATGTTGTTTCTCCTGTTTGTACACCAAGTCGGTACAGCGTGTTAACGGGATTATATCCAAGTCGTGCAACCAATGGGGGTTTTATAACTCGAACAAAAAAAGAAGGACAAACAGTTGTTCAATTTAATACAGATATAGTTAAAGGAAATAAAACGATTGGTTCTCGCTTACAAAAAGCGGGGTATGTAACTGGATTTGTTGGAAAAAATCATGTCGTCCAAGTTCATAATTTAAAAAAATTCTCTAACTATGACGCAAGCGCTCAAGATCCAATTATTAAAAACCAGTTAATTGATAATCATACTAAAATATGTAATTCGATCAAAGAGGTCGGATTTGATTTTGTAGATCGTATTTATCATAACAATCCTCCTTATATAGGTCTTAAAGAAGTTGGCGTACATAATATGGATTGGCTTGCTGAAGGTGGAATTGAGTTTATAAATCAAAATAAAAATAACCCATTCTTTCTATATTTTGCTACTACTATACCACACGGACCAACAGAAGAAAAACGGTCGTGGAATGCAAATCCATTACTATCTGCTATTGGATATTTGGATAATCCACCAGATGTTCTTCCAAGTCGTTCATCTATACCCCAGCGATTAAAAAAAGCAGGATATCCAACAGATGATAGTCGTTGTAATCTATTATGGCTAGATGATGTTTTAGGAGCATTGGTCAAAAAGTTAGAGAAAGAAAATATTTTAGATAATACTTTAATTTTCTTCTTTAGTGATCATGGACAGCGAGCAAAAGGTACCTTATATCAAGGCGGTGTTCATGATCCAAGTATTGTATGGAAAGTAGGTGGTTTACCCGCTGGAAAGTCTTCAAAAGCTTTAGTTTCAGGAATTGATTTTACACCAACTATTTTAGATATTGCAGGTGCCGAATATAATATAGAAGATTTCGATGGAAAAAGTTTTCTTCCCATTTTATTAGGTAAAAAAGAGCAAGAAAGAATATTATACTTTGAGTTAGGTTATGCTCGTGCCATTCGTAAAGGATCATGGAAATATATTGCTATACGATATCCAGATTTTATTAAAAATATGTCGCTTGATGAGAGAAAAAATATTTTAGATGCATATAATAATGAACGAAGGCGTAAGTATTTAAATATTGTTACAGAAGATCCTTCAGCTCCATTTAGCCATTTTAATGCATTACCGGGTGGAGGAGATGCAGAAAGAGTATCAACTGGAAAAAAACCAAGTTATTATGCTCAAGATCAATTATATAATTTAGATAGTGATCCAAATGAATTAAATAATCTTTTTGATGATCCAAAATATAAAGAAAAATCTGTGGAGATGAAAAAAGAATTACAGTCTATAATTGATACATTACCTGGACATTTATCCTTATGAGTAATTTTCCAAAAGATTTTATTTGGGGATCTGCTACATCCAGCTATCAAATAGAAGGAGCAGTAAATGAAGGAGGAAGAGGTCGTTCTATTTGGGATCTTTTTTGCGAACAACCCGGAAGAGTTTTAAATGGAGATACGGGAGCGATTGCATGTAATCATTATAGTCTTTTTGAGCAAGATGTGAAGTTAATGGCTGAGCTTGGATTAAAGGCATATCGGTTTTCGATTGCATGGCCTCGTATACAACCCTCCGGATTAGGAGAGCCGAATTTAGCTGGTATAACATTCTATAATAAGCTGATTGATTGTTTATTAGAATATAATATTGAACCTTGGATAACACTATACCATTGGGATTTACCGGAAAATCTATATCAAAATCATAACGGTTGGTTAAATAGTAATATTGTTGATTATTTTGGAGAGTATGCTCATATATGTTTTGAGTCATTCGGAGACCGAGTAAAACATTGGATAACCTTAAATGAACCATGGTGTAGTGCGGTTCTTGGTTATGGTAACGGCCATCATGCACCAGGTCATACGGATAATACTGAGCCATATATAGCAGCACATAATCTTCTTCTATCTCATGCACAAGCAGTAGATATTTATCGAAAAATGGATATTAATAATGATGGTGTTATTGGGATAACTAATAATTGTGATTTTCGTTATCCGCTTACGGATAGTAAAGAAGACCAAGCAGCTGCACAAAGAAGTTTAGAGTTCTTTCTTGGTTGGTTTGCTGATCCTATTTGGAAGGGAGATTACCCAGAGGTAATGAAAAATATGGTTGGTGATAAGCTACCTATATTTACTGAAGAACAGAGGAAGTTACTTTACCAATCTAGTGATTTCTTTGGACTTAATCATTATTCAAGTATGTATGCTTCAGAGCCATCAAAAGATAATATCGAGGATATATCTATTGCTGGAAATGGCGGAATGATTGAAGATCAAAATGTTCATCTAAGTGTCGATTCTTCTTGGAAGCAAACCCAAATGGATTGGAGTATTGTTCCAGACGGATGCAAAGAGTTACTTAAATGGATTGATTTACGTTATAACCAACCAATTATTTACATTACAGAAAATGGATGCGCTCAAGACGAACCAAATGAAGAAAAAGGGATTAATGATGATGGCCGAGTGGAGTTTTTTAAAGGCTATGTAAATGCATGTCATGAAGCTATTAAAAGTGGTGTCAATTTACGTGGTTATTTTGCTTGGTCTTTAATGGATAATTTTGAGTGGGCATGGGGTTATGAAAGAAGATTTGGTTTATGCAGAGTAGATTTTAATACCTTAAAAAGAACCCCAAAAAAATCGGCTTTATGGTATAAAGATTTAATTCAAAAGAATTGTCTTTAAAAGATATATTTAAAAAATGGCAAATAAATGTATCAAAACAATTATTTGCCATTATCAAATTACTATTTATCAAAACTATCGATAGAAATTAGCGGTATAGTATCACCAGTAAATCTGGGTAATTGACCATCCCATTTTTCTGCGAGTCTTAATTGGATTAATTGCGGATTATCAGCCAGTGCTTCGGCTTCACGTTTAATCGCTTCTGCTCTAGCTTTAGATTCTATTTCTATTGCGAAAGCCTGAGCATCAGCTATTAGTTTTTGCTCTTCAGCTCTAGCTTCGGCCTGAGTAACTAAACGATCCTTTTCGTTTGTAGCTTTTAAGGCTTCTTGTTCAGCTCGAACTTTTTCTTCAATTGCTCGGTTAAATTCAGCTGAAAAATCAAAATCGGTTATGGCAACGTTCGCGATAATAAGTAAACCCATTAGCCCTTTTTCTTCCGTAGATTCGTTTAGAAAGCTTGTGATTTTATCTTGTATTTTAGTTTTTACTTCATCTCGACGAGTGATTAACTCTTCTGCTGTATATAATGCTGTTATAGCTTTAACAGATTCCATAATAGAGGGCTCTATAAGAGCACGTTCTACCATAACTCTAGTTCCAACTTTTTGTAAGGTCAGTGGCATTAAAGCAGGTGTCATAGAGTATTGAACCGCAATACTAGTTTGAACGACTTGTAAATCTTTTGATGACGCTGTTGCTTTAGAGGTTACCTTACTTAAGCGAATATCAAATTCTTCTACGGAATCGATAAAGGGTGTTATAACGTGAAATCCTTCAGATAATTCTGCTGGTTTAACCGCTCCAAGTCTTTTAACAACTCCTACATAACCCGCTTCAATAACTACAAATGCCTGATAAGCTAAACCCACCAATAAAAAAGCTGCTATAGCTGCAATTGCTTGTCCTTTAGTTAAATTCATTATACATCCTTTTTTTTAATTAATAATTATTAATTCTGACTCCATTCTAATTAATTACAATTGAATTTTATAAAAGAAAAAAGAAATTTCTATTAATTTTAATTAAATGGAGTATTTATTTGTCTTTAATTGGTAGAATTTACTTTTTTTCTGTCTAATATTTAAATGGTAACTGATTTTTATCACTTAACTTTAGTTAATCTGAGAATGAATACGTTTATGCATTTTAATAGCATGTGTAATTAATAACTCATGATTTTTTTGCGAATAATTAGGATCTCTTAAAGTATAAAGCAATGTTAAGAATGTATTAAAATCTCCATCTTTATCCGGTAATGGCTCGGTATTCGTTAACTGTTCCCACTCCTCAACAAGATGCGTTGCCTCTAATACTTGTCCTTGGCCAATAGGAGAATTTCTTTCTTGTCTGGATTCAATTTCAGCAATATCAAATGTTAACCCTTCAGTAAGAGGTTTAAGCATCTTGTCATATTTTTTTTGATAGTACGTAGTAAGATTAGCGATAGCCTCTAGTAGATCATATGCTGTCTTCGCAGATTCTTTTTTTGAGGGTTTGGAGTATGTATCATTAATTTGAATGCTCCCGGTAATAATATTATCAAAAAATCTAAAACAACGTTCTTCATTACTAATTATGTTATCTGGATTACGCGTATTGTATTCGCCTAACCATATATCAATTTTTTTAATATGATGATCGTCTAGATTCTTCATTATGTAGACCTTTTTTTAATAATTCTTATTCTATCCTTTTTCCAATAAAAAAAATGTATTAAGATATTTTTTATGAAATTTTTAATTAAGTGTTTAACTATATCTATATGTATTACTTCATCCAATCTTTCTGCTCATGAAATATTTACCGATCATGCATGGCAAACTTCTATGCACGAAGTAACACTACATTTAAGAAATAAATTATTAAATGATCCTTATGAAGTAACTTTTGCTGTAACACGAATTAAAACCGGCGAGGTATTTAAAATAGAGAAGTCATCCGGGCCAAATGATTGGAATAAAATACGTTTTCCGATGGATTTTGATATTAAATGGGTGGATATTGCGATTGGCGAGGAGCGGGAGGAATATACGTGGGAAGCCATCCTGGATGGAAGAGTCGTACATGGTGGAGAATTTATTTATCCCTATCATAAATCTGTATGGACACAACACGATTAGGTAAAGGAAGATAACGATAAATGAAAAAAGAAGAAGACATTTTAGACCTGTTTGATCAATGGAATAAGGCGCTGCAAACAGGTATTCCTGAAAAAGTAGTATCGCTGTATGAGCATGACGCTATTTTACTCCCAACTCTCTCCAATAATGTACGACATAGTCATGATGAAATTAAGGACTATTTTGTTCATTTTTTAGCAAAAGATCCAGTGGGTAATATTGATGAGTCTAATATAAGAATATTTGATTATATTGCTATTAATTCGGGAATTTATACCTTTAGTTTTAAAGATGGAAGTTCAGCACAAGCACGGTTTACCTTTATGTATCGTAAAAACAATGAAGCATGGAAAATTATTGAGCATCACTCCTCCTTGCTTCCAGAGTAAATAATTAAATGAGTTTAGAATTAATATTTTTTATTTTAGGTCTTCTTATTGGAGCAGGACTTGTATGGCTCTATTTTAATAAAAAGCAAAAAGACTCCGTTGAAATTCAAAGTATTCTTAGTCCTCTTGAAACAAAACTAAACGATTTCACCTCTGCATTTAATGCTGCGTATCAAAATGAAGCTGTTCAGCGAAGTTCTTTAAAAGGAGAAATTACAACTCTTAATAATTTAAATAAAGAGTTATCTGAAGAGGCAAGAGAACTAGCTAGTGCCTTAAAAGGAGATAATAAGATTCAGGGTAATTGGGGCGAGCAGGTTCTAGAGAACATACTAGAGCGAAGCGGGCTTAGAAAAAATATTGATTTTACCAGAGAAGAAGTTTTGGAAATTGATAGTATCGATGGAGATGGAAGAGCGGATGTGATTGTTAAAATCCCTGATGGAGGCTCTATCGTAATTGATTCAAAACTCTCTCTTAAATCTTATTTAAATTATACCAATGCAGATGAGGTTAATGATAAAGAAATTCATCTAGATGAGTTAATTAAAAGTACAAAAACGCATATTAAAACACTTAGTGCAAAAAATTACTGGTCAGCTAAGAAAATTAAAACACCGGATTTTACTCTAATGTTTTTACCATTAGATAATTTATTTCAAGTAATTGTAGATAATGATAAAGAAATTTACGACCTAGCTTTCGAAAAAAGAATTATCTTTGTTGGACCTTCCACTCTAATGGCTTCCTTAAAAACTATCTCCGTATTATGGAAGGAAGTTGGATTATCTAAAAACACAGAGCAGATCGCAGAGGAATCAGGAAAGCTATATGATAAATTTGCACTTTTTATAGAAGATTTAATTGAGGTTCAAAAGCGCTTAAAAACTGCTACTGAAAAAAATGCTGAAGCATTAAAAAAATTATACAGTGGTCCTGGAAATATTGTTGGAAAGATTGAAAAAATTAAGGAGCTTGGAGCAAAAACTACTAAACAAGTAGATGAAAAGAGTGTTGAAGAGGTTTTAATGCAAGATGATTAATAGTAAAATTTGAAGTCTATGGCATAACTCCAATATTAGAAAGTAAGGAGTTATTCAAATTTACTATCATGTATTTTTTTATAGTCTTAATTAAACTATTATAATAAGATATATTATTAATGAAAAAATCTGATTATGAAGTCTGGAATGATTTATTATGGAATTATTTTTTTAATTATAATTCTGAGTATAGATCAGTAACATTATACATTGATGATGAGTTACTACATAATATTTCAGGAAAACAGGCAGATGATTTTATTTACAGTATTGTTAAGCAGTCAGATGATAATAATATTTGTAAGGCAGCAAAGAGTTTATTTAATAAATCTAATATTAATGATAAAAAACAACCACCTATGTATTTCGCTTATCTTTGTCTGTTTATTTATGCTTGGACTGTAGAAAGTGAAGTTAAAGAAGATGCATATTACGAAAGATTAAGAGGTATTTTAAACAAATATAATGATTTAAACAAAAATATTTCTACCCAACATTTTACTCAGCATTCAATCATCGAGCTGTGGTATGGTTTGGAAAAATATACAAATAAAATACATAATAGGGAGTTGGGATTTTATACTTTTAAGACTATTGGAAACGATAAACACATTGGTATTTCACGTGCTCAAGCTTTATTTAACTCCGAAGATAAAAATAAAATTGATAGAATTTTTGGAAAAGAGGATGTTGATAAATTTAGTCCAGGAATAACCTTAACAAAACAAGAGGCTAAGCAATTTTTAGAAATACATTATCATAAATTAACCAAAGTTACTCAAAAAAGATACAAAAATGCAATTAAACGAGATGATAAGGATTTATTAAAAACTTATTATGATTTAATAATTTTATTTTTAAAATATTGGGGATGGTACATATTTTAATAAACAATCTAGAAAAAAAGAAATAGCTTATAATCTTTCACTTGGAATATTTAAAAATAATGAAAGCAGGTATGATGTCGGAGCATTTATTTATGCGTTTCATAATAGAGTGGATTTAATTAAAAATGACGATGATAAAGATATTTTTATAAATATAAAAGTTGATTTAAAAAATGAAAAAGTATCTGAAAAAATCTTTAATTTAACAACCGATAGTAATTCTTTTAAAGCCAGTTCCAGTTATTTAAGAAGAAAAGAAATCATTTGGTCTGCAATTAATTTTATTAAATCAGAAAATGCCGGTTTAACAATAAATCGTAAAACAGTTTCATTTAGCCATAAAGATATCTATTTTTTTCAAAAAGATATTAATTTTGAAAATAAATTTATTCAGGTGTTCGGTGAAATCAATCTTAATAATAATTTGTTAATTTTAATAAAAAATAACTCAACTAAGTTGGCTGATCTCCTAAACTTTTCGAATAACCTAAAAGAAATTACATTTACTTGCAAAGAATGG
>JBJLEI010000011.1:0-28479 GCA_045566035.1 Pontiellaceae bacterium | reverse complement strand
GTTAAATAAAAAATACCTGATCTATATTGAGTACCAATATCTGGTCCCTGACGATTTAATGTTGTTGGGTCATGCAGTCTCCAAAAAACTCTACATAAATCCTCATATTTAATAATTCTTTCATTAAATGTAACTTCTACAACTTCTGCATGATTGGTATCATCATAGCAAATTGATTTATATGAAGGGTTGTCTGTATTTCCGTTCATATAACCTACTTTTGTAGAAATAACACCATTCAAATCTTTATAAATAGCTTCAACTCCCCAGAAACATCCTGCTGCAAAATAAGCCTTATTAAAAATTTTTATATCTTGTTCCGATTTAAAACTCATTACATCCTTTACTTTACATTCTATAATAGGCTTTTGATTACATTCAATATTTGCATTAGATAAAAAAATGTTTAAATTAAAAAATAAAATTGAAAATATTTTTATACTAAATTCATTCATAAATATTATACTAAATTACTGATCCGCGCCAATTGAGTTTATTTGTTAAAGTGTTAAAATATGAATATCCTGGTAATCTAGCAAAAGAAACTGATTCTTTTGATTTATTAATACTAATTTGATCTCCTTCAGAAAGAGTATAACATTCATGTCCATCAACAGATAACAACAATTCTTTTGCTGATCTTTGTACCTCGATTAAAATTTTACTTGAATCTGGAACAACTAATGGTCTGGTACTTAATGTATGAGGGCAAATCACACTTATACAAATTCCATGTAAACTTGAATGCAATATTGGACCTCCATTAGAAAGACTATGTCCTGTACTACCTGTTGGTGTCGATATAATCATTCCATCGCATGTAAATACCCCCACTATCTCATCATCAATGAATAGCTTTAAAGTTATAATTCTAGATGATCTTCCCCAGCCGATTACAATATCATTTAAGGAATAATAAGAATTAGACATTTTTTTATTCTTAATTACAGAAGCTTCTAAAACTTGACGATTAAAGATTTCAAAATCTTTTTTATTAATTAAATTAATTGCACTAGATAAGTCAATCTCATTAACTTCAGATAAAAATCCTAAACTTCCTAAATTTATACCTAAAATTGGTATATTTGAACCAATTAGTTTAGATGCTGCATATAAAACTGTTCCGTCACCTCCTAAAGCAAATACCATATCAACAGTAGAAGCAAACTTATCTACAGTTATATAATTTGCACCAAGAGCATTTTTCATATCGTATTCTTCGGTATACAAATCTAAAGAATATTTTTTAGCTAGATCTTTTATTAATGTTAAAGTTGTATCTGATCTATCTCTTTTTGAATTAATAATTATTCCAATATTTTTCATTCTATTAACATACGGATTAAATTAATTTAAACCAACATTATGCTGATAAAATTTGAAAGTTTAAAATTAATTAACCGAATGTAACTTTAATTAATTATTATTTGTCTGTTTAGGATCCATATATTAATTAATTGTAAAAGTTAAATTATTTCAATAAGGTAAATTTTATGAGTTTAAACCAATCTAGTGATGGTCCCGAAACATGGGTAGAAGATCACGGTGATTATCTTTTACAATACGCATATGTTAGATTACGAAATAATGCTGCTGCAGAAGATGCTGTACAGGAGACCTTTCTTGCTGCTTGTAAAGCATTTGAAAGATACAACGGCAAAACACCCGTGCGATATTGGCTTAGAGGTATACTTAGACATAAAGTTGTCGATTATATTAGGAAATCTTCAAGAGAAGTTCCAGTTGATGATACTGAAAATAATGAAATTTTAGATAGCTTTAAATTTAAAGCTTTAGGTATATTTGATCAAAATCCACCAGATTGGAAATTTGATCCTCAACATGCATTTGAGCGTAAAGAATTTATGAAAATTTTTTACGAATGTATTGATGGTATGAAAGATAATTTAGCGCAAGCATTCGTTCTAAGAGAAATTGATGGATTATCAACAGAAGAAATTTGTAAGCAGCTTAATTTAACTCCGAACAATCTATGGGTTATATTGCATAGAGCAAGAAAACAGTTAAAAATATGTCTTGAATCAAAATGGACCGATGAAGCAAATGGAGTTTTTTAATGATAACATGTAAACAAGTTTCAAAAGCATTAGCAGAAAATAAATTTCACGAATTACCACCTAGAAAAAGAATTGCATTATTACTACATATAAAATTATGTGCCGTATGCGGTAAAGCCAATAAACAAATTGTAACATTACAATCTGGGATCAAAAAAATGTTAGATTCTGACCACGATGATGTCTATCTTGATGTTAAACTTTCCGATGAAGTAAAAAGTAACCTTAAAGAAAAGATGTCTTTACAGAATGACTGATATTTTATCTTCAAAAAATAAAATACGCTTTAGTTTTCCTTTAATTTTTATGCATTTAGGATGTTTAAGCATTTTTTTCGTTCCTTTTGAGAAAGAATTAATAATTCTTTTTTTTATTATCTACTCATTACATGTTTTTACATTAACTGCCGGTTTTCACAGATATTTTTCTCATAATTCATTTAAGACATCACGTGTATTTCAATTTATTTTAGCTTTTTTAGGAACAATGGCAGCCCAAAAAGATCCTTTATGGTGGGCAAGTCACCATCGATTACATCACGCTCATGCTGATACAGAACTTGATCCACATTCAGCAAGAAATAAAGGGTTTTGGTGGGCGCACATGGGTTGGATTATGGAAAATAAAACAGGCCAAACAAATTTAAATAAAATTAATGATTTTAGAAAATTTCCTGAATTAGTTTGGTTAAATAAATATCCATTTATTCCTCCGCTCTTATTAGTTATAATACTTTATATTACAGGTTTAATTTTAGGAGTTGTAGTTCCTGAGCTTAATTTTTCTGGCTTACAATTTATTGCTTATGGATTCTTTCTTAGCACAGTTGCCGTATACCATGTAACATTTAGTATTAATTCGGTAGCTCATAAATTTGGTAATAAAAGATATTCAACAAAGGATGATAGCGTTAACAACTGGTTTCTAGCTATTTTATCAGGTGGAGAAGGATGGCATAATAATCATCATAGATATGCTGTCTGCACTAGGCAGGGCTTTAAGTGGTGGGAAGTGGACCTTACTTATTACATACTAAGAGTATTGCAAAAATTAAAGATAGTTTGGGATATTAGAGAGCCACCAAAATCTATTCTTTCGGAAATCTAAAAATGCAGTTTTTTGAAAATAATATTAATATTTTGATATTTGGATTTACTCTTTCTTTTATTATTTTTGTTATACTCTGGTTAGTTCAAGTAATTAAAAAAGATGCGGGATGGGTAGATGTTGGTTGGAGTAGTAGCCTAGCGTTACTAGTAATGCTTATTGCTTTTAATTCTAATGGTTTAATATTAAGAAGAGTAATTGTAACTTTATTTTTGCTTTTTTGGGCTATCAGATTAATAACCTATATTATTAAAGACAGAATTCTTACTGATGGCGAGGACTCAAGGTACAAAAATTTAAGATCATACTGGGGAAAAAGCGCAAATAGAAATTTCTTTATATTTTTTACCTCACAATCTTTTTTCGTAATTTTATTTTCTATTCCATTTATTCCAATATTTAATAATATAGAGCTATTTAATCTTTATGATTATTTTGGTATTTTATTATGGATTATAGCCATTACTGGTGAGTGTATATCAGATAAACAACTATCTACTTTTAAAAATAATCCAGAAAATAGACTTAAAGTTTGTAGAGTTGGACTTTGGAATATTTCAAGACATCCGAATTACTTTTTTGAATGGCTTCAATGGATAGCTTTTGTTTTTTTTAGTATTGGTTCTGAAAATTCATATCTCTCTTTAATTGGACCTATATTCATGTATTTATTCCTTATTAAAATAACTGGTGTTCATTGGGTAGAAATGCAGGCTATTAAAAAAAGAGGATCAGAATACATTAAATATCAATCTGAAGTTCCAATGTTCTTTCCTAAATTTAAAAGATAAACTTATGTTGCTAAAAAATAATATAATTAGATTAATTGAGTTGGGTATAATTCCAGATTATTTGATTCGTAAAATTATTAGATTATTACTAAAAATCAGATTAAATTTAATATCTAAAAATAAAGAATCTGAATATGATCAACTTTTTAACTTCAGTGAAAAATTAAATGAATTCGAAATTGCACTAGCAACAAATGATGCAAATACTCAACATTATGAAAACCCATCTGATCTTTTTAAATTATTTATGGGAAATTATCTAAAATACAGTTGTGGTTATTGGGATAATAAAACATCAGACCTATCTCATTCAGAATTATCAATGTTAAATTTATATTGTAAAAGAGCAGACCTTAAGGATGGCCAACAAATTCTTGAACTTGGATGTGGTTGGGGATCTTTATCTCTTTGGTTAGCAAAAAAATTTCCTAACTCGACTATTACAGCTATTTCTAATTCAAGAACTCAAAAAAAGTATATAGATAGTTTTAATTTTAATAACTTAACTGTTATTACAATTGATATAAATAAATTTAGTATAGATAAGCGCTTTGATCGTATTATATCTATAGAGATGTTTGAACATATGAGAAATTGGCATAAACTAATGGAAAATATTTCAAATTGGTTATCACCAAAAGGATTAGTTTTTATTCATATTTTTGTTCATAAAAATAGATCCTATATTCTGGATGGAAATGAAAAAGTAAACTGGATGGCTAAGTACTTTTTTAGTCAAGGAATGATACCATCAATAAATTTAATGCCTTTTTGTAATAAAAATCTAGTTACGAAAAAGATGTGGAAAGTTAATGGAAATCATTACGCAAAAACATTGAATTCTTGGTTAAATAATTTTGATTCTAATAAAAATAAGATTAAGAAAATTTTAAGTAAACATGAAAATAATGAAAACCCAAAAATTTTATATCAACGGTGGAGAATTTTCTTTATGGCATGTGAAGAATTATTCAAATTTAATAAAGGTGAAGAATGGTTAATTTCTCATTATCTATTAGAAAAAAGATAATTTATTTATCTATTTTTATAACAATTGTTATTTTTTCGTGTTTCATGTTAATTAATAACATTCAATCAAAATCATTTAAACTCGATATTACTGAGATTTCAAATAACTTAAGTTATCTAGATAGCTCTTTAACAACTCCATTAGATAAATCAGTAGAAGATGCTGCTATATTAAAATTTATAGATTTCTATAGCGATTATTCAATTTATAATATAGAAGAAAAAATTGATTCTCTTTATGCTGAAGATATTTATTTTGTAGATCCACTTCATGCAGTAAGAGAAATAAAAAATGTGAAAGAATATTTTATAAAAATGGCAGAACCAATTGAACTATGTACATTTGATGTTACAAATATTTTTATAAGTAGCAATACAGCTTCAACATCAAATGATTTTTTTGCTAGATGGAATATGTACCTTATATCTAAAGCTGCACCAAATAAAAAAATAACTGCTTCTGGAATTACGCATTTTAAACTAAATGAAGATGGTAAAATTTCTTTTCATCAAGATTTTTGGGATACAAGTACTCTTTTGGATGAACTTCCTGTAGTAGGGTTCTGGTCAAAACTTGTAAAAAATAAAATATTAGGAAATATAAATGAGAAATAAATTCTTAAATATCTTTTTTCTATTTTGCTTAACATTATCAATTGGACAGGCTATGACAAATATATACGATATATCCATAACAGATATTAATGGAAAAATTGATACCATTAATAAATATAAAGGTAATTTACTTTTAATAGTTAATACAGCCAGCAACTGTGGCTTTACATCTCAATATGCTGAGCTCCAAGAATTACATGATAATTATAGTAAAAAAGGATTGGTTATTATGGGATTTCCTTCAAATAATTTCATGGGTCAAGAACCTGGTTCTAATGAACAAATTAAACTTTTTTGTGATAGTTCCTATAATATAACATTCCCAATGTTTGCAAAAATTGATGTTAAAGGACCAAAGCAACATGATTTATATAAGTTCCTTACATCCAAGAAAACTAATCCTAAGTTTAGCGGGTCTATAAGTTGGAATTTTAATAAATTTCTTATTTCACCAAGTGGTCAGATTATCGGAAGATTTGGAAGTATGACTTCTCCAAAAAATAAGAAAATAACTGTTTTAATTGAAGATTATCTTCAATAATGCTCCCTTTAATAACATGGGTATAAATAATAAAAAAATAGCTATTATAGGCTCTGGTATTGCTGGATTATCTGCAGTACATATGCTTGAAAAAAATAATCATATAACACTATTTGAAAAAAATAAAAAAATAGGTGGTCATACAAATACCTATACTATCTCGTCTGGTATTGATGAAGGTCTTAATATTGATACTGGATTTATTGTAATGAATCATCAAAATTATCCCCTTCTCTCCAAATTATTTACTGATCTTAATGTAGAATTACATGATAGTAATATGACATTTAGTTATCATGATAAAAAAAGTAATCTACAATATTGTGGAAATGGAATTGATGGAATTTTTGCTCAAAGACGTAATATTATTAACCCTTACTTTCTTTCTATGATCAGCGAAATACTAAGATTTTATAAGACAGCAAAAAAAGATCTTAAAATGGAAAATTTTGGCAATGAATCATTAGGAGAATATCTAAATAAACATAACTTTAAAAAGAATTTTATCATTCATCATTTAATTCCTATGGGTTCAGCAATATGGTCTACACCGTGTAATGATATGATGTATTTTCCAGCATATAATTTTATAAATTTTTTGAATAATCATGGATTACTATCACTAAAAAATCGACCTTTATGGAAAACAGTAATTGGAGGTAGTGAAACTTATATAAGAAAAATGCAGAAAAAATGGAATAATGTTAAAATTGTTACTAATTCAAAAATACAATCTATTAAAAGTTTTTCTGATCATGTAAAAATTCTACATAATAATGAAATTTTGTTATTTGATGAAGTTATTATTGCTACCCATGCAAATCAAGTCTTAGCATTATTAGATAATCCTGATTCAACTGATATTGATTTTTTTAAGAGTTGGAAGTATGCAAAAAGTAAAGTATTTCTTCATGCTGATAAATCTGTTATGCCTCCAATAAGAAATACATGGAGCTCATGGAATTTTAAAAGAATTAATGAAATTGATACATCACTTTCTTATTATATGAATTCACTTCAATTACTACAAACAAACTCTGATTACTTTGTTTCTCTTGATTTACCATATGAACCAAGGAATGTTATTTATGAAGTTAATTATGAACACCCTATATTTACTAATAAAGTAATACAGCGGCGTGATAAATTAATATCTAAAAATGGTAATAATAGAATATGGTTCACTGGTAGTTATTTGGGTAATGGTTTTCATGAAGATGCTGTAAAATCTAGTATGGATATTGTAATAAAAATAGGTAAAAATTATGAATAGTCTTATTTATAATGGATTCATAACTCACGAAAGATTGAAGCCTATAAATCATTTTTTTAAATATCCTATAATATTTTATGCAATTGATATAGATGAGATAGATATGATTAAAAAAGAAGTTAAAGGTTTTAATACCTTCTTTTTTTCCCCTATTGGAATTAATCCAACTGATTATTTATATGGAAAAGAATCATTTCGAAAACAATTAGAACCTTTTATTAAAGATATCAAAGTTAAAAGAATAATTCTTATTACTGTTCTACGATTTTTTATACCAACATTTAATCCTGTTAATTTTTATTACTGTCTTGATAAAAATAATTATCCATTAAAAATACTAGCTGAAGTCAATAATACCTTTGGAGAACGTCATATTTATTCAGTTGAATCTAACTCATCTTTTCCTTTCAACGGTTCACATAAAAAAGAATTCCATGTATCTCCATTTAATAATATTGAAGGAGAATATAAATTTTTATTCAGTGAGCCTTCAGAAAATATAAAAATTAAAATTGAACTTCATCAAAAAAATAAATGTTTATTAGAGGCTAATCTATGGGGAAAAGGTGAAGAAATATCAACATATACTCTTTGGAAAAAAATAATTAGACAACCATTTCTAGCTTTATCTACATTTCCAAGAATACTTTTTCAAGCTATTATACTTCGTTTTAAACATAAATTACCAATTTATAAAAAACCTATACCAAATCATAAAATGACAATAAAAAAATAATATGATAGAAAAAAAAATTAATAATATATGTAAAGGAATTGTATTACATCATCTTAAGAAAATATCTAATGGATATTTAGCTATTCATATATCTAGTAAAGAAATTTATTACTTTGGAAAAGAAGATGACTCATTAAATACAATCTATGTTAATAATTGTAGATTTTTTTCACGTCTATTATTTGGTGGCAATATTGGATTAGGAGAGGCTTATACTGCTGGTGATTGGGATACAGAAAATATTACAGAACTATTATGTCTATTCATCCAAAATATTGAAATTTTAAAAAAGACAAAAATTAATCAAGGAATATTAAAAAAAATATTTCATTTGGTATTACATCAAAAAAATAGAAATACTAAAAAAGGAAGTAAAAAAAATATTCAATCTCATTATGATCTTGGAAATGAGTTTTACAGGCTCTTTCTTGATAATGAAACTATGATGTATTCTTCTGGAGTATTTAATAGTTCTGATGAATCATTATGCTCAGCTCAAAAGAATAAAATTCATAAATTAATTAATATGGCTGATATCAAGAAACATCATCATATTTTAGAAATAGGTTGTGGTTGGGGTGGATTTGCTATTGAAACAGTTAAAAAAATAGGTTGTAAAGTAACTGCTATTACAATTTCTAATGAACAATACAAATATACATGCGATCGAGTTAAATCAGAATGTTTAGAAAAATATATAGAAGTAAAATTATGTGATTATAGAGACTTAAAAGGATCTTTTGATCGAATTATCTCCATAGAGATGCTTGAAGCGGTTGGGCATGAATATTATGGTACCTATTTTAATAAATGTGATTATCTACTAAAATCAGAGGGAAAATTTGTATTGCAAGTTATAACTATCCCTGATGAAAGATATGATTCATATAAAAATAATCCTGACTGGATTCAAAAACATATATTCCCTGGAGGAATGCTTCCGTCTTTATATCATATAACTAAAGCTATAAAAGATAACTCTACTTTAGAAATTAGTTGTATTGATGATATTGGACTTCATTATGCAAAGACTTTATCATATTGGCGGAAGAATTTTATAAATCGAATTAATGAAATAGATTTATTAGGATTTAAAAAAGATTTTCAAAGAAAATGGATTTATTATCTTTCTTATTGCGAAGCAGGATTTAAAGAAGAATTTACTAATGATTTACAAATTCTAATTACTAAAACTAATAATAAATAAAATTACTTATTATTATAAGATTTAATAATTCTTCTTGTGTCACGATCAGACTCTCTTTTTTTAATACTTTCTCTTTTGTCCATTAAATCTTTTCCTCTTCCTAATCCAATTAATATTTTTACCTTTCCTTTTAATAAATAAAATCTTATTGGAATAATTGTTAATCCATTTTCTTTTACTTTACCATATAGTCTTTGAATTTCTTTATGATGTAATAAAAGTTTACGTTCTTGATCAATCTTATGATTTAAAATATTTCCATATGAATAAGGCTGTATTGTTGAACCAATAAGCCATATTTCCATTTTCTTATCAATATGAACATATCCCTCTTGTATACTTGCATGACCAAGTTTTACGGACTTTACTTCTGTACCTGTTAAAACTATACCAGCCTCAAATTTTTCTAGAATTTGATAATTTCTTGATGCTTTACGATTTGAAACAAGAATATTTTTATCTACTGACTTTTTATTTTTCATTTAATTTCAAGTTTTAATAAAGATATCAAATAAATTAAATATTAAATGAATTTTATTTATAAAAATTAAATTAAAATAGATGCATCAAAATCAAGATCTGTATTATCTTCAATTGTATCCTTGATATTTGTTTCGGCGGTTAAAAAACCTTCGGCAATCTCTTTAAGTACTATATCGTGATTATCCATTTCTGCATGATCTTTTTTAACCATAGGGCGAGCGCCACTATTTAGCTGTCTTGTTCTATAAGAAATCAAATTAACTAAAACTTGAGTATTAATAATTTTTTCTTCAGCTATTGTTAAATAATCCATATTCATAAATATTACTCCAGGCTTGTTTTTTTAAATATTGTTAAATTTTTATTAGAATGCGACGAAGTATATCACTAAAAACTAATACGTCAACTTCCCATAAAAAAAGAAAATCCGCTCATTAATGAGCGGATTTACTAATTTTTTACATTATTTTTTTTACATCATACCGCCCATACCACCCATATCAGGATGAGCAGGTGCTGGTGCTTCCTTCTCTGGAATATCAGTAACCATACATTCAGTAGTTAATAATAAACCTGAAATTGAAGCAGCATGTTGTAATGCAGACCTTGTTACTTTCGTTGGATCGATAATACCTTCAGCAATCATATCTGTATAATCACCTGTTGCTACATTATATCCTCCACCTTGCTTAGCATTTTTAACATCCTGAACAATAATTGCACCTTCTTCTCCAGCATTAGCGACTAATTGTCTTAATGGAGCTTCAATTGCACTATGAATGATTGCGGCACCAACAGCTTCATCACCTTCTAGTTCTAGTTTATTAATAGATTTCTGAACTCTAATTAAAGCAACACCTCCGCCTGGTACAATACCTTCTTCAACAGCAGCTCTAGTTGCGTGTAACGCATCATCAACACGATCTTTCTTTTCTTTCATCTCCACTTCAGTTGCTGCACCAACATTAATCACTGCTACCCCACCAGCTAATTTAGCTAAACGTTCTTGTAGTTTTTCTCGGTCATAATCAGATGTAGTCTCTTCGATTTGATTGCGGATTTGATCTATACGTGCTTTTAATGCAGATGTTTTTCCTCCACCCTCAACAACTGTTGTATCATCTTTACCAACAGTAACTCTTTTAGCACTTCCTAAATCAGCAATTTCAACACTTTCAAGCTTTATACCCAAATCTTCAGTTATAAACTTTCCACCCGTTAGAATTGCTAAATCTTCCATAATTGCTTTTCTTCGATCACCAAAACCAGGAGCTTTAACTGCACAAACATTTAATGTTCCCCTTAGTTTATTTACTACTAATGTTGCAAGAGCTTCGCCTTCAATATCTTCTGCTATAATCATGAATGGCTTACCTGTTTTAGCTACATTTTGTAATAAGGGTAGCATATCTTGTAAATTTGAAATTTTCTTTTCAAAAATCAAAATATATGGATCTTCTAGAACTGCCTCCATTGAATTTGCATCAGTAACAAAATAAGGTGAAAGATATCCTTTATCAAATTGCATACCTTCAACAACATCTAAGCTTGTTTCAATAGATTTTGCCTCTTCAACAGTAATTGTTCCATCTTTACCAACTTTTTCCATTGCTTCAGCAATTATGTGACCAATTGTTTCATCACCATTTGCGGAAATAGTTCCTACTTGTGCAATCTCTTCACTAGTTTTTATTTTTTTACTAAGTTTACCTAAACCTAATACTAGAGCCTCAACAGCTTTGTCGATACCTCTTTTTAGACTCATTGGATTTGCACCAGCTGTTACATTTTTTAAACCTTCTCTATATATTGCTTCAGCTAAAACTGTTGCTGTAGTTGTACCATCTCCTGCTATATCAGAAGTCTTGGATGCAACTTCTTTAACCATTTGTGCACCCATATTTTCAAACGCATCCTCTAACTCAATTTCTTTAGCAACAGTAACACCATCCTTAGTAACAGCCGGTGAACCGAACTTCTTATCTAGGATAACATTTCTACCTTTAGGACCTAAAGTTACTTTTACTGCATTACTTAATTTTTCAACACCTCTTAACATTGAATCTCTTGCTTCTGCATCAAATATTATTTGTTTTGCCATTTTGATTATTCTCCTTTTAAAATATTTATTAACCGATTACCGCAAGAATATCCTCTTCACGCATAATTTGGTATTCTTTACCATCGATCTTGACTTCTGTTCCTCCGTACTTCGGCATTAGAACAATGTCATTTTTCTTAACATTAAATAGTATTTTTTTACCATTTTCATCTAATTTACCAGTTCCTACCTCTATAATTTTTCCTTCTTGAGGTTTTTCTTTTGCAGAATCAGGAATAATAATTCCTCCCTGTGATACTTCTCCTTCTTCAACAGGTTCAACTAATACTCGATCCCCTAATGGTTTAATTTTCATGGAATATTTCTCCTTTTAATATTACTTTTAAGATTTATTTATCTTTTTCTTTATCTTCATCAACAATTTCAAAATCAGCTTCTTCAACGTCAGATGATTGATTTTCATTAACTGAATCACTGGATGTATTCTTTTCTGAAGGACCTGATTCTTGAGCTTGTGCATACATTTCTGTAGCCGCAGCTTGCATTTTTTCATTTAATAGATCTAATGCTGTTTTCATACCTTCATAATCATCTGACTCTAATGCTTTCTTAACAGGATCAATTGCAGACTCTATATCATTTTTTTGATCATCTGATATTTTATCCTTATTTTCAGAAATAAACTTCTCTGTTTGAAATATTGTTGAATCGGCCTGATTCTTGAGATCAATTTTCTCTCTAATTTGCTCATCTTCAGCTGCATGTACTTCAGCATCTTTAACCATCTGACTAATTTCATCGTCACTTAATCCGCTAGAAGAAGTAATTGTTATATTTTGTTCTTTTCCGGTTCCTAAATCTTTTGCACTTACTTTTAAAATACCATTTGCATCAATATCGAAAGTTACTTCAATTTGGGGAGTTCCACGGGGTGCTGGAGGTATGCCATCTAAATTGAATTTTCCAATAGTTTTATTTCCAGTAGCAACTTTTCTTTCCCCTTGAAGTACATGAATTTCAACAGCAGGTTGATTATCCGCTGCAGTGGAAAAAATTTCATTCTTTTTGCTTGGAATAGTCGTATTTCTTTCAATTAAAGGAGTAAAAACTCCTCCCATTGTTTCAATTCCTAGTGTTAGAGGTATAACATCTAAAAGTAAAACATCTTTTACTTCGCCTTTAAGAACACCACCTTGAATTGATGCTCCAACAGAAACAACCTCATCAGGATTAACGCTTTTATTTGGATCTTTATTAAATAGTGATTTAACAGATTCTTGAACTTTTGGCATTCTAGTTGATCCACCTACTAATATTACTTCATCAACACCAGATGTACTTAATCCAGAATCCTTTAAACAAGATTGTACAGGATTCGTTGCTTTAGAAATTAAATCATCACATAATTCTTCTAGTTTTGATCTTGTTAGCGTTGTATTTAAGTGCTTTGGTCCTGATGCATCTGCTGTAATAAATGGTAAATTTATTTCTGTTTGCTGAGAACTAGATAGTTCACATTTTGCTTTTTCTGCAGACTCTTTTAGTCTTTGTAAAACCATTGGGTCAGCTGATAAATCAATTCCTTGCTCTTCTTTAAAATTACCAACTAGCCACTCAATAATCTTTTGATCAAAATCATCACCACCTAGATGACCATCTCCACTTGTAGCAGCTACCTCAAAAACACCATCTCCAATATCTAAAATTGAAACATCAAAAGTTCCTCCACCAAGATCGTAAATTGCAATTTTTTCTTCTGATTTTTTATCTAATCCATATGCTAAAGAGGCTGCAGTTGGTTCGTTTATAATTCTAAGTACTTCTAACCCAGCAATCTTTCCCGCATCTTTTGTTGCTTGTCTTTGACTATCATTAAAATAAGCAGGAACTGTTATTACTGCTTGAGAAACATTTTCACCAAGGTAAGATTCAGCATCTGTTTTGAGTTTTTGTAAAATCATAGCAGATATTTCAGGAGGCGAATAAACCTTTTCCCCTACCTCAACATGAGCATCACCATTTGATGCTTTGACTATTTTATATGGTACTAAATTAACCTCACCTTTTACTTCCTCATACTTTCTACCCATAAATCTCTTGATTGAAAATACTGTGTTTAAGGGATTTGTAACAGCTTGACGTTTAGCAGCCGTTCCAACTAATCGCTCACCATCTTTTGTAAATGCAACTATGGATGGTGTAGTTCGTCCGCCTTCTGCATTTGGAATTACTGTTGGCTCACCACCTTCCATAACAGCCATACACGAATTTGTTGTTCCTAAATCTATACCTAAAACTTTTGAACCTGCAGTACTCATTAAAATCTCCCAATTAATACAAAAATATACATCAATAAATGCATTTTATATGCCATATATTATTAATTAGATATAAAAATATATAAGTATCTTATTATAAACAGTTTATAAATATAAAATTTTATAAATGAATAATAATAATAATAATAAATTTATAAAATTAGGGTCACATAAGAGACATAATGTCACATTATTTTTTTAAAAAAATAATAGTTAATACTAAAAATTGTTAGTAATTTATAATTATGTTTAAAAACATCATAATTCTTATCTTTTTTTTATTATTATCAATTCATTATTATTTTCAAAAAAAATGTCTTATTATCGGTTTAAAGAAAGAAAACCGATCAAAAGAAATTAAGAGACTTTCTATAAATGGATATTTTATATTTTTAATATCTTTTGCGTTATTAATGATATACAAGAAACCTTATGGATTAATAGGTATATTTTTACTTATTGAATGTGGAGTTTGTTTCTCATTTGCAAATAAATTAATTAAAACTAAATGAGGATTCTTTTGCTAATTTATTCAACTGATTAATAAATTCTAAAGCACCACCTGGAGAGTATCCAAGTCTAAATTTTTCATTTCCTTTATTATCAATTATAATAATTGTTGGAAAATATTTAACCTTATATAATTCAGCAATCTTTTTATTATACTCTAAATCACTTGGTTCTAGACCATTTAAAGGTCTATCAATTAAAACACAGATAATATTTTCTTTAGACCATAATTTCCATTCATCGGTATTAAAAACCTCTTCATTTAACATCTTACAGGGCTGACACCAATCTGAACCGCTAAACTCTAATAAAATATACTTATTATTTTTTGTTGCAATATCTTTTCCTATTTCCAAATTAGTAATCCATTCATCAGATCCAAAAGAAAATAGAGAAACCGATATTAAAAAATAAAAAAATATTTTTTTCATACAAACTTTAACTTTAAAGTGTTCCAATCGCATTTAAATCATCAAATGCTTGATTTAAACGTTTTATCATACTTTCTTGGCCTTTTCTTAACCATACTCTTGGATCATAATATTTCTTATTAGGCGAATCATCTCCATCTGGATTACCTAATTGACTTTGTAAGTAATTTTCATTTACTTTATAATAATCTTTTACACCATCCCAAGTTGACCATTGAGTATCAGTGTCAATATTCATTTTTATAACTCCGTATGAAATAGCTTCTTTTATATGTGCTGGAGAGGATCCAGAACCACCATGGAATACAAAAAATAAAGGATCTGACTCTTTCGTATTAAATTTCTCTGCAACATACGATTGAGAATCACGTAAAATAGTTGGTGTTAATTTAACATTACCTGGCTTATAGACTCCATGAACATTACCGAAAGCTGCAGCAATAGTGAAATTAGGACTAATTGCACTTAACTTTTCGTAAGCATATGCTACCTCATCTGGTTGCGTATAAAGTTTTGATTCATCAATATCTGTATTATCAACTCCATCCTCTTCACCGCCAGTAACACCTAATTCAATCTCAAGAGACATTCCAATTTTGCTCATTCTCTCCAAATATTTACAAGAAATATCAATATTTTCCTCCAATGACTCTTCCGATAAATCCAGCATATGAGAACTGTATAAAGGTCGCCCTATTTCCGAAAACATTTTTTCACCTTCTTCAAGTAATCCATCAATCCATGGTAAAAGTTTCTTTGCTGCGTGATCAGTATGGAGAATAACAGGTACACCATATGCTTCTGCCATCATATGTACGTGTTTGGCTCCTGATATACCTCCTAGAATATCTGAATTATTACTTAAACCTTTACCAGCAAAAAACTTTGCACCTCCATTTGAAAATTGAATTATCACTGGTGACTTAGCTAAAGCTGCTGATTCCAATACTGCATTTACAGAATCACTATTCACGACATTTACGGCAGGCATAGCAAATTGATTTATCTTTGCAATATCATATAATTTTGAAATATCATCACCAAATAATACTCCTGGTTTTACGTTATTTAATACATTTACTGACATACTTGAAATTCCTTTTTTTTTGTTTACTATTAGAATAAGATTATTAATAAAGTATTTAGAACATATAATTATACTAGTGGTCAATAACCGATCAAAAATCTTGATAAAATAATAATGTGATTAATTTAATTAAGAGAACTAAAAAATTTTTCTAAATTGAAGAATTTATCATCAAACTTCTGAATTTCTTTAAGCTTTTCAGATAAGTTGATATTTTTTCTTTTGAATTCTACTTTAATGTCATTACAAATCTGAAAATTTGGGGTTGCTCCATATATCCATTCATCACTAGAATGTTTTAATAAATATTTCTTTAAAGATAATGAATTAATACTAATAGATGTATTACTATCATTATAATCTATTTTAAATTGTTCTATAATACTATCTATTAAATTTTCCATAGAAATATTTAAATTTATAACTTTTGCAGGTGCGGATTTTATTGCTTTTGTTTTTATGCCATCAAACTCTGCTCCTAGGTATTTATTTAATTTATTTAAATCAGAGTTTATCAATATTGTTCCGTGATGTAATACCTTATTTTTTCGGAAGGCAAAAGCAGTACCTGAAAACTTTTTTTCATTAACCATTAAATTACTTTTACACTTTCTATAGGCTGAAATATTAAATTTTTTTAATACATTTAATATCATATTAAATGCTTTATCATTACTATATTTTGTCTGATCGACAATAATACTATAATTAAGATTTCCTATATCATGATAAACTGTTCCGCCACCTGATATTCTTCTTGCTAACGGAATATTTTCACTACTCATTAGTTTTAATTTACATTCTAACCATGGATTTTGATTCTTTCCTATGACTACAGAAGGATAATTTTTCCATAAAATTAAGGTGGGTTTTGAAGTATTATCCATAATCCATTCTTCTAACGCTAGGTTATACAATACATCATTATTTTCTAATTCTATAATCATTTAATAACTTCCCAAATCGCTTTTATACAATTTCGCATTGGAGCACCTCTAACAACCTGTTAGATTATTTTTTTACCACATTAAATATAAAGGTTAAAATAATTATGAGAGCTTATAATTTTTCTGCTGGTCCCGCAATACTTCCTGAAGAGGTGTTAGAGGAAGTTCAATCCGAACTGTTGGATTATAAAAATAGCGGTATGTCAATTATGGAAGTGAGTCATCGAGGAAAAGAATACTCAGCTATACATGAGGAAACGATTTCTAATATTAAAGAACTCTTAAATATTCCAGATGGTTATAGTGTATTATTTATGACAGGAGGAGCATCCTCTCAGTTTTCATTAGTGCCGTTAAACTTATTAGGAAAAAATGAGGTTGCTGATTATACAAATTCTGGAGCATGGTCAAAAAAAGCAATCAAAGAAGGTTTAATGATTGGTAATATTAACGTTGTAGCTGATTGCTCATCAGAAATTCCTACTCGCGTCCCAAGTATTTCAGAATGTAATTTCTCTAATAATGCAGCTTACTTACATATAACCTCCAATGAAACAATATCTGGTGCACAATGGAAATTATTTCCAGAATCTAACGTGCCATTGGTTGCTGATATGTCTTCAGATATTTTATCTAAGCCACTTGATATATCTAAATTTGGATTAATTTATGCAGGAGCACAAAAAAACCTTGGACCGGCCGGTATAACACTTGTGATCATCAAAGATGAGTTAGCAAAAAAATGCTCTGATGACGTTCCGACTATTTTTCAGTATAAAACATTTATAGATAATAATTCATTATTTAATACTGTTCCTACCTTTCCGGTGTATGTTCTTTGTTTAGTTACACGTTGGTTAAAAAAACAAGGTGGTTTATCTGAAATGAATAAACTTAATTTACAAAAAGCAAATAAACTATATGAAATAATTGATAGAAGTGATTTTTATAAAGGGACTGCTGTAAATGAATGTCGTTCATTAATGAATATAACCTGGCGTATACAAAATGAAGAACTAGAATCTGTTTTTATTAACGAAGCAGAAAAAAATAATCTTAAAACACTTAAAGGGCATAGATCAGTTGGTGGATTAAGAGCATCTATTTATAATGCATTCCCAATCGAAGGTGTTAATAAACTTGTAAGTTTTATGAACGATTTTGAATTAAAATATGGTTAAAAAGATAGGAAAAAAATGACAGAAAATAATCAAATTGAAGACATTCGCTTTAATGGTGAAAATTTATGGAAAGAAGAAAATTATACAGATCTTGAAGTAGGAACAATTAAGAAGCTTGTTCCAATTAAATTTGATGGCTCAGAAGATAAGGATCGTAAACCAACATTTACTGCTTCAACAAATATTATGACACCTAATGGAGCTCTTCCACTTACAGGTGAAATTAAAGCTGAAAATCTCAAGGAAGCTATAGATAATTTTTCAGAAAGTATAAATGAGGCACTAAAAAAATTACAAGACGAGATGATGAAAATGCAACAAGAACAAGCTAATAAGATTGTCACTCCGGATGATCTAAGAGGTGGAAAAGACTTAATTATTTAATATCAGGTTTAGAGCTATTTCTCAAAATTCTTTCATAATTTGTAAATCTTTTATAATATGGATCAATTGAAAAGTTACCTGTTTTAATATAATTGTAATTAGAAGATAAACTATCCAAGAATTCATCAATCATTTCAGGATGAGATAAAGGTATCAAGTCATATTTTTCTGAACGATATTGTTCTGAAAATTTAATATTTTCATATTCAATAAAACCTATTTTTGTCTTAATATTATAATCTAAAGAATTAATCTTACCAAATAAATATTGTTGAGCAGCAAAGGCATATATTATTAACTGACAATCCATTGCTTTTTTTATTCTCTCTATATTTTGATTAAGAGATTGCTGCCTTTTTGATTTATAATCAATTACGTGTATTTCACTTAAATTATTATCTTCGTCAAAACATAAATCTAATCGATCTACACATCCTTTCATAGGTATATCTACTAATGAAAAATTAATATTTGTTTTCGGACCAAATTTAAATTCAAATAATACTGGATAGTACTTTTTTCGACAAGAATTCATAATATCTTGATCTATAACATTTAATACAGAAGAAATAATTTTTTTTCTCTCTAATAACCAAATATTATTCATTACTAATAAAGACCTTTCATATTCAGAAAGTGAATTAATTATTTTATCAAGTATTTGATTTGATTTGATTTCTGTAAAATTAAGTATTTCTTCAGATTTATTTATATCTAATACCAATAACTTAATTGATTGTTTATTTTTCTTATCAAAAGAAAATACCCATCTTCCATCAATATTATTAGCCCAAGCAGAGGGGAGGTTTATATAATTACTTTCATCCTTTAACTCTAAATAAATCTCATTTAATATTTTATGAATGATGTTACCAATTAATTTTCTGCTTGGTAAATCTTCTACTAATTCAACTGATTTAATTCCTAAAATTCTTTCTAAAAGAAATAGATATCGATTATGCATGAGATCCTCTAGCGCACTTGGACTAAACGCTTTTTGATTATTAATCCAATCATCTATATCCTTCAATAAATCTTTATTTGTAATATGACCATTATAAATAGATGATCTATTTTGTTCTAATAAGAGATAAGAACTTCTTTCTTTTTCCACACTTATTTTTTTAAATAAATTATTAAATTCTTTTTCTCTATCAGATAATTGATAACTAGAATTAGACCAAATTTCAGATTTAATTAATTCATCTTTAGTTCGTACAAATTCTTTTGGAAGAAATGAGCAAAAAGACTCACCCGGTAAAGCCTTTCTTTCGTTTTTATTTGTTTTTCTTTGATTATTGAAAAATGATTCTAATAAATTATCTTGTGATATATTTATACGCCATTGATTATATTCACTTAATTTAATATTTTTTGTTCCACTCCAACCAACTAAATTCCATAATTGCTTATAGAATATACTTGGGGAAAGCTCCTCTCCATTAGAATTATAAGCTCTATAAGAAAAAAGTGCTTGATCTGAAGTAATACCTAATGAACTAAGAAATCTAATACTTTCTTGTTCAAGTAATGTGTCATTATTAGCTAATGCCAGAACAGGAAGTACATCTCCCTTTTTCTCTAAAAGAGTTTTTAAATTAAATCTATCATCATTGCTTAATAATTTAGTATTTGACTGTGAACTTGGAAATAAGCCGTCATTTAATGCGGAAAAACATACGAATTTATATTTTATACCTACAGCATCATCAAAATTTATAATATTTACACCATGTTCGCTATTTTTTTCCGGTAATACATTTATATTATTTAATGCTTCAATGAGATATTCAATAATTTGACTTAAACTAAAAATATTTTTATCAAAATCAATTAATACTTTCCGTAATTCTTGGATAGCTGAATAATTAAAATGATCATCAATTGGATTTGGAATTAAAACTCGTTCATTTAAAATAGATAGAATATCTAATCCACTTAAGTAATCTGTATTTTCAAAATAACTAATTTTTGATGGATCGATATTCTTTTTTTTAAGTGAATATAGTTCAATTAATTCTTCTCTATTTTCAAAAAATAAATTGGGATTATTTAAAAGATCAATAAAGTGATCTCTTTTTTTTCCTAAAGGAAAAGATAAATAGGAGATAAATGATTTAACTAGTGGAGAGGATGATACGGGTCTTCCTCGACGGAAAAAATAAGGTAATTTAAATCTTTTAAATACATGCGGTACAATATCATCAACTAATGATAAATTAGGAACAATAATAGCAATATTATGAAATGAACAATCATTTTTTTCAATATACCAAATAATTCTTCTCGCTAAATCCTCTATCTCACCATAAGCATCTGCTGAATAAGAAAAATCGAAATTTGTATAATCGATATCATTTAAAATATCATTATTACCTAATACCAATGCATCACTTAAATTTTCAGACCAAGCTGGCCATGTAGAAGTTGGTATTTCAGAAATTACTTTTTGTCCAAGGTTTTCTGAACGATCAGATGCATGGGATAAGGGAAGCGCGGATTGAATACTCATATCTATTTGTTTACTTAAATAAATAATAAATTGCTCATTAAAAGGATCTAACCATCTTATATCTCGAAATATAATTTTATTATATTTTTGAAGAAATAATGGCCATTTATTCTTATCTTTTTTTATCGTGTATAAAATAATTTTATTGATTGATACATTATCAATAAATGATTCATTAACACATAATTGATTCCAATATTTGTACAATAAACCCATTTGATATAATCGATGACTGTTTGGAAATCCTAACATCCAGGATATAATATCATCTACTAATAAGGGTAGATTTGAAAACTCATTTTCTAATTCTAATAAAATTTGTGAACAAGAAGATTTAGACAATAATATTAATCCACTTTTTTCATTTATTTTTGAATACATTAACTCAACTGCTTTGTATCTCAATAATAATTTTTTTGTAGATGACATAGTTTTATAATCATCTAGATTTGTATTAAGAATTTTTCTTTTTAAGATATTTATAGTTGTAAAATTTGACGTTTCACAGAAACCATTTTTTAATGCTATCTTTTTCTCATAACGTCTTTTTGATAATTCTGATGGAAAAATAATTAATTGATTTTGATTAAAATCAGTCATTTTAAACTCTTAATAAAACATTCCAAACCAATCATTGCTTTTTTTATGTCATCAAGTGAAGTAGCATAAGAACATCTTATAAATCCTTCGCCACATGAACCAAATGCTGTACCTGGAACAACAGCTATATTTTCAGATTCGAGAAACTGAACTGCAAAATCATTTGATGTTAATCCAAATTGACTAATATCAATAAAAATATAAAAAGCACCTGTTGAATGGATATAAGGAATATTAATTTTATCTAAAGAAGCTTCAATAAAGTTTCGACGATTTAAATATTCTTTTTTCATATTTAAAACATCATTTCTAGAATTTCTTAATGCTTCAACTGCAGCCTCTTGACTAATTATGGGTGCGCATAACATGGTATATTGATGAATTTTCATCATAGCATTTGTAAGTATTGATGGAGCTGCAATAAAACCAATTCTCCATCCTGTCATAGCCCATAATTTAGAAAAACCATGAAGATAAATAGTTCGTTCACGCATGCCTGGAAAAGAAATAATACTATAATGCTGGTGGTCATAGGATAATTCATCATAAATTTCATCTGTTATTACAATAAGATCTTTTTCAATAACAAATTCTGCAATGTCTTTTACTTCACTCTTATTCAGAGTAACTCCAGTGGGATTATTTGGATAATTTAATAATAAAACTTTTGTTTTTTTAGTAATTACTTTTTCTAGATCACTTCGAGTTAATTTAAAATCATTCTCTTTTTTTGTTTTAATACTAACTGGAATACCATGCGCAAATTTAATAATTGGATTATAAGAAACATAACTTGGCTCATGATAGATAACTTCATCTCCTGGTTCAATTAATGCTCTTACAGCAAGATCTAAACCTTCACTTACACCAACAGTAATTAATAATTCATTATCAGGACAATAAGATATATTAGTTTTTTCTCTTATGTATTTTGCTATTTCAGTACGCAAACTGATTAATCCTAAATTAGATGTATAACTAGTTCTTCCTTGCTCTAATGAACGAATAGCTTTATCTCGTATTTTCCATGGAGTAATAAAATTAGGCTCTCCAATTCCAAGACTAATAACATCCTTCTTTGAGTTAACAATATCAAAAAAATCTCTAATTCCAGATTTAGGAATTTCATGAATAATTTTAGAAATTTTATTATGGAGATATTTTGAGTCTTTCATTATCTTCTCCAGATTGCATTTCTATTCCATTTAACTTATATGTTTTCATCATAAAATGTGTAGCTGTCGATGTAACGCCATTGAGTGTAGCAAGTTTTTCACTAACAAAATGTGCAGCTTCATGCATTGTTTTTCCTTTGATAAATACCAATAAGTCAAATGTACCTGACATTAAAAATAGTGACTCAACTTCAGAAAAATGACTGATACGATTTGCTATTCGATCAAATCCTCCCTCACTCTCAGGAGTCACCTTAACTTCAATAACTGTTGTAACTAAAGAATCATCAATTTTTTCTTCATTGACAATAACTTGATATGCTCTAATTATTCCTTTTTCTTCTAATTCAGCAATCTGATTTTTAACTTCTTCGACAGATATATTCATTATTTTCGCCATATTTTCAGGCGTTTCACGACTATTTTTTCTTAATAGATTTAATAATTCACTCATTTTATACTCCATCATTTATTAATGTATCTTAAACTCTATTTAACTTTTAACCAATCAAAAAAAAACGCCTCAAATAAGAGGCGTTTATTTGCATTTATAGATTTCTACTAAAAATCATATGCTAAATTTACTGCGCCCCAAAGTATATTATCCGCTTGATAACCTAAAGTACTAGCTGCATCTTCATATGCACTTCCGTTAAGTGTCATATAATTTAAAGATGCCGCTGCAGTTAATGTATCAGATACCTCATAACTTGCATTTACATAAAAATTAAAATCTGTCCAACCCGCATCGCGATTGCTTGGATTAGATGTTCCCCACTTTTCATCATTGTATGATGTATTACCATATCCTGCTGATAAACCGTAAACAACCCCAACAAATTCACTTAACTCATATGGTGCAAATATATCTAATAAGAAATATACACCTGGATATTCTTGTATATCAGCATACATAGTTAAAGATGGAGTAAAGATGTCTTGGAATGAAAGGAATGTAGTACCTAGAAATAATTCTGTTGTAGATGGGTTTGAAGAATTACCATTACCTGGATAATTATAATTTATTAATCCAATATCGATAGACATTTGATTAACATCAACTGGTAAGGAATAAGCAAATGCTACATCAAATTCAGAAAAAGAATTACTAACCTCATCCATATTTTTTCCAAAATCAAAATTTGCCCATAAATTTAAACTATATCCATACTGAGATAAGGTTAATTGTGGTTGCATAACAGGGTTTTCATTAAAAACTTGGCCGCGATCAACGTATGCTGAAGCTAATCCAATTTCTAATGTTGATTCAGTCATTCCTTCGCTATAAATAAACCCCTGATCTACCATTACAATATCATCTTGTGCCATAACAATTGATGAAAATGCTACAAATGATAATAAAAAGACTATTTTTTTCATTCTTTTATCTCCGTGTTTTCTAATGTTCTAAAATGTAAATACACAATTACAGTTGATTACTTTTCGTGCAACATCAATCTTTAAACAAAATTATTTAGAATCACTTTCTATACGGGGGAATAATACATCGGGTTGAAATATATCTGATTCTGGTAATAATTGTCCAAAATTGCCTAACGTATTTAAATCCAAGTTATTCTTATTATCGCCCAAAGCTTCTCTTATTTTCTCCATCTTTTTTGGCATGATTGGATATAATAATACCGCAAAAACTCTTAAACACTCAGCTGAAGTATATAATGTAGTATGAGTATCAATATCACGCTTTTCTTTAAAGGATGTCCATGGTGCTTTAATTTCTAGGTAACGATTAAGCATCCTAATAGATTTCATTACTGAATCTATACCTTGATTTAACTCTAGAGATTTAATCGACTTAATCATTGTTGATATACTGATTTGTACACTATTCCATAGTTCATCTTCATTAGATTTTAAATCACATGATTTAGGTATTTTTCCATCGCAATATCGATTAATCATATTTAATACTCTATTAACTAAATTCCCTAGATCGTTCGCTAGATCTGCATTATATTTGCGTATAAAAGCTTCTTCAGTGAAACTTGCATCGTGTCCGAGAGTCATTTCTGATAATAAAAAATATCGGAAAGAATCTACTCCATACTTTTCAATCATATCCATAGGATTAACTACATTTCCTAAAGATTTACTCATCTTAGTTTTTCCTGTTAACCACCAACCATGAGCAAATATACATTTAGGAAGCTCTAACCCCATAGACTTTAGCATGATAGGCCAATATACTGTATGAGTAGTTAATATATCTTTTCCAATTAAATGACATGAACAGGGCCATAAGATATTAAATTTTTCTTCATCAGATTTATATCCAACTCCTGAAATATAATTAATTAATGCATCAAACCATACATATGTGACAAACTCTTGATCAAAAGGAAGTTCAATGCCCCACTTCAATCTAGATTTAGGTCTAGAAATACATAAATCTTGAAGTTTTTTATTTTTTAAAAAACCAAGTGTTTCATTAGCGCGAAAGTCTGGTTGTATAAAGCCTGGATTATCTTCTATATATTTGATCAGCCAATCTTGGTATTTACTCATTCTAAAAAAATAATTTGACTCAATTATAGATTCTACCGGTCGACCATAATCCGGACTACTTTTGTCTGTTAAGTCTTTTTCAGTTAAAAATCGTTCAGAACTAACACAATACCAACCTTTATACTCCCCTTTATATATTTCATCACGTTCAAATAAATCTTGAAGGACCTCTTTTACAACACTTTTATGTCTTTCTTCTGTTGTACGGATAAAATCATTATTTGAAATTTCTAATTTTTCCCATAACTCCTGAAATCTCACAACTGTTTGATCGCATTGTTCTTGGGGTGAGATATTATTTTTTTGTGCAGCTTGCTCAACCTTCTGCCCATGTTCATCTGTTCCTGTTAAGAAAAAAGTAGAATTATCTAATAACCTATTATAATTAGAAATTACATCTGCGAGAATTGTTGTATATGCATGCCCAATGTGTGGTTTATCATTCACATAGTAAATAGGAGTTGTTATATAAAAGTTGTTATTTTTAATACTCATAATTATTTTTATCTTAAAAACATATAAGATAACAGTAAGCTAATAAAATACAAACGTTGATTTATACTAAGGTTATATGGCATTTTAGATAAATGAAATTCAGACCATGTATAGATTTATATCAAGGAACCGTAAAACAAATTATTGGTGGGTCCTATATGGATACGAAAAATCCTAAAATAAATTTCTCTTCTGAATACTCACCATCATGGTTCGCAAGGAAGTATGCTAAAGAAAATTTAACAGATGGCCATGTTATTAAAATTGGAAAAGGAAATGATAACGCAGCAAAAGAAGCATTAAATGCCTGGCCAAACGGATTTCAAATAGGTGGAGGAATTACTATAGATAATGCTAAAAAATGGATAGATAAAGGTGCTAAATCAGTTATTGTAACTTCATGGATTTTTTCAGATAAAAAAATAGATTTAGATAAAATTATTCAACTTTCAAAGTCTATTGGAAAAGAACGAATTGTAATCGATTTAAGTTGCAGAAAAAATAACAATCAATTTTATGTGGTAAAAGATCGATGGCAAACCTTCACAGAAACTAAACTTAATTTAGATACATTTAATACATTATCAAAATATTGTAATGAATTTTTAATTCATGCTGTAGATGTTGAAGGAAAAAAATCTGGAATTGATGAAGATCTAGTAAATAAACTTGCAATAGAATGTCCAATTCCATGCGTTTATGCTGGTGGTATCAGCTCAATGAATGATTTAAAAAAAATTGCTTCTTTAGGTAAAAATCAAATTGATATAACTATTGGTTCTGCACTAGATATATTTGGTGGAAGATTGTCATTTAATGATGTTGTTAACTTTTGCTCTTAAAAGATGTATGCAAATCCTATTGTTAAAAGTAACTCGTTTTTATCAATATTGTTAATGGTAGGTTTGTCATCATAATCGTTTCGAATTTCGGTAAATAATGATAATGTATCATAAATACCTGATTTAATTCCAATAACTGTTAAACTATTAAAGTTTTCCTCTAAATTATTTACATCTCCATTAAGCTCAATATTTGAATAAACTGACGACTTTCTACCAATCCTATAATTTAATCTTGTTGAAAATCTATAAGCAGTATAGGTATTTATTTTTTCAACTTTTTCTGTTGTGACGTTTAATCCTGCAGATATATCAATTTTAAGTTTATCATTTTCGAAAAGATAATAACCAATATTTGGACCAAGCTGGATTCTATAATTAACGTCTCTAATTATATCGTGAGTTCCTTGAGTAAATACAGATCCAAAATACTTTGGATTTTTGAAACGTAAGCGATACTCAGAACTTATTCTCACTAATCCTTCTGTTTTAATATCCGCAGTTTTACCATTTTCAAAATATAGAGTATTAATCCAATCTGTATTATCAATATTTACTTCATTTTTTATATCAATTGTGATTAAGGATGAATTAATAGTTCCTGATCGAATACTTGCACCTAAATTAGCCTGATTTTTTGATTTTTTACCTAAGCTCTGCGAACTCAATAATAGAAAAAAAAGAAATATCAAAAATGTACTGTTAAATACAGATTTCATTTCAATTAATTCCCGCCATATTAGCCGGATTTAATATTTTCTCTAATTCTTCTAATGTAAGACCAAGCTCATTTATACGCTCAATACAAATCTCTCTAACAGTTTTATCCGTTTCGATACTTTCTTTTGCTATCAAGCTTGCAAGATCATAACCAATAATTGGTGCTAATGATGTCACCATAGATAATGACTGTTCAATAAGCGAATTACATCTTTCAATACAAGGCTCGATTCCATCTATACATTTTGTTCGAAATATCTTACACCCATTAGATGTTAAATTTACTGATTCTAAAATAGCTGATATCATTACCGGCATAAAAACATTTAATTCTAAATGACCATTGGCACCCGCCCATGTAATTGTAGACTGATTACCAAAAACTCTAGCAGCGATCATTGTTACAGCTTCAGACATTACAGGATTAACTTTTCCTGGCATAATTGAAGAACCCGGTTGGGTTTCAGGCAACTTAATTTCCCCTAAAGAGCATCTAGGACCAGAAGACATTAAACGAATATCGTTAGCAATTTTAAATAAGGAAGTATTAATAGCAACAAGATATCCATGACATTCAACCACACTATCTTTTGATGCCTGTGCTTCAAAATGATTTTTAGCTTCCTTAAAAGAAATACCTGTCTTATTTGAAATAAAATCAATAGCAATTTTAGGAAAATCTTTGTGACAATTTAAGCCAGTACCAACTGCTGTTCCGCCTAAAGGTAATTCTAGCAATATTTCAAATGCTTTTTTAGCACGCTCTAATGATTTATCAATTTGTGCAGCATAACCTCCAAACTCTTGACCTAGAGTAACAGGTGTTGCG
>JBJLEI010000010.1:0-29507 GCA_045566035.1 Pontiellaceae bacterium | reverse complement strand
ATAAATATTATCTTCTAATTGAAACTTTAAAACCTTTATCAATATGTTGATCTGTAGCAAGAATAACATATCCTCCACCACAACCAGTTGTTGTTCTTCCAAAACATTTAGTATTATATGAATTTAAAATATTATCTATCTTTGTATTTGTTGTTAATGGCAAAATCTCCCTTGTTATATCATGATTATTTGTAAAACTTTTTCCTAATGCAGGTAAATCCATTCTTATTATTGCATCGTAGCATGATTGACCAATCATACTTAATTTTTGAACTCCTTCACGAGTAATATTCTGTTGTAGAAGTGGATCATAACTATCCTCCCTTGGACCTATCTTTACTAATACTAAATGTTCTTCTAACCATGAACATATTTTATTATCTAAGCATGTTTGAATATTTTTAGGCCAAAAACTACTATCGTAGTCTAAACGATTAATACCGGGATGAGTAAGTCCTATAGCGTCTTGTGAACCTGATATATATTTTTTTCCTGGTAAATTTTCATATCCAAATAATAATTTAGCTAATTCATGGCAATCTTCAACCTGAGGATTGTATTTTATAAGTTGTTCCCATGTTCTTCTCGTACTCGTTGCCAAACCAGCTCGATTAATCAAATCTTCTCTTGGATCAATTTGAATAGTTACAACTGATCCAGGCTCGTAAGTATTAATAAATGGTTGATCCATCCATCCTCCTGCTAAACATAATCTAAATGGTAAAATATCATCTTCTTTTAACGCTGATGAAGAACGTGCAGGTAACCCATCCTTTGGAGTTCTTGATAAAACAATATATTCAACATTATTGCGATTACACAATTCTCTTTTATCTGGTCTATCTCCATCTTCATTAACAATAAAAATATCAGGTTTTATTACTTCAAATTCTTCTTTAAAATCTAAAAATCCTTCACCAGATGATATCATTGCTTTATGAACATATTTAAGCGATTGAACCATATATAATCGTTCCTTTTCATTAAATCTAGGATTATGATTTTTAAGATTATAAATATTTAAATCAGATCCAATACAAACGTAAAGTTGACCGTATTTAGAGGCTGATTCAAAAAAAACTATATGACCAGAATGCAATAAATCATAACACCCGCTTACCATTACTTTTTTCATTACAATATTTCCTTATTAATAAATTTATAAATTCCTCCAAATTCGTTTTCAGATATTAAAACACATCTATGAAGAATCTCTTTTGAAAAAATTTCAATCGCATTTGATTTTATTGGAAATCTTTTTTTCATTGATATTGGCTGTTTAAAAACATCTCCTAAAATATAAATATTTTCCGCTGATTTAACATTAGAATGTAATAAAATATCATTTAAAGGATAATTATATAAATAAATTATATTTGCTAGTGAATGATAACGTAAATGTCTTTCAAAAACTGGATTAGAGGCTATTATTATAACATCTCTTTCCTTTCCAATTAAAAGACAATCTTTACTCTTTTGATAATTATAATCCTTATCAGAGTCATTAAGCGCTGAAATAGCATTAGTATTATGTATTAGTAAAATTATAACAGCTAGAAATGGTACCCAAAGTTTATTATCATACGTTAAGGGAACAAAAATTAATCCGCATAATAGTAGTGAAAAAGGCATTAATCCCATAACCCAAAGCTCTGGATTTCCAGGTTCAATAAATAATAAAAGACTAGCATATCCAATAAAAAAAATAATAGGTAATATAAATGATGAACGACCAGTTAATGATAATAATTTTTCTTTATCTTTTAAAACAGTATTCCAAACATTAAAAGATTTGATTAAGCCATAAATACAAATAATTATTAATGATATAAATGTTATTAAAGATGATATTACATGAACTCTATTTAGCCTTTCGCCAAAATAAAATTCCTCCTGTAACATACGATTTGCAAATAATTCACTTAAAAAAGTTCTTACGGAACTAAACCCTAAGACAAAATCAAATGAAATTATTGATTGCAAGAAAGCAACTCCACCTTTAATAAAATCACTTGGATTAATAAATGTTAGTAATGATTCAGAAGATGCTAATAACTGGTATGATTCATTAGTTAATTGATACGCATATATAACGAAAAAGATATTACAAATTAAATAAATATATAAAAATTTAAAACGCTTTTCTAATAATAAAAATATAGGAATTGCGATAAAAACTGCTATTGAATTCATTATATGGATTAAACAAGAGAAGCAAGAAAGTACTATACCTAAAAAACCGGTATGAAAGGTTATTTTTTTGTTAGTTAGAACATAAATAGAAGACATCATTATAAAGGTTGCAAGAATAGGAATTTCAGCTTCTGCAGAATATCTCATAAATCCATACATTATACCGAAAGAAAGTGTTGCTAAAGCTGAACTAATAGGACGAAGACTATATCTTTTAAAACAAAATAAGAAGAATAAGAATAGTGTGCCTGTTGCAGCTAAAGAACTTATGCATCTCATTAAATCAAGTGATGATATTTCATATATATTTAATGAAATAAAATTATATATATTATGCATAACTGGACCAAAAATTAGGTGATGCTTGTGATAATACCATGGATGAGACTCACCAATCTCTACCATCATTGCATATTCATAAATATCTTCAGCTTCTGTTCTATTTTCAATAGAATTTGATAAATTCCAATAGAAACTAAAAATCAGAAAAAATATTAAAATTTTAAGAATTTTACTCATAAATTTTATTAATCATAATTAATATCTTTTAAATTAAATTTCTTAATCCCTAAGCATTGAAGAGATGCAAGATAACTAAATCTTGGAACAATATTTAAATATCTTTTCCATAATCTTTTTGGCTCTTGAATTAAACGATGTAGCCATTGGAGACCTGAATCTTTAATCCATTGAGGAGAATCCTTCTGTACTCCAGCATGAATATTAAATGCAGCACCTACCCCTATCATAATTCCACTATTAATTTTATTAATATATTCTGCCATAAATCGTTCTTGTTTTGGCGTTGATAACCCAACCCAAATAAAATCAGGATTAAGTGTATTAATTTCATTAATTAAATAATTACTTTCACTCTCATTTAAATCACGATAAGGAGGAGAATATTTTCCAATAATTTTAATATTTGGATATTTTTTCTCTAGATTTTCTTTAATTAAATCTAAAATATTCTGAGTAGCTCCATATAAATAATGTGTTAAATTTTTATTAGGATTAATTGCATTTGAGGTTTTTTCACAAATACCAAGCATTAATTCAGGACCATAAACTCTTCCAATCCTTGAAAAACCTTTCTCTAATCCGATCCAAACATTTGGCATTCCGTCCGCAACAGTAAGTAATGATTTATTATGAATTGATTTTAATTCTAAATCATTTATCGATTCAATAATACCATGCGCACCTGTTACACAAACGTATCCAGGGATGCCATTATATCTTGATTTTAATAAAACCTGAATAGTATCATTTAAATTTAAAGGACTAATTCCTACTCCTAATATATTTATTCTTTCTTTTTCGGTATATTTCTCAATATTATATAAATTAAATTCATTTTCTTTTTTAATAAATTCGTCATATGAAGTTAATTTTTTACCATCAATCACGTTCTTAAAAAGAATTTCGTAAAAATACGTTACCCACTCCCAATTATAATAATTTTTAATTCGGGAGGTGACCTTTTTGCGATACATCTCTACTAAATCTGTATCATCTATTAAGTTTTGAATTTTTTCGGTAAGAGAATTTAATAAATTATTCTTATCAAAAAATATTCCACATTCTCCTATAACTTCCATATTAACTTTTGAATTTCTCACTAAAACACAATTTCCGAACCCCATTTGATCTAAAAGAGCAGGACGTGTTCCGTCAATACCTGCTGGCTGAACATAAATATATGCATGGGTACTCAACTGCTCATAATCATCCTCGAACGCATAACCAGTAAAAATAATTCTCTTATCAGGAGAAGCTAATTTATGTAATATTTTTTTATATTCATCTGAATATGGTGCATCACCAATAATAATTAATTTTTTATTAGTGTTAACTTTTTTAAAAGCTTTTATAAGAATATCTATAGCATTTTCTGGAACAAATCTACCAACATACAAAATATAATCATTTTTTTCTAAATTCCACTTTTCTAATATATTTGATTTATTATTATTTTTTATATTTGCTCCATATGGAACAAAAATAGAATCGTAATTATATAAATCCTTATAACGTGATAAAATTCCCTTTGCATCAGCAATAACAATATTTGAACAAAGGCATGCAACTCTTTCGCACCACTTCTGATATATTTTTGCAAACCCAGACCATTTTTCTCTTGCCCAATCTTCTCCATCAACATTAATTAATGTTTTAGCGCCAAATATTCTTGGAATCCATATCAATGGGCTATTTCCAACTATACAATAATAAATAACATCATAGTTTTTAAAAATTGCATGAAATGAGGAGAGAGCGGTATGCGAAATAGTGTCAAGATGCTTAGTTTTAATTGATGGTAATGAGACAATATTAACTCCTTTATATTGTCTTTTTACATCTTTAATAAAATGAGAACGATTATAAACTGTTACTTCATGTCCTCTATTCACTAATCTAACAGCTAATTGTTCATAAAACTGCTCAAAACCGCTATATCTAGCTGGTATTCCTCTTGAACCTATAAATGCTATTTTCACGCAAACCTTTTTAATTAGTAAAATTACGAAATAATATTGTTATAAAATTTCTTGAGATTTTCATAATATGGCTCAAATCCAAATAACTTATTAAATCTTTTAAAAGCATTATCACCCATTTTCTTTCTTAATGTAGAATCATTTAATAATCTAAGTATTGATTCACCCATTAATAATGGATTATTAGGCGGAATAAGAATACCAGTATTTTCATTTATAATTTGTTCTGGTGTTCCTCCAATATTTGTTCCAATAACAGGTTTTCCATAAGCCATTGATTCGATAGTAACCCCACCAAATGGCTCTGGTTTTGCAGAAGCCATAATTGAGATATCTAGAGAAGCATATACCGCCTTAATATCATCTATTTCTCCGGTGAGAATAATTTCATCTGTGAGCTGCATTTCTTCTATTAATTTTATTAAATTTTTTAAATGATATTCGTTACCTGGATAACAACTTCCTACAATCAGAAATTTAGTATTTTTAATTCTACTTTTTATATAATTTATAGATTTTACAAAAACATCTTGTCCTTTTCTCTGAAAAATAATTCTACCAACTAGCCCAACTAATAGATATCCATCTAAATCAAAGTGCTTTTTAAATGAGTTAATCCTATCAATATCAATTGGAGAAAATTCATCTAAAGGAAACCCATCATGTAAAACACATACTTTTTTATTATGCGTATAAGCATTAAACTGCATCATCATTGCATTTGATACACAAAGTAATAAATCTGAAAAATATAAAAGGTATTTTTCATAAACTTTCCAAAATAATCCGTACTCTTCATAACTTTCTCTAACATGACAGATATGAGGTATACCTAATGATTTTGCTATTGGTCCACCTACTAAAGTTTGAGAGGTATTTGTAATAATTAGGTTAACAGAATTTAACTTTGCTATTTTTCTAAACGTAAAAAAACTGATGTAAAAATATCTTAATAATTTTAAGAATTTTATTGGTGATTTGAGATATGATTTTCTAATAGTTGGATCAACTTTTATTATTTTAACTTTAGCACCTAAGGATTCTAATTTTGGAGCTAATGGTCCATTATTAGGTAAAATAACAAAAATATTAATTCTCTCATTAAGTTGTCGAGAAATAGTTCTTAACATCATACGACTCGCACCATATAAATCAGATGTACAATGTATATATAAATAATTCATAATATTTATGAATCTCTTGATCGAATTATTTTAGCAGGAATTCCACCAACAATACTATTTTTTGGAACATCTTTTGTAACAACAGCTCCAGCAGCAATTATTGCACCACTTCCTATTCTTACACCAGCTAAAATAGTAGAGTTAACTCCAATCCAAACGTTATCCTCAATTATAATAAACGATCTAGAAATACCTTGGGACTTCATAGAGAGATTTAAATCTGAATAATTATGATTTTCAGCCATTAGGTTGACTCGTGGACCCATCATTACATTATTTCCGATTTCAATGTATCCAGAACAGCCAATATATGAATACGAACCAATATTTGAATTATTACCAACTTTTAATCCTTCTCCTGCTTCATCAAGAAGAATATTAGTTGGTCTAATTGTACTATATCTTCCAACGGTACATTTATTACCAAAAATTATTCCTTTTTTAGATAAACCAACAATTTCGCAGCCTTCTTCTAGATTTAATTTTCCATCTGATGAGATATAATTACCATGATAAATTTTTACTCCCTTTTCGCATAAATTTAATCCCCTTAATTTAACTCCATAAAAAATAAGGAAAAATGCTCTTAAGGATCTTGTAATGATTCTATGAACAAATTTTAATTCATCTAATATTTTCCAATCAGATAATAATTCATAAGAAATACTCTTTTTTTTAGCTAAGATTTTTTTAATCATAATGTATTACTTTTATTCATAATTTTATTCACATGATCATATGTAAATCGAAAGCTTATATTTTTACCAGAACGATAAACATAATCGGAATTCTCATTTAATATATATTTAAATAATATAGAATCCGTCTTGTAGCATCCTTTAAATAATCTCTCCATACGTCTTAATATTTTATAAAAAAGTCTGATTATTTTATATTCAGATGCTCCATTAATTCTTTGTATTTTTTCTATTTCATTATCTAAAATATTTCTATTTATAACACTTAAATTTGATCCATCTACACCAAATAAAGAAAAATATCTGTTGATATGTTCAATTTTTTTTCCTGAATTCATTATTTTAAGCATTAAATCTAAATCTCCGGCACAAATTAAATTATCATTAAATTTTAATATACCCTCATCAAATAAATTAGCTCTAAAAAAAATTGTACAAGAAATAGCATATAAAAAATCATGCTTAATATAACTACTTCTTAACGGAATTTCTCTTCTTGCCGCTAAAGGATTACCATCTGGATCAACTACAATCATATTTCCGTATATGACATCTACATCAGGATTTTTTTTAAAATGCTCAGTAACTTTTAATAATGTCTCTGGTAAATATTGTTCATCGTGATTAAGCCAGCAATAAATATCACCTGTTGCTTTTTCCCAACCTTTATTAATTGCATCATACATACCTTTATCTTTATTAGATTCATAATGAAAATAATAACTTTTATAATTCTTATTATTTTTATTTAAATCATCAAATTCTGATAAAAAATTAACCGTATTATCTAAGCTTAATCCATCCTGAATTATATGCTCAATTTCAATATTATTATTTAATTGAGATTTAACAGAACCAATACATCTTGGTAATTGAGGCATTCCATTGTAAACTGGTGTAATTACTGAAATTTTCATTTATTTATATGTGTTTTCTTAAAAAATCTAATTGTTTTTCTTTTTCTAGTTTAATGTATGTTAAATCTAATTGTACTGGTTTATTCATAAATGGACGATCATTTAAAACTCTATTTAACAAACCCGAACGTGGAGAGTTCCCAAAATACATTGCTCTTTTTCCATAAATTAAAGCCGCTACACATGCGTGAACTCTATCTGTATAGGTTGTATCACAATTAGCATAAATATTTAGATAATCCTCTGGAAAATCAGAAACCCAATCTCTTTTATACATTAATCCGTATGTTAATCTAGGATGTCTAATCGAACGAGATAACGAATCTGCATCACTTGCTTTATGGGATAACCGAATTATATCCCTTTTTGTCTGAATATTACGTTCTGCTATATTATCAAATGTAAATACATCATATGGATTTGTAATCATTCTTGAAGGTGAAAACGCATCATTTAAAAACATAGCACAATCAATACCATTATATGAATATTTTGCTAGATCTGAGAATATATCAAAAGTATCGATATCTCTACTAATCATTAAATATAAATTAATTTTAGATATTCTTTCTTTAATTCTATTTAGTTCTTTTAAATTGTATTTTAATGATCCTGAATCACTACCACTAGCCCCTAATATTATAACTTTGTGTTGAGTTTCAGATAACCAATTAATAAAATCAGTATTGATATCAAACCAGCTATCGCATAAACAAGCAGCAGTTAAAACATAATAGTCACCTTCGAACTGCATTCTTAAATCAAACCGATTTTGTTTTCTTTTTCCAAACCTTCCAAATACATGTTTTTTTCCAAAGAAGTATGATTTTTCTGGTGATGTATTTGATATCGAGACGATCTTACTATCAGGAAATACCTTTTTAAGCTGATACCAAGCTCCAATATCTAAAAACCCATTACCAAGATTATCCATTGTATTTCCTCCACAATAAATAAAAGTTTTCATGCTCTCCTCATTTCATCTGATTTAATTTTAAATTAATTATATTAATAAATTTTTCTACTATTTTATCTTCATTAAATCGTTTTAATACTAATGATCGACATTTATCTGAGTACATATCTCTTCCATTTTTTAATAGCATCTGAATACCTAATGAATAATCTTTAACGTCATAAGGTTTAGCTAGATATCCTGTTTCTTTATGATTAATAACATCGATTAATCCAGATGCATTAAACGCTACGACAGGTGTACCGCATGCTTGAGCTTCAACAGCAGTCTGCCCAAATGTTTCTTGCCTTGATGGAACACACATAACATCTGATATATTATAAAGTTTAGCTAAGAACAAGGTATTATTAATTTCTCCTAAATTAATACAATTAAACCCCTTAATATTAATTTTACCCATCCCAAAAGTTAATATAATTATATCATTTCTTAATGAATTAGGAATTTCTTTAAGGGAATTAATTAATAAGTCACCTCCCTTTCTCTTAACTGATAAGTTTGGAGCACCAAAAAGAACTATTTTCTTATTATCCGCAGGATCGATTGATTTTCTAAAATCTGAATAATCAACTGGTTTAAAAATATTTAAATCTAATGTATTATGAATTATATTTATTTTTGAATTTGAAAAAAAACCTTCTTCTTGAACAACATTTTTTAACCAAGAACTTACAGTTACAATATGAGGAGTAAAATTTTTCCAAATTTCTTTTTTATAATTATAAAATAATTTATCAATTTTTCTTTCAAAAAAAGAAGGCTTATTTTCAAATGAAGTTATATTAAAAGGATAGTGAGTTATTCCGCTAATAGGCCAAAGATCGTGAAATACCCATATAACTGGTTTATTTATTTTAATTAGCTCTTTACTAGATATAGTTTCTGCATTAATCCAATGAAGAATTATAATATCAAATGAGGTTTTATTTATTTTTTTTGCTAATCCTGAATGCCATATATTTAATGATAATGATTTAAAATTTCTAATTCCGAATAACCTTAAAATAAATTGGTTGACTAAATTTTTAAGTGAATTTAATTTCTCTAAAAATTTATGATTTATAGATTTAACAAACTCCTGATCAGATATTTTTTTAACACACCACAACTCACTCTTAATTCCATTTTTTAAAAAAGCTTTATGCAGTCTTGTTGTAGCAATTGCTGCACCACCTATCCCATCACTATAGCTTATATGTAAGATTTTCATTTATTACTTATCTTTAATGGTATAAGTGATTTTGTTCCAGTATCCGTATTTATAGAATTTTCTTTATTCCTATAATTTCTTTCGATTACTACCTGTAATAACTTTAATAATATAATATATGAAATAAATTTTTGCATCCATGAAGTTTGACCATATATGAACCAAAAATGAATAACATCCCATGTTATCATAATAAAACCATAGGTATAAAATGAACATATAATTGATTGTGATGCATTTTTTACTGCAATTATAAATGTTACTCTAAATTGTTTAATAACATATATTTGCATCATCAACCATAAAATTGTTCCTGGTAAACCATAATCAATTATTAGCGTTATAGGTCCGCTATGATAATTATGATTAGCGTAAAAAAAAGCTGGTGTCTGATACCAATTACCGTGAAATAAATTAGACCATCCTTTAATCTCCCAAGCCAATCCTCTTCCAACAAATGCATAATCCCAAAAATCTCGTATTGCTAATTGCCAAATCTCAATTCTCCAGGTTGTAGTTTCCAAGGCATTCTCTAATGCTATTCCTTCTACCTTTAATCCTGGAATAAATGAGACGGCACGTTGAATAGCAAAGGATACATAATCGATTAATAATAAAAGGCTAATATAAAGAGAGGTTGTAGAAACTAATGCAAATGTAAGAAGTGTATTTTTCTTTTTAGTTAAAAAATAAGCAGAGACAAATGTTACAATTGCATAAGCAACTAAATAACTTCTAAACCCTGTAAATAAAATTGCAATTCCGCCGAGAATTGCAAAAATAGAAAAAAGGATAAGGCTTTGCTTACGTGCTAAAACTAATAAACTTAAAATTTGAAAAAAAACAGAAATAGGTACAGTACCAGCTCGGATAGTTTCTAAATCCTGAGTTACAATTGCCTGATATAGTGTACCAAATTTTATATTAAAATATTGAGTTATCGGATAGATAGCACCTCCAGTTTTAATTGTAAGCCACTCTAGAAGCGGATTTAAAAGCGGTAATAATAACCAACCAATAATTAAATATTTAGCTTGTCTATAACTTAGAGAAATATATTTACAAAAGTAGAGAGCTGCTATAGAAGAAATCCATAAAATATAAGCGCCACCACCAACCTTTATATCACCAAGTATTGCTAAACCAGATCCTCTAAATATAATTATTACAATCATATTAATAAGAAATAATATAGATAACTTATCTAATATTTTATCACTATTAAAACTTGTTGATTTATGCATCGCGATATTAACAATTACTATAGCTGAAAAAAGTAAAAATAGAATATCTGCCATCATAAAACGCCCGATAGGAGATTTTAATTGGATTGCTATGCATAATAATGCAAGAACTAATAATCTAGATGGATTGAATAATAACCCTCTTCCAAAGAAAATTAATATTGGAACAAGAGCTAAGTAAGTCAGCTTGGATGTAATCGCTAAAATTGGAAATATAACCGCAAATAGTGTTGCAATTATAGCTAATATTTTTCTTTCTAAAAGTATCATTTTTTTAATTCTTATAATAAATAAGATTGTTTATTTAATCGAATTTATTAACCATTTTTTTGATTTAATAATATTTTTATTCATCATTTTTAATGAATTTCTAGCATCATAGGTTAATGCATCTTTAACATTAGATTCTACAATATTATTTAAATCTGTTAATTCTAACAATGTTTCAATACGAGATTTATTTTTCTCATTTATACTAACATAAAATCTTTTGTTATAAATAATAGAAAAAATTGTACCATGAAAAGTAGATGTTATAACACGTGAAGCCTTTTTAAAAAATCCCAGCCATTCAAATGGGTCGACATCTAAATAGTTTGAATCACACCATTTCTGACGGTAACCAATTGAAATACTAATTAAATTATTATTCTTAGCATATTCAATAATATGCTCAATTTCCATCTCATCTAACTTATATGCATAAATTAATATAAATGGTGGGAGGTCTTGTATTCTTTCTGAAATTTTTTCATATAAATTCCATTGGGTTAAGAATACTGGATCAACAACAATATCTGGTATTTTGTTAGTTAAATTTTCAATAATACTTTGTGATCTTTTATCTCTTACTGAAATATCTGAAAAGTTATTAATTCCTTTTTTAATCATACCTATTATTTCTTCATTAGGCTCTCCCCAACCAAAACTCGCTGCATATGATATTTGTTTACAATTTATTAGGCCTCCAAAATATATATTATCAAATCCAAATATATCTGTATTCCAAACAACATCACTACCAACAATTATTAAATCAAATTTTAATGATAGAATATCCATAGGATTTGTAGTAAATGGAGTTAAATATAGTTTTTTCTGACTAATTTTAAATGCCTTCTTCTTTTTTAAAAAATCTATAATTCTAAACGGATTACGATATTTAAAAATTTGTGTATAACCTTCTTTTTTATCATGTAATCTATTTTTATAATTGATAATAAAGACATCATGTGATTTTTCTCTTAAAAACATCATTGTCGAAAATGCCTGGAGATATGCGCCATGATTTAATCCATCATGAAATGTAATTATTCCTATTTTCATTATTATTGATTTTTAAAAAAATTATTTTCCATTATTTCATTTTCTATTTTTATCGATTTTGGAAGTTTAGATTTTAATAAGTTTATATATGAAATAAAATCATCAGTATGCTGTCCCCGATTAGTAATACAATTCATTGTCTTATCGGAAAAAGGTTGTTTATCAAAATTCCATTTATAATAATTACATATAAAATTATTTAATTTTTTACGATTAATTGGTGTTTCACGTCTAATTTTATTTGAATAAAATATTCTTCTATACCACTTTAAAAAAAATTTTAATTTCAGATCAGTTGACGCTAAATCATAATATAAATCATTTGTTGAAAAAATACTTCCTAATGATGGATACATAAAATCTTGATATTTATGTCTTTTGGAATGATATAATTCCATTTTTTGATAAATACTATTAGCATTCCCTTTGTTAGCACTAAATGAGACAGTTACAATAATATATTTTTCATTGTTTTTTCTAAAAATGGAATCTCTATTTAGGAAATTACATTCCTTATTTGAAAAATTAAAAGCAGTTCCATCTCTATGAAATCCTTCAACATTAATAAGATGATCCTTGATTTCATTTCCATAAGCACCAGCATTCATAAATACAGCACCACCTAATGAACCAGGAATACCCTCTAACCCCTCAAAGCCACTAACTTCCCATAATAAAGCTTTTCTTGTAAAATATGGGAGAGATACACCGGCTTGAACTACAATTTTATTTTCATCATAGTAATAGTTAATAGATTGTAATTTTTGAAGTGATATAAATATTCCGTAATTACAATCGTCTAAAAATAAAATATTAGATGTATCTCCAATAGTTTTAAAAGAAAGTTTATTTTTGTACATGAAACTTAATAAAAGTGATAATAAATCTTCATTATCTGGATAAATTATTATTTTTGCGCATCCACCTGTTTTAAAATATGAAAAATCTTTTAATGAAATATCGGATTCGTAAAAAATTTCTTTTTCCGTAAGAAATTTCTTCACTTTCTCAATTTGATTATAATTTATCATTTAACTCCAACGTAATTATATATGCTAAATATAGCATAAAAAATTAATACTATGAGAGGAATTAAACTTACTTTTGATTCAAATTTAATAAATGAGATATTAAATAATTCCAAAGAATGTCTACAACTATACCATGAAGAAAATATTAACTCGGACAATAATAAAGATATTGGAAATGATAATTCTCCAAATATCTTATAAAGTACTATTATAAGAAATATATAAATTAATCCTGAAATAAAATACATACGATGCCATATAATGTGATTTGATAAAGTATAAATATTTAAATGCATAGCCGAATATCTCTCTACAAAAAAAGCTAAACCAAATATTACCCAAAATAAATTTGAATATAATTGTGTATTACTACCTAATAAATTTAAAATTTTATTACCAAATGTACCTACTATTATTACTGAAATAACAAAAAGAATAAGGGAATAAAAAAATCGTTTTTGTATTAATTTTAAACCTTTTTTCTTATCTAAAGTAAATTCTTTAGCTAAATAAGGTAATTTACTATAAAAAGGCGCCTTGCTAAAATCCACTATTGTAGTCATTAATTTAAATGTTAAACCAAATGATGCCATTATAATAGTATTAGGATTTAATTGAGCAAAAAATATTGGTGTTAAGCGAAATATTCCAGAATGAAAAAAAACACCTAAAGTAGTTCTCCAAGTTTTTGACCATATAATTAAAAATATTTTCCTATCGTATAATTTAGTTTTTAATTCTATTTCATTTTTATTAAGGACCTTTAGTGCTAAATAACGTCGACCTATTATTCCTAAAGCAAAAATACTATGCTGTGCTACAATTAATCCTAATATACCATACCCATATAAAAGAGAAATAATACCTGCTATAATAGAGATTAGTGTAACAAATCCTTCCCATCTTCTATATAAAGCAACTTCACCAAAACCTTGAATATAATAAGCATAATTTCCTGCGTAAGTGACAAATGATGAGATAATAATAAAGAAATACCATGCAATCCATCCACTTCTAGGATTATCCATTAAACTAATTGGAAAAATTAAAGCAAGAGAACCAAAAATTAATAATAAAAAGAAAACAAATATAGCAGCGTATATTCCTGAACGATGAATTGTTGCAATAACCTTATGAGTTAAATCTTTTATTTCTTTTGAAGAATTATTTATACTTCTTTTACGTAGATCGAATAAATCTTCTTCTTTTGCTCCTCCTTGAACAAATGCTAGTGATCTAATAAAATTCAAACCTAACTCAGCAACTAAAATATATAGAAATCCATAAATAAATTGAAATTGCCAATATACAGATTGATCACTTGGCTCTAATTTTAATAATAAGGGTAAAAGAAATAAGAAGTTTCCTGATCTTACGATAAAACTAAACATAGTCATCAATGTATCCGATGACCAAGATCTTTTAATATGTTTGATTATATTTTTCACAAAAAATAAGATTATCCATATTTTTATTCAAAATAATGCGCATCCTTAAATAAAGGAAGTGATTTATCTTTATTGGATATAATTAAATTTTTATCTAATGGCCAATCGATATCTAAACTCTTATCATTCCAACAAACACCAAAATCATCATTAGAAATATAATGATTGTCGCATTTATAAATAAAATCTACTTCTGAAGATAATGCTAAAAATCCATGAGCAAAACCTTTTGGTATATATAATTGATGTCCATTTTCTTCACTTAGATATTCTCCAATCCATTGCCCAAATGTTGGAGAGTTAATTCTCATATCAACTGCAACATCATATACTTCACCGCAAATAACCTGAATTAATTTAGCTTGAGGATTCTTTAACTGATAATGCAATCCTCTTAGTGTTCCTTTTTTTGACCGAGACCAATTATCTTGAATAAACTTACTCTCTATTCCAGCATCTATGTAATCGTTTATATTATAATTTTGTTGGAAAAAACCTCTGTCATCACGAAAACGTTTTGTTTTAATTAATTTAATTTCTTTAATATTTAACTCTTTAACTTCAATCATTAATTACCTACTTGCTATATTTATTAAATATTTTCCATAATCATTTTTCTTCATCTTTTCAGCAATAGTTATTAATTGATCTCTATTAATATATCCTAAACGATAAGCTATTTCTTCAATACAAGATATTTTAATACCCTGTCTTTTTTCAATTGTTTCCACATAAGCTGATGCTTGATGTAAGGACTCATGTGTTCCAGTATCTAGCCAAACAAAACCTCTTTCTAAGACTTCTACATTTAAATTACCCGATTCTAAATAAATTCGATTTAAGTCAGTTATCTCTAATTCTCCTCTCTTAGAAGGTTTTAGTGATTCAGCGATATCTATTACATTATTATCATAAAAATATAAGCCAGGTATTGCATAGTTTGATCTAGGATTTATTGGTTTTTCTTCTATTGATAAAGCCTTTCCATCATCATCAAAGGAAACAATACCATATCTCTCAGGATCCCCGACTTGATAAGCAAATATTGTTGCTCCGTTTTTTCTATTAACTACTTTACTTAAGGTTTTAGAAAATCCATTACCCGAAAAAATATTATCCCCTAGAACCATTGCTACTTTATCATTACCAATAAATTTTTTACCTATTATAAATGCTTGAGCTAATCCATCTGGACTTGGTTGTTCTGCATAATCTATATTTAAACCTAAATCAGATCCATTTCTTAATAATTTCTTAAATAATGGTAAGTCATGTGGGGTACTTATAATTAATATATTTCTTATACCTGCTACCATTAATGTTGATAGTGGATAAAAAATCATAGGTTTATCATACACAGGTAACATTTGTTTGCTTATAACTTTAGTTAGTGGATGTAGCCTTGTTCCAGAACCTCCTGCTAAAATAATTCCCTTCATATTAATTCTCCTTTTTTCCCAATCTCTCTCCAGAATAATTATTTCTCAATGGTTTCCACCACCATTCATTATCTAAATACCACTGTATAGTTTTTAAAAGTCCAGTTTCAAAATTTTCTTTAGCCTTCCAGCCTATTTGATTTTCAATTTTTGATGCATCAATAGCATAGCGCATATCATGCCCTGGTCGATCATCAACAAATGTAATAAGTTTCTTATATGACTCTTTTTTTGGTTTTAATTCATCAAGACAGCTACATATAGCTTTTACAACATCAAGGTTTGTATATTCATTATTTCCGCCAATATTATAAGTCTGTCCTGGTATACCCTTCTCAACAACATCAACTAAAGCACGAGCATGATCCTCAACATATAACCAATCTCTTATATTATCTCCTTTTCCATAAATCGGTAATTTTTTGTCATCTAAGGCGTTTAATATAACTAACGGAATTAATTTTTCAGGGAAATGATAGGGTCCATAATTATTTGAACAATTTGTAATTAATACCGGTAAATTATATGTATGAAACCATGCTTTTACAAGATGATCGCTTGATGCCTTACTTGCAGAATAAGGCGAGCGTGGGTCATATGATGTTAATTCAGTAAATAGTCCTTTATCGCCAAGCGATCCATAAACTTCATCTGTTGAAATATGATGAAATCTAAATGATTTTTTATCAGCATTCTCTAATGAAGTATAATATTTTCGTGAACACTCAAGCATATTATATGTACCCATTATATTTGTCTTCATAAATGCTGAAGGTCCGTCAATTGATCGATCAACGTGAGATTCAGCAGCTAAATGCATAATAATATTTGGTTTAAATTCATCAAAAATATCACTAATAGCTTTATAATCACATACATCTACTTCCCGAAAAAAATATTTTGGATTATCTTCTATTTCTTTTAAAGAAGTTATTGTTCCTGCATAAGTTAGTTTATCAATATTTAAAACTTCGGCTTTATCAGAGTTAATTAAATACCTACAAACAGCTGATCCTATGAATCCAGCCCCACCAGTTACTATAATCCGCTTCATTGTTTTTCTATCTCCGTTTTTAAATATTCCTTATGTTTTTCAATGAAACTCTTAAGTTCACTTTTCCAATTTAGGAAAGAATTTATATTATTATCTTTTAATCTATAATTTTCTAGAATTGAATTTTTAGGTCTTTTTGCCTTAGTTATAAATTCTTCAGTTGAACAAGGAATAAAATTTGATTTAATATTCATTTCCTTTGCTGATGCCTCTGCAAAATCATACCAACTACAATACCCCTTCAGATGTAGCATGAATAATACCATTTAGCCTTTTATCAATAATTAACTTTATCTGTTTCACTAATGATTCTGTTGATGTTGGTGAACCAAATTGATCGCTAACAACTTTTATATCGTCTTTGTTATTTTTTTCATCTAAATGCATTTTTTGTTTTTGATAACTTAATTTTAATATTTTTTTTAGGAAATTATCTCCGTTAATACCATACAACCAAGCAGTTCTAATAATCGAAAAATTATTCATATTTTTTTGAATAATTTTTTCTCCAGCTAATTTAGATCTTCCATACTCGGATAAAGGACATGTAGTATCATTTTCTAACCAGAAATTATCTTTTTCTTTCTTACCATTAAAAACATAATCTGTAGATATATGAATAAGATATGCATTATTTGATGAAGACCACAAAGATAAATTATTTGGAATATCTTCATTACATTTCCAACACAATAAATCATCTTCACATTTATCGACAGCTGTATAAGCAGCACAATTAATGATTACATCTGGCTTAAACTGATTTAAAAAATTAAATGATTCGGTTTTTTTTTGTTAAATCTACTAGGGGTAAATCTATCCCAACAACTTCAATTTTTTCATCTAACTCCGAAAAGAAATTAAAGCAATCAGAACCTAATTGACCGTTTGATCCGGTAATTAAAAATTTTTTCATATTCACACTATATATATATTAAATAATTTTACCAAGTTTTGATAAATATTTTATAATTTTATCTACTGCGATATCAGGTTTAGTGTCTTTTGTACAAATTCTGATATTTGGATTTAATGGTTCTTCGTATGGAGATGATATACCAGTGAAATTTTCAATTTCTCCGCTTTTAGCTTTTTTATAAAGGCCCTTTGGATCTCGTGATTCACATTCTTCTATTGGCGTATCTATAAATACTTCAATAAAATTTTCTTTTCCAATAATATTTTTAGCTTCCTCTCTATCTGATAAATAAGGAGATATAAAGGATGTAATTACTATCAATCCTGCTTGATTCATCAGTAATGACGTCTCAGAAATTCTTCTAATATTTTCTTTTCTATCATCTACTGAAAACCCTAAGTCTTTAGATAAGCCATGTCTTATATTATCACCATCTAAAATAAATGCGGGATTATTAATATTTATTAGTTTTTCTTCCAATTTTAAGGCAATTGTTGATTTACCGGATCCACTTAGACCTGTTAACCATATTGTTATTGGCTTTTGCTTAAATAATTTATAACGCATTTCAGATGTAACGAGACTATCAACTTTAGAAATATTTTTTGTTACATCTAACGGTTTTGGTTTAGATTTTGAAACAATTCGATCAACTATCATCCCAGCACCAATAGTAATATTACTTAATCTATCAATTATAATAAATGCACCGGTTGTTCTATTACGATTATAGGCATCAAAAGCGATTGGTCGATGTAATGTTATATGACATCTAGCAATTTCATTTAACTGAAGGTTAGAGTTTTTATCTTTAGAGTTTTTATCTCTTTTCATGCTATTAACATCAACTTTATAGCGAATTTCTGATAGTGCGCCTGGAATTAAATTAGAAGCATGCTTGATTATATAATTTTTTCCTGATGAAGCTTCTTCTTCATGCATCCATACAACCATTGCCTCAAATTCATTTCCTATATTAGGAATATTATTTATTGGAACTATCATATTTCCTCTTGAAACATCTATTTCATCTACCAAAGTAATCGTAATACTTTGTTGAGCAAATGCTTCTGATTGTTCTCCGTCAACACCGTAAATATTTTTAATTACTGAATGTTGATTTGATGGCAAGCTTGCAATTTTATCGCCTATTCTTAAGACACCAGAGGCTACTGTCCCGCTAAATCCTCTAAAATCAAGATTTGGTCTTAAAACATATTGAATTGGAAATCTCATATCTATCAAATTTCTATCAGCAGAAATATTAACATTTTCTAAATGACTTAAAAAAGTTGGTCCCTGATACCAATTCATTACTTTACTTCTGTTAACAACATTATCTCCTTTTAATGCAGATAAAGGAATAAAATGTATATCTGAAAAATTTAGTCTCGCTACAGTATTATTAAAGGTATTCTTAATTTCCTCGTATCTTTCCTCAGACCAATCAATTAAATCCATCTTGTTAACTGCAACAATTACATGTTTTATACCTAATAATGAACATATAAAGCTGTGCCTTCTTGTTTGAGTTATAACACCATGTCGAGCATCAATAAGAATAACAGCAAGATTACATGTAGATGCTCCCGTAGCCATGTTACGTGTGTATTGATCATGACCCGGACAATCTGCTATAATAAATTTACGCTTATCAGTTGAAAAATACCTGTAGGCAACATCAATTGTAATTCCCTGCTCTCTTTCAGCCTTTAAACCATCAGTTAATAATGCTGGATCAAAATCGTCACCTGTTGTGCCATAAATTTTAGAATCTTTTGTAATTTTTTCTAACTGATCTTCATAAATCATATGACTATCGTATAATAACCTACCTATTAATGTTGATTTACCATCATCGACAGAACCACATGTTAAAAACCTTAAAAGATCTTTTGATTCATGCCGACTTAGATAAGACGTAATATCATCTCTAATTAAATTTTCTTCTTGTACCTTATATTTTGATTCTGCCATCAAAAATATCCGTCCTTTTTCTTGTCTTCCATTGATGAATTATCCCCATCAATAACTCTTCCTTGTCTTTCGGATGTTGTTGTTAAAAGCATTTCCTGAACAATCTCCTCTACAGTTTCCGCATTTGACTCAACCGCACCCGTTAAAGGATAGCAACCTAAAGTTCTAAATCGTACTTTTTTTAAACTTGGTACTTCATCATCTTCTAATGGCATACGATCATCATCAACTAATATAAGAGTTCCTTCTCGCTCTACAACAGGTCTTTTATCGGCATAATAAAGAGGAACAATTGGTATATCTTCTCGAAGTAAATAAAGCCAAATATCTAATTCTGTCCAATTTGATAAAGGAAATACCCTAATAGACTCTCCCTTATTTATTTTTGCATTGTATGTATTCCATAATTCTGGTCGTTGATTTTTTGGATCCCACTGATGGTATTCATTACGAAAACTATAGACTCTTTCTTTTGCTCGACTTTTTTCCTCATCACGTCTAGCGCCTCCAAAAGCAGCATCATATTTGTAATAGTCTAATGCTTGCTTTAATGCATCCGTTTTCATTATTTGTGTATGTTTTTCAGAACCATGAGTAAATGGATTAACTTCATCTTTAGCTTCTGGATTAATCCAAACCTTTAAATCTACATTATATTTTTTAGCCATTAAGGAACGAAATTTATACATTTCTTGAAATTTCCATTGAGTATCAACATGTAATAACGGAAAGGGTATTTTACCAGGTAAAAAAGCTTTATGAGCTAAATGCAGCATAACGGATGAGTCTTTTCCTACTGAATAAAGCATTACTGGGTTTTCAAACTCAGCAGCTACTTCTCTAATAATATGAATACTTTCCGCCTCTAATTGTTTCAAATGCGATAATTTGTATTGATTAATTTCCATTTATTTCCTTATAAGGATGATTTATTTACATGGTTGATCGTAAAATGTATATAATAATTACATATTATATTCATGTAAACCACTTACTATAAAATAAGGGTTTAATATATTCTTTTTATTATATTGAATATTTTGAGTTCGTTTATTTGATTTAACATAATCTATTAAGGATAATTTAGGATCATATTTATAAATATTTCCTCCCGCATTTCTTATTATCGCATCGGCTGCAGCTATATCCCATTCTGAAGTAGGACCTAATCTTGGATAAAGATCTGCTAAACCCTCCGCTATTAAGCATAATTTAATTGAACTACCTGAAGAAATTTTTTCAATCTTTCCAAAAACCTCTTCAATTTTATTTATTAATAAAATAGTTTCATCGTTAAGATGCGATTTAGAAGAAACTACCTTTAAATTTCTTTTTAAAGTTTTAGAAACAGACAATTTATCAAACTTTTCAAAACTTTTCTGTTCGATATATAAATTTAAATCCTGGTTATGAATAAAATGTTTATTTTTAACTGCCTTGTATGACCCCTCATTAAAACCAAAATAATATGTGTTTGTAATTGGATTTAATATAACTCCTAAAATTGGAATATTATTATCCATTAAAGCTATATTAATTGTAAATTCTCCACTCTTATTAATAAATCCTTTTGTTCCATCTATCGGATCTATTAACCAATATCTTTTCCATTTTTTTCGAGTGTTATAATCAATAAGAATATTTTCTTCTGAAAGTATAGGATAATTGCTTGATGATAATATATTACATATAATTCTATTAGCTTCTATATCAGCATGCGTTAGCGGTGAATTATCTTTCTTATACTTAATATCAAATTCACTATTATATATATCTAATACTGCATCTCCAGCATTAGATGCTGCATTTACTGCAAGGTTTAATAAATTAATAATTAACATTATTCCACCGTAACAGATTTTGCCAAATTACGAGGTTGATCTACATCGCATCCTCTTAAAACAGCAATATGATAAGCTAATAATTGTAAAGCAATTGTTGTTGGGATTGTAGCTATCATTGCTGGACATTTAGGTATAGTAATCTTATCTGTAAACTCTTCTGCAATTTCTTCATCCCCTTCTGTAATAACAGCTATTACGTTTGCACCTCTTGATTTACATTCTTGAGCATTTCCATAGGTTTTATCTTTACCTGGAATATCATTTAATAATGCAATTACAGGAGTGCCTTCTTCAAGTAAGGCTATGGGGCCATGCTTTAATTCTGATGCATGGTAACCCTCCGCATGAACATAACTAATTTCTTTTAATTTAAGTGCGCCTTCAAGAGCAACTGGATAGAGGAAGCCTCTTCCAATAAAAAATGCATGATCTTCTTTCATTATTTTTTTAGCAATAGCTTTAATTAAATCGTTCTGTTTTAAGATTTTTTCTGCAAGATTAGGAATATTATCTAGCCAGATTGCTATTTGTTCTCCGTCGTATAATGGTAATGTCCGAGTTCTAGAAACCTTTAAGGCCATCATTAATAAAATTACAACTTGGCATGTAAATGCTTTTGTTGATGCTACTCCTATCTCTGGGCCTGCATGTAAGTAAACTCCTCTACCTGTTTCTCTAGCAATAGCTGAACTTACTACATTACAAATACTAACAACTGTAACGCCTTTCTTCTTTGCTTCTTTTACTGCCGCTAATGTATCCGCTGTTTCTCCTGATTGACTAATAGCAATAACAAGATCATTTTTATTAATTATAGGGTTACGATATCTAAACTCTGCTGCTTGCTCAACTTTTACAGGAATACCTGCTATATCCTCAAATGCATATTCACCAACCATACCTGCATGCATAGATGTTCCACAACCAATTATTAGTATTCGCTTAATAGATATTGAATCATTTACAGAAAAATCTAATCCTGAAAGTACTGCAGTTCCAGAATCAAAATTTAGCCGACCACGAATAGTGTTTCTAAGTGAAGTCGGTTGTTCAAAAATTTCTTTAAGCATAAAATGATCATAAGAACCTTTATCAGCATTTTCATGCTCCCAATCCATAGCTGTTATTTCTCTGTTAACCGGTAAATGTTGAATATCGAGCAGGTTTACACTATCTTCTTTTATAACAGCTAAATCATAATCTTCTAAATACATAACATCTCTTGTATGAGGTCTTATGGCTTCAGCATCACTAGCAATAATTATTTCATTTTTACCAAGACCAATTACGATAGGGCTTCCACAACGAGCAGCAACAATCTTATCTGGATCAAGATAACTTATGACTAATATTCCATATGTTCCTACAACCTTCTTTAATGCCTCTGATACAGCTTCCTCTAAATTACCATTAAAACAGTATGCAATTAGTTGAATTAATACTTCTGAATCCGTATCGGAAATACAGTTAATATCTTGTTGATTTAAAAAATTACGAATTTCTTTATAATTTTCAATAATACCATTGTGCACCATTGCAAATGAATTACTAATATCTAAATGAGGATGAGCATTAATATTACTTGGCTTTCCATGAGTTGCCCAACGAGTATGGCCGATTCCATAATTTGACTTTAAAAACTTTTCTGGGAATTTTTGATCAACTTTTTCTCTTAATTCCTTTATTTTTCCAGACTGCTTAATAACTCCAATAGATTGATTAGACAAACAAGCGATACCTGCTGAATCATACCCTCTATATTCCATTCTTTTAAGACCATCTAAAATAATATTAGTAGCCGGTTGTTTCCCAAAAAATCCAATTATTCCACACATAATTTTTACTTATTAAGACAAGCTGCCGCCACGATTAATCGAAGTTTTTTCGAAATCATTCTATATTTTTTTAACATTATATACCTAAACATAAGTACATTTATATCACTAATTAATCGTTATGCCAACATAGCACCTGAACGATTTTGTTTTATAAATTCATAAGGAATAAACATCTCAGTAGAAGTTCCTAGTAAATCTAAAAGTATACCAATACGAGATTCTTTAGATAAAAGTGTGTGAATTTTTACCTTCATTCCATTCATTAATCCATTGGTAACAAAAACTTCATCACCAATTTTTAAACTTAATGGAATCTCCATTTCATTATTATTATCTAATTCTTTTTTTAAATCATTAATAGTTGATGAGGAAAGAGATACAATTTTCTCATTAAATGTTAAGATATAATTAATTCCAGGCGCATAAGAAATAATACGCTTAGATAATTTTAAATCGAATTTTGCAAAAATATAACCTGGAAACATAACTTCTTTTTTATCCATTATACTTCTACTTTTTTGCATTTTAAAACGTATTTTAGGAACAAAAACCTCGATACCAAGTTTATTTATTATATATGCTTTAGCGAAATCTTCTTTATTTGGGTTGGTTTTTAAACAATACCACTTTAAATGTGATTGAAAATTTTTAGAACCATTCATGATTTCTGGTCCCCTATTAATTTTAAAACAACTGGTAAAATTTTATTAGCTCTGCTCTCCCAATTTTTTAATTTTTTAATACGTTGATATAAAAATTTATTATCTTTTTTATCTTCTTGTTCTATAAGATTACAAATAATAGATAATCGATCTGATCCACTTTCTATATGTGGCTTTATTTGCTCATTTGTAAATCCTCTTACAATTCTTCTTAATGAGTCTTCTGCAATATAAAAATCTCTACGATCTCCGGTTATGTAAGTTTTTTTAATAGCTCCAAAGGATCTTAAAATCTTTAACCCTTGGCTTGTTGAACCTTTACTTATTTTTAATTTATTTTTAATTTCATCCAAACACATTGGTTCAGATGAAATAAATAATATACCATATAGCTCTCCAACAGATCTTGGAAGACTTAATAAATCTGCTAATCGAACAAATAGGGAAATAATTTCATTTTCAATTTTATTCATATTGTTCAATATAAAATGAACAAATTAATATATCAATATAAAATATAAAAAAAATGGCGGAGAGAGAGGGATTCGAACCCCCGGAACCTTTCGGCTCAATGGTTTTCAAGACCACCGCATTCGACCACTCTGCCATCTCTCCGCTTAAGCGAAAGAACCTATAAATTTAAGGTTATTTAAAGCAAGCTCAATTGTAGTGTAATTTTTAATCAATTTTTGCGATATATAAAAAAAGGATATTAAAATATGTATGAATTATATCGTGAATTAATTGTAAAAACTACTCGAAAAGAAGCATGGAATTTTATTAGAAACCCTGCAAATCTAAACAAAATAACTCCAAATGATCTATCGTTTGAAATAATATCAGATATTCCAGAAGAAATGTATGAAGGAATGCTCGTTGAATATAAGGTGAATATACCTGGTATAGGTAAGCAGGAATGGGTTAGCGAACTACAACACATTGTTCCAGAAACATCATTTGTGGATGAGCAAAAAATAGGTCCCTATAAATTATGGTATCATTATCATGCTATAGAAGATGTTGAAGGTGGTGTTAAATTAATTGATAGAGTCAGTTACCAAACACCTTTTGGTATACTTGGTAAAATAGCCCACATACTTTTTATCAAGAGAATGTTAAATAAAATATTTAATTACAGAAATATTGCCTTTAAAGAATTACTGGAATCTTAAATTTATAGCCTTACCTTTAAAATATCTTGGTATAATAGGCCACTCTTCTGTAAGAAAATATGCATATGTACCCTCTGGAAATTCAGGTGTTGCAGTAAAACATCCGTTGCATTTATCAAGTGTACCTGATCCTTTTATAAATTCATAATCTTGAATAAATGTTCCATCAAATTTACCGCCTGGTCCATTTGGAGGAAGAGGTCTAAATCCATTTTTTAAACGAAAACTCGATCTATGTTGTATAACCATTTTTGGATTATTTTTATTATATCCGTTTAATGCATAAACTGGATATCCATCAGCAGACCACCCTATTAAAGGCGAATGACTTATAGAATTAAAACCTAAATTTTCTAATAATCCTGTTGGAATTCCATGATAATGATATGCACCATTTGGTTGAACATGAGCATGATGTTCATCTAAACCTAATGGAATTGCTGCACCAAGTGCGCAGTAATTCCAACCTAATTCCTTATTTCCTTTCCAATATTCAGCTGTTCCTGGATCAAATAAAACTCCATTTAAAGATACTCCGAATGGTCTTCCTGATGGACCACGATAATTTTTATTAATACCTTTTAAAGGTTCTGGATTAATATTCTGACTATTATCAAAATAAATTTTGAAATGATACTCTTGTGGTAGAATAGTATGAGGATTTTCTTTATTGGGAAATTTTCCAACTAAATGATCTGGTATTCCATTAGCTGTAACAGATAAATACTCCCCAATAATTATTTTAACTTCTGATTTAAAGGATAATTTATTAATAGCAGGTAATACATTTAGGAGCTTTTTATTTATAGTTGAATGCTTTTTAAATTTTCGATTTTGAGCATGAACATCTATGCAAAAAGCTAAAAATATATTCATAATAAATAATCTGATAATCATTTTTTTATTGTTTCTAGTATCGTACTTATTGGTTTATATGAGTATCGATGAATTAACGTAGGACCAAATTTTTTTAAAGCATCTATATGCTTTTTTGTACCATATCCTTTATGTTCATCAAAATTATATTCTGGATAATTGAAACTTTCTTTTTTCATGATTTTATCACGAGTAACTTTTGCAATAACACTTGCAGCAGAAATTGATAAACTTAGTAAATCTCCTTTTATAATATTTTTTGAATCACATGAAAAACCAGGTACAGCTAAACCATCAACAAGAATATAATCATAATGTAAACATTTAAGCGCTTGTATCATTGCTTTATGTGTAGCATTAAGAATGTTAATTTTATCAATTTCACAAGATGAAATAATACCAACACCAATATTAACATAATCATCGTTGGTTAATAATTTATAAAAATGATCACGCTTTCCTTCTGTTAGTTTTTTTGAGTCAGTAAGTGTTGAATAAATATTATTTTGAGACTTAATAATATATTCTTTATTGAATATTACTGCTGCAGCAACAACTGGTCCCGCAAGCGATCCCCTTCCTGCTTCATCAATACCAGCGATAGATTTATATCCTTTTTTCCATGATATTTTTTCATATTTCAAAAAATAAGATTGGGTCATATTAATGAATAATTATGCTTCGCGTTTTTCTTGAATTCGAGCTTTTTTACCTGCTAGACCACGAAGGTAATATAATTTAGCTCTTCGAACTTTACCTTTTCTATCTATTTCTATTTTTTCTAAATTTGGACTATTTAGTGGGAATATACGCTCAACACCTTCGCCATAAGATATTCTTCGTACTGTTATGGATTCCATTAAACCCTTACCTTTACGAGAAATTACAGTACCAGTATAAACCTGGATACGCTCTTTTCCACCTTCTTTTATCTTATAATGAACCTTAATTGTATCCCCTACAGAGAATTTAGGATGTCTATCTTGCTTTGCTTCTTCTAAAGAAATTTTTTCTACTATGTTCATAATATTATTTTCCAATTTTAATTTTGTAGTTAAAGTCGCGGGTGATAATAGCCAACCTCGTTACATGGTCAAGTGTTGTTTTAATCCTTTTTATCTTGGTTTCTTAATAAATCAGATCGTTTATTATATGTATTTTTAAGAGCTTCTGATTTTCTCCATTTAAGAATTTCTTCATGATTTCCACTTAATAGAACATCAGGAACTTGCATATTACGAAACTTAGCGGGTCTAGTATATTGAGGATAATCTAATAATCCTGACGAAAAGGACTCATCATTAATTGCTTCTTCCCCTCCCCCTATAACGTCAGGAATTAACCTTACTACAGCATCTATTATTACCGCGCTAGCTAAAGCTCCATTAGTTAATACGTAATCACCAATAGAAATAATTTCATCTGCTAAGTACTCATGAACTCTCTCATCAACTCCTTCATAATGACCACATATAAATATTAAATGGGATTCATCCGATGCCATATTTTTTGCAATACTATGTGAAAATGATTTTCCTATTGGAGATAATAAAATAACTTTACTAAATGGACTTTTAAGCGATTCTACCGCTGCAAATAATGGCTCTGGCTTCATAAGCATACCTGGACCTCCACCAAAAGGACGATCGTCGGTTGTTTTATGCTTATCTGTTGTAAAATCTCTAGGATTTATTACATGAAAATCAACATCATTATTAATAGACGCTCGCTTCATAATACTAGTGTTAAGAAAACCATCTAGCATTTCAGGAAAAAGAGTTATTATATCAATTTTCATTTATAAAGTTAAATTTAATTAATCAACAACCTCAACTATTATTTTTTGCCCATTTTTAGAAGCTAAAGCTGTAAAAAGCGTTCTAATAGCGCTAACAGTTTTTCCACTCTTTCCTATAAGTTTACCAACATCACGATTATCACATCTTAATTCATAGATAAGAGTTTTTGAGCCATTAATCTCTGTAATATTTACTTTAGAGGGTTGGTCTACTAATGCTTTAACAATAGATGTTAATAAGAGCTTCATGAATCACTCTTTTCTGACACCTCCGATGATTCATTATCATCATGATTAATTTGATCTACATTTGCATCACTATCAATATTTTCTTCTTCTATTAACTTTTCTGGAATTTCCTTTTCACTGATAGATCCTGATACAGATGAATCAGCTTGTAAATTATTTGCTTTTTTAATTAAGCTATTTACTGTTTCAGAAGGTTGAGCACCATTAGATTTCCAATATTCAACACGCTCAAGATTAATAGAAAAATTTGATCCAGCTTGTTTTGGATCATACCAACCAATTGTCTCAATAAAACGTCCTGTAGGCGCACGTCGTGCATCCTGTACCACAACACGATAAAATGGTGCATTTCGACTTCCCATTCTACGTAGTCTCATTTTCACTGCCATAATTATTTCTCCATATAATATTATAAATTGGATAAAGGGAGACATTTGTAGTCAACTGATGTTAATCCTGCAATCTTTTTTATACATTTTGATTATAAAACGATTGCTTAATCTAATAAATAATATGTTATTATTTGTTTTTAGAATAATAATGATTAGGAGAATATAATGGTAAAAATTTATACTGGTTTTGGTGATTATGGTGAAACTAGAAGATATGATGGGAAGACTGTAAAAAAAAATGACCCAATAATTGAACTTAATGGAATTATCGATGAATGTAATTCAGTTATTGGTATCGCTAGAAGTTTTAATAAAGATAATAATCTTGAGAAAATTTTAAAAAAAATACAAAACAAGCTTTTTACTGCAGGTTCAGAGGTTTCATCATTTAATTCTCCATCAAAAATTACTATTAAATATGATGATATACTTAAAATAGAAGAAATAATTGATAATATTGATTCAGAATTAGATAAGTTAAAAAACTTCATTTTACCTTCTGGAAATTTATTATCATAACACCTTCATCTTGCTAGATCTACATGTAGAAAAGTTGAAA
>JBJLEI010000009.1:0-29714 GCA_045566035.1 Pontiellaceae bacterium | reverse complement strand
AACCGTTGCTAACGAATCTCCGCTTCCTGCCCCTATTTTATAAGTCCCTCCAATATATGGAGCCAACTGGGCAGATAATCCTACAATAGCTGGATGTGCCTCGCTATTAGACGAACCACCTGTTTCGTAGATTCTTACTGAATCTATGTAAACATCTGAGGTAGAACCACCAACTTGTATCTGCAACTGTGCACCTGCTACTGTTGTTCCGGCAGTTATTCCTGAGTAGGTTAATGTTTGGGCGCTAGTAGATAAGCTTGGATTCTCCACCATAATATTATTATTATATTGGTTAGCTCCACTTGGAAGCCAAATTACTCGAATCCCATGCCCATTTGATGAGGCTCTGGCTACTATTTCTACAGTATAACTTTTTCCAGCTTCATAGCCTATATTTTGTATTAGCTTATCATTAAAAACATTTGCGCTAGAAATATTACTTATTACAGCTAACGGATCTGCTCCTAATTGACTGTCTGAAGAAGAAATAGATAGAGTTGATGAACCTTGTTTTGTCCACCCTGTGGTACCATTATCGAATTCACCGTTATTAATTAGATTAACAATATTCCCGCTTCCGCCAGTAACGACCGATGCAATGTTCGTATTTTCATTTGGATCTAAAATATGATCATAAATTTCTCGACCAACAACTGCGCCTCCATTTGCGGCAGTATTACGCCACTCTGTATAACGATAACGATCATCTCTGATGGAATAACCCATAACATTACCACGATTGTATTGACTAACTGCCTCTGCTGGACCAAGTAATTCAGGATTCTGCATCAAGGATACAAAACTTTGACCTTGAATTTCTTCAGGTGCTTCAATACCACATAATTCCATTAAGGTTGGGTACACATCTAATAATTCCACTAGGGAATTAATACGCTGAGCTCCTTCCATCCATGGTACCTTAACTATTAATGGTACTCTTGCATCTAATTCAAAATTACTGTGCTTGCACCATTGTCCGTGATCACCGAGATGGAATCCATGATCTCCCCATAAAACAATTACTGTATTATCCGTTAAACCCTGCGCATCTAATGCATCCAACAGTCGTCCGATTTGGGTATCTACATAGGATACACATGCATAATAACCGTGGATTAGGTTTTGCTCTACAGATGCACTAACCGGTCCTGAGCTTGGTATAGGAGTAACTCCATAACCATTTCTTAATTCTCCCCAATCAGCATAGGAGTAAGATAATGCAGATACAGGTTCATTATCCATCTCTGGAAATTCTAAATCATCTACTTGATATAAATCCCAATAGGACTGCGGAGCCACAAAGGGTAAATGAGGTCTAACGAAACCAACTCCATAGAAGAAAGGTTGTTGGTTTTTAAGAGCAGCTAATCTACTTACTGCACTTCCTGCTACCGTTCCATCACGGAGTGCGTTCTCTCCACCGCTGTAGGATTCAAAACCCATCTGGTTTCCACCACTTGCTCCAGTAGCACCGTATTGTCCACCTCCTGCTGTATGAGGAGTGTCCCAACTTAACGAATCGTTAACAGAACCGTGATAAATCTTTCCTATAGCTTCTGATCTATACCCATTCTCACTTAATTTCATCGGCAATGTTACAGCCCAAGGCATCGTATCTCTGAAATCTCCATTAAATTGATATACACCGGTTGTATCCGGTCGCATTCCCGTCATTATACTTGCTCGAGATGGTCCGCAAACTCCTTGTTGACAATATGCTCTGGTGAATAAATAACTATCTTTTGCCAAACGATCAAAATGAGGAGTAACCATTTGAGGTTCGTTATAACAACGTAACTGAGGGCGTAAATCATCAATCGCAATGAATAAAATATTTGGTGTGGTAACTACGGAGGGTGGCTGTATATTCATAGTTATCGTTGTAATCGATTTCGTTGGAATACTAACCTCATCTCCTGGTGAGTAGGAACCTTGTAGAGCGCAGTCTGTATTGGCATCTGAAAGATAGATACTCCCGCTAATAACACTTGCATCAACAAAATTTAGATTTAGATTCTCAGCTGAAGTGGAATCATTTACAACCACCACTGTCATCTGTGAACGATCTGCACTAGTGTATGCAGATATCATTAGATCATTTGATGTACTTACCGTTTCTACTCGACGCCAATCTGAATGAATATAGGCAGAGAAATGTTTGAACGCATAATATTCAGGGAGAAGCGTATAGGTGGAGCTTTCTCCAACTGGCAAGTCAATTAAGGATTGACCGTCTGGAGATTGCCACCAAAGACCCCAATAAAAATAAGAGGAAAGATTTTCAATCGTTAATCCATTGTGCATTAACGTAGCGAGGTTTAACTTTCTGGTTATAGCATCGTTAGACGAATTATCTGTACCGAGCTCTGTCTGAAATAATGGTTTATAATCATATTCTTTAGCATTAAGAAAATCGGAGTTGATGTTGTCTAAGTTCTGATATAGGTGATGCCCATAACCATAGATACGGTCATAATGCGGACCTAATGCATCAATATAGTTTCCGTATAAATTTCCAGAAAGATTATGATGCTCCGGTGCAATCATTTTTGGCATTACTTGCGTTCCAAGCTCAGAGGCAAATTTCTGCCATATCTTCTCAAATGCTACATCATATCCAGCGTAATCATTATCTGCAGTTGGCTTTAAAATACATGAATTCCATGTTGCAACAAAGTTAGGTTCATTCTGAATACTTATATAATCAATATCGATTCCTTGGTTATCATAAAATGTATAAGCGTCATACCACCACTGCGCATAATCATCATAACGGTATCCATTTCCATCACTAGCTAAGGTTCCCCCATTACCTCTTTCGCCATTACTTTTTAAACTTGCTGGAGGAGACCATGCAGACATTAAAACTTTTATATCTCTTCCAGTAACTACTTCAGCGGAGTCGATAATTTGTTTTATATCCACTAATGCTGCCTGCCAAGAATTAGCGGGTAGATGCTGATATTTATTTTGGATTCTGAAAATATCTAAACCTAATTCATCAAATGCTTTTGATATAATCTCGTCTCTATCATCATGATTATTTAAGGATGCTTCATACCAAGCACCTGCTGCCCCAAATCCTTCTATCTTCTGCTTTCTATCTCCCGCGTCGATAGAAACACTTGTTCCAATTGGAAAACTATTTGCATTATTTGGATTTGTTCCATTTTGAATCTCTATAAAATCACTATAAGAATCGCCGTCGGTATCCGCAATATTTGGACCAGTGAAATGAGTATTTATCTCTGCACCATCACTTAATCCATCGCTGTCCGTATCGGTTAAGGTTGGATTAGTACTGTAAGTATTTACCTCTGCACCATCACTTAATCCATCGCCGTCCGTATCGGAATTATTTGGATCTGTTCCGGTATCTGATGCACCAACATAAATTCCTGTATTGGTCTCTACACTATCATTCAAACCATCTCCGTCACCGTCACCGTTGTTAGAAACACCCTGAAGCCCAAAAGATATTTGATCTAAGGATACGGTAGTCGCTGAATCAAAGTTTTGCGCTTTAAGCTGTAAAGCATGGATTTCTGCATTAGATGGAATTGCTATTTGGTCAATATTTACATCATTAACATAAATAGCAGCTGTTTGATTGTCTATATCGTATTCCACTCTAGCAGAATTAGCTAAATCACCAATTTGGTAACTTCGCACCTGCGTTTGACCATTGCTACTTTTAATTTGAAACTGGAAGTATATCGACGTCTGACCATTATCTTCAATATTTCTATATAGAATATGTACCAGATCACTAGCAGAATTTATTGCGGTACCTAAACCTAAACCAACATTAGCATCCACGTCATTTGACATTGTTCCATTACTACCGCTAACAGACATGTATAAATTATAACTACCACTCGTATAAGGTGCTGCAGCATAATCAATCTTGCGGTATACTTGTCCATTAGCTAAATTTGGGCCGATAGTTAAATTTCCATTACCATCTGTAGCAGATTGACCATTATTACCATGATTCCAAGACGATGCATTAGAACCAGAGTTAACAAATTGATTGAAGGATTGTCCTACCGCATCATTAAATTCAAAAGTTTCTAAATTAGCATTAGCTAGAGAAGCCGCTACTATCGATGCTACGAAAATTAATTGACGTAGCTTTAAAATTATTTGTCTTCTAATCATCTAAAATTCCTTTCCCTTCACTTGGGCACTAACCAATAAGATATACCTAATTTACAAAATAAAATCAAACTAAATCCTATCTATATAAATAAAAAATCACGCCTAAAGTTAGACGTGATTTTATATAGATTGCTATATGAGCTCTTAGTCGTCTAACTCAACCTTAAGTCGAATAAACAATGCATCTTCTGTAGCGGTCTCAATCGTGTGTGTTACCGATGAACCCGATTCTGAAGCAGATACGGTTGAACTATCTCCCCAAACTGGGAACTTAAGATTAGCGTTCGTTTGGACTGTGTAGATTATTCCGTGGTCTGTCCCAGCACGTTTAGCATGCGTGAAGGCGATATTAGATCCGCTTAGCGCGCCGCTAACGGAAACCAGATCAGAAACAGTAGGATCAGTATCTAATGCATATTCTAATAAATTAGACATTCCATCGCCATCGCCATCGCCTGCAGGATCACTTAAACTTTTGCTTGCTGCCCATATATCATATCCTGACGGTGGGTTTGCAAGAACTGAAACAAAACGAGTATATCCTTGGTCTGCTTGCATCTCTGCTGAGTATACTTTATTGCTAGAATTATACACTTCAGCATATAATATTGCGGACTCTGCAGCGTTAGTAAATACAGGATTATAAGCTCCAGCAGGAACTTCGCTTAAACCTCCTGTAAGATTAATGTATGATTGCAGATTTGTATAAACATGAGGCGCTTTTTCCCCTCCGGCCCATATTATATCTCCACCGGAAATATTAATTTGTCCGTCATTAGCAACTTGAATTGCATTAGTCCAGTTGGCTTCTAAGAGTAAGGTTCCTCCATCTAGATTAAGTACTGCTTGAGCACCATCGGCTGGTGCATTTCCAACTGCTGCTTCAATATTTATACTATTGGCATGCACTAATGCATTATTTGTAATGGTAAATGAGGAATTAACTGGGGTACGAGACATAATAATACTAGAATTAGATGAACCAGCATTATTAGTAATTACTCCTGTTGGATTGACCCTTAATGTTGCGAGGCTATCTCCGCCACCTATAGTATAATTTCCTTCTCCATTACCTCCGATTCTTACCTCTCCGCCTTGGGAGTTAATAGTTCCTCCGCTCTGTGATACCGTAGCTATAGTTGATGGATGATTAGAAGAGAGATTAACGTTATTAATATAAAGGTTACCCTCTAAATTCATAGTACCACCTGTCATAGATACTGTACCTGTACCTCCATTCCATCCAGCAACATTTAATGTTGGAACCGTTGCCGTATACCCTTCTCCAATAAGAAGATTTAAGGTTCCTCCATTCATATTTAATGTTCCGGAACTACCTTCTGAATGACCTATTGAAAGATTACTATTTAATATATTAACGGTACCGGTATCGGATATAGTTAAAGTACCCTCTGAAGTTCTTCCTACATCTATACCATCTGAGGTATTAAAGGTACCTCCAGAAACATTTACATTAGCGCCGTATTTAACATCTTCGGTTTGATTATATCCGATATACGTTGTTGCGCCAGATCCTGAATTAGTTGGGGCATTTAATATACCTCCACTAAGGTTAATAGTTCCTTCAGCATTTTTACCCTCGTTTACTACACTTGAAGAAACGCGTATATAGGTTGTAGCATCAAAAACTCCACCGGAAATATTTAACTCACCTGGTCCGCGTAAACCAACACTGACCTCATCTGCATCAATCTGTCCTGATGCTAAATTCACTACTCCTGTTCCATATAAATAGGAATCATATCCAATGTAAAAATTATTTGCTACATTTACAGAAGCACCGTTTGAAACATTTAATACTCCGCTTGCTCTACTGTGACCTAGACTTATTCTGTCCGCGTCTAAGGTTGTAGTAGCTCCATCAACATTAACTACCATAGAGTGCGTTCCATTACTTGTACCATATGCGCCTACTTGCATTTGACTGTCCATATATGTAAGCCCACTTCCACTTCCTGTTGTTGCTACCAATGGGCTATTTCCTCTAACTACTAGCGCTCCGCCATTGGTAACAGTTAGTGTTGTTGCGCCAGCAGCTTCACCAGAAATAGAAGCTACTGTTACAGGAGTATCTATAATAAGCTCAGTATTTGCTGATTTTAGTTTTAAATTATCTCCTGCTCCAGGTGCTATAAAAACACTATCTCCATTTGCTAATGTTCCCCCAATGTTATCCCAATACTCAACAGTACCTGTTGTATTTGCCTTCCAAACTGAGGTGATTTGCGTTGCATTTGTTCCAGGAACGCTTGCTGAAGCAGCTGGAAAAAATGTCTCAGAAGCCGCAAAAACTATAGGATCAGTGCTGTGATTCCATGAAGATTGTCCTGAAATATCATTAAACACAACAGCCATGTTTCCATTTGTATGAGCGTTATATCCCGTCAAGGAATTATAAACTGAAGTTATTCCATTTTGAGTGGAATAATACCATCCTGAAAGCGGCTCAATAGCCGGTGCTTCCGTGGTGATATACTCGATCTTTATTTCATCAAGTGTGACATAGTCTCCATTGTCGAAATTTGCAAAAGCTGCCTGCAGACGATCAAACCCTGTTAGGGCAGATTTATCAAAAGTACCAGAGGTCTCAGATGCGCCATCTATAAACGCCTCCCAAGTACCCGTTGCATAATTAATTTCTAAAGCATAGGTGACGTCATCGGAATCAATCAGACTTGAAAGATCGCCTGCATCTGATCTTGGCGCTGTTATCCAAGCTATTCTTTGCCAGTTATTCGCATTACCAGCTATTCCTCCGCCTGTAAGAATTCCATTATTACTCTGAACATTTAATTCTAAGCGGTCGGTGTTGCCATGGGCGCCGTTATTTCTATCTTGTATTGTTAAGCCCAACCAAGCCTCATTCTTTTTATCCCATAGCCTTAAGCCAAAAGCGTTATTGCCTCCATTTGCTGGTGTTGAACTATAATCAACATGGTTTACCTTCATTGTTAATCGTAGGATTTGATCCGATGGTATTGCATAAATATAAGGATCATCTGTTGTAGCATTTGATCCCTGAGGGACGTTGACGGGACCATAATACTTATTAACTGCAGCTGTAGCACCAAAATTTAATGTGCCTGATGCAGGTGCAATAATAGTTCCTCCCTGTGTCTTACGCTCTTCCCAACCAAGGACAGCGTTACCAAGCGCATCATCTCCCCCTATATGCCAATTATAGGTATTAGTTGAAATTGTTATTGGTTCTGCGTTTAATGTTCCATCATCAAACGTCCAATTAATTAATGTATTTGTTGAATCTGAAAAGGATTGTGCAACAAAAAAACAAAAAAACGTGAGTGTAAGTAACTTGTTCATAATATTTCTCCTAAATAAATAGATTAACAACTAAGACACGAGCTTACTTGCGCATAATATCGTTAGCCTGAATATCTACTCATAAAATACTGGTTAAGTAAATAAAGTTTTTTATAAAAATCAGGGGTTATATTATTTCAAGAGCATAGCCCAAGGAGCTATTTGGCATATTTGGAAGTGTTATTTCTAAACCGCTTACTTTTTTCTTCCAAGCTACATCCTCAGAAATTCCTAAAATACTGATCTTAGAAACAGCAGTTCCCCTAAGCGACTTTATTAAAATTCTATTATCTTTTGGCTTAGATAGCGCAATTACGTAAACCTTGTTATCTTTCTTTGTAAACCAAAAATCATCCGGCTTAAAATCAAATACAAAGCCTGATTTGCTGCGATGCGATGTTCCTTTTATGATAATATCCGTTGGTCCTTCGTGAACAACCTTCCATGGCCTTGTTCCATAAACCGCTTGACCATTAACCTTTAACCACTTGCCAACTTCTAAAAGATTTTCTACGGATTTTGGTGGTATAATTCCAGAGCCATCTGGACCAACATTAAGTAAGAAGTTACCGCCTTTACTTACATTTGCAATTAACCAGTATAACGTTTCCTTTGGAGATTTCCAATCCACATCATATGACTTAAATCCCCAGGAATTATTTGTTGTTGCAATACCCTCCCATGTTGTATCGCTTGCTTTATCTGGAATAATATTATCTCCAGGTATTCCAATATCGCCAAATCCATTACCGACACGTTGGTTAACTAAAATCTGGGGGTTTGCTTCGTAAATTTCTTTGTAAAAAGCAAAGCTATGGTGTGGTGGAATGTATATTGGTGTATCCAACCAAACCTCGGTTAAATCATAATTATTTACAAGCTCTTTGACCTGAGGAAGAGATTTGTTGGTAATGTAATCATCAAATTTAACTGGAGAAGGATCAAAATAATTTGGAAATAAATTCTGCTTAGGATTTTCTGGACCATAATCCTTCATGCCAGAATCCCCACCAGATCGCCAATCAAGTGCATGCGAATAATAAACCCCGAATGCTATTCCTTGCTTCTTACATGCTCCCTCTAACTCTCTTATAATATCACGTTTAAATGGGGTTGCCTGCACAACATTAAAGTCATCTATTTTTGAATCAAATAAAGCAAATCCATCGTGGTGCTTTGAAGTAATTACCATATAATTCATACCCGCCTCTTTAGCAATCGATGCCCATTCATCCGGATCAAATTTTATAGGATTAAATGTTTTAGCTAACTTTGCGTATTCTTTTCGGGGTATTTCTTTTCTTCGCATTATCCACTCAGCAACAAGAGGACCATTACCACCATCCTCCATTCTTTTGCCCTTCCAAATACCTCCACATTGTGAATAAAGACCCCAATGAATAAACATTCCATATTTATTTTCATTAAATCGATCTATTCCAATTTGCTTATCTGCTGAAGAATTCATTGTCTTCCAAAGTGCTTGAAATTTGATCATTTCGGGTGAACCAGGAATTCCCGATCCATTTACACCTGCAGCGTAAACGTTTTTAAATGCAGGAAGAAGCGTTGCAGCTATAGTAGAGTTAACAAATTGTCTTCGTGTGGTTATCATTAATTATTACTAATAAATCCTAGCTATTCTTAGCAAGAAGAAAGTAAAAAAAAGTAAAAAGAAAACTTTTAAAAAGATAAAAATAAGATAAAAAGAACTATATGAATAAGGAATCAAGCAGATGAGCTTAAAAATAGCAGAGCGAAAAGAGTCTATACTTCAGATGCTCACAGAAGATCAAAATGTAAGTGTTAGCGAGCTTTCGAAAAAGCTTGGTGTTACAGTTGTAACCACGCGATCAGACCTTGCATCACTTGAAGCAGAAGGTTTTTTAGTTCGAACGCATGGTGGAGCAATTCCTTCAAGACATCCTAAAATTATGGAAAGAATTAACGCAAATAGAGAGCTTAAAAATTCTATCGCTTCTCGTGCAGCTGATTTTATTAATGACGGAGATACGGTTATAATCACTGCCGGAACGACAACAGCCCTAATCGCTAAATATCTACTCGGTAAGAGGGATATTCATATTGTAACTAATAACACCCTCCTATTAACCTACGCTCAAGTAAGTCCTCATGTAAGAGTAACCTTAATAGGCGGAGAGTTTCGTCCCTCAGAAGAAGGAGTAGTAGGACCCATGGCTATGGCGCTGCTAGATCAATTCCATGTATCTAAAGCCTTTATTGGGATCGATGGAGCCTCTAAAAAACAAGGATTTACTGCTCATTTTTTAGAAAGCGCAGAACTTGTTCGTAAAATGGCTGAACAGGCAAATGAGATTTTTGTTCTTTCTAATTCGAATAAATTTGGAAAACCAGGATTCGCACGAATTATTCCGTATGAAAGAGCACATATGCTCATAACAGATGAAGAGCTAGAAATTAACGAAGAAATAGCATTAAAAGAAGCCGAGATTGACGTAATTAAAGCTAATTAAAAATAAGGATACTATGGCAACTGAAATATTAATGCCTCGACAAGGACAGTCTGTGGAGTCCTGCATCATAATTGGATGGAATCTTAATGAAGGGGATTCGGTTAGCACTGGTGATACGCTCTGCGAAGTTGAAACAGATAAAGCAAGCTTTGAAGTAGAGTCAACTGCTGATGGGATTCTTTTATCCATTTTATACCCTGCAGATTCCGATGTAGAAGTATTAAAACCCATAGCTATAATTGGAAATGAAGGGGAGGATATCTCCTCTTATTTAAGTAATAAGTCTAAGGACGAAATTAAATCTACTTCGAAGGTAGATAAAACTCCTTTAGAAAAAGGCACTTCGGTTGCTCGAAAAAACGATTTGCCAAGCAACACTAAAATAACAGAAACCGCTGTCTTTACAAATGGCATATCACCGCGTGCAAAAAAATTAGCAGAAGAAAAGAATGTGTCATTGAGTAGCATATCTGGAACCGGACCAAACGGTCGAATTATTGCAAGAGATATTGTTTTATCTAGCGAGCCATTTAAGCCTTCTGAAATTCTTGGGTCTTACCAAAGCTTGCCAGCAAAAGGAATTAGAAAAATTGTTTCTGAACGTATGCTTAACTCTTTACAGCTTTCTGCACAACTTACACTTAATTCTTCTGCTGATGCGAGAAAGGTTCTTGAGCTGCGCAAAATATGCAAGAAATCAATAAATAAGAGATTTAATAGCGTTAGTGTTAATGACATTCTTCTCTACTCTATTGTTCAAAACCTTGAAAAGATTCTCCGATTTTAATGCTCACTGGGTTGAGGAAAAATTATTTACATTTGAAGGTATCCATATTGGGTTTGCTGTTGATACACCAAAAGGTTTGATGGTGCCGGTCATAAGAAATGCACATCTATTAAATTTAGAGGATTTATCAAAAAAAGCTAAAGAACTTGCTGCCTCTTGTCTAAGCGGTGAGATTAATCCGGATGACTTAACCGGAGCAACCTTTACCGTAACTAATTTAGGGTCAATGGGAATTGAAAGCTTTACCCCAGTTTTGAATTTACCCGAGGTTGCTATTATTGGAATATGCTCTATAAATCCAAAACCGATTTTAAACAATGATGAGGTAGAGTTTATCCCGCATATGGGACTTTCTCTTACGTTTAATCACTGCGCTCTTGATGGTGCGCCTGCTGCTCGTTTTTTATCGGCTATTAGAGATGATATATATTCTGTTGATAGCTATTTATCCTCCACAATTTTTTAAATTTAACCAAGGAATATTATTATGCCAAAGACTCAAATTATTGATCCGATTGAATCCAGAAAAGCTGGAAATATAAAGTTAAACTCTATTCCTGTTAACCAATACTCATCAAATATAAACAACGAAATAAAAGAGTACGGAAAAGAACGTCTTATTAGGGTGTATAAAGACATGCTAATTATAAGAGAATTTGAAACCATGCTTAACTTAATTAAAACACAGGGTGAGTATGAAGGAATTTCTTATAATCATCTTGGTCCTGCTCACTTATCTATTGGGCAAGAAGCTGCTGCTGTTGGCCAATCTGTAGTTTTAAATCAAGAGGATTTTATTTTTGGTTCGCACCGATCTCATGGAGAAATACTTGCTAAATGTTTATCCTCTATTTGGCAAATGAATGACGGTGATTTGTCCAATATAATGGAATCTTTTTTTGATGGAAATATCCTTAAAATTGTACAGAAAAGCCCACATATTGACCAAAAAGATTTAGCTGAAAATTTTGTTTTATATGGAATTCTTGCAGAAATATTTGCTCGGCATACCGGTTTTAATAAAGGGCTAGGCGGTTCCATGCATGCATTCTTTCCTCCATTTGGATCTATGCCAAATAATGCTATTGTAGGAGGGTCAGCAGATATTGCACTCGGCTCCGCTTTGTATAAATTAATTAATCGTAAAAACGGCATAGTTATAGCAAATATTGGCGATGCATCTCTTGGCTGTGGACCTGTTTGGGAAAGTTTTTCTTTTGCCTGTATGGATCAGTATCGTGATTTATGGGGAGATGAGTTTGGCTACCCTCCGATCTTATTTAATATAATGAATAACCATTACGGTATGGGTGGACAAACTGCAGGTGAAACTATGGGATTTGATATGGCCGCAAGAGTCGGTGCCGGTATTAATCCAGATCAAATGCATGCAGAGCGTGTTGATGGATATAATCCACTAGCTGTTGCTGATGCAACAATGCGAATGAAGGAAAAGCTTATATCTGGTAAAGGTCCTGGGTTTCTTGATATTGTAACCTATCGTATATCTGGCCATTCTCCATCGGACGCATCCTCTTATCGGTCAAAAGAAGAAATGGATTTATGGCAACAAAACGACTGCATACTATTGTATAAAGATTATCTTATAAAAAATAATATATTATCACAGTCAAAGGCAGAAGAAATTAAAGAAATGGTAGTAAATAAAGTGTCTCTTACGCTAAGGCAAGTAACGGACATATCAATATCACCGTATAGTGATGTTAATATTATAGAAGACGTCATGTTCTCAAACAAAAAAATTGAGGCGTTAGAAGAAAGAGAGCCTGAAGTTCTTATGCCCTATATTGAAAACCCTCGTGCTATACAGCTCAAAAGAAAAGAACGTTATGCATTCCAGCAAGATGGTTCTCCGTTTTCTGCAAATAAGCTTTTTACCTATCGTGATGGTATATTCGAAGCTATCGCACATCGATTTTATACAGATCCGACTTTTGTTGCTTATGGGGAAGAAAATAGAGACTGGGGAGGGGCGTTTGCATGCTATAGAGGATTAACTGAATCTCTTCCTTATCATAGATTATTTAACTCCCCGATATCAGAAGGAGCAATTGTGGGTACAGCATGTGGATATGCTTTAAGTGGTGGTAGAGTGTGCGTTGAATTAATGTACTGTGATTTCATGGGAAGAGCAGGAGATGAAATATTTAATCAGATATCTAAATGGCAATCCATGTCAGCTGGTATTTTAAAAATGCCCTTAGTGCTTAGAATATCAGTTGGAAATAAATACGGAGCGCAGCACTCCCAAGATTGGTCCGCAATGGTTAATCATATTCCTGGATTGAAGGTGTATTATCCAGCTACTCCTTATGATGCAAAAGGAATGCTTAACCTTGCTCTCTCTGGAACCGATCCAGTGATATTCTTTGAGTCCCAAAAAACATATGGCATCGGGGAAGAATTTGTTTCAGAAGGAGTTCCGCAAGAATACTTTGAAGTGGAAGAAGGAGCCCCATCTATTAAGCAGAAAGGAGAAGATCTGACACTGATAACACTTGGACCAACATTATATAGCGGACTAGTAGCATCAAATATTTTAAAAGAAAAGTATAACCTTAGTGTAGAGCTTATTGATCTTCGTTTTGTAAATCCTCTAAATTATGATTTAATTATAACATCTATTAAGAAAACAGGGCGAGCGGTATTAGTTTCTGATGCTGTCGAGCGTGGTTCTATACTCCACAATGTAGCATCAAATATAACTTCTCTTTGTTTTGATGACTTAGATGCGCCACCCGTTGTAATAGGTTCTAAAAACTGGATTACTCCAGCCGCTGAAATGGAAAAAGATTTCTTTCCTCAGGCTGAGTGGATTATATCTGCAATTCATGAAAGAGTTTTACCGCTTCCGGACTTTAACCCGGAGCAAAAATTTTCTAGAGAGGAGTTAGTTCGTCTTGCAAAACTTGGAGTCTAAATTGAGTATTGATGAGATTTCTAAAGATATACGAAATCAAGCGATCACAACAAGGGAAGTGAATAATCATGTACATTCTACCTATTCTTTTAGTCCTTATTCTCCAACAGAAATAATTATTGAAGCTATAAAAGCTGGTTTACAGACCATCGGTCTAATGGACCATGACACGGTTGCGGGTGCAGAAGAATTTTTAATAGCTGGAAAAAAACTTGGTATAGCTACAACAGTCGGTTGTGAAATTAGAGTTCGTTTAGATATAGAAAAATATAAGAATAAGCATATTAATAATCCAGATGAGCCGAATATTATTTATATCGCTCTACACGGTATACCAAAAAGAAGCTTTAGAGAAGCTCAGTCATTTTTAGAGCCGATCCGATTAGCCCGAAAAGAACGAATGCACCAAGAAACAAAAAAATTAAATGCATTGCTAAGTGAGCGCGGTGTTGATCTAACAATAAACTTTAAAGAAGATATTGTTAATGCCTCTAAATATACTATTGGCGGAACAATAACAGAGCGGCATATATTATTTAGCTTAGCAAATACGCTGATTAAGAAATCTAAAAATAGATTAGATTTAGTCAATAGAGTTGAAGGGATTTTGAATAATAAAATTAACAATGAGATGAGAATACAATTATTAGATAAGGTGAGTTCAGTATGCGCTTATGATCTATTAGGACTATTTAAATCCTCCTTAGTATCTGAATTTTTTATTCCTTCTAGCAATGATGAATGTCCAACAGCAAAAGAGGCCATATCCTTTTCTAACTCCATCGGAAGTATAGCATCATACGCCTATCTTGGTGATGTAGGTTCCTCTCCAACTGGCGATAAAAAACCACAAATATTTGAAGATAGTTTTCTTGAATATTTGATTGCTGATTTAAAAGAAATCGGCTTTCAAGCCGTAACATATATGCCTCCAAGAAATACATATGAACAATTAGATCGTTTACAAAAGCTTTGTAAAAAGTATCAGCTGATGGAAATTAGTGGAGTGGATATAAATTCACCAGGACAATCTTTTAACTGTCCAATATTATTGGAATCTAAATTTATTCATTTAGTTGATGCTGCGTGGGCATTAATAGCCCATGAAAAATTAACTGAAAAGGATCCATCAAAAGGATTATTCTATAATAAAAATCTTAATGATAACGAAAGTATAGAAAATCTTATTAAAGAATATGCGAATATTGGAAAAAGATTGGATCCATCATAGAAAAGAAAATGATAAGGAGTTATTATGAACACTAAAGACATTGCACCAATACTTCGCGGTTTAACTTTTAGTAAGAACTCGCGCTCTATTGTTCACTCAACTCCCATGCTTGATAATCCAGATTTGATATGTGAAGCATCAGATATTAATGAGCTTTTTAAAAAAGAATACCGCTCTGTAAATATAAATAATGTTGGAGGATTCTTATTAGGAGAAGACTATGATGATGCTGTAAATCAAAAAGATAACTCGCCATTAGCTACAGGAAGAGATGCGATCATACATAATAGTGTATGTGTTGTTACAGGAGGTGCACAAGGGTTTGGCGAGGGAATTGTAAGGGGTTTAGTAGATTATGGAGCCCATGTATTTATTGCAGATATTAATCTTGATGGTGCAAATAAATTAGCTAATGAGCTAAATCAAATAAAAAAACGAACAATAGCATTTGGCATTCACTGTGATGTTACCGATGAGCTATCGGTTGAAAAAATGGTATCCGATATCGTTCATGAAGTTGGGGGGATTGACACATTTATTAGTAATGCGGGTGTACTTAAAGCTGGAAGTGTTAAAAGCCTCAGTAAAGCTGACTTCGAACTAGTAACAAACGTTAATTACCTTGGATTCTTTTTATGTACAAAATATGTTGCAAGTATTATGGAAAAAATGAACAGCACTAACCCATTCTTTAAAACAGATATAATTAACATAGCTTCTAAATCGGCACTGGAAGGTTCTAATCGAAATGCGGCGTATGCAGGATCAAAATTTGGTGCTGTTGGATTGACGCAAAGCTTTGCTAAAGAGCTTATAGAGGATAACATAAAAGTGAATACGGTTTGCCCGGGAAATTATTTTGACGGTCCGTTATGGTCTGATCCAAAAACTGGCTTATTTGTTCAATACTTAAACAGCGGAAAAGTACCAGGAGCTAAAACTATTGAGGATGTAAAATTATTTTATGAAAACCAAATACCGATGTTACGAGGTTGTGAGTGTGAGGATTTAATAGTTGCTATTTTATATTTGATTGAGCAGCAATATGAAACAGGGCAAGCTCTGCCGGTAACTGGCGGACAAGTTATGCTAAACTAATAAGGAAAAAATGAAAACAAAAGCAGTTAGGCTTCATGGAGCTAATGATTTAAGAATGGATGAATTTGTTCTTCCGCCAATAAAAGAGGATGAAATTCTTGCAAAAGTTATTTCTGATTCTCTATGTATGTCATCATTTAAAGCTTCTAACCAAGGCGTAAACCATAAAAGAATTCCTGATGATATTGATAAAAACCCAATAATTATTGGACACGAATTTTGTGGCGAAATTATGGAAGTTGGAAATAAATGGAAGTCTAATTTTTACTCCGGTCAAAAATTTGCAATTCAACCAGCTCTGAATGATCCATCTGGTCCGGTCGGTATATTATCTGCGCCAGGATACTCCTACCCATTTATAGGAGGGGATTCACAATTTATAATTATTCCCGCAGAAGTTATGGAAAATGGATGTCTTCTTCCTTTTGAAGGCGAAGCTTTTTATCTTGGCTCTTTGGCTGAGCCTATTTCATGCGTTGCTGGAGCATGTCATGCAAACTATCATACAAAGCAAGGGAGTTATAGTCATGATATGGGTATAGTTGAAGGAGGTGCTCTAGCTTTATTGGCCGGAGTTGGCCCAATGGGGCTAGCAGCAATTGATTATATTTTTCATTGTAATAGAAGACCAAAATTTATGATAGTTACTGATATAGATCAAGAGCGACTAAACCGAGCTGAAAGTATATATTCGAAAGAAAGGGCAGCGGAGCAAGGAATTGAAATTAACTATATCAACTCAAAAAAAGTAGACTCCAGCTTCCTAAAATCTATTTCTCCTGAAAAAAAGGGCTATGACGACGTTTTTGTTTTCGCCCCTGTTGCGTCATTAATTGAGCAAGCGGATGAAATCTTAAATTTTGATGGGTGTTTAAACTTTTTTGCTGGACCATCTAATCCTAAATTTTCAGCCTCTATGAACTTCTATGATATTCATTATGGCGCTACTCATTTGGTAGCAACTAGTGGTGGAAATACAGATGATTTAAAAGAAGCATTAGACTTAATGGCAAATGGTGGAGTCGATCCGTCTGCCTTAATAACACATGTTGGTGGACTAAACGCGGTATCTAAAACAACGTTAAATCTACCGAGTGTACCTGGTGGAAAAAAATTAATATATACACATATCGATTTCCCTTTAACAGCACTTGACGAGTTTAAAAATGGAGATGGCGAACTTTTTAATAAGTTAAGCAAAATAATAGATCAAAACAATGGGCTTTGGAGCCCAAAAGCCGAGCAATATCTATTAAAAAACGCACCATCAATTTAAAATGAGTAAAGCATTTATAGCTATAGATTTAGGAGCATCTAGTGGTCGAACTATGCTAGGTATTCTTGAAGACAATCATTTAACCATTAAAGAAATAAACAGGTTCTGGAATGGACCAAATAATGTCGAGGGAGTTCTTCGGTGGAGCTTCACATCTCTATTATCAAATATAAAAGATGGAATAAGACTAGCAGAAGCCGAACACCCCATATCCGCTATCGCGATTGATACATGGGGAGTTGATTTTGGACTTATTAATAAAAATGGTGATCTGCTAGAAGAACCTGTTCATTACAGAGATGATAGAACTTCTGGATTATTAGAGAAAGCATTTAATTTAGTTTCTAAAAAAGATATTTACCAAAAAACAGGCATACAATTTATGGAGTTAAATACATTGTATCAATGCTTAGCATTAAAGTTTAAAAACGATAGTAGTTATTTAATATCTTCTAATCTAATTTTTTTTCCTGATTTATTGTCTTATATGTTAACTGGAAAAATTTATGCAGAAAAAACTATAGCAAGTACTTCACAATTTTATAACCCCTCAACGCAATCATGGGATATTGATTTGCTTAAAAGAATGGGCATTAGAACAGATATTCTTCCTGAGCTCATTGATACAGGAACTAATATTGGTTTTTATAATGAAATACCTGTAATAGCTGGAGCCGGCCATGATACAGCATGTGCATTTGCAGCAACTCCTCTAAAAGATGGAAACAGAAGCGCCATATTAAGCTCGGGAACATGGTCTTTATTTGGATGTGAATTAGAAAAACCATTAATTAATGATAACGCGTTAAATGAAGACTTTACAAATGAAGTAGGCATAAATAACTCTATCCGGTTTTTAAAAAATATGAATGGATTATGGATTATTCAAGAGCTTAAAAGGATATGGAATGAAAATGGTTTTTCTTATGAGTTTTCAGATATGGTTGCAATGGCTGAAAGAGCCTCTCCTTTTCAATTTTTTATAAACCCATCAAATGAACTATTTTTTGCACCTGGTGACATGGAAAGTAGAATAAAAGATTTTTGTATTAAAACCGGTCAAAGATCGCCTACCACTCATGATGAAGTAGTAAGAACAGCTTATGAAGGATTAGCATTTTTATATTCCGATACATTTGATTCATTAGAAAAAATAACTAAATTATCATTTGATACTATTCACATTGTTGGCGGAGGATCAAAAAATCAATTACTAAATCAGATGACAGCTAATTCGATTGGCCTTCCCGTTATATCTGGTCCAACTGAAGCAACAGCAATTGGAAACATTCTTGTTCAAATGATTGCATTAGGAGAAATCGATAATATCAGTAATGGGAGATCTTTAATTAGAAAATCATTTAAAAATGAAATAAAAAAATTTGAACCTATTAATGAAAAGGAATGGAGTGAAGCAAAAAATAATTGGAAGCTTTTTTCTAAACCTATCTAACAAATCTATCTCTATTAAATAACTCTTTAACCTTTTTATTAACATTCATAATTAATGTGGCATGGGGTTCATATGGAACTCCATTCTGCTGAACCATTCCTTGTTTTAACATCTTAAGATCTTCATCATATCTATCGATATACTGACAGCGGTGATAACCGATTATATATGGCTTTGATACTGCCGCTAATAAATGCTCATCATATGCCCCACAGACATGTTCTTGGCTTTCTAATTGCTCCCACATTGTATGCTCATGTAACTGAGTTGAAAAACTACATTGGTGGTCGCAAATTATAATAGGCTTTCCAGTAAAGGCATATAAATCATCGTAATATTCATGAATAAAATGCGTACCATTTGGCTGAATAGACAAAACATCAATAAAAGGTAACGCGGCATTTAAAACCTGCTTCGGATGATTATCCATTAGATATCTCTCTCCAAAAATTAAGGTATTAGGGTCATTTTTTCGAGTTGCAGGACCTATTAAGCCGTAATACTCCTCAGCAATAATTCCTAAAAATTCCTCATCCTTTGCAGGATACTGCTTCATTGTACAATCTTTTTTAAATTCCTTATATCGCCTTTTTCCGTAAGCATCTTCCGGAAGACTTTTAATAAAATCTACCCAGTTCATACCAAACCTTTTTCTTGCTTTTTCAAGATCCCACATTGGTGTATCTGTCCAATAATATCCGACTAAATTTGGATTATCTTTTTCTCTCGTCATATTTTCTATTTTTTTAACAATTTCTTCTTTTATATCTGGGTCGAAAATATCTGAATATGAAAATTGATCCTGACCTAAATAAGCCGAATTTTGCACAAGAGGCTGACATGGCATCATATATGGCATAATTTTTCTTAGATCATTGGGAGTACCATAACCAGCAGTATTAAATCCCCATTTTAATAAATTTTTCTTTATATCAGAAGCAGCCAAACTCCAATTACTATTATATTTTTTATCAAAGATTTCTAATGGAGTTGGGTATGTAATTGCTTGAATATGATTAATCCCAAGAGAGAAAAATGGATCATTGTTTTTTTTCATTAATCCGAATGAATTGTTTTCTAAATATAAAATATATGATTTTTTATGCTCTAATAATCGATCTTTTTCTTGAATAGTACACGATGATGTTAACAGTAAGACAATTAACATTACTGCTAGATTATACAGATTACATTTCTTCTTTATCGTTTTTGCTTTCATCAATATTTTCACCTTCAATATTTTCACCGTCTATACTTTCTTCAGGGTCTAATATTGCTGCCGAAACTAGTCGATCATTTTTCTTTAAATCAAACAACTTAACGCCCTGTGTATTTCTACCAATAACTCGAAGATCGCTAGCGCCTATACAAATCATTTGTCCGCCTTCAGTAATTAACATTAATCTTTGTTCATCTGTTACAGCATGAGCACTAACTACATCGCCATTTCGTTCTGTGGTCTGAATACTAATTACGCCCTTACCGCCGCGAGTTTGAGTACGATACTCATCAAAACTAGTTCTTTTTCCGAATCCGTTTTCTGTTATAGCCATCATAGAAGCTGCTCCATCGACAATATCTATTGATACTACCTGATCTTTATCTGCTAATCGTACGCCTCTAACACCGCGAGATACTCGTCCCATTGCTCGCGCTCCTTTTTCATGGAAGCGTATGGCTTTCCCTTTTTTCATACTTAGCATAATATCATTATCACCATTCGTTAAAACAACACCAATAAGCTGATCATCTTCATCAATCTTAATTGCGTTAATTCCTGCAACTCTCACATTTTTATATGCTGAAAGAAGAGTTTTCTTAACAACTCCTTTTCGAGTTGCCATTAATAAATGATGCTCATCATCATCTAACTTCCTAACACAAATGATAGCAGCTAATTTCTCTTCTTGGGACATCTGCAAAACATTTGCAAGAGATCTTCCTCTCGCTTGACGTGAGCCTTCCGGAACCTGGTATGCTTTTAGCCAATACATCCGCCCCTCCTCCGTAAAGCAAAGAAGATAGTCATGCGTACTAGCCGTAAACACATGCTCAACAAAATCCTCTTCTTTTGTATTCATTCCTATTACACCCTTACCGCCTCTTCTTTGCTGGCGATATGTATCTGTTGGAACTCGTTTAATATAGCCTGTATTTGTAAGTGTTATGACACATGGCTCATCGGCAATTAAATCTTCTATGTCGATTTCACCTTCGTTAATAGATAACTCAGTTTTTCTATTTTCTCCATATTTAGCTCGAATTTCTTCTAGATCTTTCTTCATAACAGCATAGATCTTTTCAGGATGAGCAAGGAGGTCTTCGAGGTATTCCATTAATTTTTTAAGCTCTTTGTGCTCTCCCTCAACCTTATCTCGTTCCAGTCCTGTTAATTGATACAATCGCATATCTAAAATAGCTTTTGCTTGGACTTCGCTTAATGAGAACTTTTTAATCAAGCGGTTTTGAGCTTCTTCTCGGTGCTTTGAATCTCTTATGATTTTAACAACCTCATCCATGTTATCCATAGCAATTAAGAGACCCTCTAGAATATGTGCACGTGCCATTGCCTTATCTAAATCAAATTGTGTTCTTCTTGTAATAACCTCGAAACGATGATCAATAAAACACTGCAATGCCTCTTTAAGATTCATTACCCTTGGTTTGCCTTTATCGATTGCTAGCATTATTCCACCAAACGTAGACTCAAGCTGTGTAAATTTATAAAGGCTATTTAGAAGTATGTTAGGAACAGCAGATCTTTTAAGCTCAACAACTAAACGAATTCCATCTTTTCCAGATTCATCTCTTAGATCAGAAATTCCTTCTAGCTTTTTTTCACGAACTAGATGAACAATTTTTTGGATCAATAATGTTTTATTTAATGCATATGGGATTTCCGTTATTAGAATTCTTGCTTTTCCATTTTCATCTTCTTCGATGGTTGCCTTACCTCTGACTTTTATCTTTCCTCTTCCGGTCATATAAAAATCTCTTACAGCGCTTAGGCCGTAAATCGTTCCTCCTGTTGGAAAATCCGGCCCTTTTATAAGCTCGCATAATCCTTCAATGCTTATTTCTTCATTATCAATTAAAGCAATAGTCCCATCAATTATCTCTGTTAAATTATGTGGAGGAATATTAGTTGCCATTCCTACAGCAATTCCTGTTGAACCATTAATTAATAAATTAGGAACTCTGGCAGGAAGAACAACAGGCTCCATCAAAGACTCATCAAAGTTTGGGCGCATATTAACCGTATTTTTATCGATATCGGATAAAAGTTCTTCTGCTAACGGTCTTAGTCTACACTCGGTATAACGATAAGCCGCCGCTCTATCTCCATCAATTGAACCAAAGTTACCTTGTCCGTCAATTAGCATGCCGCGCATTGCAAAATCTTGAGCCATTCGAACGATTGTATCGTAAACAGCTGTGTCTCCATGAGGATGATAGTTACCGATTACCTCTCCAACTACTTTCGCACATTTAACATAGGCTTTACTGTGTGTCCATCCGCGTTCTTTCATAGCATATAAGATTCTTCGATTACCTGGCTTAAGCCCATCTCTTGCATCTGGTAATGCTCTTCCAACAATAACTGACATTGAATAATCGATGTATGCACGTTGCATTTCGTCTTCAATATTAATCAAATCAATACGTTCTTTAATATTCTCAACCATTATTCTTCCTTAGATGTCTATATTTGTTGCATAGAGAGCATTTTCTTGAATAAACTCTCTACGTGGCTCTACTTCATCGCCCATTAATATCGTAAACATTTGATCAGCCTTAAATCCATCCTCCAGCACAACCTTTGTCATTCTCCTGAAGCTAGGATCTAATGTTGTTTCCCATAACTGATTTGGATTCATTTCACCAAGTCCTTTATAGCGTTGAATAGTCATTCCTTTTCTTCCTAGAACTCTTACCTCTTTTAATAAATCCATTAGTCCAGATACTTGAATTTTAGCATCTTTGTCATTTAAAGCATATTTAACTGCTTCATCTCCAAATAAATCATCAGCGTCAAATCCATCCGTACTAAGAACCTCTATAGTTTTTTCTAAAGTTTTAGCAACAAAAAGCTCTACGTGACGTTCTGGTAAATCCGTTTCAGAAAAGATACTTTGTAAATCATGGTCATTATAAGCATATTTGACAACTTGTTCTTCTCCTGGCTGCGTTAAATATGCACAATAGCGAGGAAATGCACCCGATTTTGAGTCTCTTAACTTAAGGAACTCCTTTAATACAATGCCTCTTTTTCTTAGAATATCACCTATCGACTCTATTTCTGTTAAATGAGCTAGCAGCGTTCGTAATTCTGCCGTATTTAATAATGATTTTCCTGATTGATCCTCCAGCGTTAAACCATCTGCACCTAAATCAAGTAATATTTGCGTAAGATGCTCGTCTGACTCTACATATTCTTCTCTTTTTCTTCTCGTTACTTTATAGAGCGGAGGCTGAGCTATATATACAAAACCGTTTTCAATTAATTGGGGCATTTGACGATAAAAGAAAGTAAGCAGCAATGTTCTTATGTGCGCTCCATCTACATCAGCATCAGTCATAATGATTATTTTATGATAACGAGCCTTCTCAATATCAAAATCGTCCTCGCCTATACCCGTTCCAATTGCTGTTATCATCGTTCGAATTTCATCATTCGCCAAAACCTTATCAAGTCTTGCTTTTTCAACATTAATAACTTTACCTTTAACAGGAAGTATTGCCTGAAACTCTCTATCTCTTCCTTGTTTTGCAGAACCTCCAGCAGAATCTCCTTCCACTATATATAACTCCGTTCGTTCAGGCTCCCGACTTGAACAATCGGCCAGCTTTCCTGGCAATCCACCACTCTCAAGAGCTCCTTTTCTTCTTGCAAGATCTCTTGCTTTTCTTGCTGCCATTCTAGCTCTTGCCGCTACAACAGCCTTATCAATAATAGTTCTGGCAACAGATGGATTTTCTTCAAAACAACTTCCTAACTCTTCATTTACTACTTGCTGAACAATCCCTTCAACTTCTCCATTTCCTAACTTAGTTTTTGTCTGCCCTTCAAACTGAGGATCTGGGATTTTTACGCTGATTACTGCCGTTATCCCTTCACGAATATCTTCTCCGCTCATTGCCTGCTTTTCATCTTTAATAAGCTTATTTGATTTGGCATAAGCATTGACAGTTCTAGTCAGCGCTGAACGAAATCCGGAAAGATGCGTTCCGCCTTCGATGGTGTTTATATTATTTGCAAATGTGAATATTGTTTCGTTAAATGCATCGGAGTACTGCATGGCTATTTCTACAACAACATCCTCTTTTTCTCTCTCAAAATATATAACTTCTGGATGCATAGGAGATTTATTTTTATTAAGATGTCGAATAAACTCTTCTATACCACCATCATATTTAAACAACTCTTCTTTTCCTATAGCATCTTCCTTAAGAGTTATTGATACGCCTTTATTTAGGAACGCTAATTCCCTTAATCTAGCAGATAAAATATCCCATTGAAATCCAGTCTCATGTGTAAAGATAGTATGGTCTGGCATAAATGTTATAACCGTTCCTGTTTCGTTTGTTTTGCCAATTTTTACTAGATCTGTTGTCTCTACACCCTTCTCAAACCTTTGGTGATAAACGGCTCCATCCCGCTTTACCTCAACCTCAAGCCACTCTGAAAGACCGTTTACGCATGATACTCCTACTCCATGTAGGCCGCCGGAAACTTTGTAAGTCTCCGAATCAAATTTACCTCCTGCATGAAGAACGGTTAAAACGACTGTTACTGCTGGTTTCTTTTCTGTTGGGTGCATATCCACCGGAATGCCTCTTCCATCATCAATTACGGATAATGAACCATCAGCGTTTATACGAACCTCTACATTACTACAATATCCAGCAAGTGCTTCGTCGATTGAATTATCAACAACCTCATATACACAGTGATGATATCCTCGTGAACCTGTATCTCCGATGTACATAGCGGGTCTTTTTCTTACCGCTTCTATACCCTCAAGCACTGTTATATGATCAGCACCATAACTTTTTGAATCAGGGTTTTCTTTAGCTTGATTTTTGATTACTTCTTCATCTTTTTTTTCGTTTTTTTCGTTTGTCATGAAAACCTTTTTTGAGATTTATATTTAATCGAAAAACTATATCAAAAATGATGGCTGTTCCGCAAACTAAAGGACAATAAAATAATATGTTAAATAAGGCCTATTAGTCAGATCATTTTTGATTCCAGAAGAGAATACAGTCCTCAATCGTTAATGTGTATTTTTTTCTACAAAAGTGACAATTTATTGAGATTTCTTTTCCTTCTTTAACTATCGCCATTCGCTCAGGAATCGGAATGCTTCTCATTACAGCTCCCATTTTTTCAAGAGAACAAGTGCATGAAAAGAATGGAGGTAGTTCATCAACAACATGATGTTTTGAATAACTAGGCTCATCTTTAATTAACAATTTAATAATCTTATCAAAGATTCCTTTATCGCTCTCATTCCTTAAAAGCTCCTTACTTTCTGGTTTTTCTAATCTTAAACGAATACGGTCAAAAACCTCTATATCACAATTTGGAAGCGCTTGAATTATCATTCCTCTTGCCAATGAAACTGGCGCTTTTTCATTATTACTGAATCCAATTAAAGAGGATATACTTGTCTCTATTTGATCGGATATACAAAAGTGATAGGCAAGATCATTTACAACATCATGAAGAGAAACAGGAGTAGTTCCAGAGTTTATTACTTTTCCGTTTGATGAAACAACAGCCTGTATTTCTCCAATATCTCCATAAAGCTCCTCAGAATTATCTGAAATACCTGCAATATGATTAGGAGATATTGTTGCCCGAAGTGACCCGTCCTGACCGGCATCAACAACGATTGCTTTTAAAGCACCTTTGTAGCGCCAACTTAAATTTATTCTCTGATCATTAGATAAAATAGAAGCGCTTAAGGCTGCTGAAGAAATGGCCCTGCCTATTAAGTGAGCAGAAACCGGATCGCAGTCATGAAGCAATACCGCTTCATTTACTGCAGAAGATGCGTCCACAAAAGCAACCGCAATTTCTAGACCCTCAATTCTACCTTTTTTACAAAAATCTTTCATAACACCTATTGTTCAAAATGGAGGTGGGGATTCAAGCTCAATCATATGCTCATCGATAGGGTGCTTTAAAATAATGCGTTCTGCATGGAGCATTAATCTTTCTTCTGCATCACCATAAATAGGATCCCCAATAATCGAATGCCCGATCTCAAACATGTGAACACGCAATTGATGCGACCGACCTGTTAAAGGATATAAATATACTCTTGTTCGATTATTATAACGCTCGATTACACTCCATTTTGTATGTGCAGACTTACCATTTTGATGATCTACAATATGCCGAGGAGGAAGAGATTGTGTCATATCTTTCCGTATTGGTAATTGAACCTCTCCTTGGTTATCAGTCAATTCACCCTCTAACAATGCAACATATCTTTTTTTGATCGACCTTCTTTCAAACTGCATCGAGAGCTCTCGCTGTACCTCCGGTGAGCGAGCAAACAACATTATTCCCGATGTATCCATATCCAATCGATGCACCAATAGTGTATGTGAGAATTTATGTTGTACACGGGATAACATACAGTCTCTTTTATCTTCTCCCTTCCCAGGAACAGATAAAATGCCTGACGGCTTATCAACTGCCAGAAAATAGCTGTCTTCATAAATAAGATTTAGCAATCTTATTGGCCCTTCTATTAAATATACTGATTAATTATAGCTTCATACAATTCTTGCTTGCCGCTAGTTAACGAAGGCTCTCCGCCATTTGCTCCAGTGGAAGCAAGTTGCTCTAATGTAAGCTCGCCAGAAGCAAATGCTGCTCCCTCTCCACTATTAAAGGTAGAATATCGTTCTGCAATCATTTTTCCGTAACTTGATTCTGTTAAAATTTTATCTGCTACGATTAAAGCGCGAGCGAATGTGTCCATTCCGCTTATATGGGCAATGAACAAATCTTCGCGATCCGTTGAGTTTCTTCGGACCTTAGCATCAAAGTTGACTCCTCCTCCTTGCAAGCCTCCTCCTTGTAAAATGATCATCATTTGTTCTGTTGTCTCTAATAGATTGTTTGGGAACTGATCTGTATCCCATCCGTTTTGATAATCGCCTCGGTTTGCATCTATAGATCCCAGCATATTTGCATCAACTGCGGTTTGGAGTTCATGTTGAAAAGTATGCTGCGCTAATGTTGCGTGATTGACCTCAAGATTTAATTTAAAATCTTCTGATAAACCTTGCTGCTGCAAGAATCCTATAACAGTTGCCGCATCAAAGTCATATTGATGCTTGCTTGGTTCAGCAGGCTTAGGCTCAATAAAGAACGTTCCATTAAATCCTTGCTTTCTAGCATAATCGCGTGCCATGCGTAAAAAGTTACCAAAGTTATCCAGCTCTTTCTTCATGTTTGTATTTAACAAGCTCATATATCCTTCACGACCCCCCCAGAAAACATAATTTTCGCCATCTAAGGCAATCGTTGCATCAATAGCATTTTTGAGCTGTGCACCGGCATAAGCAACAACATTGAAATCTGGATTAGTTCCTGCACCGTTCATATATCTTGGGTTGCTAAAGAGATTTGCTGTACCCCATAAAAGCTTAACGCCTGATTCATTTTGCTTTAATTTCGCATATGCTACAATTTCTTCCAGCCTGCGGGATGATTCTGCAAATGTTTCGCCCTCTTCAACTAAATCGAAATCATGGAAACAATAATAAGGGGAGCCCATTTTTGTTATAAACTCAAATGCTGCATCCATTTTATTTTTAGCGCGAACATCCGCATTCTCTCCATCAGCCCATGGGAAATTCTGAGTACCTGGCCCAAACGGATCGCTTCCAACACCACAGAAACTATGCCAATAAGCTATTGCAAATCGAAAGTGCTCCTTCATTTTTTTTCCGGCAACTATTTGGTTCTCGTCATACCATTTGAATGCTAGCGGATTATCGCTTTCGCGTCCTTCGAATACTATTTTTCCAATACCATTAAAATATTCTTTGTCTCCTGTAACTATACTCATTTTTTTCTCCTAATTTTAAAGCGCTTTGTGAAGCGCCTCTTTCCATCTATCATAAAATAATTTGATGTCGCTATTCTTTGGCTCAATAACTTGTTTTTTTTCTAGTGTCTGGAAGGCTTCTTCTGCTGAATTAAATATACCTGAACCAATTCCCGCTCCCCTTGCTGCTCCTAACGCCCCGTCAGTATCATAAAGTTCTATTTTTGCCCCGCTGACATCGGCTAGCGAGGAGCAAAAGATATCACTCATAAACATGTTAGCATATCCGGCTCGAATTGTTTTAAGATTTAAGCCTGTTTCTGTCATGACTTCCATTCCATAAATAAATGAAAATACGATGCCTTCCTGAACCGCTCTACATATATGGGAGCGGTCGTGTCTATTAAGATCTAGCCCTATGACCTGGGCGCCAATATTTTTATTTCCCAAAACTCTTTCCGCACCATTTCCAAAAGGTAAAACAATTAACCCTTCGGAACCACAAGGGGCAGTTTCAGCGAGCCTATTCATTTCTAAATAAGAACAATCTCCCAGTAATCTTTTAGTCCAGGCATTTAAAATACCTGTTCCGTTTATACATAAAAGAATTCCTAGTCTTGATCCCTCCATATTATGATTAACATGAGCAAATGTATTAACTCTAGATTTAGGATCAAATTTTTTCTTATCTGTTATCCCATAAACTACACCAGACGTTCCGGCGGTTGCTGCGACTTCTCCTGGCTCTAGTACATTTAATGATAATGCATTATTTGGCTGATCACCTGCTCTGTATGAAACAGGTATCCCTTCGGCTAAACCCAAATCATTAGCAGCTAAACTCGTAAGCCTTCCTTGCAATCCAAAGCTAGGAACAAGCGAAGGAAGAACATCTTTTTTAAACTCAAAGTAATCCATTAATCTTTTTGATGGCTCCTCATCTAAGAAATCCCAAAAGATACCTTCGGATAAACCTGATGCTGTTGTTTTTATCTCCCCTGTTAATTTCATAGCAAGCCAATCACCAGGCAGCATTATTTTATATATTTTTTGATAAATTTCTGGCTCATTTTCTTTAACCCAAGCTAGCTTTGATGCTGTAAAATTTCCTGGTGAATTCATTAGATGCGACAAGCAGAATTGCTCTCCTAAATCATTAAATGCATTTTCTCCTAATGAGACAGCCCTTGAGTCACACCAAATTATTGCTGGTCGGAGTACTTCCTTTAGGCTATTCACACAAACAAGTCCATGCATTTGGTAAGCAATACCAACTGCTTTAATATCTTCGGGGCGGGCTTCTGCTTCGTAAATAGCATCGCGAATAGCATCTTTTGCAGATTTATACCAAAGTTCCGGGTCTTGTTCGGCATACCCTGCCTTAGGAGCATTTATTACTTGCTCTTTTTTTGGATAAAATGCGCTACCAGCACAGGTTCCTGATGCAACGTCTAATAAAGCCGCCTTTACTGACGAACTTCCCAGATCAATGCCTAAAAGATATTCCATTCTGTTCCTCTCAAAAAAACCAATCTTGTCTAATATTTATTCAACAAGATCTATAATCTTATTTTATACATATCTTAAGATCAATTCCCTAAGTTATAAAAAAATATAATGGCTAAGATTGTTTTTTTATGAAGAAAGATTATAAAGTTTTATTTAATCAAGGAATACATGGTCATTGCTCAAGTCATCAAAACGCTTTTTGAAATTGCTTTAATGGGCGCTTTTGGCTTTTCGTTAATTTATTTTGTCATAACAATGTTTTCACTGACAATATCAAGATTATCCAAACCTGTATCTTTAATTACATCTGAAGAATCTTTGCCAAACATAACTATTCAAATACCAAC
>JBJLEI010000008.1:0-33591 GCA_045566035.1 Pontiellaceae bacterium | reverse complement strand
AATTTTTCACCAATCTTAGGTATATAACCTAGAATATTTAATATTAAACCAGCTAATGTATCATAATCTTTTCCGGTTGGTAAATTAAGGTTTAATTCTTCATTTAAATCATCAATAGTAATTTTGGTATTTATTATATAATTAAGATCGGAGCATTCATATATATCACTTTCCTCAAAATCATATTCATCTTCAATTTCACCAACAAGTTCTTCAATAACATCCTCAAATGTAACAATACCTTCTGTTCCACCATATTCACCAACGACAACTAATAATTGTTGACGATTTTTTTTCATTTCCTTTAAAACATCATTAATAGGCATAGATTCAGGTATAAATGTTGTTTTATGTGTTATTTCGTTTAAAATAACATTTTTATCCTCAATGCTTCTAATTATATCTTTTACATGAATAATACCAACAATATCATCAAGATTATCATTATATATTGGAAATCTTGAATATTTAGAATTTCTAATTTCAGATATACACTCATCTAATGTAATTTCACTATTAAAGCCTTTAATATCAACCCTTGGGGTCATTATTTCTCTTGCAATAGTACTTCCAAACTCATGAACACTATCAATTATCTCTAATTCTTCTTTTTCAAGATCATTTGTTTTTTTAGAAAATAAATTTCTAATATTCATTGTGTTTTTATTCCCTTATTTTTGGATTCTATCCAACTTATTGTATATATGATTATTAATAATTTAACATAATATGTATTATGCGACATTACTATTTAAATATAAAATCCTTCATTTAGTTTAATTTAATCCAGCTAAAATTTGTAAATCCTGAATTATTTGGTAAAAAAACATCAACAGAGGATTTAATTTTATTAATTCTAATTAACTGATCATCTCCATCTGTATTTTTAATTTTTATATATTGAAAAGGTTCGTATTGCTCAAAATGTATTACGCTTGAAGCAAATATACCAAAAGATATAATAATAAAGCTTATCATAATGGTTAGGTTAATATTCATTTATATCCTTTCGGGTGTTTTAATACCTAACAAATTTAAACCATTTTTAAGAATTCTTGCAGTTAATGAGCAAATTCTTATTCTACTTTCTCTAATACCTTCATCTGCTTTAAGAAATGGTAAATTTTGATAAAAACTACTATACAACTGTGATAATTCAAATAAATAATCAGTTAATACATTTGGTTTATAATTTTTAATTGCCTTATTTAACGCTACTGGAAATTTAGATAATTTAATTGCCAATCGTCTTTCTATTACATCATCTATATTAATAGAATACTCATTAATTAAATTATCTCCAAATTTTTCAATGTATTTATCATATACTGATGATATACGTGCATATGCATATTGAAGGTATGGTGCAGAATTACCATCTAGACTTAAGGCTTTTTCCCATGTAAACGTTACTATACTTTGTGGATTTTGACTTAAATCTGAATATTTAATTGCACCTATTCCAATGGCAGATGCTAATGCTTCTTCTTGCTCGGTATTTAAACCCTTATCATTTTTTCTTATTATTTCTAATGCTCTTTTTTCTGCTTCATCTAAAAGATCATTCAATTTAATTACATTTCCCTCACGAGTTGAAAAAGTAGCTTCAGGTAACCTCATTAAACCGAACCAAATATGTTTTAAATTAGTATTTAACCCTAATGACTCTGAAATAGAAAAGAATTGTTTAAAGTGAAGTTGTTGTCTTTCATCTGTTACATAAATAATTTTATCTGGATTATACTCTTTTTGTCTTAATTTAACTGTAGCAATATCAGTTGTTGCATAATTATATCCACCATCACTTTTACGAACTATACATACCGGCATCCCCTGCTCTTCTAAATCTACAACTAAAGCACCATCACTCTCTTTTACTAGATTTTTATCATATAAATCATTTATAATTTCTGATAAATAATTATTATAAAAACTTTCACCTCTACATAAATCAAAATTTACATCAAGACGTGAATAAATTTTGTTAAATTCGTCTAAAGATAATTCTACAAATTTTTTCCATAGTAATAAATTTTCTTTATCACCTTTTTGTAGTTTAACTAACTCTAATTTAGCTAACTCTCTCCATTTTTCATCATCTTTAGACTTATTATAACTTTTAACATATATTCTCTCTAATTCATCTATAGGGGATATTTTAAGTGATTCTTCATTAACGAATTCTCTAAACCCTATAAGCATTAATCCGAATTGAGTACCCCAATCACCTACATGATTATCAGATATTACTTTATATCCTTGAAATCGATGAAAACGATCAATTGCATTACCTATAACGGTTGATCTTATGTGCCCTATATGCATCGGTTTTGCTACATTTGGACTAGAATAATCTATTATAACAGTTTTTCCCTTACCTATTTGCTCTACACCAAGAAATGGATCTAATTTAATTTTTTCGAGTAATAATGAGATAGCAGAATTTTTTATATAAAAATTAATAAAACCTGGTCCGGCAATTTCTGCTTTTTCAATAAAAATTGGTAAATCAGAGTTGCTTATTATCAAATTAGAGATATCTCTTGGTGATAAATTTAATTTTTTCGATAAAGATAATGATGCATTACATTGAAAATCACCATATTTATCATTATTGGTTGGTAAAATATCAATTTTATCAACATTAAGATCAAAACATTTTTTAAGTCGTTCTATTATCCATAATGATATTATTTCTTCAAATGATTTATCTTTTTTAGACATTGTGACTATGATTTTTTAGCAACTTTTATTACTGAAACTTTAAATAATAACTTTTCCTTGCTAGCTGTTACAGACACTAAGGAATTATTTGTTATATCACCTTTAAGAATTTCTTCTGCTAAGGGGTCTTCTAAATATTTTTCAACAGTACGGCGTAATTGGCGAGCACCATAAGCTTTATCATATCCTTTTTTTAATAAAAATTCCTTAGCAGATTTATTAATTTTAAGCTCAATATTTCTACCAAGTGTTCTATTTTGAATATTTGATAATTCAATACTAATAATAATTTCTAGGTCTTCTTTTGATAATTCACTAAAAACAATCATATCATCTAATCGATTAAGGAGTTCAGGTTTAAAAGTTCGTTTTGCAATTGAGATCATAGATTGTTTGTATTTCTCAAATTCAAATTTGTCATTTGAAGGAGAAAATCCAAGCGAGCCATTTTTTTGTACTTCTTGAGCTCCTAGGTTTGAAGTCATTATTATTACTGTATTACGAAAATCAACACTCCTGCCAAGACTATCAGTTAATCTTCCCTCTTCCATTATTTGAAGTAGCATATTCATTACATCGGGATGAGCTTTTTCAATTTCATCAAATAAAACTACTGAATATGGTCTTCTTCTTACTCTTTCAGTTAACTGTCCACCTTCATCATGCCCAATATAACCAGGAGGAGAACCAACTAAACGTGATACATTAAACTTTTCCATATATTCAGACATATCTATTTGAATAAACGATTCGGGGTCATCAAACATAAAGTTTGCCAATTCTTTAGCAAGTAATGTTTTTCCGACTCCAGTCGGTCCAAGAAATATAAATGAACCAATTGGTCTTTTAGGATCTTTTAAATCTGCTCGGGATCTACGAAGTGCTCTTGCTAAAACAGAAACTGCTGGTTTTTGACCAATTACTTGTGATCCTACAACATCTTCAATACGAAGTAGTCTTTCCATCTCTTTTTCACCCATTTTTGTAACGGGTATTCCTGTCCATTTGGAAACAACAACTGAGATGTCTTCATCAGTTACAACAGTTTTGTTTAAATCAATTTTTGTTCTCCAATTAGTAATCTTTTGATCAAGCTTCTCTTGAAACTGCCTTTCTTGATCACGAAAATTAGCCGCATCTTCAAATTTTTGATCTTTTATTGCATCATTTTTCTTTTTCTCAAAGTCAATAATTTTGGATTCAATTTCCTTAAATTCTGATGGCCTACTCATACTACCTATTCTAGCTTTTGCTCCGGCTTCATCAATTAAATCGATTGCTTTATCAGGTAAAAACCTATCAGGTAAATATCGAACAGAACATTTTACAGCTGCTTCTAGAGCCTCATCTGTAAAAATAGCATGGTGATGTTCCTCATATTTTTTTCTTAAACCTTTCATAATTTCTATTGCTATTTCAACTGTTGGTTCATTTACTGTTACAGTTTGAAATCTTCTTTCTAATGCACCATCTTTTTCAATATGTTTTCTATATTCCTTTAAAGTTGTAGCTCCAATGCATTGTAATTCACCTCTTGATAATGCAGGTTTAATTATATTAGCAGCATCCATGGTTCCTTCTGCAGAACCAGCACCAACGATTGTATGAAGCTCGTCTAAAAATAGTATAATATTTTTTTCTTTTTTTAATTTCGTCCCATTACAGCTTTAATTCTTTCTTCAAACTGTCCTCTATATTTTTGTACCTGCAACCATTAATGCTAAATCTAAAGTTATTACTTTTTTTATCAATTAATAAATCAGGTACATCTCCTGTTACAATACATTGGGCTAAACCTTCTACTATAGCTGTTTTTCCAACACCTGGTTCTCCTAGTAAAAACAGGATTATTCTTAGTCCTTCGACATAAGATCTGAATAACTCTTTCGATTTCAGTTGATCTTCCTATTACAGGATCAAGATCACCTGATTGAGCTAATTTTTGTTAAATCTCTACCAAATGCATTTAGAGCAGGAGTTTTTGATTTACTTTTATCTTTTTTTTGTGGCTGGTCTGTTGGACTGTTGGTTTTTCATTATTAATTGTCTGATCGTCATACATTGTTTCATCAGAAACTTCTTCTCCATCGTATTCTGGATCAAGTGTTTTTCATAATTTCAAATCTTATTTCTTCAAGATCAACTCCTAAATTTTCTAAGACTCTTGCTGCAATACCTTCTCCCTCTCTTAATAAACCAAGTAATATATGTTCAGTACCAACATAACTATGACCTAAATTTCTTGCTTCGTTTGCAGATAATGCAAGAACCTTTTTTGCTCTGGGTGGTAAACGGAATACTTCCAATGGTTTTTAGTTTCTGGTCCTGTTCCGGCCGCTTTTTCTATTTCTAAGCGAACTGAATCAAAATCAACACCAACAGATTGTAAGGCATTAATAGCTACTCCATGACCTAATGCAATTAATCCTAATAATATATGCTCAGTACCAACATAACCATGATTAAATGTATCCGCTTGCTTTCTAGCTAATTGTAATACTTGCTGTGCTCTTGGTGTAAAATTATCCATAAAAATACCTATTTAATTTTTAATTTAGCTTGTTTCATAAAATTTCTCAACAATTCTGCTCTTAAAATATCTCTTTGCACAGGATCTAAGTCTTTATTTTCTAATTTTTGTAAATGAGCAGGTTGAGTAGAAATAAATAATTTATCTAAATCTTGTCTTGAAAAACCACTAACTATTTCTAGATCTAAACCTAATCTTAATGTTGATAATAAATTTAAGGCCTCATTACTAGTAATTATATGAGCATTAGCAAGAGTTCCGTAAGATCTTCCTATGTGGTCTTCAACAATTAATAATTTTTCGTTAATTAATCTTTTTCTTGCATTTATTTCATGGTCTTTTAATTCATTAACAATTTGTTCTAAATGCTCTATAATTTTTTCTTCATTTTTTCCTAAAGTTATTTGATTAGATATTTGGAACATATTACTAACTGCTTCTGTACCCTCTCCCCACATACCTCTAACAGCAAGACCAATTTTAGACATACCATTAACGACAGAATCCATTTCCTCTAATAAAACTAATCCTGGTAAATGCAGCATGACAGATGCTCTTAATCCAGTTCCAACATTTGATGGACATGATGTTAAATATCCTAGTGATGGTGAATAGGCATACTTCATACATTCTTCAAGTTCATCATCTATTAAATTAGCTTCACTCCATGCATCCTTAAGATTTAACCCTGCATGTAAAACTTGAATTCTAATATGATCTTCCTCATTAATCATAATTGATAAGGATTCATCAGGTGATACAAATACACCACTATTTTTATTTTTATTTGCAAGTTCTTGGCTAATAAGATGTCTTTCAAATAAAACATCACGATCTACAATTGATAAATCAGACATTTTCCAGTACATATAATCTTTATTTATTTTTTTAAACAAATCTATAGATTGCTTAAGGATAGCATAATTTTGCTCACTATTTGCCCAATTAGGAAAATGATAATCATCAAGATTTCTTGCTAATCTTATTCTGCTACTTATCACCGGAGATTCATTTATCCCAGGCTCCAACCAGCTTCCTTGATAATTAATCAAATCATCTATTTTTTTTTCAAGAATCACTTATTTCCCCATTAAAACTCTTTCCAATATTTTCAATTTTATCTCTTATTTCAGCAGCAGCTTCATAATCTTCATTATTTATAGCTAATTTAATTTCCTTTTTTAATGTAGAGAGTTGTTTTGAAATCTTAATTTTACTTATTTGTTTACTTGGTATTTTTCCAATATGGTTATTACTATGGTGCATCGCTTGAGTTATAGTTTTAAGTTCAGCTGAAAATACTTTATAACAATTTGGACATCCTAATCTTGCTTTTTTGCTAAACTCAGCTCTAGACATATTACATCTACTGCATGTTAGATCGTATTCTGTTAAAGTATCTAGAATTTTATTTCTAGGATTTTTTTTATCAATACCCATTAAAACATCTGTTATTGATATTGGAGAATTTAAATCTATACCATTATTTTTAGCACATTCTTGGCATAAATTTAATTTTTTCATTTCACCATTAACAACCTGTGTTAAATGAATCGTAGCTTTCTCTTTATTGCAAAATTCACATTTCATAAATAATTTCCAAAATATTTAAAGCATAATTTATGCCAATTTATTTTTTTAGTTAAAGTAAGTAAATTATTATTAATATTAGTATTTTAAATAATTAAATTACTAAAAAAATACATTTAAATGACACCTATGTGTCATTATGACACATATTTAAAAAATTTATTTAATTTTAAAACCAAGGTTCATAGTACAATCAGAATACAAAGAAGATAATTCTGATGCAATTTTTGAAGGCTTACCTGATCCAATAGTTCTTTTATCAATTTCCACTACAGAAATAATTTCAGCAGCAGTACCAGTTAAAAAAACTTCATCTGCTGTATACAAATCATACCTTGAAATAATTTCTTCTCTTACCTCATAACCATTAGATATCGCTAACTCAATGACCTTATTACGAGTTAAGCCAACTAAAGCACCGGAATTTATCGGAGGTGTTCGTAAAATGGAGTTATGAATAATAAAAATATTATCTCCTGAAGCTTCGCAAACTTCTCCTTTATGATTAAGCATTACACATTCTAAGCAGCCAGCATTTATAGCTTCTATTTTAGCTAAAACGTTATTTAAATAATTTAAACTTTTAATCCTAGGATTAATTGCCTCTGGATGATTTCTTACAGTTCCAACAGTAACAATTTTCAAACCATTTTCATATAACTCTTGCGGGTATAATTGGATTTTAGCAGCAATAATTATTACCTCAGGTTTATCACATAAATACGGATTTAATCCTAATGTTCCTTTACCTCTAGTTACAACTAATCTAATATATCCATTTTTAAGATTATTTGCCTTACATGTATTAGAAATATGTTCGTATAATTCTTCTCTTGAATATGGAATTATTAATGCAATTGCTTTTGCTGAATAAAATAATCTATCAATATGCTCTTCTAATAAAAATATACGATTATTATAAACTCTTATTCCTTCAAAAACTCCATCTCCATAAAGTAATCCATGATCAAATACAGATATATTTGCTTCATTCTCATCAATTAATTTACCGCTTATAAATACCTTCATAATAATTCTCTTAACTTTTATTTATTAAATTACCGTTTTCTATAATAAATTTACTTTTACAATACATAGCAACATTTTTGCTATGAGTAACTAAAATAATGCTATGACCTCTTAATTCGACTAATTTAAATAAATAATTTAAAATATTATTTCCATTCTCTTCATCTAAATTTCCTGTTGGCTCGTCTGCAAGAATAATTTCCGGATTATTAATTAATGCTCTTGCTATAGCAACACGTTGCTTTTCGCCTCCAGATAATTCTTGAGGTCTATGTTTAATCCTATTACTTAAGCCAACTTCATTTAATAAAAAAAGTGCATCAGAAATAGATTGATCTTTATTTTTATTTCTTAGTGCTGGTAAGGCTACATTTTCGAGTATATTCAACTCTGATAATAAGTGATAAGATTGAAAAATAAAACCAACATTGTTATTTCTATAATTAGAACGGTTAAAATTTTTCTTAAAAATAGAATTATTTTTATATAAAATTTCTCCAGAGATTGGCTTATCTAATCCCCCTAATAAATGCAGTAAAGTACTTTTTCCGGAACCACTTTCTCCCATAATTGAAATAGTATCTAATTTATTTAATTTAATTGAAACATTACTAAGAACTTCAGTTTTTTTATTATTATCATTATATGAATGATATATATTCTTTGCCTCTATTAAGCTCATAAACCTATTAATTTCCCTACTTCATTAGATATATTTTTTGAATGATAGTTAACAAGTTTTTCATTTTCTCCCTCAACCATAACTCTACAAATTAATTCAGTTCCTGAATATCTTACAAGAACTCTACCTTTACTATTAAATTCATCTTCAGCTAATTCAATTAAAGCATTTAACGATACGAGAGACTTGAGAGATGGCTTAGATGTAATTGGAATATTAATTAATTTTTGTGGGTAAATATCAAGAATAGATGCAAGTTCAGAAAGAGATTGATTAGATGTAGATAATATATTTAATAGAATTAAAGCAGTGAGCATACCATCACCACTAGAGCAATATTCTTTAAATATAATATGACCTGAATTTTCCCCTCCTAATATTGCGTTATATTCATTCATTGCATTTGCAACATTTCTATCACCAACATCGGTTATAATTAAAGAAATTCCTAAATTCTTCATAGTATTAGTTAATCCAAGATTAGACATACATGTTGTAACTAAAATTTTATTTTTAAGTAGATTATTATCTAAATAATATTTTGCGCAAATAGACATAATATGATCGCCAGTTAAAATATTACCCTTCTCATCTATTATAGTTAAACGATCCCCATCACCATCAAAGGCTATACCAATATCAGCATTATTCTCTAAAACTTTTTTAGCAATTTCTTCAGGATATTCAGAACCACAATTTAAATTTATATTTTTTCCATCAGGATTATTATTATAAATAAATCTTTTAACTGAAGTGAAAACATTATTTACAAAGCCTGATGTTGCTCCATTAGCAGAATCAATTACTACACTCATTGGTTTTAATGTGAAATTTGGATAATGCGAAGTAAAATCATAATCTGCATATCTAATTTTTTTATTTTTAAATATATTATAGCTTTTATAGAAATTATTTTTGGTATCTTCAGGTAACTTTTTATGAAGTAATGGTTCAATTAATAATTCATCATTTTTGGATATTTTTTCTCCAAATTCATTAAAAATTTTTATTCCATTATCCGTATAGGGATTATGTGAAGCGGTAATCATTATACCTAAATCATATTTAGACATTATTACATTTGCAAATAATGGCGTTGGTAGAACTTCATAATTAAAGACTTTAAGGTTTGAATTGATACCAATAACCATAAAAGCATCCGTAAGAATTTTTTGAATAGATATACCGCTTAAACGTGTATCTCGAGAAATTGCAATATTTATATAATCATTTTTAAGTAATCTATTTTTATATTTATTAAGAATGTAATTTCTTAAATATAATTCGATTTGAATCGAAAAATTAATCAAAAAATTTTCTTTAAAAATTTGACTATCAATTTTATCTCTAATGCCATCTGTACCAAATAATTTTTGCAAATTTATTCCTTAATTTTTAAAGAGAAATTATTAATGATTTCAGATAAAGATTTTTTAAGATCAATCATAACCTTACTATCAATGTTTTTTATATCATTTATATAATTATCCGTTTTAATCATTAAATTTGTAGAATTAAAGCTGAAATCATTAATTAGTCTTAAATCATCGATATTTAGATATGAAATATTTTTATCTAAATTATCGGTATAAAAATGTTTAAAATGTTTTAAGCGATATTCAAATGATTTTATAAGTAATGCTTTAGCTCCATCAATTAATCTTTGATCAAATTCATTTTTTATATACTTAGATCTTACTTCCGAATACCAACAATATAAGGCGTTTAATGTACCAAGATAATTTAGGTTGTTTTTTATAATTTTTTTAGGATCCGAAATAAAATGATGAATAAAATTCTTCTCGCATTTTTTTATGTGTGGTTCTGAAATAATTTGATTTTTTTTTAAATAATCGTTTCTTAAGATACTTCCTGCTGCAACCTTAGATCCAAATGCTAATTGGATAGGCCCAACAGAACCACCTTGACCGCCTAAAAATATTGGATTTTCGTTAAGAAATATACCATCTGAAATATTTCCAAAAATTGATGGAGTAGCTTTATCCTGATTGAGAGTATAATTAAAATGTATATATGATGAGCCGATTTCAGAATGATTTTTTATATCTGTTCCACCGGAAATAAAAGCATCACAAAAATTTATTAAACTACCAGCAGTTACATAAGGAAAAAGAATTGTTTGTTTAAATCCAACACAATGAGCGGCACTTGAATATTCTTCTAACAAAGTTCCACCTCTTATATGAGCTCCTGAACCAATTGACGAATTATTTAAAAAAACAGAATTCTTAAAATAACCTCCTTTTAACCTTACTCCTCTTCCTAATTGACAATTATCAAGTATAACAGGACCTTCTTCACCAAGAATACAATTAGAATCAATAGAAGTATTATTTCCTAATAATCTACAACCAGAATAAATCTTCGCTGATGGAGAGATTTTATTTTCTTCTATATCAATTAAATCAACATTATTATTAATACTCATATATTTATATTACCTAAAAAGTAATAAAATCCAATCAACAGAATGTAATTTTTTTTCATTTTAAGTTGGATATAATTATTTAAATAAGGTTTTATCCGCTACTTTTAATGAAGGAATTAAAATTTTTATGGCAAAGAAAAGTAAAATTGTTAAAAATGAGAAACGTATTGCATGTGCAAATCGTTATTATTCAAAACGTATAAATCTGAAGAAAACGATAAGTAATCCTGAGACATCACCAGAAGAACGTATGATAGCCATCAGAAAACTTCGATCACTTCCATTAGATGCGAATCCTAATAGAATTATGAATCGATGCTCATTAACAGGAAGACCTCATGCAGTTTATCGTAAATTTAAACTTTCTCGTATAACGTTAAGAGAAATGGCTTCAAAAGGTCATATTCCTGGTATGACTAAGGCTAGTTGGTAAAAAATTGAGGTAGTAATTATGGGTAGAGAGTGTTCAATTACTGGTAAGAAAACAATTGTTGGAAGACGTATTGTCAGAAAAGGTCTAGCAAAGAAAAAAGGTGGAATTGGTCTTCATGTTACGAGTGCAAGTAAAAGAAAATTTAAACCTAATCTTCAGAAAATAAAAATTGTTGATGAGAATGGTTCAGTAAAAAGAACTTGGGTATCGACTAAAGCTATTAGATCCGGACTTATTAAAAAAGCCTGACTTAAATTAACTCAGAGAAAACGTAATCACTAAGAAATTTTTTATTGTCTGGAATTTTAATATTTCCGAATTGTTTTATTAAAAAATTTTTATCAATTAATTCGGCTATTTCATTAGTATATAAATTATTTAATTTAACATTAACTTTTTCTTCAAAATCTAAAATATTAACTCCCTCATTTAGTCTTAACCACATAACAAAAGTTTCTTTTGCTTTACTATCAGAAGGCAATCTTTCTTTTATTTCAATAATAGACTCATCATTCATTAATTTCTCATAATATTTTGATAAGTTACTAACATTACTATAACGCTCACCATTCCAATGTGAATGCGCAGATGGACCACATCCAATATATTCATCTCCTTTCCAATACAATAGATTATGTAATGACATATTATTATTTAATGAATAATTAGATATTTCATATTGCCTGTATCCAATATCAGACAAATATTCTTTAATGTAAAAATATATATCTGACTCTTTTTCATCGGTGAATAATTTTAATTTTCCATTATCTTTATCATGAGTTAAAGGTGTGCCCTTTTCATAAATTAAATTATAATATGATATATGATCTGGTAATATTTTTTTAATACATTTAAGATCTTCTTCTATTTCCTTATCGCTCATTCCTGGAATAGATTGAATTAAATCAATGTTTAATTTATCGAATCCAATAGATCTTGCTTCATTAATTTTATGAATAGCCTTTTCGCTATCATGATTTCTGCCAAGAAGTTTTAGGGATTTATCATTAAATGATTGAACACCTATGGATAACCTATTAATACCCATTCGATTCATTAAATTCATTTTTTCGGAATCAAGTGATGACGGATTTGATTCGCAAGTCCATTCTATAATATTATCTAAATTTACATATTTATGAATTAATTTTAATAATTTAAAAAACTCTTTACTTGATAAAGCAGATGGTGTCCCCCCGCCTATAAAAATTGATACAGGAGAAAAATTATTTGGAAATCCTTTAAATTCTTTCTCAAGAGCATCTAAAAATAAATCTGCACCAATCCATTGTTTTGGAGTTACTTTGTAAAAATCACAATATCTACATTTTGATTTACACAAAGGAATATGAATATATAAACCACAATGTTTATTCATTAAATAATCCTCTAATTTATGTTATCATTTAGATCAGGATAAAAATATTCTTTATTTTGATAATTCTTAAAAAATATTTTGTTTCCATCTCTTCTAATTTGATCTTTAGATAAAATTGGAACCTTTCCCCCTCCACCTGGTGCATCAATAATATATTGAGGAATAGCAATTCCAGAAATTGTTCCATGAAGAGATTGAATTAAATTTATTCCCTTTTCTATACTTGTTCTAAAATGTTTTGATCCTCTTATTGGATCGCATTGAAGTAAATAATAAGGTTTAATATTAAGTGCTACCAAATTATAAAATAATTCAGCTAATTGATTATGAGTATCATTTATATTTTTAAGTAAAACAGTCTGACTTACCATCGGTATACCAAATCTACTTAGCTTAGAGCAAGCTTCTCGAGTTTCACTTATTAATTCATCATTATGAATAAAGTGAAGACTCAACCAAACATTATATTTTTTTAATATTTTACATAGATTATCAGTTATTCTCATTGGTAGAACAGCTGGAATTTTTGACCCTATCCTAATAAGCTTTATATGGGAGATTTCTCTTAATCTAAATAATATATCTTCCAAGGAAGAATCACTCATTACTAATGGATCTCCACCCGAAATTAATACATCTTTTATCTGCTGATTTTTTTTTATATAATTATATGAAGATTCAAAATCGCTATTATTAAATGTGGGTTTACCAACTAACCTTGCTCTAGTACAATATCTGCAATAAGTTGAGCAAAAAGTAGTGGCTAGAAATAAAACCTTATCTGGATATGTATGAATAATGTATGGAGTTACTCTATTATCCTCTTCTCCTAAAGGATCATCCATTTCATCAGATGATTTTATAAACTCGTTATTAGAAGGGATGATTGTTTTTCTTAAATATTTACTATTAACATGGTAACTATAGTAAGGAGTAATTGATGTGCTTAAAAATTCACTTTTATCAAATCCTTTTTTTTCAGAATCAATTAAATTAGTAATCTTCTTAATTGACTCTAAAGTGGATAAATTATTAGAAATTTGCCACTTCCAATCATTCCATAATTCTTTTTTAATATTATTAAAAAACTTTAATCTATTTAGCTTCAATATCGAACTCACATAAAAAAATAATAAAAACAGTAAGGCATAACTCTTTACTGCGATTTTAAACATGTTAACAATAGAGTAGTTAATTATGAAGCCAAATTTAAATGACATAAAATTACAATTAGATGATGTTCAGAAAAAGATTTTATCTATTTTAGAAAATACTAACCTTAATGAATTTATTTCATTTAATGAAAATGTTTTAGGTTCTGGAAAGATGTTAAGGTCAAAATTAATTCAGTATTTAGGATTAGTTAGCGGTACTAATAAAGAAATTTTATCAACTGCTGGAGCTGCTGTAGATGTAATGCATTCTGCAAGCTTAATTCATGATGATGTAATAGATGGAGGTTTATTAAGAAGAAGTCATCCAACATTTTGGAAAAAGTATGGAATTAATGGTGCTATACTTTTTGGTGATACATTAATGTTTAAATCTATTGCTTTATTAACAAAACAACCTCGAATAGATCTTTTAGAAGAATTAATTAATATGACTGGAGAAGTTTGTTCATCTGAAGCTGAACAAGAATTAATCTTAAGAGGATCTCCTGGAAATTGGTCGGATTGCGAAAACATTGCAAGGTTTAAAACCGGTTCCTTATTTGCTTTTTCTGCAGTAGCAGGAGGTAATTCTGATCCTAATGAGGCTAATGCCTTAAGAGAAGCAGGTTATGAACTAGGAACTGTTTATCAATTAGCAGATGATATATTAGATGCATCAGGAAAAAAAGATATCGCAGGTAAAACACTTGGAAAAGATTCAGAAAGAGGAAAGACAACAGCAATAACTGCAATTACTGATGCGCCCAATAATCCAATTGACTATTTAAATCATAAGTTAAATAAAACATCAGATCATCTTATAAATTATCCCCATTTATATGATTCATGGCTTTTTTATATAGAAAAAGAATTTTATCCAATTATAGAAACTTTTGTTAATTAATAACTTTTTTAAATTTAACCTTTAAACGATAGAACTGAATCGGTATTAATCTATCTATTAATTTATTTTTTATGGGAGAAATATTTTTGAAAATACATAAAATAAAAAAAGGCTTTGATATAAATGTTATTGGCGAACCATCTAATGAAATTGATAATAGATGTATTAATGAAAATAAGTTTTGTATTTATCCAACTGAGTTTGAAGGAATTAAACCAAAATTAAATGTTAAAGTTGGGGATTATGTAAAAAGAGGTGGATTGTTATTTACTAATAAACGAATGGATCATGTAACCTTTAGATCTCCTACATGCGGAACAATAACGGCTATTAACCTTGGTGATAGAAGATTTCCAACAGAAATTATCATCGAATCTTCAAATGAGGAAGAATCTGAAATATTTGAGAAGTTTACTAATGAAGCATTAAATCAAATATCTTCAGATAAATTAAAACAACACCTTTTATTGTCTGGTATATGGCCAATGTTTATACAAAGACCATTTGGAAAAATTGCTGATCCATCCTTAAAACCAAAAGCTATTTTTATTAATGCATGTAATGCAGCACCCTTCCAAGCTAATTTTAATGTTTATCTAAAAGGCAACGAAGATTTTTTTCAGACTGGTATTAATGCATTAAATAAATTAACAGATGGTACCGTTTATCTCTGTGCATCAAAAAAGACTCAAATTCCTAATTTAGTTAATACTTCAGTTCATATTTTTGATGGTAAATATCCATCCGGTAATACAAGCATTCATATTAATCGTATTAGTCCTATTCTTCCTAATGATATGGTTTATACATTAGATGCTCAGGATGTTATTCATATTGGAAAATTATTAATTACCGGAGAGTTACCAAGATCAAAAATTATTTCTCTTTCAGGTCCAGGAATTAAAGAAGAATATAGAAAACATTATAAAGTCCCTTTTTGTGGTTCTATGGAAAATCTATTATCTAATGCTCTGGAGGATGCTGAAATTCGTTTAATTCGTGGTAATATAATGTGGGGTGAAAAAGCAACATTATCAACCTTTGTTCATTTTTACGGATCAGAATACTTTGCTTTAGAGGAAGATCGTTCGAGGCATATATTGGGATGGACAATGCCTGGTATTGATCAATATAGTGCTCATAGGGTTACTCTTTCAGCATTATTTAACCACAAAAGAAAACTAGGAACAAATCAACATGGTAGTCATAGAGCGATGGTAGTTACGGGTTGGATGGATAAATACCAACCACTTAATATCATGACTGATTATTTAATCAGAGCTGCTATAGCACATGATACCGATGAAATGATTCAACTTGGTATTCTTGAAACTGCCCCTGAAGATTTTGCTATAGCATCTTTTGTTGACCCTCATAAAACTGATGTCTGTTCTATTATTAAAAAAGGTTTAGAAGAAATTGAAGAGGAAGGAATATAATGAAGTTTTTATTTGATCTTCAAGATAAGTATATTGCACCACTTTTTGAAAAAGGCGGTAAGTTTGAAAGATTATATCCTTTATTTGAAGCTGGTGATACATTTAATCGTACTCCAGCTGATGTAACAAAAAGTTCTCCTCATGTTAGAGACTCTATTGATCAAAAAAGATTAATGGTATATGTAGTATATGCACTTTTTCCATGTATTTTATTTGGAATCTGGAATGCAGGAAATCAATTTAATATTCACAATGGAATTGAATCCACATTAATTTCTGATCTAATTAGAGGATCTTTTATGGTTCTTCCGATTATTTTTACTTCGTATTTAGTAGGTGGAATTTGTGAAGTTACTTTTGCTATTATAAGAAAACATGAGATTAATGAAGGTTTTCTAGTTAGCGGAATGCTATTCCCTTTAACTTTAGCGCCAACAACTCCTTTATGGCAAGTAGCGTTAGGAATTGCATTTGGAATTATTATTGGAAAAGAAATATTTGGTGGAGTTGGTTACAATATCTTAAATCCAGCATTAACTGGTCGAGCATTTCTATTTTTTGCTTATCCAGCTCAAATATCAGGTGATAGAGTATGGGTTGGTTCATTAAAAGATACACCGATCACAAATAAATTGTTAAATATATCCGAACCTAGTGCTGGCTGGGAATCATTAGACGGTGTAACTATGGCAACACCATTAGCTATTTCGGCTGCTACTGAAGCTGGTGAAAGTGCAGTTTCCTCACTTAATAATTCTGGATTTGATTTAACCAATATGATCATTGGAAATATTTCAGGCAGTATAGGATCAACATCTGTAATTGCTATTTTATTAGGTTTAGGTTTTCTTTTATTAACTGGAGTGGCATCAAATAAAATTATCTTTAGTGGTATTGCTGGAGCATTATTTATGGGTGGATTATTTAATATTCTTCCTATTGATAACTCATTTGCAAATATTCCATTTTATTATCATCTAGCTATGGGTGGATTTATGTTCGGTATAGTATTTATGGCAACAGATCCTGTATCTGCTGCTGCCTCTGATAAAGGAAAAATTATTTATGGTTTTCTAATAGGTATTTTAACCGTTATTATTCGTGTAGCGAATCCTGCTTATCCAGAAGGAATAATGTTGGCTATTTTATTCATGAATGTGATGGCACCAATGATTGATCATTATGTAGTTCAGGGTCATATAAAAAAGCGAACAAAATATGCGAGGGCTTTAAATCATGCGTGAGGAAACTAAAACAATAATTTTTGCATTAGGTATCTGCTTAGTATGTAGTGTGTTACTTTCAGGATTAGCTTCTGGATTAAAAAAAATACAAACCGCAAATAAGGAATTTGATGTAAAGAGGAACATTGTTAAAGCATTTGGAATTGATATAAATATTTTATCAAAAAATGAAATTGAAAAAAAATATTCTTCTCATATTACTGAAGATACAATTTTATTAGATGAAGCTATTATTCGTGGTGATGGAAAACCATATAATCAAATTTCAATTTATTCATGGCGTGATAATAATGAATCTAATCCTTCTAAGTACGCCTTTCCTATTTCAGGAAAAGGATTATGGAGTGTTTTGTATGGATATTTAGCAATTGATTCGGATATTGAAACGATTGTTGGAATTAGTTTTTATGCCCATAAAGAAACACCAGGTTTAGGTGCTGAAATTGAAAAATCTTGGTTTCAAGATCAATTTAAAAACAAAAAAATATATGAAAATGGTATTGTTGCAAATTTCAAGGTTTTAAAACCAGGATCAGATAATGACAAGTACTCTGTAGATGGTATTTCAGGATCTACTATAACATCTAAAGGAGTTGAAAACCTTCTTAAAGCAGATGCAGAAATATATGCAAAATACTTTTTTAATAAAATAAAGGAATCTTAATATGCCATCTAATAAAAAAATATTGTTTGATCCTTTTTCCGATAATAATCCTATTTCGGTAGCGGCGTTAGGAGTTTGTTCAGCCTTAGCTGTAACAGTAAAATTAGAAACAGCTGTTGTTATGACTCTTGCCTTAACATTTGTTGTAACAGGTTCTAATCTTATTATTTCATTACTTCGTAAGCATATACCTGGTGGGATAAGAATGATTGTGGAAATGTCAATCATCGCATCATTAGTAATTGCTGTTGATCAATTACTTCAAGCATACCTTTTTGACTTAAGTAAACAGTTAAGTGTTTTTGTAGGACTAATTATCACTAACTGTATTGTTATGGGTCGAGCGGAAGCCTTTGCCTTACAGAATGGTCCTAAAGAATCAATTTTAGATGGTTTAGGTAATGGAATTGGTTATGGATGGATACTTATATCGGTTGCGGCAGTTAGAGAATTATTTGGTTTTGGTGAATTATTTGGAAAAGCTGTTTTAAATCATGAATGGTTAATGGGCGAAGCATTTCAAGGTAATGGATTATTATTATTAGCTCCGGGTGCATTTATAATTTTAGGCTTATTAATTTGGATTCAAAGAACATTAAATAAATTTGTGGAGGAATAAATGGAATATTTAAATTTAGCAATTAAAGCCATTTTTGTAGAAAATATTTTATTAGCATTCTTCCTAGGAATGTGTACCTTTCTTGCCTGTTCAAAAAAAGTTGATACGGCAACAGGTTTAGGATTAACAGTAATTTTTGTTTTAACAATAACAGTACCTACAAACTGGGCAATTAATAATTTTTTATTGAAAGAAGGTGCTTTAGCTTGGATAACTCCAAATAACCCTTCTTCATTTTTTGCAAAACTCGACCTAACATTTCTAAATCTAATTTGTTTTATTGCTACAATTGCTTCTATGGTTCAGTTAGTTGAGATGGTTTTAGATAAATTTTTTCCGCCTTTATATAATGCATTAGGTATTTATTTACCTTTAATAACAGTAAATTGCGCCATATTAGGTGGTTCTTTATTTATGGTTGAAAGAGATTATACAGCTCTTCAATCTACTGTTTATGGATTTAGCTCTGGTATTGGTTGGTTACTTGCTATTGTTAGTATTGCAGCTATAAGAAAAAAATTAAGATATTCTCATATTCCTGATGGTCTAAAAGGTCTTGGTATTACAATGATAACAACTGGATTAATGGCTATGGCATTTATGTGTTTTGCGGGAATAGATCTTTAATGTAATGGTTTGTGTTTTAAAACGAATAATAATTAACCAAACATAGGAATAATTATGGAAAGTATTAACTACATATTAATTAGTGTTGGAATTTTTACTATTTTGATAATGGCTCTTGTTAGCATCTTAATGTTAGCAGCAAAAAAATTAGTACCTCAAGGTTTTGCAAAATTATCAATTAATGATGGTTCAAAAGATATTGAAGTTAAACCTGGTGCATCATTATTGGCTGCTCTTTCTGATGAAAATATATTCTTACCATCAGCATGTGGTGGCGGTGGTACATGTGCCATGTGTAAGTGTAAAGTTCTTGAAGGTGGAGGAGAATTATTAGCTACTGAAGCAGGGTCTGTTACTAAGGCTGAAGCAAAAGAAGGAGTGAGGTTAGCTTGTCAGTTAAAAGTCAAACAAGATATGAAGTTAGAAATTGAACCTGAAATTTTAGAAATTAAAAAATATGAGTGTACTGTCAGGTCAAATCATAATGTGGCAACCTTCATTAAGGAACTTGTTGTAGAATTACCTAAAGGAGAAAAATTAGATTTTAAAGCTGGTGGATATATACAAATAGATGTTCCAGCATATAAAGATCTTAAATATAGTAATTTTAAAATTGAAGATGAGTATCGTAGTGACTGGGAGCAATTTAAAATGTTTGATTTAGTCGCTGATAATGAAGAGGATTGTTTTAGAGCATACTCAATGGCCAGTTTTCCATTAGAAGATGATATAGTAATGCTTAATATTCGTATTGCTTCTCCACCTCCAGGAACAGATTATCCTCCAGGAATTTGCTCTAGCTACGTTTTTGACCTCGAACCTGGTGATAAAATAACTATATCAGGTCCGTATGGTGAATTCTTTGCTCAAGAAACAGATCGTGAAATGTGTTTTATAGGCGGTGGTGCTGGTATGGCGCCAATGAGGTCTCATATTTATGATCAACTTAAACGAATTAAATCAGATAGAAGGATTACATTTTGGTATGGTGGAAGATCGGAAAGAGAGCTTTTTTATATTGATGAGTTTAGAGAATTAGAAAAACAATTTCCAAACTTTACATTACATATAGCGCTTAGTGACCCACTTCCTGAAGATAATTGGGAAGGATCAACAGGTTTTATTCATCAAGTTTGTTTAGATGAATATTTAGATCAACATACTGATCCAACTGAAATAGAATACTATTTATGTGGACCACCAATAATGCTACAATGTGTTAATGAAATGGTTGATCAACTTGGTGTTGAACCAGAAATGGTTCGAGCTGATGACTTTGGAATTTAAACTAATAATCTTGTAAACATTTATAAAACCATCAAAATTTAGTTTACGCTAAAAAATGGAGAATAGTGTATGGCTAAAGATAAAAATAAACATCAAGTTGCATTGGAGGATGTAGTATCTCAAATTCAAAAACAATATGGTGAAGGCTCTATTGTTAAATTAGGTGAGGCAGCTGCAGATAAGAAAATTGAATCAATTTCAACAGGGGCTTTAACTGTTGATATGGCTTTAGGTATAGGCGGTGTACCTAGAGGAAGAATTGTTGAAATTTATGGACCAGAATCATCAGGAAAAACAACGCTAGTTTCTCATATTATTGCAAATGCTCAAAAAAGTGGTGGTGCAGCAGCATTTATAGATACGGAACATGCACTTGATCCTATTTATGCTAAAAAAATTGGCGTAGATATTGAAAATTTATTAGTTTCTCAGCCTGACTCTGGAGAAGAAGCTTTAAATATTTGCGAAACTCTTGTTAAGAGTAATTCCTTAGATGTCGTGGTAGTTGATTCTGTTGCTGCACTAGCACCAAGAGCTGAATTAGATGGTGAAATGGGTCAATCACACGTAGGATTACAAGCTAGACTAATGTCTCAGGCATTAAGAAAGTTAGTTGCTGCTATTAATCACTCTAGATGTATTTGTATATTTACAAACCAAATTAGAGAGAAGGTAGGTGTTATGTTTGGTAGCCCAGAAACAACCCCAGGTGGTAGAGCATTAAAATTTTACTCTTCTGTTAGAATGGATATTCGTAGAATCGGTCAATTAAAAGATTCAAGTGGAAATGTTTATGGAAATCGAACACGTATTAAAGTTGTAAAAAATAAAGTTGCAGCTCCATTTACACAAGCTGAATTCGATATATTATATGCTGAAGGTATCTCTTATGCTGGATCTATAATTGATGCAGCTATAGATTGTGGTATTATAGAAAAGAAAGGTTCATGGTTATCTATGGACGGAGAACAGCTAGGACAAGGAAGAGATTCTGCAATAAATGCTGTAAAAGAGGATGAAAAATTAAAATCCTTATTGATAGATAGAATAATGAATGAAAAAAATATTTAGTATTAAAATAAATATTTTTATTATATTAATATCCGTTAATTATTCTCTATTAGCACATCCATTATCAGAAAAATTTGATCCAAATAATGCATACAATGAAATTGTTAAACTTATAAAATTCTCGCCAAGGGATGCTGGTACTACAAATGGGAATAATGCAGCAATGCATATTAAAGAAAGACTAGATTCTCATTCTATTAAAACAAAACTTCAATATTTTACAGATTCTACACCAGTTGGAAAAAAGAATATGATTAATATTATTGGTTATATTCCTGGAAAAAAAGATGAGTGGATAATTATAGGATCTCACTTTGATACAATGCCTGGAATTAAAAATTATATTGGAGCTAATGATTCTGGATCAAGTACTGGTATATTAATAGAGCTTTCAAGAATACTTAATGATGTAGAATTAAAATATGGAATTATTTTAGTTTTTTTTGACGGAGAAGAGGGAATAAAAAATTATATTCCAGGAGATGGTCTTCATGGAAGTAGGTATTTTGTTAATGATATTAAAAAATCTGGTTTTTATAAAAAATGTAAAGCAATGATTTTATTAGATATGGTTGGAGATAAGGACTTAACTTTTACTCTTCCAGGTAACACAGCCCCTATTTTAAGAAAACATTTATTTACATCAGCCAAGAAAAATAATCTAGAAGAATACATTCTGCCTATGGATCATATTTTTATAATTGATGACCATGTACCCTTCCAAAATATTGGTATTCCATCAATTAACCTAATCGATTTCCATTTTGGATCCCAAAAAGGGTTAAATGACTATTGGCATACAAGTAACGATAATTTAGATAAAATTAGTCAAAATAGTTTAGGAATAACATCAGAGATATTAATCAATCTACTTGATGAATTAGGTATTTTCTAACTATTATTTATTACCTTATTAAATATTTTATATATTATTTACGAATGAAGCTTGCATACTGAGATCAATCCTTTTATATCGATATAATAATTACAATTAATGGGGGTGAAAATGGCTGAGGAAATTCAATATATTATTAATCAAATAAAAAAAGAAGGTGTTGAAGAAGCATCTAAGGAAGCATCTCAAATAATTGAAAATGCAAAATCTGAAGCAAAAAAAATTATTTTAAATGCCGAAAATATTTATAAAGAAAAATCAGAGCTTGCTAAAAAAGAGGCTATTTCTTTAGAAAAAAAATCATTAAATTCAGTCAAACAGGCAAGTCGAGACCTTTTAATTCTGTTAGGACAATGTTGTGAAAAAATTGTTGTAGAATCTCTTAATAGTTCAGTTAAAAAAGAAATTAACTCCTCTTTTTTAAAGGAATTAATCCTAAAAGTTGTTTCAGATACAAATAAAGATAATATGGTTATATCTGTTAATCCTAATGATGTAAAAGAATTAAAAGATTTTGCATCAAATTTATTAAAAGAAAGTGGAAATAAAATATCATTATTAGAAAGTAATGAGATTTTAAAAGGTTTTACTTTAAAATTTGAAGATGAAAATGTTTACCTTGACTATTCATCTGATTCCATTAGTAGTGCATTAGCAGAATTTTTAAGACCAGAAATATCAAAAATAATCTCTGAAATTGCTGAGGAGATGACAAAGTCATAAATTAATAATGTCTTATTACTCATTAATTTCAAGTTTGCCAAATATTTATCTAGGTTGTGAAAATCCTATTTCTTATAATGATTTTATAAATTCATGTAATGTAATTCTCAAAAATAATGAGATTGAAATAATTCAATCACTTTTTAATAATACAATTAATAAAGATAATCACATTGTACTTACTAAATGGGAAAATATAGAAATACAAATTAAAAATAATTTAGCTAAATATAGAGCTCAAATATTAAATATTGATAGCAAACAATATCTAAAAAATCATTATGGATATAGTGGTGAAATTGATAATTCTATTCAATCAATTCTCAATACAGAAAATCCTGGAGAAATAGAAAAAAAAATTGATCAATTTAAAATAAAATTACTTGAAGAATTAATTGGTGATTATTTTAGTTTTGAAAAGATTATAGTTTATGCAATTCAATTAAAAATTATCCTTAAATGGAACGATATGGATGATGAAAAAGGATATAATAATTTAGAAAATATAATTAATGAAAATACAAAGTCAGAAAAAATATTGTTATAATAATTTGTTTATAGAGGGTGAGAATTATGAGTATTAATAAAGGTAAAATTATTGGAGTTAATGGAAATTTACTAAAAGTTGAATTTTATAATCCTGTAATATTAAATGAGGTTGCTTATGCATGTATCGAATCTTCTGATTTGAGATTAAAAGCAGAAGTTATTAGAATTAAAGGAGATAGTGCTGAACTCCAAGTTTTTGAAGATACAACAGGATTAAAAATTGGAGATATTGTTGAATTTACCGGTAAATTATTATCTGTTGAATTAGGACCTGGGTTATTAACACAAGTTTTTGATGGATTACAAAACCCCCTACCCGCTCTTGCAGAAGAGTGTGGATTTTTTTTAAAAAGAGGTACTTATCTTGATCCTTTACCTCGCGATCTTAAATGGAATTTTACTCCTTCAGTAAAAGTGGGAGATTCAGTAGTATCTGGTGATACATTAGGAATAGTTCCTGAAGGTCAATATGAGCATAAAATTATGGTTCCATTTGCTATAGAAGGTAAATGGAAAATTACAGAAATTGCATCTAGTGGAGATTATACAGTAGAAAAAATTATTGCAAAAATATCAAATTCTAGTGGCGATATTGAAGAATGTAAAATAATGCAAGTTTGGCCAGTTAAGGTTCCAATTAAATGTTATGCAGAAAGATTACGACCAACAGAATCAATGGCAACGAAATTAAGAACAATTGATACATTTTTTCCTGTTGCAAAAGGGGGAACATATTGTATTCCAGGCCCATTTGGTGCGGGTAAAACTGTTCTACAACAGATTACCTCAAGAAATGCTGAAGTTGATATCGTTATAGTTGCTGCTTGTGGAGAACGGGCAGGAGAAGTAGTTGAAACACTTCGAGAATTTCCAGAATTAATTGATCCTCGTACAGGAAAATCATTAATGGAAAGAACTTTAATTATTTGTAATACAAGCTCTATGCCAGTTGCTGCTAGAGAAGCATCTGTTTACACAGGCGTTACATTAGCTGAATACTACAGACAAATGGGACTTGATGTTCTTTTATTAGCTGATTCAACGTCCAGATGGGCTCAAGCGTTAAGAGAAATGTCAGGAAGATTAGAGGAAATTCCTGGTGAAGAAGCATTTCCTGCATATTTAGAATCAGTTATCGCTTCATTTTACGAAAGAGGTGGTGTTGTTAAACTAAAGAATGGAGAAACAGGTTCTGTCACAATTGGTGGTACTGTATCCCCTGCTGGCGGTAACTTTGAGGAACCAGTAACACAAGCAACACTTAAAGTTGTTGGAGCTTTTCATGGTTTATCGAGAGCTAGGTCAGATGCAAGAAGATATCCAGCAGTTGATCCATTAGAAAGTTGGAGTAAATACCCAAGTGTCGTAGATAATGATGATTTAAATGAAGCTAATAAGATGATAAAGGATGGAAATGAAGTTGGTCAAATGATGAAAGTAGTTGGTGAAGAAGGAACATCAATAGATGATTTTATTATTTATTTAAAATCAGAATATATTGATTCAACATACTTACAGCAAAATGCTTTTGATGAGATTGATTCCTCTAATTCTGTTGAGAGACAACGTTATACTTTTAATATGGTACTCTCACTATTAAGAAGTTCATTAGATTTTAGTGATAAAACTGATGCGCGTACATTTTTTCAAAAATTAACTCAAATATGTAGAGATATGAATGTTTGTGAATATGAATCAGATGATTATAAAAAATATGTAAAACAGTGGAAAAAAATGCTTTCGGAGGTAATAAAAAATGCAAAATAAAGTATACCATAAGGTTGAACAAATTACAGGTAATGTAATTGTTGTAAAGGCAGATAATGTAATTGCAGGAGAATTAGCTCAAGTTGATTCAAATAATAATACATCATTAGCACAAGTTATAAGATTAGAAGATGAAATGGTATTCTTGCAAGTATTTACTGGTGGGAGAGGTATTGGAACAGATGCAAGGGTTAAATTTCTTGGTAAAACAATGCAAATTCCTTTCTCAGAAAATTTATTAGGTAGAGTATTTACTGGATCTGGAAAACCTAGAGATAATGGTCCTGAGATAACAGAAAATATGATTGAAATTGGTGGGCCATCTGTAAATCCTGCAAAAAGAATTATTCCACAAAATATGGTTCGAACTGGTATACCTATGATTGATTTATTTAATACATTAGTTGAATCACAAAAGCTTCCTATTTTCTCAGTTGCTGGTGAGCCATATAATGATTTATTAGCTCAAATTGCTCTTCAAGCTGAAGTTGATATAATTATTCTTGGTGGTATGGGTTTAAAACACGATGATTATTTATTTTTTAGAGATAAATTAGATGAAAGTGGTGCTTTATCTAGAACTGTAATGTTTGTTCATACTGCATCCGATCCAACAGTAGAATGTCTTCTAGTTCCAGATGCATCCTTAGCTGTTGCAGAACAATATGCATTACAAAATAAACGTGTACTTGTTTTATTAACTGACATGACTAATTTTTCTGATGCAATGAAAGAGGTTGCAATTACAATGGAGCAAATTCCATCCAATAGAGGATATCCTGGTGATTTATATTCTCAATTAGCCTCAAGATATGAAAAAGCTGTTGATTTTGAAGGAAGTGGTTCTATAACTATTTTAGCAGTTACAACAATGCCTGGAGATGATGTTACCCATCCAGTTCCCGATAATACAGGATATATTACTGAAGGTCAGTTTTACTTAAAAAATGGAAGAATTGAGCCATTTGGATCATTAAGTCGATTAAAACAACAGGTGAATAACAAAACACGTGAAGATCATCGAACTGTCATGGATACAATGATTCAATTATATGCGTCATATAAAGAAACTCTTGAGAAGCAATCTATGGGTTTTAGAATGAGCGATTGGGATAATAAACTTTTATCTTATGGTAATCGTTTTGAAAAAGAAATGATGGATATTAGTGTAAATTTACCACTAGAAAATGCACTTGATTCTGGCTGGAAGATTCTAGCAGACTGTTTTGATCCATCTGAGACTGGAATATCATCAAAATTAACAGATAAGTTTTGGCCAACTAAATAAAATATAAAATATGTCAAAAATAAAACTAACTAAAAATGAGTTAAAATCTCAAAGAGATTCTTTAAAAAGATTTCAAAGATATCTACCAACCTTGTTGTTAAAGAAACAACAATTACAGATGGAAATTCGTAAATTAGAAAATGATATTAAAGATAGAAAAAGTCTTGAAGATAAAGAACGATCCAACCTTGAATCATGGATTTGTTTATATTCTCAAGATATTAATTTAAGCAAATACATTGAAGTGCTTTCATTAAAAACATCACAAGGAAATATAGCTGGAGTTAATATACCATTGTTAGATGAAATTATATTTCGTCAAGAAACTCCTAATTTATTTCTTACACCATTATGGATTGATAAAGGAATTAATAAAATTAAGGACTTAATCTACCTTCGAGTTGAAATTCAAATCTTAAATGAACAATATAAACTTTTAAGTAATGAATTAAGAACAACTACACAAAGAGTTAATTTATTTGAAAAAGTTAAAATCCCTGAAGCAAAAGAAAATATTAGAATTATTAGGATATTTATGGGTGACCAACAAACTGCTGCTGTTGCTCGATCAAAAATAGCAAAAGGTAAAAGTTCATGATTGTTAAAATGAAAAAAATAACATTATTTTGTACTCATAAAAAATGTGATGAATCATTACATGTTCTTAGAAATTTGAAGGTCTTACATGTTGAAAATATTAATAAGCCAAAAAATTTATCATTTACTAAAGCTGAAAAAAAATTAAATGATATTAATAAATCATCTGATATTATTAATCGATATGACAATGATATCTCATCTGATACAACTGATAATCTAACTAATCAAATTCTAGATATTTCAAATAACATTAATTCTTTAAATGAATCTAAATCCAATCTACTAAGTGAATATAATAGAATAGAAAAATTTGGTAATTTTGATCCAAAATTATTTAATGAATTAGGAAATAAAACAGTTACTTTGAAATTATATCAATATAGCAAAAAAGAAAAAATTTCTGTTCCAGAAGGTGTTAAAATTATTCAAATTAATATGGATAAAAACGATATATATTCTCTAGTAATTTCTAATAAAGATTTCTCCTTACCTATTACTGAGACAATAATACCAAATAATTCACTTGATGAGATAAGGGATGCTATAAAAAAAGCTGATCAGGATATTGATAAATGTAATGAAAAGTTAATCCAACTATCATCCTATAAAAATAAATTAAAAATTGATCAAATTAATGCTATTGATGAATTTAATTTCGAGTTTGTTAAAGGTGGAATGAGTGAATTAGATAATATTTCATATATACAAGGCTATATACCTCATAATAATGAACGGGATATAATAAACGCTGCAAAAAAATATGGATGGGGATTTAAAATTGAGGATGTTAAAGACTCTGATAATCCTCCAACTTACCTAAAAAATCCAAAATGGGTAGATCCAATTAAAGCTGTTTTTAGTGTAATTGGAGTTGTTCCTGGATATAAAGAACTTGATGTTAGCGCTGTTTTTCTATTATTTCTAAGTATATTCTTTGGAATATTAATAGGTGATGCTGGTTATGGATTATTATTTATTCTAATTACATTTCTATCTCAATTACGAAATAAAAAAGCACCTAAATATGTATTTAATCTTTTATATATTATGAGTAGTTTTGCAGTTTTATGGGGAGTATTGACAGCAAATTATTTTGGTATATATTTTGAAAATACTCCTATAATTATAGATACACTTTCTAATAAATGGTTAACTGGTAATGGAAATTCTGATCTAGCAGCAAAAAATGTGATGTTTTTATGCTTTATTATAGCTTCAATTCACTTAATTATAGGACATTTATGGAATTTTATTCGAAAAATTAATTCATGGCAGTCATTATCTGATTTAGGATGGATATTTTCAACAATTACTATGTTTTATGCAGTTGGTTACATGGTATTAAAAAACCCCTTTCCTCCTATAATGATTTGGGTGCTAACAGCTGGAATATCCTTAATTATTGTTAGCTTAATCATGCAAAAATTATATTTTGGATTAGTTACACTTATACTGGATATTATTAGTAATTTTGTAGATATTATTTCCTATGTTAGATTATATGCTGTTGGTGCGGCATCATATGCTATAGCTAATGCATTTAATACAATGGCAATAGAAGCATTTGGAAATAATGGACTTATATTAGGAAGTATTATTTCAGCATTAACATTATTTGGTGGTCATACCTTAAATATTTTACTAGGTACAATGGGAATTCTAGTTCATGGAATAAGACTTAATACCTTAGAATTCTCTAGTCATGCTGGTATTCAGTGGGGAGGAATTCACTTTAACCCTTTTAAAAAAGAAAACGAGAATATATAAATTTATTAACTGATTAATCGGAGAAAAAAAATGGATACAGCAACAATGACAGCATTAGCAAATCTTGGTGGAGCAATGGCTCTTAGTTTTGCGGCAATTGGATCAGCATTAGGAACAGGTGTAGCAGGAATGGCATCTATAGGAGCATGGAAAAAATGTTACCTCCAAGGAAAAAGCGCACCGTTTATTTTACTTGTTTTTATTGGTGCACCCCTATCACAAACAATATATGGATTACTTCTACTAAATACAATTACTGGGGAAGCTGCAGTAAATCCATCGGCTTGGCCTGCTTTATTAGGTGCTGGGATAATTGGTGGTATAGCAATGGGTTTTTCATCATGGTATCAAGGAAAAGCTGGAGCTGCTGGCTCTGATGCTTTGGCTGAGACAGGAGAAGGTTTTGGTAATTATCTTACAACCCTAGGTATTGTTGAAACAGTTGCTCTTTTTGTTATGATATTTATTGCTGGAGCACTTGGTTAAATTGTTTAAATACTCTAATCATTATGATACTTAAGAATATTATAAATGAATTAAACATTATTTCTCCTCTTCAGAATGCTGAAGAATGGGATAATGTTGGTTTATTAGTAGAATCAAAAAAATCTCATAATATTAAGAAAATTTTATTAACGATTGATCTTACTAATATAATATTAGATGAAGCAGTTAACGGAAATTATGATTTAATTATTACTTATCATCCGATTTTATTTTTACCGATACAAAAAATTAAATTATCAAATCCGGATAATTTGTTAATAACAAGAATTATTAAAAGTAATATATCTATATATTCACCTCATACAGCATTAGATAATATGAATGGTGGAATAAATGATTGGTTAATAAAAAGTGTAGGTGAAGGAAAGATTATAAAAAATAACTCTAATTCAGTTAGATTAATTAAATTATCTAAACCAATTACATTTAATTTATTAATAAAAAATATAAAAGAATATCTAGGTCTAAAATATCTTCGTATTGCAGAAGCCTCTAATAAAAAAATAAGTACAATTGCATGCTGTGCTGGTTCAGGATACCAATCATTAAAGGGTATTGATGCTGATTGTTACCTAACAGGTGAAATGAGCCATCATAATATACTATCTACTAAAAAAAATGGTATTAATGTAATTTTATCAGAGCATAGTCATACAGAAAGAGGATATTTAAAATTATATAAAAAAAGTATTAAAAATAGATTACCTAAAAATATTATTGTTGATATATCCAAAAAAGATAAAGAGCCAATTAAAATTAAATAAAGGATTTTATGTCGAATGCTAAAAAATCAGCCTATGCAAAAGCAGGTGTAAATATTGATGCAATGATGGATTCATTAAATCGAATTAAGCATAATGTCAAAAAAACAAATACATCGGGTGTATTAAGTCAAATTGGTTCATTTGGAGGATTATTTAAATCTCCTGGTAAAGATAATGTTTTAGTTAGCAGTATCGATGGAGTTGGAACAAAATTAATGATTGCCAATCAAGCAAATCAACATAATACAGTGGGTCAAGACCTAGTTAACCATTGTGTTAATGATATTCTTGTTCAAGGTGCTACTCCATTATTTTTTCTTGATTATCTTGGAACATCTTCTTTAGATCCAAAAGTATTTGAGAATGTTGTGAATGGATTTTGTAAGGCTTGTAGGCAAAATAATATGACTCTTTTAGGTGGAGAAACAGCTGAAATGCCTGGATTATACCCTAAAGGAGAATATGATTTAGTTGGAACTGTTATTGGAACAGTTGAAAGAAAAAAGTTAATTACAGGAAAAAAAATAAGACAAAATGATATTATATTAGGATTACCATCAACCGGATTACAAACTAATGGTTATTCATTAGCAAGAAAAGTAATATTTGATGATGCAGAAATGGAATTGTCTGATCTTATACCAAATACAAAAACTACATTTAAAAAAGGATTATTAGCAATTCATAAAAGTTATTTACATCCTATTAAAGAGCTTATGAATAAAATTAATATTCATGGTATGGCACATATAACTGGTGGTGGATTATATGATAATATACCTAGAATACTTCCTGATAATCTTAATGCTACTATAGATTCTAAATCTTGGAAAATTCCTGCATTATTTAATTTTATTCAAGAATCTGGAAGTATTGATTTTGATGAAATGTATCGTGTTTTCAATATGGGTATTGGATATATAATCATCATATCCCCTAATGATATTGAAAAGGCTTTAAAAATTCTTAAAATGAATAAGCAAAGATCTATAATTATAGGAAAAATAACTAAAGGTAATAAGAAAACAATAATAAATTAGAACCTTATTATTCTCCGTCTAGAAACCCTTCAAGTTTTCTGATACGTGTAGGATGTCTCATTTTTCTTAAGGCTTTTGCCTCAATTTGTCGAATACGCTCTCTTGTAACATTAAACTTACGACCAACTTCCTCTAATGTTCTAGGATATCCATCAACTAATCCAAATCTTAATGTTAACACTTCTTGTTCTCTATCTGTTAAAGTTAATAAAACATCACCTATCTTTTCTTTTAATAAGCTAAATGCGGTCACCTCATCAGGTTTTTCTGCTGCTTTATCTTCAATAAAATCACCAAAAGATGTATCTTCACTATCACCAATAGGTGATTGTAAAGATATTGGTTGTTGAGCAATTTTTAATATGGCTCTTACCCTATCCACAGGTAAATCCATTTCATCAGATAATTCTTCTGGAGTTGCCTCTCTTCCAAATTCCTGCAATAACTGCTTCTGAATTCTCATCAACTTATTAATTGTTTCAATCATGTGTACGGGAATTCTTATTGTTCTTGCTTGGTCAGCAATTGACCTTGTAATAGCTTGCCTAATCCACCATGTTGCATAAGTACTAAATTTATAACCCCTTCTATATTCGAATTTCTCAACAGCTTTCATTAAACCCATATTACCTTCTTGTATTAAATCAAGAAATGATAGACCACGATTGGTGTATTTTTTAGCAATACTAATTACTAATCTTAAATTTGCCTCAATCATTTCAGTTTTAGCGCGTAATCCCTTTCGTAACCAAACTTTTAACTCAGCGTGATGAGTATCAAACTCATCACTTTCCATTTGAAGATAATACTCAAGGACTGATATTTCTTTTCTTATATCTTTGAGTAATTTTTTTGATTTAACTGAACGACTTTTTCTTAATCGTTCCTCTTCAACGATAAGCTCTTGAATTTTCTTAAAATGTTTATCTATCTCAGGAACAATATCTTCTATTGCTTTTTGTTTAAAATGAAGATCTTTAAATAATACCGTCAGTCTTTTTTGTGTTGCATTAAAATTCTGGATAGCTTTTTTATGGGTTGGTGAATCTTTCTTAGCTGTAGAATAATCTTTAAAATACTTTTTTTTAAGTTCTTGGTTTCTATCTATTCCTTTTAAAACCTTTGGTAAATCATTAAAATAATCTTCTCTACACTCAACATGTTTATCAGAAATTATTCTATCAAATCTTTCTTTTCCATCCTCTAATCTTTTAATTACGCCGAGATAGGCATCAGTTGCACAACCCAATCTATTAAATCCTTTTGTTGTAGCAATTTCAGCTTCTTCTATTCTCATAGATATTTCAACCTCTTGCTCTCTTGTTAATAATGGAACTTGACCCATCTGCTTTAAATACATTCTCACGGGATCGTCTAATACATCACTTCTAGAATTTTGTTTATCGGCTTGTTCTTTTTCCATTCTGGCCTGATATTCTTCAACATCATCTTGCTTAATAATATCAATTTCCATACTCTGTAAAAGACCTACAATTTTATCTATATCTTCTATTGCAACTAAATCTTCCGGAAAAGCTTCATTAATATCTTCAAATGTTAAAAATCCATGTTCAGATGCTAAGGACATTAAATCCTTTATTCTATCATTCCTTTCCTCTCTATCCATTACAGATACACTATTTAACGCATCATCGGTTTTACTTAAATTTACTGCTTTTGAAACTTTTTTTGATATAGCTTTCTTCTTTGTCGGAGCTTTCTTCGCAACAACTTTCTTCTTTGCCGGAGCTTTCTTCGCAACAACTTTCTTCTTTGCCGGAGCTTTCTTCGCAACAACTTTCTTCTTTGCCGGAGCTTTCTTCGCAACAACTTTCTTCTTTACCGGAGCTTTCTTCGCAACAAC
>JBJLEI010000007.1:0-38522 GCA_045566035.1 Pontiellaceae bacterium | reverse complement strand
TTCTAAAGTAACACCCTATTTAAAACCTTATCGTTTTAAATTAATTATAGGAATTATATTTGGTATTTTATATGGTTGTACTTCTTTTGGACTTCCTTTAATTGCTGGATGGGCAGTAGGAATTGTATCTGGAGAAACTTTATCAAATCCCCTACTACCTAATCAGAATAATACATCCAGCACATTGGAATTCTCTCAATTAATAAAATCTTTACTTATTCTTCCAGCTTTTGCCTTAATTCAAGGAATAGTATTTTTTATTAGCAAATATATGACTGAATGGGTAGGTAGTAAAATTGTTACGGATTTAAGAGCATCATTATTCAATCATATTCACTCCTTACCATTACAATTTTTTACTCATAATAAGGTTGGTCAACTTATTTCAAGAATATCAAATGACACAACCGCATTAAACCAAATTGCAACTAATGTTCTTGCTGACGCCGTAAGAGCACCATTTACGTTAATCGGTTCTATTGCAGTTCTTATGTGGATTGATTGGAAATTATCTCTAATTTCTTTATTAATTTTTCCTATTTGTATTTTTCCAATCATTGTTATCAGTAGAAAAATAAGGAAAGCAGCTAAAATAAATCAAGAAAGCATTGGAGATCTTTTATCTATTTCTCAAGAATCTATTACGGGAGCATTAGTTGTTAAAGCTTTTCAGACCGAGAAAGATGAAATAAATCAATTTAAAATTTATAATCAATCTATTTTTCGTATGACAATGAAACAAGTTAGGGGTATGTCACTTAGTGAACCCCTAATGACATTTGTTTCTTCATTAGGTATTACTGCTGTTATTTTATATATGTATACAGCTCAACTACCTATTTCATTACTTGCAGCCTTCACTGTGGCTTTAGCTAACATGTATAAACCAATAAAAAAATTAAGTTTATTACATATGAAAATAAATAAATCTCTTCCATCTATTTCTAGAATATTTGAAGTATTAGATGAAAAAAATACTATTTTAGATACACCTAATTCAATACAACTTTCTTCAGATATTAACTCCATACAGTTTATTAATACTTGCTTCTCATATAATAATGAAAAAACTGTTCTTAATAATATATCATTTACGGCTAAAAAGGGTGAATCTATTGCATTGGTTGGAAGTTCGGGTTCAGGAAAAACTACTCTAGTTAACTTAATTCCAAGATTATATGATTATTCTTCAGGGGAGATCCTTATTAATAATAAGAATTTAAAAAGTTACAATATTTCATCACTTAGAAAACAAATTGGAATAGTAACCCAAAAAACTATTTTATTTAATAAATCTATTAATGATAATATTAAATATGGTTCTTTTAATGCCTCAGATGAGGAAGTTCAGAATGCATCCATTAAAGCAAATGCTCATAATTTTATTAAGGAATTAGAAAGCGGTTATAAAACTATTATTGGAGAACAAGGATCTACACTATCTGGTGGTATGGCACAAAGGATTGCTATTGCCAGAGCATTACTTAGAAATCCACCTATTCTTATTTTAGATGAGGCAACAAGTGCACTTGATAATGAATCGGAAAAGTTAGTTCAAGATGCATTAAATACTTTAATGTTTAATAGAACTGTATTTATTATTGCTCATAGATTATCAACAATAAAAAATGCTGATAAAATTTTAGTTCTCGATAAAGGAATTATAATTGAAAGTGGTAAGCATGATGATCTACTTGCTTCAAGTAATCATTATAAATATTTATACGATTTACAATTTAAAAGCGATTAGGCTGTATAGTGATTAAAGATAATATACGTATAAAATTTGTTTATAAGAATTCATTTACATCAGATATAAAAATGTGGACAAAAATGTTCATAAATCATTATCCTATTATAAATAACTGCCATTTTATTTTTGACCCAAATGATAAACATTATGATTGGCTTGTTGTATATAATTCAATTCCACAAAAAGAATCTAAAAATTCAAAAATTGAAGTACATTGTCCAAGAACTAATACCTTAATAATAACTACTGAACCATCCTCTATAACCTCGTATGAAAAGGTTTATTTAAATCAATTTGCATATGTTTTAACCGGTCAGGAAAATTGGGCTATAAGCCACAAAGGTAAAATCTACGAACAACCGGCTTTGAGATGGTTTTATAATGCTAATAAAGAATTAGATTTAAATGATGTTATAAATAATATACCAAAAAATAAAAATAAGATTATTTCTACAGTATGCTCAAATAAATCACAAATATTTACTCTACATCAAAAAAGATTATCATTTATTAAGGAATTAAAAAAAAGGCTTCCTGAATTAAATCATTTTGGCAAAGGAATTAATCCCATAAAAGATAAATCAGAAGCATTAAATAAATTTAAATACCATATTGCTATAGAAAACCATGTTGCAAATCATTGGTGGACAGAGAAAATAGCAGATGCCTTTTTAGGACATACTCTTCCATTTTATCATGGTGCTCCAAATATTAATGATTACTTTCCAAAAAATAGTTTAATTAAAATTAATATAAATAATTTTAATCAATCTATCGAAATTATAAGAAATTCAATTAAGAATAATGAATATGAAAAAAGAAAAAATTACATATCTGAAGCAAGAAATAAAATAATATATAATTATGGATTGTTCTCTACACTATCGCGACTTATTCAGGAGCGTCATGGTTGTAATGAAAAAAAAGAAAATTCATTTATATATTCAAGACATCATTTGAGAAAAAATCCAGTAAATGCAGTAAACAGTATAATACAAAAATCATTTATTTTTAGTGCAAATCTAATTAATCGTTTGGTTAAATAGAAATATGAAAAAACAAATTATATGTATGAAATGGGGAACATTATATAACGCAGAATATGTTAATAAATTATACAATATGGTATTAAGAAATAGCACAACTGATATTAGATTTGTATGCCTAACTGATAATACAAACGATATTAATAAAAATATAGAAACATATGATTGTCCAACTATTAATCTCCCTTCTCCTCAGAAAAATTGGGGATGGAGAAAATTATCACTTTTTAATTCATCTAATAAATTATTTAATTTAACAGGAGATTGGTTATTTTTAGATTTAGATATTGTAATAACAGCTAATATCGATGATTTTTTTACATATAAACCTGAATTATCTTTTATTGTAATGAAAAATTGGACGCAACCAAAAAAAGAAATTGGTAATACATCAATATATCGATTTAAAATTGGAAGTAATACTCATTTAATAGATAAAATAAATAATAATTATGAATTAATGTTTAAAAAATATTCAAATTCACAAACATATATAAGTGATAATATTAGTACTTTAAATTTTTGGCCGAATAATTGGTGTAGATTATTCAAGGTTGACTGTATTCCAAGATGGCCAATGAATTACTTTTGTGTTCCAAAAATTCCGTTAAAATGTAAAATAATTGCATTTCCTGGATCACCAAATCCTCATGATGCAGTTAATGGTATTTGGCCTGAAAAAAGAAAATGGAAGCGAATATACAAAAAAATTAGACCAACAAAATGGATATCTGAATTTTGGAGATAAAATAATTAAACTATTTTTTTATAATAAATCGGAATTTTAAAAATTTTTATCAGTTTTTTATTAGATCTAGTAATTTTTTTTCTATATATGAAACACATTATACTTAATGGAAAAATATTTTTTATATAAAACATAAATATTTCTTTTTTATATATTTCAAAAAATGATAATCCCAAATAGCTAATCATTATTATTTTTTGATCCTTAAGAGCAAGATATCTTTCTTTATTAAAATTATTTTTTTTCATAAATAAATTTAAATCTTCGAAAACTAATTTTGTACTTTTTATCAAGTCTTTTCTTTTTTGATTACTAAAAATTAATGAAGTATTTTGTCTTTTATGCTGCCTATATAGAATTATTGGTTCATTAATTTTTGATATTTTTTTTACATAGGAAAAAGCTTTAAATGTAAAAGCTGCATCTTCATGTAGATGGGCTTTAGGTGTAAATTGTATATCTGTATTATTTCTTAAAAAAGATAATTTAAATAAACAGAACCATGCACAAGATCCAACGTACATATTAGGATTATTACCATAAAATGGATTGTTAAATCTTTCAGTATTTCCGTTTTCATAAAATTTTTCACCATTTAATAGAACAATTTCTGATTCATTATCAGTTGCACATAAATACATTTTTTCAAGAGATCCTGGCTTTATGATATCATCTGAATCTATAAAAAAAATATATTCTCCTTTTGCATGCTTTAAACCAATATTTCTGGATATAGAAACTCCATAATTTTTCTTATTTTGAATTATTTTAATTCTATTATCATGAATAATATTTTCATGAATTATGTTCATGGAATTATCTGTTGATTTATCGTTAATAGCTATTATTTCAAAGTCTATTAATGATTGATTTAATATCGATTCTAAGCATTCACCTAAATATGATTCAACATTATAGAATGGCATTATTATTGAAATTTTAGGAATCATATTTTTCTTAAAACTAAATAATGAATTAAAATGGAATAAAATTACTACTTTTTGATATTTTACTAACTGTTTCTGAAATTAATTTTATACAATCCTCAATATCCTTTAAATGCACTAATTCACAAGGACTATGCATATATCTTAATGGAATACTAACTAAACATGTTGCAACTCCAGATCTACTTAACTGAATTGCATTAGCATCTGTACCAGTACCTCTTGGCTCAGCATTAATTTGAATAGATATTTTATTTTCTTTTGCCGTCTTCACCAATAGATCAAAAAGCTTAGAATTCATATTTGGACCTCTTGTTAAAACAGGTCCTCCACCAAGCTTGATTATATTTTCTCTTTTAATAACATCCCCCATTTGAGGATGATCTGTTGCAAAGGTAACATCAACAGCAATAGCAACATCAGGATCTACCTCATAAGAGGAAGTTCTAGCTCCTCTTAATCCAATCTCTTCTTGAGATGTAGCAACGGTATGAACTTTTACTTTAGAGTTTAATTTTGATAGCTGTCTTGCAGCTTCAAGGACAACAAATGCACCTGATCTATTATCAAAGGCTCTTCCTACCACAATATCATTTTTTAATTCATCGAAACCGTAATCAATAACTAGTGGGTCTCCTATATCAATTACGGATTCTGTTTGCTTCTTATTTTTAGAACCTATGTCTACCCATAAATCTTTTACTTCAGATACTTTTTTTCTTTGCTCTGGTGTTTGAAGATGTATAGCTAACTTACCTATAACACCCTTAATAATACCTTTTTTAGTCAGTATTTGAACTCTTTGACCTTGTGCAATCTGGGCATCCCATCCTCCTAGTGCTTGAATCCAAATAAATCCCTGATCATCTATATAAGAAACCTGAAAACCTATTTCATCACAATGACCAGCTAACATTACACATGTCTTTGACTTACTATTGATAACAGCATGTGAACTACCGTGTGAATCAGTCCATACCTTATCAGCAAATTTATTTGCCTCTTTCTTCCAAATCTTTGCTGCTGGTCCTTCGTATCCAGATGGACTAATACTATTTATTAAATCTCTTAATATATTTTTAGATTTGTTTATCATCTAATTTACCTTTGGTTAAAATTTACAAACTATTATGTAAAAGTTATATTATATTAATTAAACATAATCACACAAGATCAATAAAAATATATAAGGATTATAAAAAACGGAATATTAAATATGCAAAATTTTGATTATATATTTAATTCATATCAACTATTTTTAGGATTTATTATTTTTGCAATAATAACCATAATTACTAGTAATTATTTAAGTAAATATGCTGATATATTATCATATAAGAAATCTATAGATGGAGGATTAATAGGCTTATTTCTTCTTGCAATTATCACTAGTCTTCCAGAGTTATCCGTATCTATATCATCTATTATTAATCAACCATTGTCTATTGGACCAAATTTAGCAGTAGGTAATATGTTAGGTTCAAATTTATTTAATTTACTTATAATTGGTATATTAGGATTAATATTTACAAACAAATTTATCTCTAACTCTAATAATAAAAATTACAATAAATATATTCTTCAGAGCGTGTTATTATTAATAACTACTTGGTTAATTTTTCAATTATCCAATACAGACGTTAATTCGTCTCAAACCTTATCAAACAGTGCATATTTTATTTATTTTATACCAATTCTTTATTTATTTTTCATCCACATAAATAAAAAAGATAAAACTAAAAATATAGATAATAAACTTACTTCTAATATTTCTTTTTCATTCTACATAAAATTTATTTTATTTATTATGATAATAATTCTCTGTGGAATTGTTTTAACATTTATTGCTGGAAGAATGGCTTTGCCATTACCAGATGGTGGTTTAGGATTAAGTTCAAATTTAATTGGAACCTTATTTTTAGCTCTTGCAACAAGTCTTCCTGAATTAGCCCTTGCTTTTTCATGTATAAAAATCGGCCAAATATCTATGGCACTGGGTAATATTCTAGGAAGTAATTTATTTAATTTATTAATTATATTTATTTGTAGTTTATTTTTAAAAGAAGAGCAATTATTAGCATGTATATCTAATCATCATGAAATTACATTTATATCTATTACAGTTCTATCACTTCTATTATTTTATATAATAAACGCTAAAAATATAAAAAAAATAAGAGCTTTTAGCATACTATTGATTATTACGTATGTACTCTCAATTATTTTAATTAGTTAATTATTTTATAATAAATATACAATATTATATTTAGAAAACTGTTATTTTTAAGAATGAAAAATAAATGTATATATAATAAAAAAGGATTAACTCTTATTGAAGTCCTCTTATCTATAGTTATATTATCGATTGGTGTGTCCGTATTAATGGTTGCAACAAGTCAATGCTTATCGGTGATACATAATGCAAAAAAGCAAAATATTGCACAAAATCTAATTCACCAATTAAATGCAGAAAATCCAATTGATAAAGAAAATATAGAAGAATTATCAGAATCAGGAGATTTTTCAGATTATAATGATTTCTCATGGTATAGAGATATTATCCTTATGGATGAAGAAGAACGTCCTGGTTTGTATTTAATAAATACTCGGATAAATTGGCTTAATCGAGGAAAAGATAAAACTGAAGAAATAAATTATTATATATATGCACCAAATAATGAAATCTAATATAAATAATGAAAAAATTTAAAAAAAATGGATTTACGTTACTCGAAGTAATTGTAGCAATAATAATTTTAACTATTGCTTTAGCAATTTGCTTTCAGGCATTTAATAGCATAATGAACAGCTGGAAAAAAAGCTCTGTAATGGCAGAAAATATTCAGCAGGGAGATCTACTTATTAATCAGATTTCTTCCTCATTACGCTCAATAAAATTTTTTAAGAATGATAAAAATTTATATGCATTCCGATATGAAGAGAATTATATTAACGGGTTTTCAGCAGATAAAATTAGTTTTGTAACATCTAATAAATTTTTTCACCATTCTAAAACTTTTAATGAAAAAATACCATATAGAGTATGTTTATTCATTGATAATTTGGATAACTTGGAGGGACTTTATACGACATCAATTCCAATTACAATGGATGAAGATGATTACATTAATAATTTTAATCCTGAAAAAAAATTAGTTTCATTATCAGTTAAAGAATTCGAAATTCTATTTTGGAATAAGGAAAATAAAGAATGGGAAAAAAAATGGGAAAAGGAAAATAGTATCCCTGAGAGAATCTTATTATCTATAACAATATTAACAAGTGATAATCTTAAATCATCAATATATGATAGAATAATAAATATACCTGTTTCCGAGTCATTAAATAATCCATTACCATCTCCCTCAGGAATTAATAATCTAACAACTTCTGGAAGCTCAAATAATGATACATAATAATTATAATAAAAAAGGAGGAGCTTTATTAATATCTCTATTCATTCTAATTATTCTTTCGATTATTGTAGGATCTTTAGCAGTAGAAATGAGTATAGAAGGAATGCTTCAATCTAATAAGAAAAAGAAATATAAAGCTGAAATTCTTGCTCAATCTGGAATTGATTTTGCTAAAGCTATCATTGAAAAACAAGATGAAGCTCAAGAACTAGAAATAAATGATATGACAGAGGACAAAGATGATTTTATGAAAAATGCTCTTTTTCTAAAAAGAGGTCTAAATGTGCTATTAGATTTATCTGTTACAAATATGGGTAATATTGAAATAAATATTCAAACTGCTGAAACTGGTAGAAATATAAATAAACTAAATAGAAATCAACTTATTGAAATTTTTGAAATGGCAAATATACCATCAACAGAATGGAACGAACTTGTAGATTGTTTACACGATTGGATTGATCCAGGAGATTTACATAGATTAAATGGAGCAGAATCAGATGACCAATTTTACTTAGATAAGGGCTACAGAGTCAAAAATTCATTTGTTGATTCTATAGAAGAATTACTTTTAATTAAAAATTGGAATCATGATATTTTATATGGAAGAGAATCAGATGAAGAAGGAGATGCTATATTTGGTATAAGTGATTTATTAACAGTATGGGGAGATGGAAAAGTTAATTTAAATACTGCTTCAACTAATTTACTATTAAGTTATGCTGAATATGAAGAATGGGAATTGTCTAATATAATGCAATCCAGAATGGGAATGGATGGAATTAGTAATACTATCGATGATGGAATAAGGTCAGTTGATGAAGTAAATGCTGATCCAAATAAATTTAAATTACAAAGTGATTTATTAGATATTACCTCTACAGGTATATCTGGTAATATAGAATGTGAAATTAAATGTATTGTTAAATTAGAAGGAACAAAACCTTATATTGTTTATTGGGATGAAGAGTTTAAAACTAGATAATAACGAAGAACTAATAACTATTATATGCTCTACCTTAAACGGAGTAGAATGGATAATAGTAAAAAAAAATAATAGTGATGTTGAAATTATTGATAAAGGTGAATCAATAATTGATCACATAGATGAAATATATGGAATAATTCCTTATGAGAACCTACCATCAAAATTAAAAGATTCCCTACAAGGTAATATTTATTTCTCATTACCATCAAAAATTATCCTATCAAAAGTTGATACGTTACCCTCTATTGATTTAGATGAAATTAATGAAATGTCAAAAATTCAAATGGATAAAATAAATCCATTTCCTTCGGATAAAATTATTTATAGTAATGAAATTATAAATAAAAAAAACAATTCAAGCTCTGTACTAATGATGTCTACTCAGAAAAAATTTGTAGATCTAATCGATGATTATACCAAAAAAGATATATTTATTAAAAAAATTGACTCACGTATTCTTGCTTGGTTAGATCTAATTGATAAAAATAATAAATTAACTACAGAAAATGAAATAATAATCTTATCTGATGATATTGATTTAACTATAATAACAAAAATAAATAATTTATTTGAAGTTATTAGACCCATCTATATTAATATAGATTCAAAAGAAGCAATAAAAGAATTACTATATGAATTAACGTATACAATTCAAAATAAGGAAAAACTCTTCGAAAAAATTTCTATATGGAGTTATAAAAAATTTCCAGATGAATTTATAAATAAAATAAAATCATCATTAAATATTTCAGTAAATCAATTAGATCTTTTACAGATTGAACCATTATCTAAAGGCATCCTTGAGCGAATAATTACACAGAAAAAAACTATTAATTTTTTACCAGATTATATTGCTCAGAAACAAAATCAAAAAATAATAATAAAACGTCTGAAAAAAAATATTAGATTTATACTAATTATAATTTCTTCTTTCTTAATAATTTTTCAAGGGGTTATTAGTATACGATCATATAATCTTAAAAAAGTTACAAATAATTTTAAAAAAATTGAAATAGAAGCTAATAATGCAAAACAAAATTATAGCAAATTACAGGCATTAAGAGCATATACTGATCGCTCAAAATCTTCTATCGAATGCTTAAGAGAAATAACATTACTATTGCCAGCCGGAGATATTGAATTTGCTTCATTTAATTATAATAAATATAAAGGGATAAGTATTAGAGGAACCGCAATTAACGATGATATTATTTATGAATATTTTAAAAATTTAGGTAATTCTAAAATGTTTAATAAATTAAAAAACCAATCGATTAGCACAAGAATATCCAATGGAAAAAAAAGAACAGTATTTTCGCTTTCATTAGAGTTAGACAGCAAAGGAAGTAATGAAGATAAATAATCGTGAAATGTGGTTAATTAGCTCTACCATAATGGTGTTATTATCTTTTATAGTAGTCTTATATATTAATAAGAAATTACCAATTTATAAGAATAATGCTAAAAAAATTAAATCTATTTCCTCATTAGTAAATTCTGCAAATAGAAATATAAATATGAATAAAGAATGGATAGATAATTTAGAAAAACTTCAAAAGGATCTTAAGGTATTTAGTAAATCTAAAAATTCTGTTACTCCAGAACTTATGCAAATAATTAAAAATATTGCTTTAAAAAATGGTGTTATTATCACAAAGAATCAACCATTTAAAGAAGTACCTACAGGTGATTTATTTGAAATTGGTATAAATTGTTCATGGCAAACAAATTTAGAATCAATAATAAATTTCTTAGATGAAATACAACAAAATGGAATGAAATATGATGTGGTATCATTAAATATATCTCCAGATGGTAATAATCCTAGAAAATTAAAAGGTAATATGGTTATTCAATGTGCATACATAAGAAAATAACTATTTAGGTAATTTAATTTTTCTTCTCCTAAATGTCGGGATATCTAAATCTTCATTATTATAAACCGTAGGATCCATTTCAGAAAAAACTCCCTTGCTATACTCTTTTAAATTTAATGTACCTTGATTGTATTTTTCTTTATTACGATCAAATAAATTATCATTAGAATCGATAAGAGATTCATTCCATGTTTCTGCAATAAGCGCAACTACATTAATGCCTTCAATTTTTTCATCCAATTGAATACCGTAATTTATCCATGCATCATCACTAATTTCATTAATTATTTTTTCCATAATTTCTTCGATTTCTTTTAATAAAAGATCTTTATTTCCTCTTATTGAAATAATTACTCCTGGTGCATTTTTCCATAAAAGACCTTTATTCATTAATGAGTGATTCATTAATTCAGACAAAATAAACTTTGATCTGTTTTCTTTTTCATTGCAATGAACACTAGCAAAATTGCAAAACCCATCACAATATCTTAAAATAGTATGAATAGATGAAAAGTCTAATCCACATATACTTGGTTTAGAGCAAATAATCCATATTGACTCTATCGCATCTTTAATAAATTTATGGCTAACTTGGTAGCCTATTTCTGCTTGTTCATTTTTTAATTTCTTTTTTAATTTTTCGTTAGAAAATTTTATAATTGCATCAGTATGTGAGCGCATTCTTTTAATAGATTCTTCTGCAATTAATAATTTTTGTTTTCCTTCAAAAATAAATGGTAGACTTGAAAGCACCATAGATTGCGACCCTGCTTCTCTAGCAAGTCTAGCTAAAACAGGTATAGAACCTGATGCTGTACCTCCACCTAAACCACCAGTAATAATTATTAAATCAATTGATTGAAATATTGATCTAATTTTAATAGCATCTTTCTCTATTGCTTGTCTTCCAATCTCAACATCTCCACCTGCACTTAATCCATTTGTTATACTTTTACCAATCAATAAAAATTTATCTCCTTCAATATTATTTAATTCTTCGGCATCAGTATCAATAAGCAGATATGGAATTTTTTCAATTTTAACAACTTCTTTAACTGCTTTACATCCGCTTCCACCTACTCCAATTATTAATATTCTTTTGAAAATTCTTTTATAGGAACCTACCACTAATTTTTCTCCCAAAATAAATTTAATAAGCGCTGAATTATAGATGGATTATCTATTTTTTTTTCTAATGTATTTATGTATCTTATAGAACCAATAAGTGAAGAATATTTTGATGATTCTTGAGAAGATGTTAACCCATGCACATCGATTGGTTTACCATATAAACACGGTATATTAAATACCTTTTGGGCTAGGTCTCGGCTTCCATTTAGATAGGAACCCCCGCCTGTAATTAAAACACCTGTACCTAATGTTATATCTTTAAAAGATCTATTTATATCATTTTTAATTAATTCATAAATTTCCTGCATTCGTGCTTCGATGATTGTATTAAGCGTAACTGCACGAATCATTTTACCCTTAAATCCAAATGTGTCAGACGGCATTGATATATTTCTATCTCGTTCCATTAAATTTGATAAAGCACTACCATCCTTAATCTTTAGTTCTTCAGCACTTCTAACAGGAATTTGTAATCCAGCAGCAATATCATTTGTTATATGATCTCCACCAACAGTAAATGAACCACATATCTTTAATAAGCTATCATTATATAAACAATAATCTGTAGTACCCCCACCAATATCAATAACTAGCACTCCTGAACTTCTCATTTCTTCAGTTGTAACTGCAAGAGCTGATGCTAAACCACTATAAACAGCATTAGAGCATGCAATAGGAATATCTAAAATAAGCTTTTGAAAATTTTCAATTACACTTTGTTTACCGTGAATTGTAAGCATTTGAACCATTAATTCTTCACATGTCATACCCAATGGATCAATAACATTACTTATATCATCAACTTTAAAATATTGATGAAATGAATGAAGCTTTGTGCGATTTTTAGGCAATACAGTATGTTTAGATATTTTTAATACATCTAATATATCCTCAGAATAAACTTCTTGCGGAATATTTATATCAGGATCAGCAAGTCTAATAATTCCATCTGAATAATGACATTTAGTATCTCCACCTGATAAGACTAAAACTAAGGAATGAATGCTTTTTCTATATTTTTTTTCTATATTTTTTAAGGCAGATCTAACTGAAATAACTGCATTATCACGATTTGAAATTAAACCTTTTTTAATTCCTTTCGATTCTTCTTCAATTGATGCTAAAATAGAAATTGAATTATCTTCTCTGAGTTCACCAACTAGACATCTTATTTTCGATGTACCAATTTCTAGAATAGCACTAATATCCTTTGCCATAATTTACCAATTATTTATTTCCGGATAATAATATTAGATCCAACAGCATCAATAATACGAACAGATTGACCCCGTCCTTTTGATATAACCATTGTTGAACATACATCCTGTAATTTTTTCTTAATTAATACACGAGGAAGTTTTATTTGAATACCATCAAATAATCTCAATAAAATAAAATCATTATTTCTAATATCAATTCTTGAAATTTGTAAATGCTTAGATAAATAATCATTTTCATCACAAATAGAGATTATATCTAGAGCTAAATTAATATCTTTATCATATATTTGATTATTACTATTAATTAATCCTTTATATCCTACAATCTGAGGTAATAAACGATGTGATTCTAATCCAGCATTGAATACAAAACTATCCTCATCTATTTCCAACATAATTCCTTTTCTTGTTGTTCGATCTAATGTAGCAACTCCTTTTCTTTCGTATAATTTAATACGAAGTGCATTTGGTAAATCTCTTTTAATGGATACATTTTTTACGTAAGATAAGGATAAAATTATTTCTTCTATATCATTAAAATCAAATGAAAATATATTTGCTCCATTAGTAACACCAATATGTGCTAACTGCTCTCTAATAAAATTTTCTGAAAGACCGCCATTACTTTCATAATAAATATGTTGTATTTCAAAATTTGGATTTTTTTTAAAAAAATAATCTTTTGTCCATTTAAATGAATTTATAAGAAAAAGAATAAGATAAAATAGAAGTACTAATAGAATAATTAATGATATACTTCGTTTTATCCATAAAGATTTTTCAGCCTTAGATCTTTTCTTTTTTTTGATATTACTTTTCATATTATATCTAAAATTATTTTACATCCTTATGCCATAATAACATAACTGGTGTAGCAACAAAAATTGATGAATATGTACCTACTAATATCCCAATAAATAAAGCCGATGCAAAATCATGAACTGTTCCTCCACCAAAAATTAAAAGCATTATAATTGTAATAAGAGTTGTAACTGATGTTAATAACGTACGACTTAATGTTTTATTAATTGCTAAATTAGCAATTTCTTTATAGGAAAGATTATTTGTTAATCGTAAATCCTCTCTTATTCTATCAAAAACAACAATAGTATCATTCACTGAATAACCAACGATTGTTAATAACGCCGCAATAATTGGCATACTTAATTCGTTACCTAACAAACAAAAAATACCAATAGTTATGAGAATATCATGAATTACCGCAACTATTGCACCAATCGCAAAAGAAAATTCAAACCGAAATGATATATATATAATAATACCAATTAATGCAAAAATTATAGCATTTCTTCCGCGTTTCTTTAACTCATTACCAATCTGCGATCCTACAGTATCATTTTTAATATCTTGATAATTACCGTTTAAATTTTTTATTGCAATAATTGCATTTTCTGCAGATAAACCAGATTCCTTTATTTTTACTTCTAGATATTCTTTTCCATCTAGTGAAGATTGATATGCAATCTTTGCAGATGGATAACCAGCTATATTTAAAACGGAACGAATATCCTCTATCTCATATTTTTGATCAAATTCATATGTTACAACTGAACCACCAGTGAAATCTACTCCGAAATTTTCTTCTGCTTTGTCGATAAATACATACCAACTAGAAATAATAGTTATAATAGAAATAAATATAGCTATTTTACGACCACCTAAAATATTAAATGTTGGATTAGCAAGAAACGGAATATGGAGCATTTTAAGTGACTTTATAATATTAAAGTTAGCCATTGTTTCAAAAATCAATCTTGTTAAAACTAAAACAACAAACATGCTTACTAAAATTCCAGCGCTTAATGTTAAAGCAAACCCTCTTATAGGTCCGCTACCCTGAAAAAATAATATAACAGCAACAAGCATTGTTGTTACATTTGCATCAAGGATTGTACTAAATGCTTTATTATAACCTGCCGTAATTGAACCTGAAATAGACTTACCAATTTTCCATTCCTCACGCATTCTTTCGAAAATTAAAACATTTGCATCAACAGCCATACCTACTGTTAAAACAATACCAGCAATTCCATATAATGTTAATGTAGGTAAACCTGGGGTGCTTCCTTCAATAAAGACACCTAGAAAACCTGCAGATAACCACATTCCTAATGGAAGTAATAAGGACATAAATATCAAAGAAATATTAGCAATTAAACCGGCAAATAAATAATATAATAACATAAAAAATAATACAGATATTGCACCATATATTAATGCATCTACTCCACTATCAATAGAATCTTTTCCTAATGTAGGTGCAACCGTTCTCTCTTCAATTATATCAACTCTTCCGGGTAATGCACCTGCTCTTAAAACATTAACTAACTGCCTTGCTTCTTTAACATTAAAATTACCTGTAATTTCTGCTCTTCCACCATATATTGCTTCATTAATTCTTGGTGCTGAATATAATTTATTATCAAGGACAATTGCTAACCTTCGAATTACTCCATCTGGCTTAGGACTAAATTGATTGGTTACACGACTAAATGCTTTTTTTCCTTTATCATTAAATTCTAATGAAATTCCTGGTTTTCCACTCATTGGATCATAACTTACAGTTGCATTTTTTACTGTATCACCACTTAATCTTATTCTTCTTTCAACATATTCGGGTCTATAAATTAATGATCCATCACTAAGTCTCTCTTCGATAAGCATAAAATCAGCTGTTTTATTACCTAATTTTTTTAATACTTCATAATAATCTCTTGTTAAATCTTGATCAGCTAAAGTTGATTTATCTCTTATAAAGTAAGGCCCTAATTGTGATGTATAATCTCCATATACAAATCCTTTTGGACTTAATCCATCTTGAACTATCTCATTAATCCATCTAGGACTTTCTTGATGGATGAGTTTAAAGCTTAAGACGGCGTCTTTTGATATTTGATTTTTTGCTTCAGCTCTATCTTTTGAATTTGCTCCTGGAAGACGAACTACTATTCTTGAATCGCCTTGGGGATAAATCTCAGGTTCTGCTGTACCAAGTACATCAATTCGATTTCTTATAACTTCTAATGCAATTTCTTGAACAATACTAACTTCATCTTTTAGAATATTAGATGGTATATCATTGATATTTTTAAACTGATCATTCTTTTCAACTAATGATTTTGATACATCATTTTCATTAACCTCAAGAACAAAACTTGATCCCCCTTTTAAATCTAATCCTAATCTTATTTCTTCAACTGGGAATATATATTCTTTATAAAAAAGTATAATACTAAGAATTAATACCGTAAATGTTATGGTAAGTTTGATTAATGGATTATTATTCATATTTATAATACCTTTTAATTTATTAAACAGGTTCGGATGGTACTTCATCTGGAGCAAGAATCTTAGAAATACTTGCTCTAACAGCCTCTATTTTTGTATTATCAGCTATTCTAATTATTATTGTATTTTCCTTAACATTGGTAACATATCCAATAATTCCACTAGTCATTAAGACTTTATCTGCAGTTTTAACCTCTGATAGCATATTTTTTCGTTCCTTCTCTCTTCTTTTTTGAGGACGAATTAATAAAACATACATTATAGCAAATAGTAATATCATTGGAACAAACATTCCTAATGGATTCTGAGATGGGGCAGTATTTGAAAGTACAAAAGATAATTGATTCATTTTTTTCCTTATATTTGAGTGTGTTCTTTTAAAATTAAATTATATTCTTGATTAAATATCTCTTTAAATTTTTTAAAAGTTCCTTCCTTAATTGATTTCCTAATATCTACCATAAAATTTAAATAACAATAAATATTATGATAAGTAATTAATCGCAATCCTAATATTTCTCCAACGTTTAACAAGTGTCTTATATATGATCTCGTATATTTTTTACAGACATAACATTCACAACCTTCTTCTAATGCTCTTTTATCCTCTTTGTATATAGCAGCTTTAACAGGGTATCTGCCTTTTCTAGTTGAAACTGTTCCATTTCTTGCCTGTCTTGTTGGCATAACACAATCAAACATATCAATTCCTTTTGAAACAGATTCTATAATTTGAGACATTTCCCCTACACCCATTAGATAACGAGGTTTATTAGTTGGTAAAAATTTTATAGAATCATTTATTGCTTGTAAGATTAAATTTTCTGACTCTCCAACGCTAACACCTCCAATGGCATAACCATCAAAATCTAAATTAATTATATTTTTTGAACACTCTTCTCTTAAATCGTTATATATTCCACCTTGAACTATACCAAAAATTAGTTGATTTCCAGACATTGTTATATCTCTACAAATTTTTGCCCATGTAATAGTTCTTCTAACAGCGCTAATCGCATAATCTTTTTTACATGGATAAGGTGGGCATTCGTCAAAAACCATTGCAATATCTGAACCTAAAAGTCTTTGAATTTCCATAGACTCTTTTGGACCAATAAATCTTTTTCTTCCATCAATATGAGATTTAAATTCTACTCCCTGATTAGAAATTTTGTTTAATTTTCCTAAACTAAAAACTTGATAGCCACCACTATCAGTTAAAATTGGCTTATTCCATGACATAAAATCATGTAGTCCCCCTTGTCTTGAAATAAGATCTGCACCAGGTCTATCATCTAAATGATAAGTGTTACCTAAAATAATTTGAGTATCCAATTGATTTAAATCTTCTGATGATAAAGTTTTTACTGATGCCTGCGTTCCAACAGGCATAAATACAGGAGTTTCTATTACTCCATGATTAGTTTGTAGAACACCACATCGCGCTGAGGATTGAGAATCTTCAGATAATAAAATAAATGTCTCTGACATTAATAAGCCTTTAAATTTTAAATTTAAAAAGATATCAAAAACTAATTTTATTCCAAGTAACAAAATTATTCATATAATTAATATTAATTATAAAGTTTATGGTTCGTTGTATTGATTTATTATTACCTGTCATTAAAATACAATAAATCAATGATTTATTAGTTATATTAAACTAATTATGGAAAAAAATATGAAGATACTACTTTTAATTACTTACATGCTTGGGTTTCTTAATATAGCGTATTCTCAAGAATTGCTATCTGTATCCAATAAAAGTGATCAAAAGCTTCAGTCGTTTAAATTTGAAGGAGCTGATATTGATACTGTTATGACTCAGTATTGTATATGGACTGATAAAACCTACCTTAAAACAGATAATGTTCAGGCAAATATATCATTAAAGGTTGATAGATTGACTATTGATGAATCAATTCAGGTTATTGAAGCAATCCTTGCAATGAATGGTATAGCTCTTGTTCCAATGGGTGAAAAATTTATTAAAGTTGTTCAGGCAAATTCAGGTGATCTTGTAGGACAAGGTATGGATATTAAAATTGATGAAAAAGAATTTTTATCATCCGATGAATTCATCACAACAATTATACCATTAGAAAACGTTCAAGTTCAAGAAGTTCAGGCTGCTGTTCAACATGTATTACATAGTTATGGTAAAATTTTAACTCTTGAGAGAAGCAATAGTATAATGATTACTGATACTGCTGTTAATGTAAGAAGGGCTAAAGAATTAGTTGAATTCATTGATCAAGCCACAGCACAAATTGAACAAAGAATTTACCAAATCAAGCATGCAGAATCATCAAATATTGCTTCTAAAATTGAAGAAATTGTTAACGCAGCTAAAGGAGATGAGGATAAACCAATAACAACCAATCCATATGCTAGAACTCCTGCTGGAGTTGTAAGAGCTAGTGCTAATCCATCTACATCTAATCCATCTACATCGAAAGCATCAATTTCATCAACTGAAGGAAGTAATGCTGTATTAATTCAGGGGGATGTAAAAATACTTTCTGATGAAAGAACAAATATTTTAATTATTTTTTCTCAATCTCATAATTTTACATTCTTTGAAAAAATAATTGAAGTTTTAGACGTTGTAGTAGATCCGGAAAAAATATTTGAAGTTATAAATCTGGAATACTCAGATGCAGAAGAGTTAGCTGCAACGTTAAACTCTCTTCTTGGCTCGGGGAATAAAAAATCAGAAAAAAAAGATATTAGTACTACGAATAATATAAAAAATAATGCAAATAAGTCTGATGAAACTAATAATATAAATCTTTCTGAAGAGACTACCATCTTAGCAGATATTAGGTCTAATTCTATTCTTATTATGGGAGAGAAAAAAGATATCAATGCGATAAAGCAAGTTATTGGAAAATTAGATGTTAAACTTGAACAAGTAATGATCGAAGCTGTTATTTTTGAGGTGGATCTTACTGATAACATTAAATCTGGAATAGACTGGTTAAACAAAACTGATAATTCAACATCTACAAATAGTATTATTGGAGGAGTATTAAGTTACAGTGAAATTATCCCGGATATAAGTACAAAAATGATTATTGATGCATCATCATCAACCGATAATGTTAGAGTTTTATCTACACCTATTATAATGACAACTGATAATACAGAGGCTAAATTAATAGTTGGCGAACAAAGACCTGTTGTTACATCAACATCTACCTTTGGTTCAAGTATGGGAACACAACGGTCTTCTTATGAATATAAAGATATTGGTATTGAATTATCTGTAATACCTCGAATCAATCCACAAAGAGTTGTTGTATTAGAAATCTCACAGTCTGCTGATCAGGTTGGTACAGATATTGAAATTGACTCAAATTCAGTACCAGTGATTAAAAATAGAGAATTCGAAGCGCAAATATCTGTAAAAGACCGTGAAACAGTTGCTTTAGGAGGAATAATTACAACTCGCTTTGAAGATGATGCAATAAAAATACCAATTCTTGGAGATATACCTATTATAGGAAAATTACTTTTTGGAAAAACAGAAAAAAAAGAGGTTCAAACAGAACTTATTATTCTATTAACACCTTATGTATTAACCTCTGATAAAGAGATTAAAGAAGAAATAGAAAAAAGGTATCTAGGAAGTAATATGGAAACTAGCGATTGGCCAAAGAAAGGATGGTCGGATTCTAATCTTCGTTTTATTAAAGATAAAAATTTTAAGGAACAACCTAATATCAATGATTATATAAAAAGTATGAAAGAAAATAGTAAAAATAAATTAGAATCTTCTGTAAAAAATAAGATCTATGAATAACACATTACCTTCATTGAAAGTATATTTTATTGGTATTGGTGGTGTTGGAATGAATGCATTAGCCCAACTTGCTAAGCTTAATGGATATGATGTATCTGGTTCAGATAGAAGTTTTAATCCTGATATAAGTCCTTTTAAGGAATTAATAAAAAATAATATAATTATAACTCCCCAAGATGGTTCAAATATATCAGATAAATTAGATTATGTTGTATACAGTACAGCTATTGAGAATAATAATCCTGACCTAGAAAAAAGTTTTAAAATTGGTTTAAAATGCATACATAGATCAAAATTTCTAAAAAAATTGATTCCAAAAAATGCAGAATTAATAGCAATTACAGGAACAGCTGGTAAAACCACAACAACTGGTTTAATTGGATGGATATTTGAATATGCTGGATTAAATCCAACAGTTTATAATGGCGCATCTGTGATTAATTGGAAAACTCATAAAGAATATGGAAATATTCGTAATGGAGATAAAAACTTATGGATCATTGAAGCAGATGAATCTGATAAATCGTTACTCCAATTCAATCCTACGCATACTATTTTAACTAATATAGGGAATGATCATCTTCCTACAAATGAGTTAAGAAGAATATTTAAACTATTTAAAAATCAAACATCCGAAATATTTCAAGAGGAAATATCACCAAGTATTAAATCTATGGTCTTTGAAAGTAATCTTATAGGTAATCATAACTCTGAAAATATAAAATCTGCCTATCAGTTTTGTTTAAATTATGGAATAAATAAAAAAATTATACTAAATGCATTGAAAACTTTTAAAGGTATTGAAAAAAGAATAGAGCTGATTGGAAAGTATAAAGGAATACATCTATATGATGATTATGCGCATAATGCAATGAAAATAAAAGCTACTCTTAATACATTTAAAAATCATAAATATAATGTTTATGCGTTTTGGAGACCTCATGGTTTTTCATCATTTAATAAGAATTATGAAGATTTGTTGAAAATTTTTTCTGATTTCTTAAAAAATGAAAAATATTCAATTATACTTCTTCCGGTATATTATGCTGGAGGTACAAAAAATATTAAAAAAACAAGTGAAGAAATGTATAATAAATTAAATAAAAATTATGATAATTTCTTTTATGTTTCTAGCTATATTGAATTAAAAAAATTAATACTAAAAAAATGCAAAAAAAATGATGTGCTTATTGGTATGGGAGCAAGAGATCCAGAAATATCGTCATTTATAAGAAATTTAATATAACAATATGTATATAAAAATTACAAGTAAAGATAACTCTCGTATTAAAGCTATTTTAGGATTGTATAAGTCAAAACAAAGAAATCTTAACAACTTAATGATTATAGAGGGAATAAGAGAAATTAAGAGAGCTATCAATGCAAATTGGCCTATCGAAGAATTTTATTTTTCAGAAGAGTTCTTAAATAATAAAATATTAGATATAATTAAAGAAAGTAATATTCCTCTTATTGAATGCACAAAAGATATTTTTTCAAAGATTTCATATCAAAATAACCCTGATGGATTACTAGCTATTTCAAAAATAAAAAAATTCGGATTTAATGATATAAAAATAAATAAAAAATTACTTATCATTGTTGCTGAAGGAATTGAAAAACCCGGCAATCTTGGTTCAATTTTAAGAACTGCTGATGGCGCAGGAGTAAATGCTTTAATTATAGTTAATACTAAGACTGATATTACTAATCCGAATATTATACGCTCAAGTGTAGGAAGCATCTTTAATGTCCCTATTATTGAAACTAATTTTTTAGATCTTAATGAATGGTTAAGAGACAATAAAATTAAATCAGTTATTACGTCTCCTAAAGCAAAAGATATTTATTCAAATTATAATTTTAATGGTCCCACTGCTATATTCGTAGGCTCTGAAAGCAAAGGGCTCTCTAATGAAATAATTAATTCTACAAAAGATAAAATATTTATTCCTATGCACGGTATCAATGATTCATTAAATGTATCAGTATCTATTGGCATCATAATTTACGAAGCATTAAGACAGAGAAGAAGTTAAATTGAATAATTTAATTAAATTAAAACATAAAATTTTAGATATTCAAATCACTATATCAGGGATCATCACGTTAATTATTGAAAAAAAAGATTTAATTTTTATACCTGGTGATTGTATGGCTATTTATACCAAAAAGGGTGATTCTAGACCATATAGTATAGCTTCCGGTGTTAATGATGAATTTTTAGTATTTCTTATTAGACATATACCAAGTGGTGAAGTTTCATCCCAAATTAAAAAAATGAAAAAGGGCGAAGGAATATTCTTGTCTAAGCCTTTTGGATGGTTTAGACCTGGTAATAATCAAAATAATAGTAAAAATATTTTTTTTGCAACAGGTACAGGAATTGCCCCATTCTTATCATATGTAAAAACATATCCAAAAAATCCACCATTAAAGCTCTTTTATGGTACCAGACTAAATAATGATCTAATAGGAATTAAATATTTTGATAAAACAAATAAATATATAGCAATATCACAAGAAAAAACAAATTATCATAAAGGAAGAATTACAGATTTTTTAAAAGATATCCCAATATCAGAAAATATTAATTATTACTGCTGTGGTAATGAGAAAATGATAAACGAAATACGAGGATTCTTAACAAATAAGGGAATCTTAAATATAAATATTTATAATGAGGTGTTCTTTCATGAATAAATATACTGTATGCGCACTATATAAATTTATTAATTTTAATAATTTGAAATTAATGAAAAATGAAATTTATAATTTTCTAACTAAGAATAAAATTAAAGGAACTATAATTATTGCTGAAGAGGGAATTAATGGAACTGTATGTGGAAGTAGTAATTCCATAAAAAAATTATTAACTTACCTTATTCAAAAATATAATTTAAATGAAATAGATAATAAAATTTCATATCATAAAAAAAATCCATTTTACAGAACCAAAGTGCGTATAAAAAAAGAAATTGTTACAATTGGTAGTCATGTAAATCCAAATAAATTTTCTGGAATATATGTAGAACCTAAGGACTGGAATAATCTTATTAGTGATAATAATACAATTTTAATTGATACAAGAAATGAATATGAAATAGGAATTGGATCATTTAAAAATTCTATTAATCCACATACAAATTCCTTTAGAGAAATACCTAATTTTTTAGATAAAAAATTTAGTAATGAAGATAAATGTAAAAAAATTGCAATGTTTTGTACCGGAGGTATTAGATGCGAGAAATCAACAGCCTATCTTAAAAAGAATGGGTTTGAAAATGTTTACCATCTAAAAGGTGGCATACTAAACTATCTAAAAAAAATTAATTCTAATAATTCACTATGGGAAGGTGAATGCTTTGTTTTTGATAATAGAGTATCAGTCACTCATGATCTAGTACAAGGTGAATTTGACCAATGTCATGCATGCCGTATTCCAATATCTCATAATGATAAAAAAAGTATTTATTATGAAAAGGGTGTTTCTTGTCCGTATTGCTATCAAAAAACAACTCATAATAAAAAATTAAAATTTAAAGAAAGACAAATGCAAATTGAATTAGCAAAAAAAAGAGGTACTAAACATTTAGGTATTAATCATCAAAAGGATAATAATTAAATATTATTTAATTCTTTATTTAGGCGTTTAACAAAAATAGAAAAAAGACGATTTTGTTTAAATTTATCATAGGCAGAATGACTTATCCACTTAGAAATAAGTTGAGGGCTAAAAGTATTGGATGCTCTTGAAAGGATACGTATAACTTCTTTATCATCTCCTAAATGTGCATTACAGATTGCATAATTATAATAGAATTTTTCATCACGATGATATTTTTCTTTATTATTAATTAATATTTTTAATGCATCATCATAATTATTCATATCCATGTGTATACTAATAAGCGAATTAATAATTTCCAAATTTTTTGTATTATATTTATTTAATATTTTAAATAAATTTAATGCTTCATTATATTCTTCTTTAATTAATAGAGTATTTGCATAAAAAAGATTAACATCAAAATTAAATATATATGAATTATTATAGTACTCAGATAAATATATTACCGATTCATAATCATTAATATTAAATAATACTCTAATAAGTAATTGTATTAATTCATCCCTATCGCTATCAATTCTTAGAACTCTAATAACACTATTAATAGTTTCAATATATTTTTCTTCATTATCATATAAATCAATTAATAATTCTAGAGTTTCTAGATTAGCAGGATTTATTGTTAATGATTCATGACAAGAGTCAATTGCAGCATTGATATTATCTCTTTTTAAATAAGTTTTTGCATCTAGGAAATGTCGATGTGATTCATTCCATATATTAATTTGTTTTTTAAAAAAAATCTTTTTATCATCTTCATTTATAAAATCAATATCATCTAAAAGTGTAATTTCTTTTAAGACTGGTGATGTTAAATTATTATTTAGCTCTAAGGTCTTATTAATCTTATATAAGTCAATACCCTCTTTAATAAAAAACAAACTTAATAATAATAATAATAATAACAATAAAGATCGAACTACTAAATATGCTCCAGAAAAATCTCTTTTTGGATTAGCAAATCCATGATTATTTTGTCTTTTTTTATCAATTGAATTTATCTTATTCTGCTTATTTAAAATATAATCTGATTCATCTAATGAATCTGAATTATTACCATAAACATTATTATTTGAATTAATATTACTATTTTTCATATCAAAATTTTAATTTAATTTGTAAAAAAGAGTTGAAGTATTAATAGTGTGTAGTTACCTATTAATAAAGATTATAAAGAGGTTTTTATTTGAAAATATTATTTTTATTTATAGTAACATTAATTTTTTTTGGCATACCAATATTAATTCTAGCAGTAATTAATTATAAAAGAGGTAAACAACCTCGTAGTTGTGGAGGTTCTAGTTGTGATGATTGTTGGTGTAAGAAATAAAAATATTTTTATCTATAGTAAAAAAAATAAAATAATATGAGATGATGAAATACCTGTAATAACTCCTCCTAATACCTCTAATCTGGTATGCCCTAAAAGTTCTTTTAATTTTTTCTCAGAAAAATGCTGCTCAGTTAGAATTTCATCAATAATTTGATTTAATAACTTAGCCTGTTCTCCTGCTGCTTTTCTAACACTTTGTGCATCAAACATAACTACTGATGCAAAAACTACTGATATAACAAAGGTTGCGCTATTAAAACCTTCAATTAAACCAATTGTTGTTGCTAAAGCACAAGCCATAGACGTATGAGCACTTGGCATTCCACCAGTACTTACAATATAACTAAAGTCTAATTTCTTTGAACGAACTAAACATGTCATCATTTTAATTAGTTGAGCAAATAACCAACCAAATAATGCTGCCCAAAATCCAGGATGTAAATCAAGCATATCTATTTCCTTCTTTCTAATTTTTTCATTAATTCCTCTATGTAATTATTTGATATTATAAAGATTATATCTCTACCTTTTATCATTGCATATCTACCAATTGATGTTTTATTTCCTATTAATAGCTCACTACCAAAAAAACTTGATCCATGTAATCTAAATTTTATTATAATATTCGGATCATCTAAATTATATGCTGCTAAACTAGAAGGATATGCTGCAATATATGAATCTGCATTAAGATTGGAAAAAAATTCAAGGATATCTAAGTCAATACTAGATGGATTTTTTATCGTATTAATATCAATTATACTACTTTTATTATTTATAATCTCAAAGTAGGTAATTTCATTACTATCGAAAGAAAATATCTTTGGATTTTTAAAAAATAAGGGATTCATGAAATTATGCAAATTCTGAGCATGATTTATTTCATGCATAAATAATTCATCTTTAAATTTAATATAAAGAGGTTTATTTTCATCATAAGATGTCAAAAATGTTATTTCCTGTGATTTACTATCTTCGGATTCAGCTAACAGATAGATAGAATGTAAATCAGAATTAAGTTTAACATTGAAATTTGTTATATTCATATTTTCAATAAAATTAATAAAGTCATTAAACGAATTATTACATATACTCCACTCAAAAGGTAATTTCATATTCCATAAGTTATTCGAATTAGAATAAAAATGAATTTTATGATTCTTATCTTCTAAAAAAATAGATTTTGGATGAAATGTTTTAAAATTAAAAACATTAGATTTTCTAAATTTCTCTACTGATTTTTCAATAAAATTTATTATATCAGAACTTACTAAGAATATTTTATTATTATTATTTTTAACAGCATATCTATAATTAGGATTATTCTCAACTTGATCACCTATTGATAATGAAAATAAATTATCTGTTATATTTGAAAAATTAATTTTTGTTGCATTATTATCTAATCCATATAATGAAAAATTATTTGTATTATTTTGTAAATAATCATAAATAACGTAGCTGTTTAATTGATCAATAAATAACATGATATCAATTTGCTTAATTATTCCTTTTCTGGGTTGTATTAAATTCCAATCTAGGTATGAATTTTTTATTATTTCAATAAATCCGGAGTCTGATCGAATATCAATTCTTTCAATATTATCAATTGTATTTGGGATAACTCGCCTATCTTGTAAATATATTATTTCTGATGGTATAAGTTTAATTAAATCATTTGAAACAGAGAATATTTTTTTTCCGCCAAGCTTCATTATATAATTATTTGAAGTAAATGGTATAGATTTACCTATAATCCAATAATTTTTATCATCACTATTCAAAGAAAGTCTATAGTTTGAATTATTAAAACCATAATCATCTATTTTAAATTTGGTTTCGTCTATATTTATGATTTCCACTAACTTTAACTTACCTAAAGAATTTATTAGGTTAGAAATAGTAATTACATCTCCATCATAAGTTATTCCTTTCTTATCAATTACATTCCATAAATCATTCTTTAAAATACAAGAAATTTTATTTGATGGTGTTTCAAAAATTATTTCATTAAAATTTTTATTATATGTAAGTATATTAACTGTATTATGATATGAATCAGATTTTTTATTAATTAAATTTAAAGCAAAAAAAGATAACATTAAAAAAATTAAAGTTAAAATAAAGGTACTCTTCCAACGAATCATTTAGATTTTCTCCATGCCATAATAATAACACAAAAAATAATTGGTATTAAAGGTATCAATATTAATGAGATTATAAAATACCTCAAAAATATTTTTTCAGATATAGCTATTTTAATATTATTTATTTTCTTTGAACTAATATTTGTAACTGATTTTCTATCAAGTAACCAATTAATAGATTTCATAAAAAAATCTTTATTTCCATCAATTAAATTTCCATTACTTATAAACTCTGAATCTCCAATAACAACCATTCTTGATGGTTTTATTTCTAAATCTAATTCCTTTAATGAACCCTTTTCAATTGCTAATGCAAGTTGTATTGGTCCGAATAAATCTCCAGATGCTTCATTATACACTGGTATTTTTAAGGATGAACTAGTCTCAATCCAACTATTATTAGAACTTCTTAGTAATGTTGTGACATTAGGTAAATCTACAGGAATATCTGAATCTTTTTTTAATGATATTGGTATAATCGGAGAAGGAAAAATTAATTTAACAACTGATTGTACGCCTTCATTTATGGAGTGAGCACCAAAATTATTAACATTAACATCACGACCACGAAGAGTTTGTGCTTGATCAAAAACAGCTCCTTTTGGTGTAGAAATACCCCATCTTCTTAGCATATCATCTAATCCAGTATCATAAAATGCATCAATTAGAACCATTACTCTTCCACTTCGATTTAAATATTCTTCAATAATACTAATTGATGATTTATTTAAAGTACGTTTAGGTCCAGGAAGAATAATTGCACTGGCATCTTCTGGAATTGATTCATAACCATTTAACTCAAATGATTCTAAATCAATAGTATCTTTAGTGAATATCGGTATTAATGATGAATATCCATTCTGACTCACGTCGTTAAGTCTTTTTTCTCCATTACCATATATAAAATATACTTTTGGTTTAATATTTTTTTGTAATTCCATTAATGAAGATGTAATCGCTTGTTCACCATTAAATGAAACCATCTTATTAGTTTTAAAATCCAGATCTCTTAACTGTTTTTCATTAATAATTCTGTAATCAATTTTATTATCAATTATTATTGATGGATATGAATTAACTCCATATTTAATAGATAATTGCTCTATAAAAGCGGGATTCTTAAATGGGTCAATCCATGAAACCTCAATTAAATCAGAATGATATAAATATTCTGCTAGTAAGTTATCAATATCATTTATCAAATAATTATCATCATTAATGATAATTGTTATTTTGATTGTATTGGTTAATGATTTAACAACCGATATAGAGCGTGAAGCTAGATAATAATTTGAATTTTTATTAAAATCATATCTGAAATAGTACAAGGATGAAAAATAAAATAATAGACAGATAATTAAGAATGTAATAACTATTCTTATTGATATATTTAACTTATTCCAGTTTTTCTGAGATATTATCATTTTGCTAACATCTCTTCCAATTTAATACATCTAATATTGCCAAAATTGACCATAACGATAAACCAATATAGTAAACTATTACTCTTGAATCTACTATACCTCTTGAAAAGTCAAAAAGATGGTGAAATGTGGAAAAATATCTTCCGAAAAATTTAATTACATCATTATCATTATTTATTCCCATAAACATGAAAGTTATAAGTATTCCAAAAAGTATTCCAAAACTACTAACTGATGCTATAACTTGACTTGATGTTATGGATGACATTAATAAACCAATTCCAATATAAAATATACCAATTAATAGAATTCCAAATAATCCTGAAAAAACTAAACCTGAATTAAACAAAATAATTCCAGAAGATTTATATAATGAATTAAGAATAAAAATATAAAAAATATAAGGAATCCAAAGTATTAAATAAAAGATTAATGCTGATACATACTTAGATAGAATCAATGTAATTTTAGATAAAGGAATAGTATATAATAACTCTAATGTTCCTAATTTTTGCTCTTCAGAAAAGAGCTTCATTGTTAATAAAGGTACAATAACGGGTAATGAGAAAATAATTAAAGGTCCGCAAAATAATAATTGAAGAACATTTATTATTCTTTCTCCATTAGAAATTTGTATTAATAACCAATAAAAATTTAATCCGGATAAAATCCAAAAAAAGAAAATAATTATGAATGCATATGATGAATAAAAAAAACTTTTTAATTCTTTTTTTAATTGATAGGAGAAAATTTTCATTAATTAATTTCCATTTATTTAATCATTTCTAAATATACATCTTCAAGAGAACTTTCTATTGGTTTTAATAATCTTAATTTATATTTAGTATGTGAGATAAAATCGAATAAATCTTCCTCATGCTTATTATTAAAAGCTTCAATAACTACAGATGACCAAATAGAATTAACAGTATTACATTTAACTAATTCGATAAAACTCACTTCATTAAAAAGTTTTTTTAATTCATTAATATTTGCATTAATTTCAAAGTACATTTTTTGTGATTTTTTTAACTTATTACATAAATTGTATTTTGAATCAGATTTGATTAAATTACCTTTATTAATTATAATTACGTCATCACAAATAGCTTCAACCTCTTGCATTATATGCGTAGATAATAAAATTGTATGATTATTTGATAGTGATGATATTAATTTTCTAAAAATTATTATTTGATGAGGATCTAATCCTACAGCTGGCTCATCTAAAATTAATATATCTGGATTATGAATTAAACAATCAGCAAGACCAATTCTTTGACGATATCCCTTTGAAAGATTTCCTATAATAAATTTTCCTATCTCTGGAATACTACATTGATCTTTTACATCCATAACTCTTTTACGAATTAATCTTGGAAGGACTCCTTTAATTAAGGCTCTATATTTTAGATATTCATCTACTCGCATCTCATCATATAAAGGACAATTTTCAGGGAGATAGCCAATCCTCTTTTTTACTTCATTAGGATATAAAGATATATTAAATCCATTAATCTCAATTGTACCATTATCTGATTGTAAATAACCGCTTAATAATCTCATAATAGTAGTTTTTCCTGCTCCATTTGGTCCTAATAATCCAACAACTCTATTAGGATTTAATTCAAAGGAGATTGAATTTAAAACAGGAAATTTAGCAAAAGACTTTGAAACTGATTCAACTCTTATCATTAGTAAAATCACCAGAAATTATTTCTTTTATAGAATCAATTAATTTAAATATTTGAGGAGCAGTACCAATTGTTACGCGTAAAAAATCTTTTGTGAATATAGAATTTTCAAAATATCTAATCACAATATTTTTTTCTTTTAATAGCTTATATAAATTTTTTGCACTAATGCCAGATGGTTTAAACCATAAAAAATTTGTATTAGAAGGAAAGACATTAAATCCAAATTCAAGTAATTGATTATAAAGTATCGTTTTAGTTTCCTTGATTGCTTGTACATTTGCATTCATTGTACCTTGGTCTAATATGGCTACTCTCGCTATTTCTTGTGTTATATAATCAACATTATAAGAATCCTTAATTTTATATAGGGCATCAATTAATACTTTATCCCCTACACAATAGCCACATCGAATACCTGCAAGAGAATATGATTTGGATAAAGTTCTTGTAATAATTACATTAGAATAATTTTTTATTAATGATATTAAATTATAATCAGAAAAATCTGCATAAGCTTCATCAATAATCAGTAAACCTGTATAATTTTTTAGTAAATTTATTACTTTATCTTCGCTTAAGGATATTCCTGTTGGAGCATTTGGATTAGCTAAAAATAATAATTTAATTGATTTATCATATTTACCATCCCAATTAAATGATGAATCTAATTGAATAGGAATAGATCTTAATTCTTCGATATTAGCTAATATCGGATATAGTGAATAAGATGGTTCAAAAAAACCAACAGACTCATCTCTTTCTAAAAAAGCTCTTAATGAAAGAGCTAATATTTCATCTGAACCATTACCAATAAAAATTTCGTCAATATTACAATTATGGAGATCAGCAATGACTCTTCTTAACTCTATACAATTTGGATCTGGATATTTAGATAGTCTAGAAATATCTATCATAGATAAAATATCCTGAACATCAGGGGAAGGAAGATAAGGATTTTCATTAGTATTAAGTTTAATAATATCTTTATCTAAAACTTGTTCACCCGGTGTATAAGCTTCTAATTTATTTACAGAATTTTTAATTAAGTTATTCATAAAAACCATCTATTCGAATCTAATTTTAGCTGATTTAGTATGACCATCTAAAGTCTCAACTCTTCCAAAGTCTTCTATAATAGGAATACTTTCATATAAATCTTTTTTTGAAAATTCAACTACACTCATTCGTCTTCTAAAATCATCAACAGTTAATCCAGAGAAATAATGACAAGAACCACCTGTTGGCAAAACATGACTTGGACCAGCAACAAAATCCCCAACTGATTCAGGCGTCCAAGGGCCAATAAATAATGCGCCAGCTGTTTTAATTTTACTAATCCAAATATGTGGATTCTTTACGATAAGTTCCATGTGCTCAGGTGCAAACTCATTAATTAGTTTAACTCCTTGTGATAAATTATCAACAACTATAAAAAGCATACCCTTATTAATAACTTTTCTAATTAATTCTGAACGCTTTAACTTTTTTGCCTGCTCAATCACTTCTTTTTTTATTATCTCAGCATATCTTAATGAAGTAGTTACTAATAATGATTTTTCTAAACCCGTACCATGTTCTGCTTGAGATAATAAATCTGCAGCAATCCATTTTGGATTAGATGATGTATCGCATAAAATCGCTATTTCACTAGGTCCAGCTATCATATCTATTGCAACATTTCCATAAACTCTTTGCTTAGCAGCAGTTACATATGGACCTCCTGGACCAACAATTTTTCTTACTTTTTTAATTTTAGCTGTTCCATATGCCATTGCACCAATAGCTTGAATACCACCAATTTTATATACTTCAGTTGCCCCGGCTAGATGTAATGCATATATTATATATGGATTTATTGTACCATTATATGTCGGTGGTGAGCATCCAATGATTTCTTTAACACCTGCAGTTTTCGCAAGAGTAACGGTCATTAAGGCAGTTGATACTAATGGTGCAGAACCTCCGGGAATATAAGCTCCTATACGATCGAATGGTATGAACACTTCTCCTAAATTTCCTCCGTTAGATGTATTATAAAACCAATTTTTTCTCATACTTAATTCAGAGAATTTCTTTATTCTATTATGTGCTTCTTTAGCTGATTTCTTAAAGGATTTATCAACCTTATTAATCGCTGATTTAATTTCTTTATCAGAAACAAGAATAGATGATAATGATACATCAGATTTATCAAATTTATGGCATGCGTCGATTAATGCTTTATCCCCTCTTTTACGGATATCATTTAAAACAGTTGATGCTACATTTACAGCATCATTTTCTAATACAGTCCTATTAAAAAAATTATTTATTCGACTAGATTTTCTTACTGGATTCCATTTTTCAATTTGTATTGTTTTTTTACTCATTATTAAAACTCTCTTAATTAAATATAATATTGTTCTTATAAAGAATTATTTACCAATACAAAACCTAGAAAAAATATTTTCAAGTAAGTCATTATGATAAATTCGACCAGTTATTTGGCCAATAAAATCTAATGAATTTCTTAAATGACTGCATATTACTACAGCATTCTCTTCAATATTATTTAAAAGTTCTTCAACTAAAATTAATTCTTTATTTACCTTCTCTAATATCATTTTATGTCTTTCTGATATCATAGTATTAGTGTCTATTTTATTTATATTATTTTCAATTAATTTAATAAATTGTGCTTTTATAATATTAATATTATCATGCAATAAACTGATTTTTACTCCACTTTTAATATCAACACAACATCCCTTATCAATCTTATTAAGAATAATTAATGTTGTCTTTTTTGGTAAACTTTCAATAGCAAGCAAATCTTGTTTATCAATCTCGACTGATCCATCTATGATATAAAAAATAAAATCTGATGATTCTTTTAGGGATTCAGCTCTTTTTATTCCTTCGCTTTCAATTTCACAATTTGTATCTCTTAAACCTGCACAGTCTTTAATTCTTACTAAAATATCATCAATAATGATACCTTCTTCTATTATATCTCTTGTTGTTCCTGCAATATCAGAAACTATTGCTCGATCATAACCTAATAGACTATTTAATAATGTAGATTTTCCGGAATTAGGTTTTCCTAGAATAGCTACATCAATTCCATCTCTTAATACACGTCCTTGATTCCATGTTAATAATAAATTTTGTAGATTTAATTTGGATTTAAAAAACAGATCTTTGATATTACTAAAAACATCATCGGGTAATTCATCTTCAATAAAATCAATAGTTGTTTCTAAATTAGCCGTTATTTCTAATAAGGAATCATAAATATATTCTAATGATATTGTCAAAGAGCCTTCAAGTTGCTGTATTGCAAGAGATGCTGCTTTATCAGATTTTGCGTTAATAAGATCACATATTGCTTCAGCTTGAGTTAAGTCAATTTTACCATTTAAAAAAGCCCTTTTTGAAAATTCACCAGGCTCTGCAAGACGTGCACCAGCATTAATAATACATGTTAAGACTAATTTTAGAACAATTGGACCTCCATGTGTTTGTAATTCAACAGTATTTTCACCGGTAAAACTGTTTGGATTATGCATAACTAAGGCTATACAACTATCTATTATTTTATTGTTATCAATAATTCGTCCATATGAAAAAGTACCGTTCTTTTTAACTAAAAGACTATTACTTCCTGCTATGTGAAATATTTTATCTGCTATTACAATGGCATCTTTTCCAGATATTCTTATAATACCTATTCCGCCTTTTCCGGGTGGTGTAGCTATTGCGCATATAACATCGGACATAATCATATTATACTCATTAATCAAATATATTAATTAATAACCCTGAACGTAACTTGGGTTCAAACCATGTACTCTTAGGAGGCATCAGCAATCCAGCATCAGCAACTTCGAAAAGATGCTGCATTGTCGTTGGGTACATAGAAAATGCTAGCGTTGCTTTACCACTATCAACTAATTTTTCTAATTCTCGTGTACCTTTAATTCCACCAATAAAATCAATATTATTATCAACTCTTGGATCCTTTATATTAAGAATTGGAGCAAGAATACGATCTTGAAGTATACTAACATCAAGTGATGAAACAGGGTCGACGACCATAGTTGATTTTCTTAAAGTTAATGTATTCCAAATTCCTTCTAAGTACATACAAATTTGACCCGATTTTTTTGGTTTATCTAAGCCATTTTCCTCAATAATAAAATCCTGTAGTAATAATGATCTAAATTTATCAATAGAGCATGGTAAAGAAAAAATTACTCGGTTATAGGGAAGAATTTTTAATTCACTTTCAGGAAAAAGAACTGATAAAAAATAATTATATCCTTCTTCGCCTGTATGATTAGAATTAGAATTTCTTTTTTTTGAACCAACTTTTACAGCAGATGCAGATCGATGATGACCATCGGCGACATAAGCAGCAGGTATCTTAGCAAAATAATTTTCAATAATATTGCTATCTTCAAATTTCCAAACAGTGTGTTCTACATTATCACTTGAATTAAAATTATATAATGGTTTATTATTTTTTGTATTTTCAACTAAATTATTTATATCTTCAGAATCGCGATATGCTAAAAAAACAGGTCCCGTATTAGCATTCTGAGATTCAATATATTTAATCCGATCTTCCTCTTTAGCTCTTCGAGTTTTTTCATGAATTTTAATAATCCCATTCTCATAATCATTAATATGACAACAAGCAACTATTCCAAACTGAATATGATCTTGCATTTTCTGACTATATAAATAAATTGAGGGTTTTTCTTCCTGAAATAATATTCTATCGTTAATTAATCTATCTAAATTAGATTTTGCTTTTTTATATATTTTATCTGAATAAGGATTATGATCTTTTGTAAAATCTATATCAGCTCTAACTACATGAAGAAAACTATTAGGATTTCCTTCTGCATATTTTTTGGCTTGATCATAATTAACAACATCGTAAGGAACAGATGACACTTCTTTAACTAATTCTTTAATTGGACGCCATGCTTTAAAAGCTTTTACCAGCATAAAAAAATCTCCATTTACTTATTAAAAGATAAATACTACTAGGGTTAAATAGTGTTGTCAAAAATCAGATTACAAAATAATCTTAATCCTCCGAACATGCCTGTCTATTCATCAGATCCATCATAGCTTCTTTTGGTGTAATTGAATTAGAAATTACTAACGAAACTTTTTCTATAATAGGAAGACTTATGTTATTTTTTTGAGCTATCATTAAAGATATTTTACAATTATCTATTCCTTCTATAACCATGGAATTATTACTAGTAATTTGATTTAATGAATATCCTTTTCCTAATTTTTCACCAGCGGCTCTATTACGACTATGTCTACTCATACATGTTACCATTAAGTCTCCTATTCCACTCAATCCTGAAAATGTATCAATATTAGCTCCTAAATTTTTGCCTAACCTAACCATTTCAGCTAATCCGCGAGTCATTAATGCAGCTTTTGTATTATCACCGAATCCTAATCCATCACTGATTCCTGCTGCTATCGCAATAATATTTTTTAAGGCACCGCCAAGTTCAACTCCTATAACATCATTTGATGTATAAACTCTAAAAATTTTATTTATAAATATACTTTGTATTAATTCAGCGTCATTTTGGTTTTTACTAGCTACCACAACAGCAGAAGGAATACCTTTAGCTGCTTCTTCTGCATGACTTGGTCCAGATAATACTATAATAGACCTCTTTAATATTTCTTCTGCAACTACACTCATAGTAGATAATGTCTTATCATCAAACCCTTTTGTTGCGCTTACAACTAGGGCTTCATTACTAATATATGGTGAAAAAAGATCTAATGTTGATCGATAAAATCTAGACGGAACAACAAAAACAAATAAATTAGCATTAGAAGAAGCATCAATAACATCCGATGTCCATTTAATACTTTTTGGTAATTTTATTCCTGGTAAAAAGACTTTATTTTCAAAATGCTCTTGGATTGATGAAATATTTTTTTCAAAAGGCCCCCATACCTTTACATTATGCTTATTTCTATCTAATATTAATGCTAGGGCTGTTCCCCATCCACCATCACCTATGATTGTTACATTCATATTAATTATTCCTATTTTTTAAATTTATTTTCAGTTCCATTTATCAATCTTTTAATATTTCCTCGATGAAGCAAAATAATCATTAAAGACATTAAAGTTATTAAGAAATTTATATATATAGATGACTCATTATTAAACCAAACTAAAATAGCTATAATAATAGAACTAATTATGGAGGCTAATGATACAAAACGATATATTAAGAATAAAATAATCCATATAAATAAACCTATTAAAAGTATTAACGGAACAACCCCCATCAACATACCCGCACTTGTAGCAACACCTTTTCCGCCTTTAAACTTTAGAAACAATGGGAAAGTATGACCAATTATTGCTAATAATCCAAAAATAGTATTTATATCAAGATTATTAGTATTTAAAAATATTGGAAAAAAGAAAGTAGGAATAAACCCCTTTAAGGCATCTAGAAAAAAAGTAATTAATCCGTACTTTTTTCCTAGAACACGAAATACATTAGTTGCTCCAATATTTTTACTACCATGTAATCTAATATCAATTCCATTTAACTTAGAAATTAATAATCCAAATGGAATAGAGCCTAATAGATAGGATAAAAAAATAAAAAAATAAAAAAATTCATTCATTATTAAATAATTCATACTTTATTTCCTTTAGTTTTTCTTTTGCTTGATCTTCTACTCGATCATATTCTTCTTTTAATTTTTCATCTATTTCCGATATGTCAAATTTTTCATCTACTTTCTTTAATTTCAATTTTACTTGATCTTCTACTCGATCATATTCCTCTTCTATTTTATCACTAAGTATTTTTATTGTATTACCAAGTGTTTTATTTTTTAGGATAGTTAATGAAGGCGTATAATCTAATTTAATATCTCTTAATGAACCATAAACTATTATAGGTAACTGTATTTTTTTTATCTTTGTTTCATAACTATCTTTAATAATATCGATATCATTAATTCTAACAATAATAGCTGAATCATATAGCATTCCGTCTAAACAACTAATATTAGGATTTATACTTGCAGAGGAATAAGCTATTTTGATCTTTTTTAATAGATGATCAGTTAAAACTGCCGGAATATTTTCAATACTACCATTAAGCTTAAAAGATAAATGATCTATATTGCATAAAGGAGAAATATCGATGTTTAACTGAGAATTAAATATTTCTTTATTTGTGTACATTTGTGAAATTATTTGAACATTTCCCCATTCACTTCCATTAATATTACAAATGTTTCTTCCATCCATAATTGAATAACATTTAAAATTAATATTTTTAATTTTATTGATATAGTAAATATCCGTTTGAACATTAATTCTATTTATCTTAAAAAGATTATTATTAATAACATTAATTTGGTTTATATCTAATTTTTTAGAATGGTTATTAATAGACAAATTATTAATATTTTTCTGATTATGAAAAATTATTTTTCCGTTAATAAACTCTAAAGTATTAATTTCTATTATTTCATCAAATATACTTAAAATATTCATTTTAATTTTTACATTATTAAAAAAATAACTGGAATTATTTTCTATGCTCTTAATGCTAAGGTTCTTTATATTATAAGAATTATTTAAGAAATCATAATAAACTATACCGCATGACGAGAGGTATCTAGAATTTGAAAGTGAATTAATATTTTTCTTAACTAAGAAATTAAGAGTAATAAAAAAAATAACTAGAATACCAATTAAGATTTTTAAAACAAATAAACTTTTTTTTGATAATATCATAATTAGTAACTAAAATAATAAACTTTATGTTAGAGCCTAGAAGGCGATATTGCAAGGTGTTAGGAAAAAAGGTATGTTGATTAAAGTATGTTAATAAAAGATAAAAAATATAAATTATTAATTGTATGTAGGGCAAATATAACTAGAAGTATTTATATTTCTGGATATATGAAAAAATTAATAAAAGAAAAATATAATAATTACCAAAATAATATATATATTTCATCTGCAGGCATTGAAGCTAGAAAAGGC
>JBJLEI010000006.1:0-107914 GCA_045566035.1 Pontiellaceae bacterium | reverse complement strand
CCTGAAAAGGTAACTATTGAAGATTTTAAATTATTGTCTCATGAGTACAGTAAGAAAAAAAATGGTGAATCCACAGAATATATTAGAATAAAAATTAATAAATTCTTGGAAAGTTCTTTAAATTTATCTGATTTGTTAAATCAAATAACTAAAGAAAAATTTAATCCAAAAAAAAATACTAAAATCGCTAAGAGTTTTCATGAGTTAATAAATAAGGCGAAATATAAGGAGTATTACCCTTATTTCAATTCATTTAATAACTATATTAAATCAATATTTAAAAGTGCTGAAGATTATAAGTTTAAGAGAAATATTTTAACGTTTGATGATATCAAATATCATGCTATTAAAATTATAAATAATAGAATATACCAACCTAAATTCAAATATCTTATTATTGATGAGGTTCAGGATACTTCGGTTATTCAATACCAGTTGATTAAATCTCTTTGGAAAAAAAATGTTACCATTATTACATGTGGAGATTCAAAACAAAGTATTTATAGTTGGAGAAATGCTGATTCTGAAATAATGAATATAATTCATGATGAAATAAAATCATTAGGTGGAAATATTACGCCATTACAGAAAAGCTATAGAACAAAAAAGATACTTATTTTAACGATAAATAAAATTTTCAGAAATGCAAAATTTCATGAAACAACTATATCGAAATATCTCCGGAAGAATGTATGTTTTCCCAATTATAATAATGAAGAATTAATTTCCAATACTGAAATAAACGCAGATGAGGATGATTCGGATTCAATTGAATGCTTATTACCTGAAGAAGTCCTTATATCTGATAATAAATCTGATTTAATTTCAAAAGAAATGACTGCTTTAGCAAAACGAATATCTCTTTTAGTTCGTTCGAATGATAAAAAATGGACTCCTAAATATAGATATCATGAAAATAAATTCAATTTAACAAATAAAAATAATAAATATCAATTCTCGGATATTTTAATCTTATTACGCAAACAAACTAACCTTTCAATTCTACAAGAAGCATTAAAAAAAGAAAATATTCCGTATGCTTTTGAAGGTAAAGGGCACGGACTGTTTTCCTCTGTTGCTGCTAAAGATTTATCCTTATTATTAAATGTAATTTATGATCCTAGAGATGAATACTCATTAATTGGATTATTAAGATCCCCATGGTTCTGTTTATCCGATGAAGAAATAACACAAAAATTAATTAATAAAAAAGATAGGATTATGATTTCATTATTCCCCGAGATTTCTAATCAAATACAATATTATAAAGATCGAATATCATTAAGGTTGGTTTCTGAAATTTGCAGAGAGTGTATAGAGAAATTTCATTATGATAATTTTCTTTCAAGTCTTCCTGACGGAGATTATCAACTAGCAAACCTTCGTAAACTTATTGATTGGATTCGTAAAAAAGAAAGAAATATTAACCATTCATCACATGATGTCGTTAGAAAATTAAAAAAATATATTGAAACTCCACCAAAATTAAATGAGGCGACTTTAAATGATATCAATTTAAATGCTGTTAAAATCATGACAATTCATTCATCAAAAGGCCTTACAGAAAGAGTAGTTTGTATTCCAGAGCTCTCTAGCAGGCCAACAAGTAATAAAAGCTTTGCATTCCTAGGAAAATCCAATAATAAATTATTTTTAAATATAAACTTAACTATGATGGATAAATCACAGATTAAAACTTGTGATTATGCAGACGCTGAAAGAATAAAAAAAGATATACAGGCTCGTGAAAATATAAATTTATTTTATGTTGCAATGACAAGGGCAAGAGATCTAATTATTCTATCTTCCACGCAAAAAATAAGTGAGGAGCCAAAAAGTTGGATGAAGCATATTCATAATTATTTATCTAATAATATTAAGGTTATACATTATAATCAGCTTAGAAATATAGAGTCTGAAGTAAAAAAGATACACTCTAGTAAAATAAGTTCTGCGCAATTGAGAAAAAAAATTGATTCACAGAATCTAAATTTTAAAAAACAATATTTTGAGAGATTAACAACTACCTCACTAGCAAAAAAAATAAATAGTAAAATTTACTCAGCTGAAAACAATAAATTAAAAAATATTGGAATTCTTGGACATTTAATTCTTGAGCTTGCTGCTCAAGCAAAATGGAATATTGATGTAGAGAAAGAAATTATTAATTTATTCAAGCAATATGATTTAAATTATAGCGATGTCAAAAATTTAAAAGAAAAATTAATAAATGTTATTAAAATAATGAAAAAAGAAACTAGTGGCTCTAAAAATTTAATTACTGAATACCCATTCTTACTAAAAGAAAATGATAAATTAATTGATGGTATAATTGATTTAATCTCAATCACTGATAATAAAATAACAATATTTGATTATAAGTTTTCGAATAAATCAGATGAAATTTTAAAAGAGGAATATAAAAATCAACTTGATATTTATTTACGAGCAGTAAATTATAAATTTATGAATTATTCGGATATTAGAACCTACCTAGTTTCTATATCAGATGAGGATTCTAGATTAATTAAACTTCCAATTATATCATCTTGATGATTGAAGATTTCCATATTTTAGCTTATTGATTATTTATGAATAATATAGATACATTAATTATTATACCTACATATAATGAAAAAGAAAATATAAGAAGACTTACTTCATCTATATTAGATATATATAGTAAAGCAGATATTTTAATTGTTGATGATAATTCACCTGATGGTACAGGAAGAATTGCGACAGAATTAGAAAAAAAAGAAGAAAGAATTAATGTTTTAAATAGAGAAAAAAAGGAAGGTTTAGGTCGAGCATATATTGCGGGATTTAGATGGGCTCTAAAAAAAGATTATTCTTATATAATGGAAATGGATTGTGACTTCTCTCATGATCCTAATGAAATATTAAATTTCCGAAATAAAATGAATGAAGGTTATGATCTAACTCTTGGTTCAAGATATATTGATGGTATTCGTGTTATGAATTGGCCTTTATCTAGATTGATTTTAAGTAAAGGTGCCGGGCTATATGTTAAATTTATCACAGGCATGCCCTTTACTGATCCAACGGGAGGATTTAAGTGTTTTCATCGCTCACTTCTTGAATCATATGATTTTAAAAAAATTGAAGCTAGTGGTTATGGATTTCAAATTGAATTAACTCATAAAGCCTGGATTAATGGGTACGCTATAGCTGAAATCCCAATTACATTTGAAGACAGACAAGCCGGTACATCCAAAATGTCTGGGTCTATTGTATATGAAGCATTATGGGTTGTTTGGAAATTAGCCTTAGGTAACAAATTAAGAAGAAGACCTGCTTATAAATCACCTAGATAACATTCTGTAATTGCTATCCAATCTTTTATTTCTAATTCCTGCGGTCGAACCTTTAAGGAAAAACTAAGGGCAGAAAGAGTTATTTTTGGATCACTAATTCCTAAGTTTTTTAAACTTGTTCCAAGTTGTTTCCTTCTTTGAGAAAAACAATATTTTACTATATATTTAAAATCTTTATAAATTTTATCGTTTACTAGAGGTATTTTTCTTCTATTCATTTTTACTATAGCAGACCAAACTTTTGGTGCTGGAAAAAAACAACTAGGGCTTATTTTTTTTACTAATTCTATATCATAAAATATCTTGGTAAGAATGGATAACACACCGTATGATTTATCACCTGGAATGGATATTAATTTATCAGCTACTTCCTTTTGAACCGTAAGGCACATATTTAATGGTTTATTTTTACTCTCAGCTAAATTTATCATTAAACGACTTGCTATTGAATACGGAAGATTTGCAACAACCTTAAAATCACTACAACTAAATAAATGATTATAATCAACTTTAAGCGCATCATTTTCTACTATATTTATAAATTCAAATCGTTCTTTTAAATAAGCAGAAATTTTAAAATCTTTTTCAATACATATTAAATTGATAGGTTTATTTATTATTCTTTCAGTTAAGGCTCCTAAGCCAGGACCAATTTCAATAATATTATCATTTTCTTTTATCTGAGATGTATTAACAATAAGATTTAAAATATTAGAGTCAATTAAGAAGTTTTGGCCGAGTCTTTTATTCGGTTGATGATTTATTTTATTTAAAATTTTAATTATATCTGTCGGACGATATGTAAAATTATCTATATCCACGGATTATTCTTTCTCGCTAATTGAATAGCTAACTCAATTGCTTTTATCATACTATTTTCTGATGCTTTATTTAATCCAGCTATTCCAAAAGCTGTTCCATGATCAGGTGATGTTCTGATGATAGGCAAACCTAGAGTAAGATTTACTCCTTCATCAAATCCTAATGTTTTTAAGGGTGTTAATCCTTGATCATGATACATTGCTATTACGGCATCGAATTTTCCTTTTAGTGCATGATAAAAAATTGTATCAGCCGATTCTGCCTTAGAAACAGGTATATTTTCAGACTGCATATATTTTATAGCAGGATTTATAATTTTTATCTCCTCTTCTCCTAATGCTCCATTATCACCAGCATGAGGGTTTAAACCACAAACTCCTATTCTTCCATTATTATTACCTAACCATTTTAATCCAGTATTAGTAAGAGTAATTGCATTCTTAATCACATCTTCAGAGATCATTTTGGAAACTTTAAGTAATGGAATATGTCTTGTAGCTAACATTACTCGAAGCCCACCGCCAATTAACATCATTCCAAAATTCTTTGATCTTGTTAAATCAGCTAAAATTTCAGTATGACCTGGATAATTAATTCCCGCTAATTTGAATCCATTTTTTGCAATAGGCGCTGTAACTAAGGCATTAATACTTCCGTTCAAACAACTATTTATTCCATTTATAATAGCTTTATATGCTAATTTAGATGCATCTATTTCTACTTTTCCTGGATTCCAAGTTACACTTTCAACATCAATAAAATTCATACTTATTGGAATGTTTAATTTCATTTTTTCAGCTTGTTGACGTATAATTTTTTCACATCCATATACAATAAATTTTATATTTTCGAATTTCTTAAAATACTCTACAGATTTTAGAGTTACCTCAGGTCCAATTCCATTAATATCCCCTATTGAAATTCCTATTTTCATAATGCATATATAAAATAAAAAAGACCTCTCAAGCGAGGTCTTTTTTTAAACTAAAGTTATATTATTTAAATAATAACGATTTATTTAAATTCAGATTCAACTTCAACAACTGTTTTTAATACTCTTGAAACAATTTGGTAAGGACAACCTTGAGAGTTAGGTCTTCGATCTTCAAGATATCCTTTATATGCATCTTCTTTCACAAACGAGTGTGGAACTCGTATGGAAGCACCTCTATCCGCTACACCCCAAGAGAACTTATCTATTGATTGAGTTTCATGTGTACCAGTTAATCTAAGATGATTATCTGGACCATATGCAGCAATATGCTCTCCACAATACTTCTCAAATGCATCCATTAATTTTAAGAAATAGTCTTTTCCACCCGTTTCACGCATAAAAGTTGATGAAAAATTACAATGCATTCCCGAGCCATTCCAATCACCCGCAAATGGCTTACAATGAAATTCTACATCTACGCCATAATTTTCACATAATCTTAAAAGTATGTAGCGAGCTACATGCATTTGATCGGCTGCTTTTTTAGAACCCTGTCCGAAGATTTGGTATTCCCATTGCCCTTTCGCTACCTCTGCATTTATTCCTTCGTGATTAATACCTGCTGCGATACATAAATCAAGGTGCTCTTCTACTATATCACGAGCTATATCACCAATGTTCTTAAATCCAACTCCAGTGTAATATTCTCCTTGTGGATTTGGGAATCCTGGGTTTGGCCATCCTAAAGGAGCTCCATCCTTATAAAGGAAATATTCTTGCTCTAGTCCTACCCAAAAACCTTCGTCATCCAGAATTGTCGCTCGGTGATTAGAAGGATGGGGAGATCCATCAGGCAACATAACCTCACTCATAACTAAAAATGCATTCTCTCGTGTAGCATCTGGATAAATTGCTACTGGTTTCAACATACAATCAGAATCACTTCCATCTGCTTGCAATGTTGAACTACCATCGAAACCCCACATCTCACAATCTTCAAGAGAAAATTTTGAGTAATCACCATCAACTACTTTAGTTTTACCTCTTAGATTTTGCACTGGTTCATAACCATCTAACCATATGTATTCTAGTTTAATTCTTGCCATGATATCTCCTCTTTCTTTTTGTAAGTTTAAAAATTTAATATAAAGGTATAAATAAAAGATGCAGAAAGTATACCATCTTTACAAACTTATATTTTATTGGAATTATTATTGTTAAAAATTACATTATTGTTTTAACATTTTCTAATAATAAACAAAATTGTGTTATTTTAATCCTATGTTTTTTATTAATTGTTCTAAATTTCTAATTTTCTCTTTTAATTCTGTTATTTTTAACATTCCAGCATAACCTTTATTGTATTTTATATGATCAACTGCAGGCATACCCATTACATGTTTACCTGATTCAATATCTTTTGTTATTCCTGATTGAGCATTAGCAATTACATTATCACCTATTGATAAATGACCAACAACTCCTACTTGTCCTGCTAGAATTGTGTTAGAACCAATTTTAGAACTTCCTGCAATACCTACTTGTCCACATAATATTGAATTTTTACCTATCTCAACATTATGAGCAATTTGAACAAGATTATCAATTTTTGTTCCTGATCCAATAATCGTTTTTCCAAATCGAGCACGATCTATTGTTACATTTGCACCAATTTCAACATTATCTTCAATAACAACAATACCTATCTGTGGAATTTTTTTTCTCGTACTATTTTTTTCTAATGTATAACCAAATCCATCAGAGCCTATTACACTTCCATTATGAATAATCACATTAGATCCTAATACTGAATATTCTCTTAATGAAACTCCTGGATAAAGATGAACATCTGATCCAATAGTAGAACCGAAACCTATAACAACATTAGAATCAATAATAGTGTTATTACCTATTTTTACTGATCCATGTATAGTACAATTTGGACCAATTGATACATTATTTCCTAACTCAATATCCTCAGAAATAACTGCTGAAGAATGGACTCCTATAAACTCAACCGGAGGTTCTTTATAAAAGAGAGATGTTATTTCTGAAAAAACTCGATCTGGATCAGAAACTTTAATAATAGAAGACGAAACTGATTCATTAAAATCCTCAGAAACTATAATTGCTGAAGCTTTAGTTTTAGAAACCATAGATAAATATTTATTATTTGATAAGAATGTTATCTCTTCATTCTGTGCATCTTTAAGGCTGGCAACACCGAAAATATTAATATTTTCATCTCCAATTAATAATCCATTAATTTTTTTTGCTAGCTCACCTAACTTCATAGTTTTTATCTTTCGTAAATTTTAATATCCTAACTTATTACCATAACCTTTATTTAATATCTGGAGAACTTCTGCAGTAACATCAGAATGCTCATCAATAAATAAAACTAAATCTGTTCCCATAGAACTTCCAGCTGAACTATCAATTATACAATCAAAGGACTTTTCTTCAGCATAGTTAATAATTACACTTTGAATTTCATTAATTAACCCTTTTTGCATTCTTATGTTTTGCTCTTCAATTTGCTTTTTACGGAGGCTTTCGTATTCTTTCATTTCTATCTGAGCTTCTTGCATTTCAATAAGACGGTCCTCTAATTGAAGTCTTTTATTTTTTTTTGCTTCTTCTGTGAGTAGGTTATCTCTAGATTCTAATCTCAGTTTCTCAATTTCCTCCTGAATGATTTTAATATCCTCCATGCGTAAATCACGCTCAAAAGTAACTTCACTTATTTGCTGATTAATCTGATCTTGGGCTAGTTCTGTTTTATAGAAACTTTCAAATAGTTCTTTTAGATCAACAAAGGCGATTTTCTGATCTGCATATGTTGGTAATAAAAGAAATGTTGTTAATATTAATAAATATAATTTCATTATTTTTTACTCTTTAATAATTTGTTCATTAAACATTAAATAAAAATTCTACGACATCACCATCTTTAACTTCATAATCTTTTCCTTCTGTTCGTAAGACTCCAGCATCTTTACAGCCCTGCTCTCCATTATATTTAATGAAATCATTATATGACATAACTTGGGCTCTAATAAAACCTCTTTCAAAATCTGTATGAATTTTACCTGCTGCTTTTGGAGCTAAATCACCCTTATTTATTGTCCAGGCTCTTGATTCTTTTGGCCCTTGTGTAAAATAACTAATTAATCCTAATGTATCATATCCTGTTTTAACAATTTGATCTAAACTAGAATGAGATATATCATAAGCAGCTAAAAATTCATTACGCTCTTCATCATTCATATCTTTTAATTCATCTTCCATTTTAACACATATTTTAATTAATGAAGAATTATTTTTTTTAACATACCTATAAACATCTTTAATATTTTCATTTTCATTAAGAGAATTTTCATCAACATTACAGCAATAAATAAATGGTTTATTTGTTAATAATTGTAATTCATTTAAATACGAACTACATAATTTATTTTCTGGATATAAAAAACTACTAGCCAAATTCCCTTCACCTAAATGACTTATTAATAATTTAAACATTTCTACAACTGGTAAAAGTGATTTATCACCTCGTGATAATTTAATTAATGACGGTAATCGGTTTTCTAAGGATTGAAAATCAGCCAGTATAAGTTCTGTTTCAATAATTTCTATATCTCGCATAGCATTAACTGACCCATCAACATGTATCACTTGATCATCATTAAAACATCTAACAACCTGTAAAATTACATCTGTTTCTTTAATATTTGCTAAGAACTGGTTGCCTAACCCCTCTCCTTTACTTGCTCCTCTGACTAATCCTGCAATATCAACAAATTCAACTACAGCACTTATTTTTTTTTCTGATTCAGCCATTCTTGAAAGTATATCTAGACGCTCGTCAGGGACAGATACAATAGCTTTATTTGGCTCAATTGTACAAAAGGGATAATTTGCACTTTCTGCATTTTGCGCTCTTGTTAAGGCATTAAATAAAGTAGATTTACCTACATTAGGAAGGCCAACAATACCAATACTTAATCCCATGTCCCACCCTTAATTAACTGATGGTTTTTCATAATTCATTAATGTTCCACCAATAAAATTAGCACCACCATCTACAAAGAGTGTCTGGCCAGTAATTTTCTTGGAAAATTCTCCTAAAAGGAAAACAACTGCATTAGCAACTTCTTTTTTATCTTTAATTGTATCCCATGGTAATGGACTAATTTCATCCCATGTTTTAGATAAATGATCAAAATAAGGAATAGATGATGCGGCTTTTGTAGTAAGTGGACCTGCTGATACGGCATTTACTCGAATATATTGCTTACCATAATTTCTTGCTAGACTTTTTACTACTGCTTCTAAAGCAGCTTTATTAACTCCCATCCAATTATAATAAGGGAAAGGTCTTTGTCCTTCAAAAGAAAGTGTAACAATTGATCCGCCTTCTTTCATATTAGGAACCGCATAATGTGCAACAGTTGCTAAAGATGCTGCACTTATATGAAACCCTTGTAAAATATCATTAGTAGCTTCAGTATATAACTCTTCTCCACCTAAACACGTTTTTGGATTAGCAAAAGCAATTGAATGAAGAACTCCGTTAATAGGTCCTATATCAGAAAATAGATCATTAACTTCTTGATCTATAGTAACATCACAATAATGAAAATTCATTGCTGATTTTTCATCATCAGTAAGATCTTTACAGCCTCTATCAAAAAAGATTTTTTTCATTCTTTCGTTTTGAGCAGTCCAGATAACTTTTCCTCCAAGACTCTCGATCATTTTTCCAGTAACATAAGCAATGGAATCGGTATTTAGTACACCCATTACAACATACGTACTATCTTTACTGATCATTATCTTCTCCTTAAATTATCTTATTTTAGTTGTTAATAGTTATTTATATAACTCTGATTCTTGATTAATAAACTCTTCGGATTTATTTTTCATACCTTTTTCTATTACTTGATCTAATGTAAATCCATTTTCAATTGCATACTTTCTAACATCCTCAGAAATTCTCATAGAACAAAATTTTGGGCCACACATACTACAAAAATGAGCTGTTTTTGCTTCTTCATTAGGTAGGGTTGCATCATGAAAAGATCGAGCTGTCACTGGATCAAGCGCTAGGTTAAATTGATCTTCCCATCTAAATTCAAATCTTGCTTTACTTAAGGCATTGTCTCGAATTTGAACGCCTGGAAAGCCTTTTGCTAGATCTGCAGCATGAGCAGCAATTTTATATGTTATAACACCAGCTTTAACATCTTCTTTATTTGGAAGACCTAAATGCTCTTTAGGTGTTACATAGCATAGCATAGCACAGCCATACCATCCAATATTTGCTGCACCAATTCCACTTGTGATATGATCATAACCTGGGGCTACATCTGTTGTTAGTGGTCCAAGAGTATAAAACGGAGCTTCGTGGCATGTTTTTAATTCCCAATCCATATTATCTTTAATAGATTGTAATGGAACATGCCCTGGTCCCTCAATCATTACCTGAACATCGTATTTCCATGCTCTTTTAGTTAATTCTCCCAAAGTTTCGAGTTCGCCTAATTGCGCTTCATCATTAGCATCTGCTATTGCACCTGGTCTTAATCCATCTCCTAAAGATAATGATACATCATAACGGCTGCAGATCTGGCAAATTTCATCAAAATTTTCATACAAAAAAGATTCCTTATGATGAGATACACACCACTTTGCCATAATTGAACCGCCTCTACTTACTATTCCGCAAACTCTCTGAGCGGTAACTGGAACATATCTAAGTAATACACCGGCATGTATAGTAAAATAATCTACTCCTTGCTCAGCTTGTTCAATTAATGTATCACGAAATAATTCCCAGGTTAAATCTTCGGGTTTATCACCAACTTTTTGAAGTGCTTGATAAATTGGTACTGTTCCAATTGGAACAGGACAATTACGAATATTCCACTCGCGTGTGTCATGAATATTTTTTCCGGTAGATAAATCCATTATTGTATCAGCACCCCATAATGTAGCCCATTGGACTTTCTCAACCTCTTCGTGAATACTAGATGTAACAGCAGAATTTCCAATATTACCATTAATCTTAACTAAAAAATTTCTACCAATAATCATAGGCTCTAATTCTGGATGATTAATGTTTGCAGGAATAATTGCTCTACCGCTTGCAACCTCATCTCTAACAAATTCAGGAGTTATAAATTCAGGTATTTTAGCACCAAAATCTTGCCCAGGATGTTGATGTCTTTCATGTCGCATAGCTGAAGATTGAGCTTCTTTTAATAAGCCTGATTGATGCTCAGATTTACAAAAAACTTTCGAAAATGCTTCCGATCTTCCCATATTTTCTCGAATAGCAATAAATTCCATTTCTGGGGTTATGATGCCTTTTTTTGCATAATGCATCTGCGATACATTTGAGTTATCTTTTGCTCGTAAAACCATTTTTTCATCACTAAATGGGATGCGGTTCTGATCCTGCCTTAATCCATCATCTCCTGGTTGATAACCTCTTGATTCATATATCTCTGTATCCGATCTTTCTTCTATCCATTTTTGGCGCAACTTAGGTAAACCTTTATTTAAATCTATATTGATATTTGGATCAGTGGATGGACCACTAGTATCATATACAATAATTGGCTCATTTTCATTTACAGTATCATCTGTTTTTTTAGTGTCTGAAAGTTTAATTTCTCGCATAGGCACTCTGATGCTTGAATCACTACCAGTTACATAAATTTTCCTTGAATTAGGATAATTATCCCCATAATCAGCATAAGAATTTTTAGACTTTATCATTTACAGCTCCTATTAAATAAAATTTCCTGCGGAACCACTTTTGCGCTTCCCTTCGTTGGTATTATCCAAACAGGTTCCAAGAGTATATCTCAGTTCTATATATATGAACACCCCTAGCGATCATCTATACATTAGATTAATCATTTAATGAGTCAATTTATTTCAAAGTTTCTTATCAATTTTTTATTCTGAGTATTTACAAAACTTATATATACTTGTAGGATCATTTTTAAATTTCTGGAGTAAAGTATGAATTGGAAGCATATAAGTGAAGATGTTATTGGTGGAATTAAGATTTCCAACGAAAATGCCTTAGCAATATTAAACTCTCCAGATAGTCAACTACTTGAAATACTTCAGGCTGCATATACTATTCGATATCATTATTTTGGAAATAAAGTCTCCTTGCATTTATTAAGAAATGTAAAAAGCGGTGTATGTCCCGAAGATTGTTCGTTTTGTTCTCAATCAACAAAAGCAATTAATGATGTTGAAAGATATGATATGCAAACAGTTGAAACTATTCTTAATGGTGCAGAAGCCGCAGTGGATAGAAATGCTAAGCGATATTGTTTAGTATCCAGTACTCGTTCGCCTTCACCAAATGAAGTTGATACAATATGTGAGGCAGTAATACAAATTAAGCAAAAATATCCTGAGCTTGAAATATGCTCCTCACTAGGAATGCTAACAGAAGAGAAAGCTATTAGATTAAAATCTGCCGGAGTAAATAGATTTAATCATAATTTAGAGACTTCTGAAAACTTTTTTCCAGAAGTCGTTACAACGCATGATTTTGATGATCGTGTAAATACAGCTAAAATTGTAAAAAAAGTTGGATTAGACCTATGCTGTGGAGGTCTTTTTGGTATGGGTGAATCTATGCAAGATCGAGTTGATTTAGCCTATGCTCTATCGGAATTGGATGTTGATTCGATACCAGTAAATTTCCTTGATCCAAGACCTGGTACTGCATTTCATGGTAAACCTAATCCCCTTAAACCAAATGATTGTCTTCGAGCATTAGCTATGATTCGTTTTGTTGTTCCACATGTTGAAGTTAGAGTAGCTGGTGGACGAGAAACAACACTGAAACATTTACAAGCATTAGCTCTTTATCCAGCTAATTCTATGTTTACTGCTGGGTACTTAACAACTGGTGGTCAAGATTATGAAACTGATAAAGAAATGATTGAAAGTGCTGGATTTGAAGTTGAAATGAATGATGATATTCCTGAGCAAGTTAACATCAAGAAAAAATTACCTGTTCTTCATCCAAATCATGCTTAATATTGTATGAATTCATTCTGGAATACCTTTAAAGAACCAATTATTGCATTAGCTCCAATGGAAGATGTTACTGATACAGCTATGCGCGAATTAATATTAAGTACAGCAGATTCGAGTGCACTTCATATTGTGATGACAGAATTTGTATCTACTGATGGATTGGTTCATAAAAAAGCTCGTAATCGTATTATTCATCGTCTTCGTATTACGGATCAAGAAAGAAAATTATTGAAAGAAAAAAATGTTAAGATTGTTGCTCAAATTTGGGGTAATACACCAGAAAACTATACAAAAGTAATCCAAGATATACATAATGAAATGGAATTTGACGGTATTGATATTAACATGGGTTGTCCTGTTCCGAAAGTTGTTAGAAGAGGGAGTTGCTCTGGATTAATAGGTAATCCATCATTAGCTAAAGAAATTATTCAAGCGTCAAAAGAAGCATCAGATTTACCCGTATCTGTAAAAACGCGAATTGGACTTAAATCTATTACTACAGAAGAATGGGCTGGTCATCTTTTAGAAACAAAACCTGCTGCACTTACCTTTCATGGTCGTACTCAAAAACAAATGTCCGTTGGACCGGCAAACTGGGAAGAAATTTCAAAGGTCAGTAAGTTAAGAGATGAATTAAATTTAGATATTCCGATCATTGGCAATGGAGATATAAAATCAATAAAAGAAGCTCGAGAAAAATGTCTTAACTTTCAATTAGATGGAGCTATGATTGGAAGAGGTATATTTGATAATCCATGGCTTTTTATGGAAGAACAACGAGAGCGTTCGCAAAATGAAAAACTTGATATGTTGTGGAAGCATACAGAACTTTTTGATCGTGTTTGGGGTCAAACAAAAAACTTTCACATACTTCGTCGATATTATTCTATTTATTGTAAAGGTTTTCCTGGATGCGGAGAATTACGAGCTCAACTAATGAAAAGTGAATCAATAAAAGATGTAAAAAAAATTATTCATGCCGTTTAATTATATATATTTAATATTTAATCTAAATTCAAATTATTGATAAGCTTTAAATATGAACGGTTTATATATCATTATCACAAATCCTATTGTTGGATATACAGAACTTACTGAAACTGCTGTATCTTGCGGTGTATCTATTATTCAACTTCGAATTAAAAATGCTGATGTTGATAAATTAGGGATAGCAAAAAAAATAAAAAATATTACTAATAAAAGTAACACCCTATTTATTGTTAATGATGATATCCATTTAGCTATTAAATCGGATGCGGATGGAGTTCATTTGGGACAAAATGATTTGCCAATATTAGAAGCAGTTAGGTTTTGGAATAATCCAAATAAAATTATTGGAATATCAACTCATAATAAACAGCAGGCTATAGATGCTGAAAAAAATGGGGCAGACTATATAGGTATCGGTCCGGTGTATTCTACAAGATCAAAATTTGATTTAGATCCTATTCTAGGAATAGATGAAGCTCAAAAAATTAATTCTCTTTATTCGGGTCCTACTTTCGCTATTGGTGGAATAGATAAAACTAATCTTAAATATGTTAAGAAAATTAACACAAATGGATTTTGTGTTCTAAGCGCTGTTAATAATACAAAAAATCCAGAGAAGATTATCAAAGAACTTCAAGAAAATTGGAAAGCATGACGTTTTGAACTTGTACCGTATTAAATTATTGATACTTTCTTTTGCTTATTGGGTGAGTGGTGAAATTGGTAGACACGCCAGATTTAGGTTCTGGTGCTTAACCGCGTGCGGGTTCGAGTCCCGCCTCGCCCACCAAAAATTTACTTATTCCATTTACTAAGTAAAAAATTTTGCATCTTATCGAGATTTTTATCCTCTGAATAATTTAATTTCTTAATATCTAGATGCAATAGATTTGCTTCTTCACCAATCCAGTCTAAGATATTTAATATAAATAATGACGCATCAGATTGTTGATTCAACATTTCAAATAGTATATTTAAACCTAATGTATCTCTTTCTTTTACCAACATCCATGCTCCAATGGATCTTACCTCATGAGAGGTATCTTTAATTAAATTATACCCTTGTGAATGATCGTTTAAGATTAATAATCCTACTGCTCCCCAATATCTAATTCCTGAATCAGGATTATTTAATAGGTTCTTAAGTTTAGGTTTATTTTCGTCTTTTCTTTCTAATGCTAAATTAGAACTATTAATTAACTTTTCTAAAGGATAAATAGATGGATCACGTATCATTTCATAGATAGTCAAATTATGTTTTAATGCTCTTTTATTCATCTCTGATTCTAACAACAAACCTGAATCAAAAATCTTTAATTGCCACTTCTTTAATGCGAAGCTTAATTCTTCTCTGATATTATAAAATGCAGAATTATTAATTAGATTGTTCACACAGTCTGGATCAGCCTTCATATCATAAAGCTCTTCAGTGAAGACTTTTGGGGAAAATGGAATACTCTGAATATTACTTCCTAATCCTTTATTAATATGATCCTCCCACGCAACCTGAGCCTGAATTTTCCATTGATATTCTAAATGCTGAACCCAAGGAGCCCATGGCATATAATTTTTAATATATAAATACTGTTTATTATGAACCGCTCTTGCTTCGTCATAGCGCTCATCCATTCTTCCTCGAAATGCAAAATGATACGGTTCTTCATTATCCTTATTTTTTCCTAGAAATATTTTACCCTGAAAACGTTCTGGAGGATTAACACCCGCTAATGAAAGCCATGTTATTGGCATATCAATAAAACTAATTAATCGATCAATAGATGATCCTTTTTCTTCTGCTGGCCAGTAGTCTTTATATGACTCTGGTATTCTTACTATCAATGGGCAATGTAAACCGCTAGTATAAAGGTATCTCTTACTTCTAGGTAAAACTCCACCATGATCAGATGAATAAATAACTATAGTATTATCATTTAAACCTATCTTACTAATATTTGATAAGACTTCTCCAACTCGGTCATCCATTCTCGTCAATGCATCGTGATATTTAGCATAATTTTTACGAATAATTGGTAAATCAGGATGATAGCTCTTCAGTTTTACTTTAGCCGGATCATATAAAGTATTTTCTACGTCTCCCTGAGCTCTACTTTCATGTGATTCATAAAAATTAACTACCTGGAAAAAAGGTTGATTATCTTGCAATTCTTCCCAATTTATATTTTCAGAGTTATCCCAGCAGTCTTTATCATCTCTTCCTCCAATATTATAATCGGTTTTATTCGAGTTACCTACGAAATAGCCATTTTTCTTTAATATATCGGGATAATAAAGAATCTTATTATGAGGTATAGTATTACGACTTCTCATATGTTGTGTTCCAGTGGTTAAGGCATACATACCAGTAATCCATGTTGAACGAGATGGCGCACATACTGGTGCATTAGCATATGCATGGGTATATTTGAAACCTTCATCTGCCAACCTATTTATATTAGGAGTATTAACATGAGTATTTCCATAAGCACCAATCCATGAAATATTATTATCTTCACTTGTTATCCATAAAATATTGGGTTGGTTTGAGGCGTATATCGTTCCGCAAAGAAAAATAAAACTCATTATCTGAATAAAGCTAATCATATATTATCTTTCTTTTTTTTAATTTTATTTTTTTTTAAAAAATAGATTAATTTACCCACTACATAAAATAAAAATACTACAATAATAAGAGGTATTATATTTTTTGGAGTTGGACTACAATATGTATACAGTTCTAATGATTGCATAAATTATCAACTATATTTAGGTTCAATAAATACGGGTGGATGCATGTATAATGGTTCAAATTCTTCCTCTTTGATATCCTTCTGAATGTTATCAATAACTACTAAACCAATTTCGCTAGCTAAAGGATAAAAAGGCTTTTGAAATTCTTTTTTCTGGAATGGATTAATTAGTTCAGCAAGCGGTCGTGATCAGGACTTATTAAAATAGCACCTGCATGGATATTTGATGAAAGTTCCTTATAATCTATTAATTTAAATTGATTTAGTATTTTTCCATCCATAAGACTTCCAATCCATAATTGATTTCTTCTTGCATCTCCAACTACAACGACTTCCTTATTATGAAATCTTTTTCCAAAACCAACACAACTATTATGAGCAATCACATTTGCTTTATGAGGAGCCGCAAGAGTATTAACAACAGAAAATCCAACACGAAGTCCGGAAAATGAGCCTGGCCCTCTTCCAACAACAAAAGTATCAATAGTCTTCCAATCTACATTTATATCCGCTAGTGCATCAAATAATTGCTGACGATTCTTAAATTTTTCCTCCCAGGTAAGTTCATTAATAATTTTATTATTTTCAATCAAAGATACACTTCCCATTCGGGTACTTAATTCTAAAGATACTAACCGCATAAATCCTCCTTTTTAAATATCTCAATACTTCTCTCTAATGGATTTTTTGCATACTCTATATTCACATGAATGATATTCTTAGGTAAAAGATCTTCCGCTCTTTCAGCCCATTCAATTGCAATAATGGAATCTTGATTAAAGTATTCTTCTAGTCCGATTCCAATAGCTTCTAAGGAATTAGAAAGACGATATAAATCCATATGAACTAAATTCTTTTTACCAGTATACTCATCTATAAGAGTATAAGTTGGACTTGTAATAGGCTCTTTTATACCAAGTCCTTGAGCTAAACCTTGAATAAAACATGTTTTACCAGCGCCTAGATCACCATGCAATGCTATGACTGCAGAATTAGAAAGTGTTTTTGAAAATTCTTTAGCTATCTTCCATGTCTCCTCAGGATTTTTTGAAAAATGTTTTTTTGAAAAGCTCTTCATAATAAATACTTTATAATTGTTTAATTACATTCATTAACCATTCTTCCTTTTTTTTCTGAAGCATAGGGCTTGGATGTGCATTTAAAAATTTGTGCACATCTGATTCAACTTTTACTATGTTATGATTATAAATTCTTTTAAAGCATATTTTAGCAAGAGGAACTAGGTTAATATTTTGCCCCCATCCCAAAATAACATTTTTATTCATTGAATTAAGTCCTACTTTACACTCCTCTCCTCTCTTGGCACAAAAAATACTGTGTATGTTATCTTTAAAGTTTTTATTTAAATCTTCTACCTGAGAAATAAAACTACTAGACTTTGAATTACGAATATCTGATAAATTAAGTACTCGAACATGTGACCACTTCATTTCTTTAGCCACTCTCATTATCTGATATTGAGTATTATCTGGTCTAGTAAGAACAAGGTTTTTAAGATTATTAAAATCTTCTGAAAAATATCGTATATCTTCTTGCTCGGGATGTATTGGATATGAGGAACCAGGATTCATCATAATAACTACAGCATCTGGCTTATGAAGCCATAATTTATCTGGATTTAATGGATTTATATTTTTGTCTACAATCTCAAGAACACTCCGACAAGGAATAAATTTATTATCTGGAAATTTTATAGAATAAAAATGTCCATAGCAATTAAAGCGCTTTTTTAGCTCAGCAGCATAAGTAAAATTAAAACTCATTTAGCATATCCTTCAACGATTTATTCCTTAGACATAGTAAAAAAAACTCTTATATTACATAATAATAATGTAAGTATTTCAAATATGATAAACTTATTAGATATATTTTTTTTGATAATTTTAGTTTTTTTTATAATTCAGGGATCAAGAAAAGGTCCGTTCATTGAGTTATTAAAAATCATACAGATTGTATTAGCCATAACAATAGGTTTGATTATCGGTGTAAAATTAGGAAGTTTTATTGGAGAATTCTTTAATCGTCCTCGCTTTATTACCATACCTGTAATAATTATTTTACTAGGCTCTATTGTATTTTATATTTTCCATATAATAATTTCAAAAATTTATGAAATTCGGATTAGAAAAGAAAAAAATAAATTCAATCTTACAGGAATAATTTTAGGAGCATTATCAGGTTCTATATTAATTATATTTATTGCCTGGAATGGGAGTCTTTTATCCGGAATTTTAAATGGAAAAGAAACGGTAATTGAAAAAACACGTACATTTAAAATCGCACAACCCATTATATATAATTCCATTAAGATAATTTCAAAAAATAATGATAATGATGTGTTTTTATATGCTGTTAGCAATCCAGCAAAATTAATTTATCGTAGTCAAATTATTTTATCCTCTTCTGTTATTCAAAGAATAATAAGTGATCCTAATATAGGAAGTGATATTTTAAGTAGTAATGAAGAAAAGATTAAGAGTAATGCATCTATACAGGCATTACTCCAAGATAAAAAAACTATGCTTCGTCTTCGCGCTATAGGAATTGATAAGCATACTTTAATAAATCACATTTTGAAGATTAGTAAGAATAAAACCATTACAAGAAGTATTGATAATCTAAGATCTAAGAATCTTTTAAACAAAGAAAAATATTTTATCTTAATAAGAGATCCTGATTTTGATAATATAATCGGGGAGATATTAAAATGGAAATAGATACTGGTTTATTTATTGTTGGAACACCTATTGGAAACCTTGAAGATATCTCTATTCGTGCAATTAATACTCTCAAGGAAGTAGATGTAATTTTGGCTGAAGATACAAGACATACAAAAAAATTAACATCTAAATACGAAATAAAGACGAGATTGATTAGTTATCATAAATTTAATGAAGCAAAAAAATCTAACCAAATTATGGAGCATCTAAAAAACGGAAAGTCTATTGCGATAGTTTCAGATTCAGGAATGCCAAATATTTCAGATCCTGGTGGAAGAATTATTGATTTATGCAGGGATGAAAATATAAAAATAACCACTATTCCTGGTCCAACAGCATTAACATCAGCTATTTCAATGACGGGTTTTTATAAAAATGGATTTATATTTTCCGGCTTCCTACCACATAAAAGTGGTGGCAGGAAAAAAGAACTTATACGCTGGTCTGATTCAGATAAACCAATTATTTTTTATGAATCTCCGTATAGATTACTTAAATTATTAAATGAGATAGAGGAATACCTCGGTGAAGAGACAAAGGTATTTGTTTTTAGAGAACTGACTAAAAAGTTCGAAGAAACCTTGATTGGAACTCCATCAGAAATATCTAATTCATTTCAAAAAAGAACTGTTAAAGGAGAAATCGTAGTAATCATTATGCCGAAAAAATAAATGATTATCCTTATAATCTATTCATAAACTCGTTGACCTCCCTCTTGCTAGTGATACAATTTAATTCCTGTTTTGGTGGAGATAGTATTGACTAGTTTTGATGATCAAAATAATCTAACAGCTGCAGAAGTTAACTCTTCTATTTATGTATGTGTTAATGGGAGAGGTTCCTTTCAAAATAGTACTGCTCTCAAAGAATATGTAAAAAAACAATTAATTAAAACATCACCTAAAAAAATCTTGCTAGATATGACGTCTTGCTCAGGAATGGATAGTACATTTATGGGCGTACTTGCTGGCTTAGCATCTTCAACAAAAAAAACAAACAGTCATACTTTTACTCTAATAAATTTATCTAAAAAGAATGAAAAGCTGTTAACTACTTTGGGAGTTAGTAAAATCTTAGATTACCAATCTGACGATAAAAGTAATATTAAAAATAAAATTAATGACGATAATTTATCTGCATTAACAGCTAATCAAAATAAGACTACTAAAACCTCTTTAGAAGCGCATAAAACACTTGTAAAAATTGAACCAAAGAATTTAAAAGAATTTAAAAATGTTATAGAATTACTTGAACAGGATTTAAATCAAAGTAAAGAAATTACATGATACAAACAATTACATTATTAAGTTGGAAACTGATACTTCTATTGGTTATAGCAAGTGCTCTTATTTGGTTTATATATTCTAGGAAAAAAATTAATCGTCTTCAGCAAGAAAGAAATACATTACTTCAAGAAAAAGAAGCTACAATAGGTTTTGTTCAAAACGTTGGTGAAGTTTTTGCAGATAGTGAAGATATCGAAATGAATGTATTGCTTGAGCGAGTATTACATTATGCAGTAAGAACCTGTAAGGCCGGTTCTGGTGCTATCTATCTAATAGATGAGGATAATCAATTAACTCCTCGTAGTATATCTGGAATTTTTCCTCCATTATTTGACGTTGACCATGATCTATTACAAAAATCATCTAATATTTCTGAAGAATTAAATAAAATAATTACAAATAGAAAATTATCGATGGGTGAAACGCTTATTGGAGAAGTTGCTCTACAAGGTCATTCATTACACATCGCAGATGCGGAGATGGATGTACGTGTTCCGCAATTACCTATAGAATTTCTCTTGATACGATCTTTAATATTAGTGCCAATGCGATTTGGTAATCATGTTATTGGTGTAATGATACTAGCTAATAGAACTGGCCATAGTCGCTTTGCTTTATCAGACCTTAATTTAGCGCAGGCATTAGCAGGGCAAGCATCAGTTCCTATCCATTATGCAGATTTACAAGAAGCTATTGATCAGAAAAGACAGTTGGATCGTGATATGCAAATTGCTCAACAAATCCAAAGTTCACTTCTTCCACAAAACCTACCTATTTTTTCAGGTATTGATTTGGCAGCATTTAGTCATCCTGCATTAGACATTGGTGGAGATTACTATGATATTATTCAGATTGACGATAAGCATATTGGATTGGTAATTGCTGATGTTAGTGGAAAAGGAATTGGGGGGGCATTAATGATGGCGGTATGTAGGAGTGTTTGCAATCTAATGCCAGAAACGAATATGACCCAGCTAGTATGCTCACTTCGTTAAATAATATTCTTTCTGATAATCTCGCAGAAGATATGTTTATTAGCATGCTGTATATGGTCTTAAATACCGAAACTCACTTACTAAGTTTTGCAAGAGCAGGTCATGAAGCACCCATTATACTTCATAGGGATAACCAAAAAATTGATCGGGATGAATCAGATGGTATTGCTATCGGTCTTGTCGATTCATCGACATTCAAATCTATTATTGAAAACAAAAAATATTCAATTAAGATCAGGTGATCTTGTAGTTACCTATACGGACGGAATAACGGAAGCGATGGATGATACAGGTGAAGAGTGGGGATTAGAAAATTTACTAAATTCTATTAAAGAAAATAATAAGCATACGGCCACAAATTTATTAGAAAATATTGAAAATAAAGTTTTAGAGTTTGCAGGAAATACTCCTCAACATGATGATATGACTATGCTTGCAATAAACATAGACTGATAAAGCTTGTTTCATTTCAAAAGATCATCTATTTATCTTCCCTGAGTGAGGAATTTGGAAAGATCTGTGAAAATCAGACGCTGTCGCGCAACTGTAAATTACTTCGGTAAAAGTCAGAAAACAAATCCTTAAAAACATATAACCTAAAATACCTCGCGATTGGGTAAGGAGAGAAATGAGTAAAGTAATTAGAACTGCTTTTGTAATTCTATGTATTGTCGGATCATCTTTTGCAATAGAAACTATGGATGAAATCATTGTTAAGAGTACAAGAATTGAAACTCCCTTAGATCTAATGACATCATCGATTGATGTCATCACTAAAGATCAATTAATTGATAGTGGGGAGGTATTTGTATCTGATGCATTAGAATTATTATCTGGGGTTCAAATTGTTCGTGACGGAGGTCCCGGACAAAGTACATCAATTTATTTAAGAGGCGCTAAATCTCAACATACACTATTATACTTAGATGGTGTTAAAATAGTTGATCAGTTAGGACTTAATGGTTATGACTTAGCTAATGTAGACGTAGCCTCGGTTGATCGTATTGAAATCTTAAAGGGTCCGCAAAGTACTCTTTATGGCTCGGATGCTATGGGTGGAGTCATAAATATAATAACTGATACAAATTATCAGAATAAAAATTCTATAAACTATCAAATTGGTTCATATGGAACACATTCTTCTGTTTTTAAAAAAAGTTACTCATCAGGGGACTTCTATCTTAATCTTAATGCGAGTTACTTCGAACAAGATGGATTCTCAGCAAAAAGTGATAACCAGGAAGATGATGGATTACTGAATAAATCATTACACACAAAATTTGGTAGTAAAGTAAATGATTTAACCGATTGGTCGCTATCACTGAGAAAAATAATTGCTGAGAACGAATATGATCCATCTAGTAGTAATTCTGAAAAAGATCAGTTAATTAATCGTTTTGAAATCACTACAAAAAGTAAAAATGAAAAAATAATTTATAATTTTGGTAGGTCTTATTTTGAACTTAACAGATATCAAGATGTAGATTTTGGAACAATATATGAGTATGACTATGAATCTGAGACAAAATCTTATGATTTTAATGTAGTTTATGATTTTAATAATAAATCAAAATTTTTTACAGGAGTTGATTCTTCATATGATGAGTATACCTTCGATGAGGGAATGGGCTTAACTTCAGGTAAGTTAAAAAACACCGGATTATTTGGTTCATGGCAATATAAATGGAATTCTAATCTGGTTCTTAATTCTTCTATTCGTCAAGATAACCATAGTAAATTTGATGAATTTGTTACATACCAAGGTTCATTAGCTTACATAATTGATTCGACTAAAACAAAATTAAGAGCAAGATATGGAACAGCATTTAAAGCTCCAATATCTTATTATTTAGCTCAAAATTCAAATTTAAATCCAGAAGAAAGTAAAGGATGGGAAATTGGTTTTGATCAACCAATTGATCAACTTAATATGAACATAAATTTCTCAATATTTAATCAAAAATATGATAATTTTATTTCATATTTAGATTTAAATAATGATACCGATTATAATGTATATACAAATGGTGCTTATTTAAATAGTGCAGATGACAATTACTATAATGTGGATGAGGCAGAAAGTAACGGATTAGAGTTAGGTGGAACATTGTATTTAAATGATACAATTACATTTAGATCATCATATAGTTATTTAGATAATGATAGCCTAGATAGTTCATTTGAAATTAGGAGACCAACTCATAAATTTAATTCCTCTGTTAAGTGGGATGTAACGGATAAATTAATAGTTAACTCTTCTCTTAAATACATAGGTAGTCGTGAGGATAACTCAGGGAACTTTAAGCCTTATAAAATCATAGATCTAAATACTCGAAATAAAATTAACGAAAGTTGTTATTTAACCATGAGTATCAAAAATTTATTAGACGAAGAATATACTATTATTAGAGGATATAATACCCCTGGAATTTCATTCTTCGGTGGATTAAACATTGAGTTTTAATTTAATTCTTGAAATATGTTTTTAATTCTTTTTGCAGATGATTAGCTATATCTTTGTATTGGCTCTCATCTGCTAAATTTACTGTTTCAAGAGGATCTTTTTTATAATCAAAAAGCTGACGAGAAATAACGTTTGATTTATCGTATGGATCTCGAGTATCTCCGGTCATCCACTCTACATAACGGTAATACTTCGTTCGAACCGCATATCCCATTCTGTTTCCGCTTGGCCATTGACTCAAAGCAGATTTTTTAACTAATGCATTCGGATTTTTAAAAAGGGGCTTAAGACTAGTGCCGTCTAAATGACTTGGTATTTTATTATCAGTGAGATCACAAAGAGTTGGAAATATATCTATAAATTCAACAGGTGAAGTTATTTTATATCCCCCTTTTAAACCAGGAGATAAAAACATCATAGGCGAACGTGTTGCTTGTTCAAAATTTGTGTGTTTGCACCATAATCCATGGTCGCCTAAATGCCAACCATGGTCTCCCCAAATGATAATAGTAGTATTCTTATCCATTTTTAAACGTTTTAGCTCGCCTACCAAATCTCCGATTAATTGATCAATATAAGATACGCATGCATAATACCCATGAATAAACTCTAGCTGAAGTTCTTCAGGAATGTGTTTTGATGCGTCTTTAGAGTGACTATCATAATCTGGAACCCCGTTATAGCTTTTCAGTTCCCCAACCTTAGTGTAAGCAATATCTGATGCATTTCTTGCTTTTTGTTGATATGGATGAATTTTGAAATCATTTCTTTTATACATATCCCAATATTTCTTTGGAGCTGTAAACGGAAGGTGTGGTCTCTTATATCCAACCGCCAAGAAAAATGGTTTATCTGATTTCTTTAATCTCTTGAGTGTTTCTTTAGCAAATTCATTTAAAGTCCCATCTTCATAGGCCGCATCCGCTACATCTGCGGATTCTACTACCTGATTACCACCACGATCATGTAAGTAGTTCTTCTGTTCAGCATATTTTGTTATACCCTTACTCTTTGCCTCTTCTAGTAGTTGATGAGCTTTATCGGATTGGAAATGACCAATAACTGTTCGTCTTAACCCTTTGACTATAGGGATTTCATAAAACCGCGTATATGGTTCGGACCATGAAGGTTGATCGTTTTGATTATCCACACAACGTGGATCAAAAATTTTTCCCATTCCAATAGTCTGATATCCTAAGTTACGAAAATATTGGGGAATAGTTAAAATATCGGGGTTCTTATCTCTCATTTTTGTTTTAAGGTCTAGTACCTGTGTATAATCTGGTCGCATTCCAGTCATCAAACTAGCTCGGCTTGGTCCACAAACGGCCTGTTGACAATGCGCATTAAGAAAGACTGTTCCTTTCTTTGCTAGCTCATCCATAAATGGAGTTTTTGCTAGATTATCCCCAAAACATCCAATAGTTGGTTTTAAGTCATCAACGGAAATAAATAAAATATTTTGTACTTTATCCCCAAAACTTATACATATGGAAGTAAACAATACTAAACTTATTATCTTAAAATGGTTTCTCATAAATTAATATCCAATCCAGTCTTTTATTATATCTCGGACGTATGGTCCACCTCCAGCATTATGACCTTTATTAAGATGTTTATAATGCATTATATCGTCGTTCAAATAACTATATCCCACTAAATCATTATAGTCTGTATATGGTACGCCATTACTATCTGGGATTTGTCCTCCATTATACCCCATATGTTTTGCCCATATAAAAACACTTTCCTGAGCTGGATAAAATTGATTTTGCCAAATACCGCTTCCGCCGTAATATGGAACGGTTGTATCTTCTTCTCCACAAATAGTCAGCATACGCCGACCGACTGTAGGGGTTATAATCTCATCATATAACATACTTTCGGATGTATCGTATCGGAAGCTAATACCATCGAACATATTCGTTATCATATTACTCACAATACCAACGCCTTGATGAAAGGTATTCTCTTCTAACTCAATCATTAAACGATTGACTAATGCTCCTCCATTTGAAGAGCCTATAATCGTGATCCGACTACCATCTACATTACTATATAATTTTAAATGCTGAATAATCTGTCGAATAAAATCCACATCCGGTGCTTTACTAGGCTCCTTACCAATATTCCATGAATTTTGATACCCATCTGGTGCAACTCGAATCACATTATTTAGATAACCAATCGCATTTACATTTCCAGAACCACCAAATCCATGTAAATGAATAACAACTGGAAATGGTGGTGTACCATTTGGAATAGCAATCTTAACTGGTCTTGAATAATTAGTTTCCTGAGACCAGCTTTGAATAATATTAAAATTATTTTCTAAAGCAACTAGTGACTCAACACGGTAAAAACCCAGATCCTTATTCATATTTATATTTAGTTCGTTAAAAGGAGGAGTTGCATCAACATCATCCGCAACGGTTGTGCTAAATGAATCATTCATGAGATTCGTTGAGTTAACTATTCGATATTTACTTCCAATATCACTACTCCACTGAACATTCATTAATCCATTACTTATCGAAGATGTTACAGATAAAGCAGGAGTATTTATTATAAAAAATAAACTGATGTAACTTAAATGAAATTTTAATAATTTAGTCATAATTACTTATCATCTTTTTAACCATTTAATATAGCTAGTAAGTTCTTATTATGATATAAAATAACACGATTGTCTCATATTTAATTTAATTAACCTGGGTTAATAAAGTAATGAAAAAAAAACTTTTAATTATATTTTTAAGTATCTACTCGTTTGCTTCAAATGGGATTGAGTCATCTGTTTTATTTTCTAACTCAAATAATCAAGTACATTTTTCTTGGACTAGTAGTGTTCATCAAACATATAATCTTTTATCCTCAACTAATCTGGCATTTGGATTTAATAACACAAATACCATACAGGCAACGCCTCCGCTAAATGAATGGTGGATTGGTATGAATGATAATAACCAATTTTTTCAACTAACGAAGGAATCTATTACAAATACACCACCTGAACCCTCGGTAAATACAAATATAATAAGTAATGGAATATTTACTAATTTAGATGACTGGGTCACTGCTTTTAGTGGATCAGCTCCGGCTAGCGGAACAGTAAGTATTGATGCAGGTGAACTATTTTTTGATATCGATGCACCTGGTTCTCTTCAGTACCATATATTCTTAAGACAGTTTGGATTGAATTTAATTAATGGAACAAATTATACAGTCAATTTTGATGCACGAGCCGAGTCGCCTCGAACGATTACTGCTTTTATAGGAGAAAATCCAGGAAATACTAAGTATTGGCAGCAAAATAATATCAATATTGGAACGTCAATGAATTCTTATAGTTATAACTTTAATATGACTCAACCTACAGATTCATCTGCTAGATTACATTTTGGATTGGGAGGAAATGTAAATGACGTATGGATAGATAATATTAGCTTAACCTACCCTATTAGTGGGGGTGGAGTAGGTAATTTACGTGCTGTTGCTTATGAAAGTAATCGTAGGTTAGCTAAAGGAAATAATTTTATGGCTTCAAAAGCTATTAATGGTCATGGAAAATTACAAGACTATGAACTGCTACGAGAACATCATTTTAGCCATTGTCGTATTGGATATAAAATGGATGAAAAAGCATCCTCGTCTTACCCATATACTATTCCTCAGAATGATATGAATAATCTGAAAAATATGGTCAACTGGTGTAATCAAATGGGATTAATTGCAGTAGTTGATCCAATACATAATTGGATGGCAGATGACTCTGCTGGTGGACCTTTTGACCAATCAGTAGATCTAGATAAACTATCAAATATTTGGCTTCAAGTTGCCGCTGAATTTGAAAACTCTGATTTAGATAATGTATTTTTTGAAATCGCAAATGAACCTCGATCAACTCATAATGCTCAAGAGATTATTACAACTGGTTTATCAGCTATAAGAAGTTACCCTGGGAATGAAACTAGAATAGTTATTATTTGTGGAGATGCGTTTTCTACTCGTCAGGCATTAATTGATGAGTTTGATGATGATAAGATACCCGTTGATGATTCCTATCTAATCGGAACATTCCATTATTATGATCCTTTCACCTTTACTAAGCAGGGAGCAAATGATCCTGCTACCGGAAAAATTCCAGGGAATACATGGGGTACAGAAAATGAGTTTTTACAGGTCGAGACTCATTTTGATGATGTTGTTACAGCTAATAATAATTGGGCTATTCGTAATAATACTCAGCCACTACCTATTTATTTAGGTGAGTTTGGAGTAGATAATGAAGCAGATAATCACCATACTGATAGAAAAAAATGGTTAAGCTGGATTCGAATGCAGGCAGAAAAAAGAGGTTTCTCTTGGGCTCATTGGAATATGTACTCAAATATTGATTCAGCAAAAGGAATGGGTCCCTGGGAATGGGCTTATTGGCAAACTACACAACCAAATAATATGTTAGATCGATATTTTGATTTAGACCCAGTTGAAGCATTGATTGGGAGATATGAATTTGAAGATGGAATTAAAGGAGGTGGAGTTGAATATAGTTCCGATAACCCAGGGTTTAGCGGTAATGGCTATGCAGATTTTCCTTTAGGCCAAACTGGTTTTGGTGTGTTTGCTCAGATTAGTGATATTTATATTCCAAAAACTGGAAGTTATAAAATTAGAATTCATTATGCAGCTAATGAGAATAAAATATTGCGTATTGTTAGTCGTAATGGAAGTGATATTCAAACAGGACTTATTGCTGAACAGCTTCTTCCATCTACTGGGGGATTTAATAGCTGGAATACAGAAGAAATAATCATTAATTTTGAAGCTGGTGAATCTAATAATATTAGAATATATGCAATAGAGCAGCCAGGTGTTCAACTCGATTGGATACACATTACACTTTAGTACGAGTCATTATGCTTTATATCGTCTGAAGTTGGTCCAATATCTGATAATTCTGAATATACCGTATATGTTTTTTTATCTTCATTATTATCAATTATAGCTCTGGACCATTGCCTTCTTGTTTCAACAATAGGTGTAGCTTCAAATGACTTGGATTCATTACTTTTTTGCATGAATAGACTTGTAATAATATCTACCATTTTTGTAAAAAAATTCATATTATTGATATTATACAATAGAAAAATAAAACTAAAAGCTAAAATATAGACCGGAACTATTAATTTTCAATTTGGTTAATTAGATGTATTGCCTTCTTAAATAACTCTTCAGCTTTCTTAGGATAGGTCCCATATAAATTATTTTTTTCACTAGGATCATTACCAAGATTATACAATTCAGGGGAGAATGATTTTCCTTTATACTTATTAACTTCATTTGGTTCTGCATAATCACCAACGGGAATAGAAAATATTAATTTCCACAAACCTGATCTAATTGCAGCTGCTTTACCTCCTGCTGTATAATAAATAAAAGATCTTTCTTGTTCTGGATAATCTTTATCAAGTAATGAAAATAGACTAGATCCGTCTATTTTATCATCTATATCATCCTTGAATAAATCAATTATTGTAGGAAATATATCTAACGAAGTAAAAAGATTCGTACATACAGTTTGCGGAGGTAATAAATTCGGAAAGCGTATAATACATGGTACTCTCATACCACCTTCAAATACAGTTGCTTTACCGCTTCTAAATGGGAAAGCGTGACCACCATGATCGTTAAATCTTAAAGCAGGTCCATTATCTGAAGTAAAAATAATCAATGTATTATTAACTATACCCTCCTCTTCTAATGTGCGCATTATCTGACCAACAGCCCAATCTATTTCTTCAATTGTATCTCCATATAAACCACCTTTACTCTTTCCTGAGAAATTTTCTGAGACAAATAGTGGAATATGAGGCATTGCTGGTGCTAAATATAAGAAAAATGGTTTATCTTTATTGCTTTTTATAAATTCTACTGACTGCTCGGCATATCTTTTCGATAATGTAGCCTGATCTGCCGGAAATTCAATTACAGATTCATTCTCCATTAATGGAACACGATTATTATATTTCCTGGCTTCAGCCCAGGTATTTAATCCACCAACCTGTCGCATAATTTCTAAATCAGATTTGCTTACTCCATCTCTTAATAAAATATTTTTATCTAACTTTAACTCAGGTGCAATCCACATATCATTGCTGTATGGTACTCCGTAATAATAATCAAAGCCATTTGAGGTAGGTAAGTATTTTAAACGATGGCCTAAATGCCATTTTCCAATACAAGCAGTTGCATAATCCTTATTTTTTAAAAATGTAGCTATAGTATTTTCTTTAGGCGACAATCCTTTATCTTTCGAATTTGGAAATAGAACACCTTTAGCTAACCCAAGTCTTTTAGGATATTTTCCTGTAAGTAGACCGACTCGGGATGGCGTACATACCGGTGATACAACATAAAAATCTGAGAACTTCATTCCCTCAGATGCCAAGTGGTCGATATTTGGAGTTTTAATTTCTTTAGAACCATAGCATCCTAAATCTTGATATCCCTGATCATCTGTAAAAATTAAAATTATATTAAGAGGATTCTCTACATTCATATTATTTTTTTCTTCTGCAAAAGAAGTAAGTGCTAAAAATAATATTAAAATTTTGATCAATGTAATTTTCATTATTTTATTTATTTTTTATGAATATGACTTGGAATAGACCCTTCTCTATATACAGGGTAATTTAAAATACGCTTATAAATCGGATCATTATCTTTTTTTGGAATATCTGAAAGAACTTCATTAAATAAATCTAATATATTCTGATGAGATCTTGATTGTAATAAATTATTACTTTCAGAAATATCTTTTGATAGATCAATGAGTTTTTGTGGTTTACCGTCAACTCCTATAAATAACTTATATTTTTTTCCTCTAATTACTCTATCTCTGAAAGTATGAGTATTTTCAATTCCATTTACTGTCCCTTTAGCAGGATGAGAGCCCATAGCAAGAATCCAATTTCGAGAGGTATCTGTTTGAGGATTTAAGAACGTACTAACAACTGAAATTCCATCGTAGGTATATCCTGTTTCTAATGTTGCACCTGCTAACTCGGAGAATGTTGGAAGTAAATCCGAAAAATCAATCAATGCATCGCTTTTTTGATTATCTAAGATATGACCAGGCCAGCTAACAATAAATGGGGTATTAACTCCATTTTCTGTAGTTTTCATCTTACCGCCTTTTACTTTCATCCCGTTTCGATTATTAGATATATTTCCAGCTGTTCCATTATCGGAAGTAAAAACAATAAGTGTTCTTTCGCTAAGCTGAAGATCTCTTAAATGCGTTACTACTTTTCCTAATAAATAGTCTATGTAATTTACCATAGCTTTATGTTTATCTAATTTACTTTCTGCATTCATATGCAAAGGAGTATGGACAAGGGGTCCATGAGGAAGCGTCATAGGATAATAAATAAAAAATGGATTATCCTTATTGTTAGAAATAAAATCTAAAATAAACTGGTTATAGATATCTGGTCCGAATTTTCCGGGATAACTTTTACTACCATCTTTTGTATGGATATATGGATCCCAATATCTTTTATCACTTATTATTGTATGATGTTCAGATGATGGATCGGTTTCTCCTCCAGTCCACATACAAAAATCATCAAAACCGTGTTTTACAAGAGCATTGGGATGAATACGAAAATCATTAATTTGCCATTTTCCGGCTATAGCCGTCTTATATCCAGCAGTTTTCATAATTCGACCAACAGATGGGTTCATTTTCCAATCGAAATAACCTAATCCCCATCTTGGGACATCCCAATGATTAACCCATCCATTTCTAAATGGATATTGTCCTGTTAAAAAACAGACTCTACTTGGAGTACATTGTGGCATAGAATAAACATTCGAAAATTGAATTCCAGATTCGGCTAAACGATCAATATGAGGAGTTTGAATATCCTCAGCCCCATAACAGCTTATCCACTCTTTGCCTAGATCATCTAATAAAATAAAAATAATATTTGGTTTATCCAATGCACATGATGAAAATGTACAGACACTTATCAATAAAGCTAAAATATATATTTTTGTTATAGCCATACGTCTAATGGTTCGTCTTTATCTTTAGTTAGAATAAATGTTGTTTCATATAATTTACCATTATGCGATGCCTTTAGTGTATACTCACCAAGAAATCCATTAATCGGTATTATTCCATCTACAGGTAATTTACCTTTTGCATGCGTATGCCATTTCTTCTTAATTAAATTATTAAGCGTATAATATATCGGCTTTGGCTTACCTTTTTCATCAAATACACCAGCTGGAAACTCTCTCCAACTTCCTGTATCGGATAAGGCCCACAGAACAATAGTTTTAATAGAAGGGTGACTAAACGCTAAAGTATAAAAATCATGAGCATATTCAGCTTGATATTTTTCATATCTTGATGATGTTTTCCTTTTTGGTTTTGATCTACCTTCCTTACGAGCTTCTTTGATTGAATCCTGCCATGCTCTCATCTCTTTCCATCCTTCAACTCGCTCACAACTACAAATAGTGATCTCTGTGAAATCAATAGGAATTCCATATTTACCATAATCTTCCATTAAATTCCACATAGTTTGCTCTGTCCATACCGAGGCCTCTTCTTGCATATGCGCCTGTATACCAACACTTTTTATTGGTATGCTATTACTTATGCAATAAGTAATTAAATCATGATAACTTTCATGCTCATGTTGAAAGTGATTAATAAGTCCATGTGACTCTGGGCTAATTTCTTGTAATTTATCAGACAACAATTTTATAACTGCTCCTTGTCCTCCTCGCGAATCCATCCACCTTGCTACGCCATTATTTTCTCCAATATAATCTCGTATCTCTGTGACTGATGGAGCCTCATTATAAAGATCCCATTCATCAATTTCGGGATAATTCTTCAGAAGACGATCAACATGTGTTATAATATCTTTATGTATTAAATCAACATCTCTGGTTTCGCTTAAAATCCAGCTTGGTGCTGAGTTATGCCATACTAGTGGATGCCCTCTAAGAGTTTTATTCTTTTCTTTAGCCCAATCTAAACCAAACTGATAATGCTCTCTTAAATCCCATTTTCCTGGTTCTCGTTCATTTGCACTCCAATAAAACCCAATTGTGTTATAATTAAATAAATGATCTACATAATCTAACATATTATCTCGAAATGGTTCATCATAAATAGCATGCATCTGTGTTAAAGATATTCCGAAATTAAAATCATGTTTCTGTAGTTCAATATCAACTAATGATCCGGCAGGAAGTAATGATCCATCAGGCAGAAATACTTTTAAATCTACTTTTCCTTTTCGATATTTTTCAATACGTTCTTCGGCTCCATCCAATTTCCATGATATATGATTTTGCGCTCCCACATTAAGGATAAAAATAAATATGCTAACTAATAAAACTAAAAATCTCATGACTCTTCTCCCACACTTACCTGTTTTCTTATTTTAATTAAATCCTTCATGATATTATACATATTTTCATCATTTTTTTGTAATCCAAATCCATTATGTAATTGTTTATATAGTTTAAATAATTGATTATAAATTTGTTGATTCTCTTCTTTAGGAGAATATATATTTGTATTAACTCCAATCATTAAATCAGAAGCAATTTCAAATGTTTTATGTATTCCACCTACAACAGATCCCGCCATAGCTGCTCCTAATGCACAACTTTGTTCGTTACTAGAAATTTCCATAGAACGTCCTAAAACATCAGCATAAATCTGCATAATTAAGGGGCTCTTAACAGCAATACCTCCACAATTAATCACTCGATTAATATTAATATCGTACTCTTGATATCTTTCTATTATCATTCTAGCACCAAATGCAGTAGCTTCGATTAACGCTATAAAGATTTGCTCTACTGAAGTTTGTAATGTTGTACCAATTAACAATCCACTTAATAATGGGTCTGCTAATATAGAACGATTTCCGTTATTCCAATCTAAGGCAAGCAAGCCAGATGAGCCTGGTTTAATTTTAGATGCAAGACTGCTTAACTCATCAATATCTAATGCTTCGTCAGGTTGTAATTTATTTACATACCAATCAAATATATCACCGACGGCAGATTGACCTGCTTCTATGCCATAATAACCAGGTAAAACAGATTCATAAGCAATACCACAAATACCGGGTATTTCAGGTAATTTATTAGTTATAGGAGTGATGGCAATATCGCAAGTGGATGTACCAAGAATTTTAACCATCACTCCTGCTGAAATTCCTGAACCAATTGCTCCAGCATGAGCATCAATAGTTCCAACTGCAACGGGTATTCCCTCTGGTAACGACAACTCTTTAGACCAATCATTATTCAAATATCCAGCAATTTGACCAAGATTTTTTGCGACACTTGGAAGTTTTGTACGAATCTTAATTAATGCTTTATCTAACCTTCCTAAAAATTCATCATCAGGATATCCATTCCAAGAAGGACTATATAATCCTTTATGACCAGCAGCACATAAACCAGAAGTACGGTTTCCTGTTAATAAAAAAGGAATCCAATCTTGAAGCTCCATCCAACTATCGGATGCATCAAATACATCTCTAAAATTTCTTAAGCAATGAAGAATTTTTGACCAGTACCATTCTGATGAATATGTTCCGCCACAAGCTGTTAAATAATGAGGTCTAATATCTTTTGCAAGCATTGTAATTTCATTCGCCTCATTGACTGATGTATGGTCTTTCCATAACCAAGCCATAGCGGATAAATTATTATTGAAATCAGGATTAAATGCCAAGGGTATACCTTCTACATCTAATGGTATTGGTGTACTTGCCGTAGCATCAATACCAATTGCCCTAATATATTTTTTTTCAATATTTGCTTCTTTTATTGCACCTTTAATTGTCTCTTTTAATCCTTCAATATAATCATCTGGATGCTGTCGTGCTGTGTTTGGATCTTTATTCCCCATAACACCATTAACACCGTGAGGATAATTATAGATACTTGATCCAACTATTACTCCATTGGAGCAATCAACTATTACGGATCTTACTGAGCTCGTACCATAGTCTATTCCTATTGTGTAGTTATTCATATCTTACCTATTCGTATTCAAAGGATATTGCTGAATGACAATTAAACTCTGGAATTGTAACGATCAATCTATTTTCTGATTTACTAATTTCTAATTCTTTCATTTCAGGTATTAATATTGCTCGCTGAATATCCTCAGGTAAATCAACAGAAACCGTTGTATTAAATAGAGAGGGAAGATCCTCGATTACTTCACACTCTCCACGAGTAATAGGTGATGCATAAAGCAAATGAGCAACAAATCTTTTTCTATCTTCTTGATGCAATAAACTTATTCTTCCTACAGATGGAAGATCTACTTCAATCATTGGATTGTATTCTAATTTATCTAAACAATTCTTGAATAAGTCTCTATGTAAATATGCTCCGTGCTTGTAATACATTTCATCTAATTTATGTGCGATAAATAGGATGTTATTATACTGTATAATTCCAGGATGAGAGGCATCTGATAATTTATATGGAGTATTTTGGTGTGAAGTAAAAGCTCCGTATGTTCTACTAAAATAAGGTTCTCGGATTGATGCTAATACTTGGGTTGCTTCATTAGGTTTGACTCTCAAGGCTGGCTTGTAAAATAAAAAAGGACTTGTTACTAATCCTTCTTTTAATTCATTACCAATAACTAGATAATCTCTATCAAATTCTCCTGGCCCTATGTACGAAGCACCTATATCTAGAATTAAATTTTTCTTATTTGAATCTAGAATTCCTTCACCAATGACTAATAACTTTCCACCTGCTGTCGAAAACTGCTTAAGCTTCTTAGCTTCTCTTTCATTTATACATGGTACACCAGGAACAATTATTACCTCATAATCACTTAAATCTTGATCGCCAATATTAGCAATACTAAAATTAACATGTGATTCTAATAACATTCTCGTTATTCCTTCATCATGCTCCTGATTAAAAGAACGCCAAAGTGCAACTCTTGCAACAGGTAATCCTCCTACACCATAATCCTCAATTTTTTCCACATAATCATATGCAATTCCGATATTTCTATATGTTTCCAGATCCATCTCACCATTTGGATGTAATTGATCACCAAAATTACAATTAGCACCCCATGAAATCATAGAAGCTGCCTCATATTTTAGTGCATTAGGATGTTTAAAACCGCCAAATTCTCCCCATGCTTTGTGAAATTTTCCACTCATGGCTGTAATGGGAAAGCCTCCGGCTAAGAAAAATTTAGATTGGATAGGTAATTTATCATATCCTCCCCAAGTTGTTGGTAAATCTTCCAAATCTTGAACGGTATTATACTCATACATTTTTAGTTTAAAATTTTGAGGACCTCGTTTTAATGTTGTACATCCATTAAAGTAGATAGTTGCGGATGGATGATAACTATGAATTAGCTTAGTTAATGCATCCATATGACGCTTAAATGATTCACCCTGAAACTTATAAACATCCTGCTTATTTTTTACATTATATCCTTGTTCTTTCATTAATTTCTTACATGGTTTTCCATAGCAAGGATTTGCAACTTGATATATATCAAACCAAAATCCATCAATTGGATAAAGCTGACACATTTCTTCTATTTGCTCCATTATGTGATCATGGTAAGAAGTATTTACACACATATTAAACCATTGAAAGCTTGGCTTTGACTCAGAAGCCTTCGCACGTAAATTATAAGGTGAAGATGAATTTATATATTTTCCATTTTCTTGTCTAGCTCTCCATTCAGGATGCTCTATTGCATCAATATGAGACCATCCAAAGGTATAATATATAGGAGCTAAAACACCTATTTCATGACAGGCCTCAATTTGAGCTCCTAAAAGATCAAAATCTAAATTAGGATGAATTTTACCCACTTTTGTTGGGTAGTAACTCCAACTATGATGCCCTTTTCCAAAAATATTTATTGCATTAACATTACCGGCTATTAATGCCTCCTGAAATTGTTTTTTAGAAAAGTTTTTTCCTATATCTACTAATTTTTCAGATGTATGAAAATCTAAATGTATTTGTCTTGTACCAATTTTAAAATCCGAATAAGACGTTCCTAAACATATAAATGAAATCAAAAAAATAATAATATTGATGGCTACTTTATGCATATATTTACTCCTTCATATTTCCAAAATGACCAGTTAGCAGTGGGTCAGATAATTTTTTCTGCTGTCTAATAAGCTCTTTTTTCATGCTGTCTAATAATTCTTTATATTTTGGATTATTAGATAGATCATCTATCTCTAACGGATCATTTTTTAAATCAAATAACAACCATGTATTATCATCAGGATACCATAATAATTTGATATCATTTTTTCTTACCATACGCTGCTTATCTTTATAGGCTCCGTATATACTCTCATACGGAATACTGCCCTTAATAACAGGTAATAAACTCTTAAATTCGACGTGATTAGGTATATCGATTTCTGCTATTTCAAGCGAGGTTGGCATGATATCCTGCATATAAACAAGAGTATCTACTTTATTACCCTTTGGAATTCCAGGGCCGGATATTATTAATGGCGGTTTTACACTATGTTCATAAAGATTTTGTTTACCCATTAATCCATGCTGTCCACATGCTAGTCCATGATCGGAGGTAAAGATAATTATAGTATTGTCTGCTTTTCCACTATTTTCTAATGCAGTAAGAAGACGGCCAATTTGGTGGTCCATATGTGTAACCAATGCGAAATACTCCTGCCGATTTTTCTTAACTGAATAAGGATTTCTTGGAAATGGTGCTAAATCCTCATCGCGACACATTCCTTTAGAAAGCTCCATTACTTCCGCATGAGGTTGCTCATCTAAATAATTCTTTGGTAAGGAAATATCATCTAATGGATACATAGAAAGATATTCTTTTGGGGACTGTCGAGGATCATGAGGAGCATTAAATGCGATCTGCATAAAAAATGGGTGATCCGATTTTGTTGCTTGTTCTATAAACTTAATACCCTCATCAGCTGTTGCTTCACTCCAATGTATTCCGCCTTCCCAAAAACCACCGTAAATAGGATCACTTGGATCCCATGATTTATCATCTTTAGATAATGGTCTAAAATATCCGGCTCCTCTTTCATCATGTCTAAAAGGTCCACCTAATTTTGGATCAGAATAACTCGGCATACCTGGTCTAACAGTACCAACAAAGCTATATATATTTACTGGACTTATTCTCGATATATGCCACTTCCCAGTAAAATAGGTTTCGTATCCATTATTCTGAAATAATGTGCTCCAAAAATCAGATGCTTTTCTTTGTTTTTCATCATAATATTTATGTGCTTGCCATAATTGTTTACCAGTCATCAGCATTGTTCTACTAGCCATACAAACAGCTCCTTGCCAAGCACCGCTATTGTATGCGTTGTTAAAGAAAGTACCATTATCAACTAACTGATCTAAATGAGGAGTAAGTACCTCTCCACCAATTTTTCCCAAGGTATCCCAGCACTGATCATCCGAAAAAATAAATAAAATATTTGGTGGAAGTTTTTCTTTTTCTCCCATTGAGAAAACTGTTGAAACGGAAACCATAAAAATTAAAATTATTTTAATCATAACTAGTCCTTATTTTCTTCTACTAATTCACAAACTTGATTGTACACAGGCTTTCTTTTGAACTGCCTATCAAAAAATAGAGGATAATCTGTTCTTCCGTTAACAGGACTATAATCCCTCCAACTCGCTCCATCCCAGACACCCCAGAAGGATACTCTTTCTAAAATATCCCGATACTTAATAAATATTTTAAATATATCCTTATATCTTTCTGCTTGCTGATTAAGTACTTCTATTGGTGCATAATCAGGATATGGATTAATTTCCTTTGATAACTTATCTTTCATACTAACAATATCACCACGTAGATGCCATGCATTTGGCAATACGCTTAAATCTAATTCTGTAATATGTATTGGCATATTTGCTTCTTTACATTTTTTAAAAACCATTTCAATGTCACTTAACAAAGGTTCTTTCATAAGAAAATGCGCCTGATAACCTAAACCATGTATTGGGATTCCTTTTTCTCTAAGATCTGAAATTAACTCTAAAGCAAAATCAATCTTTTCAGCCTGATCAAGATTAAAATCATTATAGAGTAATTTTGCATCTGGATCAATTTCATGTGCAGTCTTATATGCAATTTCAATGTACTCTGGACCAATTATTTCTAACCAGGGTGTCTTTCTATAAAAGGCATCGTAACTTCCATCGTCATTCTTTTTTGTTTGAATTACTTCATTAACAACATCCCAATAATGTACTTTCCCTTTATATCGATTCATTACCGTTTTTATATGAGATTTTAATCTTTGTATTAAAATTTCTCGACTTACTGGATACCCATTCTCATTTTCAAAAAACCATTTAGGTGTCATATGATGCCATATCAAAGTATGTCCTATTACATTCATATTATTAGATTGAGCAAAAGCAATCATTTTATCGCTTTCTTCAAATGTAAATACTCCTTCTTTAGGTTGAATAAATTCTGGTTTCATACAATTTTCAGCTGTTATGACATTAAACTCTTTTGCTGTTAATTTTTTCTCTTTTCTAATATTCGGATTGGGGCTTCTTTGTGGATTACCCATAATGCTTCCGTGCCATATAGTTCCTATTTGAAAATAATCCGAATAAACATCTTTAAGATAAATTTGATTAGATTCCTTATTTGAAAAAATAACGAACGCTAAAATAAAAGTAGTAAAAAAAATAATTATATTTTTTTTGTTAAAATTCATTATTACCCTTTCTTAAAACTAAATGATAAAATGGATACAAAATATGATATATCATGAGGGTCTTTGTATAGATGAAAACAAAAAAAAGAGTCGGTGACTTGAAGCATAAATAATTACTTGGTAAATTATTAATCCAAGATGAGTAATCAAATAAATATGAATATCATCTAGGGAGAAAATACCTAATGGCCTCAAAGAAAAAGCAAGAATACACAGAAGATAAAATCAAAACCTTATCATCTTTAGAACATATACGCTTAAGAACCGGGATGTATATAGGGAGAACTGGTAATGGGAATCATTACGATGATGGCATTTATATTTTAGTTAAAGAGGTTATCGATAATGGAATTGATGAATTTATTATGGGACATGGCGAGCAAATTGATGTCTCTATTGAAGACGATATGGTAACAATTCGTGATTTTGGTAGAGGGATCCCATTAGGAAAAGTTATCGATTGTGTTTCGAAAATAAATACGGGAGCAAAATATAACGACGATGTTTTTCAATTTAGCGTAGGTTTAAACGGTGTAGGAACAAAAGCAGTTAATGCCTTATCTTCTTATTTTCTTGTTCGCAGTCATCGTGATGGAGAATTTGTTGAAGCAGAATTTGAAACCGGAAAAATTTCACGTGATGAGAAAGGAAAAACTAGTGAACCAAACGGAACACTTGTATCATTTTCTCCTGATCCTAAAATTTTTAAAAAATTTAATTTTAATGCAGATCATCTTGCCAGAAGGTTAAGATTTTATGCTTACTTAAACTCAAAACTTAAGATTCATTTTAATGGTAATACATTTCATTGCAAAGGAGGTTTATTAGATTTAATTAAAGATGAAAGTAAGTTCGAAAAAATCTATACTCCATTTCATGTAACTGAACCTACCATTGAATTCGCTTTTACTCATACTAATAGATTTTCGGAGGAGTACTATTCATTTGTTAATGGACAATATACATCAGATGGAGGCACACATCTCTCTGCATTTAGAGAAGGATTATTAAGAGGAATTAATGATTTTTCTAACAAAAAGTTTTCTGGAGATGACGTAAGAGAAGGTATACTTGGTGCAATTGCAATACGACTCAAGGATCCTATATTTGAAAGTCAGACAAAAAATAAATTAGGCAATAGCGAGATTCGATCTGATCTGGTATCTAGGATTGCACAAGGAGTTACCCAAGCTTTACATAGAGATACAGTAGAAAGTAAAAAGTTAATTAATAAAATTGAAGAAACACAAAAACTTCGTAAAGAACTTAACTCAGTAAAAAAACTAGCAAGGGAAAGATCAAAATCTGTATCTATTCGCGTACCACAACTTAAAGATTGTAAAAATCATTATGATAAGATTAAAAATAAACATCTAGATACACAAATTTTTATTACCGAAGGACAATCAGCAGCAGGTTCTCTTGTAAGCTGTCGCGATGCTAATAATCAGGCTATCTTCACTCTAAAAGGAAAACCACTTAATGTATGTGATTTAAGTAGAGACGCGTTATATAAGAATGTGGAAATTTATAATTTAATGAAAGCTCTTCAGATCGAAGAAAATATCGAAAAATTAAGATATAATCAGGTTATTCTTGCCACTGATGCAGATGTAGATGGATTACATATTAGAAACTTAATGATAACATTTTTTATGCGATTCTTCGAACTATTAGTTAGTGATGATCACCTAAAAATTCTAGAAACTCCCTTATTTAGAGTTAGAAATAAAAAACAAACGATTTATTGTTATACAGAAGAAGAACGTAAAGAAGCGATGGACAAAATCGGACGTAGCGCAGAAATAACTAGGTTTAAAGGATTAGGCGAAATATCACCTGGTGAATTTAAAGAATTTATCAGTAAGGATGGCATTCGTCTTACTGATGTATCGATCAAAAACGATCAATCAACTTCCGATATTATTAATTTTTACATGGGTAAGAATACACCAGATCGACGAGAGTATATAATGAATCACTTAGTTGTTGATGCGGAAATGATGTAGGATTTAAATGAAAAAAAATACAGAAAAAGACCAAGCAGATTTTTTTGAAGAACCTAAAAAAGAGGCCGACGTTTTTCATCCTCTAAAAAGTAATAATGGAGTATTTAAAAGATTAATTGATTTTAATTTTTTACAATACGCTTCTTACGTAATTTGTGATCGAGCTATTCCTTCTATTGAAGATGGATTAAAACCTGTTCAACGTAGAATACTTCATGCCTTAAAGGAAAAAGATGATGGTAGATTTATAAAAGTAGCTAACATCGTCGGTCATACTATGCAGTACCACCCACATGGAGATGCCTCTATAGCTGATGCTTTAGTTACCTTAACTAACAAAAGATATTTAATTGAGGGGCAGGGAAATTTTGGAAACTTATATACAGGCGATAAAGCTGCAGCATCAAGATATATTGAATGTCGACTCACGCCTTTAGCAAGAAAAGAAATTTTTAATAAAGAGTTAACTCAATGGATTCCTAGTTACGATGGACGTAATCAAGAACCCGTTCATCATCCATGTAAATTACCATTAATGCTTATGTTAGGAGCAGACGGTATTGCGGTAGGCCTTTCAACAACAATCCTTCCTCATAACTTTATTGAATTGATTGATGCTCAAATTAAGCTTTTACCTGTAAAGATTGAAAATTTAAATCGGATAAAATTAGATATTTTTCCTGATTTCCAAACCGGAGGATTAATAGATGTATCGGATTATGACAAAGGGAATGGAAAAGTTAAAATACGTAGTAAAATTATAAAAAGTAAAAGTAATAGCCTTGTAATTAATGAGCTTCCTCACGGAGTTACTACGGAATCGCTTATCAACTCGATCGAGGAAGCAATTAAAAAGAAAAAACTACCTATTCGAAATATAGATGATTTTACTTCTGAAAAAGCGGAGGTAGAATTAACCTTATCTTCAGGAGTAGATCAAGATAAGGTTATTGAATCTCTTTACGCATTCACTAGATGTGAAATCAGTATTACAAGTAGATTAATTTATCTAGAAGAAAATAAACCCAAAGAGTCCTCTATTCCAGAGATATTATGGAAAAATACTCAACGCTTAAGAGAAATTCTTAAAAATGAATTAGAATTAAAAAGAAATAAACTTCTAGACGATTTTCATAACAAAACATTAGTACAAATTTTTATAGAAAATAGAATTTATAAGAAGATAGAAGAATGCAAAACATATGAAGCAGTTATTAATGCCGTTGAGATAGGGTTAAAACCGTTTTCTAAATTGCTTAAAAGGACTATTATTAAAGATGACATAGAAATGCTTTTAGGTGTTAAAATTAAACGCATATCCCTTTTTGATATTGAGAAAAATAATGCAGATATTAATATAATTCTCCAAGATTTAGAAGAAGTTGAAAAAAACCTAAAAAATATTAACGAGTATACTAAAATTTATCTTCAAGAATTAAAAAAGACTTATAAGAAAGACTTTCCTCGTCTTACAGAAATAGTAGGAAATAAAATAGAACCTGGTTTTGAAACTGTTGAGCTTAGAGAGCTTACAGCAAATGAACTGCAGATACGTCAAGATGAGAATGGTTATATTGGTACGAATGTAAAAGGAGAGATTTTACTAGAATGCTCTTCGTTAGATAAACTACTAATTGTATTTGGGAATGGTAGATATCAAGTTATGCCGCCACCAGAAAAATTATTTGTAGACAAAAACCTCATCCGTTGTGAAATATACAATAGAGATAGAGAATATACGGTTGTTTATTCCGATAAATCAGTATCCTACATAAAAAGATTTATTATTGGTGGAACTGTGATGAAAAAAGATTATTTTCTTGGTACTAGTGAAAAATCAAGACTTCTTCTTCTTGCAGATGGAACGCCTAAATCTCTATTTGTTAAATTTAAGCCTGCAAAAAACCAAAAAATTCATCAACAACAATTTAAACCTTCTGATATCCCTATGAAAAACCCAAAAGCAAGAGGAAATAAATTAACTCCTAAGCTTATTAGATATATTGATATTCAACCTGGGCGCTGGTGGGATAAAGATATAATAGAAGAGGATATAAAAGACACGCTCTTATAAATTGGTCGGAGCGACAAGATTTGAACTTGCGACCTCTACCACCCCAAGGTAGCGCTCTTGCCAGGCTGAGCTACGCCCCGTTTCGTAACAAGTAAGCAAACTATCATGCGTAAAATAAGAGGTCAACGGTACCAAGAAAAAAACAATGGTGCTTTTACTTTTAATGCTCAGCAACTTGTTTATTATGAATAGTTATGAGTTCTATTCCATCCATCAAAAAAATAGATCAAGAAAAATATTCATCCGCTATTTCTTTATCTGATATGGAAATATTTATTTTTCCTGAACTACTCTATAGCTTAGTTCTTGCAAATATCATGTCTCCTATTATCTGGGAGTGGAAAGAAAATGAATGGTTTTCAAAAATTGATACCATGAAACCTTATAAAAAAGTACAGAGACTTAAACAATTTATTATTGATAACTATGAATTTAATTTAGACCTTGATACATGGGGTTTAACAACCAAGGAAGATGAAATAAAACGTTTCTCTTCGTTTATTAATGAAGATACATTAAGCCAATCTAATGCGCTATTTGGTTATGAAGGCGATAAGCATTATTTTACACTAGATATACGTAAACATTTTGGTTTAGATAAATATACATCTAATATTATTCCATATTGGAAAACCGAAACCATTGAAGCAATGGATGCCTTTCGCTTAAAAGAAAACTATCGCGTTGGCGCGGGAGAATGTGTTTCATTGTCCACCTTATACGCTGCTGCATTATTTATTATTTGTGAGATCCCTCTAGAAGATATCTTTTTAATCGCTACGCCACTTCATTCTCAAAACTTTATTAATATTAACGATGGAATTCTCACTAATAATCGTCGATTGGTAACTAAGAATATGTGGTTTAATGGAACAGATCTCAGTGGAAAAGCACAACGTGCACTACGTAATGAAAAAGTTACTATAATCACCAATAATAGCGGCTATATTCATACGCATTATCCAGATGCAACAATTAATCCAAATGAATTAGATATTTTTTGTGAAAAACTTCATACATTTACTACAATTGATATTACTTATGAAATATTAGGAAACTTTCTTAGGGAGCGCACGGAGTTTCAAAAATGTTTTCAGATAAAATATTTACGCCATGGTAAAGAACAATACCTTCCAATTGAGATAGCTTATTCCTATGAGCATGGAAGTCCTTATAAAGTTTCGGAGCGCTCAACATATGAAAAACTATTAGATCAAATTGATGAATATGAATTCTTTGTAAATCCAATTAAAGAACGCATCCAGTTAACTAAACTATCTGATTATCTAAAAAATAATCCTATTTCTTATAACGATAAAGATAGTCTTAAGGATTTAGCGGAAAAAATTGACTGTTGCGAAAGCATGATAACTAAAATTACTATCATTGAAGCGCTTGTTGATTTTATTCATTTAAACCCTTCTCTTCCTAAAAAAGAAGAGAAGAAATTTATATCTACTCAATCTATTAAAATTAAAACCGGAATGAAAAGAGAAGATATTATCTCTTTATTAAATGATATGAGGAACTCTCATACCACAGCTGATCTTGCTTTCTATGCAAGTCGAGATTTAAGCGTGATAGACTGGCAGCCTTTTTTAAAATCAGCTTTACAAAGAAATCCAGTAATTATCGAGTCCACAAAAGAATTAAATGATGAGGAGTTAGTTATAAAGGTTAGTAATTTATCGAATAACTCTATTTATAGCTCTACTCGAGCAGCTCAACCCGATGAAGTATGGAACTTTCAATGTGGCGATGGAATTGAAAAGGCAATCGCTTTAGCAGCATGTTGGAAAAATCGTTATCCAGACTGTTCTGTTAATTTAATATGTAATAATGATCAAATTAAATTGTGCTTAAATGATGCAACATACACATTCACTTCTTCTAAGAATCTTATTAAAGAGATTAAATTATGATTAAAATTTTTTTAATTATTTTATTAACAATCTCATCCGTAGTTGCTGAATATGAAGTATGGGGGTATTTAATGAAAGGTGAAGAATCTTTTTACCCGCTTAAATCTTCTATTACAGATATTGCTCATTTTGACTCTAAGGTAAAAAAAGATGGCTCGTTGTCTTCCGGATTAAATAAACCACCAATATTAGATAATATACCCTCATCTACCCGTCATCACCTTGTTATTACTGCGCCATACAATGCTGATTTATTTCATCACTATCTCAATGAAGATCTTCCGTTTCGTTCTAACATTATACATAATATTGTTAAAAAAAGTAAATTCTTTGATGGAATTCAAATTGATTTTGAAGGAATTGGAAGTGATGACGGATCAGCATTCTTAAACTTCTTAATTACTCTGAAAAATAATCTTCCAAAAGATAAGATATTAAGTGTTGCTGTTATGGCACGTTGGGAATCGCATAAGAAAAAATTTCCATTAGATGCATATGACTATAAAATAATAGGTAAAATTGCCGATCGAGTTATTATTATGGCTTATGACGAGCATTGGCGAACAGGGAAGGCGGGACCTATCGCTTCTTATGCATGGTGTAATGAAATATTTGATCATACCTTAAATACAATTCCATCAAAAAAAATTATTATGGGTATTCCATTATACGGGCGAGCTTGGCAGGAAGACATTAAACCAAAAGTGTCTAAACAGATTGAAATAGATAAAGAATTAAATAATCGAAACCTAACATCTATTAAAGACCCCAAAAACGGTGGCTCTTTCATATATAGTCAACTTTCCAAGGTACAAGTTTTTCATGAAACACTAGAGTCGATAAAAAATAAACAAGATTTATATCTTAGTAAATCTATTCAAGGATTAGCATATTGGCGAATTGGCCAAGAACCAATTGGTTTTTGGGAATCTAATTAACCTGATATCTCATCTTGTAACTCAGCATCAGAAGCTAAAACAGCTTTAACCATTTTCTTCTTATAAGATACTAGTTTTCTTCGTAATAACGGATCGGCTGTTCCAAGAATTTGTACAGCCAAAATTCCTGCATTAATAGCACCAGCTTTTCCAATAGCAACAGTTGCAACCGGTACGCCTTTTGGCATTTGAACAGTAGATAAAAGAGAGTCCAATCCATCCAAAGCCCACCCTGTTACCGGAATACCAATAACTGGCAGTGTTGTATGGCCTGCAAGCACTCCACATAAATGCGCTGCTCCACCTGCCGCTCCAATAATTACCTTGAATCCATTTTTTGCAGCATTTTCTGCAAAATCTGTTGCATCATGAGGAGTACGATGAGCAGACATAACACGAACGGTGCTCTCAACTCCAAATTCTTTTAATGTGTTAACGGTATGTTCTAATGTTGTCCAGTCAGTTTTACTTCCCATAACTATCGCAACGGTTGGTTTTTTAGATGCCATTTTTTATTCTCCTTAATTCACGGTGTCCAATATCATTTCTATAAAATGCACTAACATACCCTATAGTTTCAACTGCAATATAAGCCTTTGAAAGTGCGTCCTCAAGATCATCTCCCAATGAGGTAATGCCTAAAACTCTTCCTCCATCTGTAACTGTTTGATTATCCTTAATTTTTGTTCCAGCTTGAAATACCACTGTATCTATTACTTCGCCAGCTTTATCAATATTTTCAATTACATGTCCTTTTTCATAAGAGCCAGGATAACCTCCAGAAACCATAACTACACACGCGCTAGAATCAAGCTTCCATTTAATTAAATCCTCAGAAAGGGTTCCATTAATTGTTGCTAATAATGCTGGAATCATATCTCCATCCCATCTCGCTAAGACTGCTTGCGTTTCTGGATCACCAAAGCGACAGTTAAATTCAACCACAAAGGGTTGATTATCTTTAATCATTAATCCTGCGTATAATATACCTTTAAAAACAATACCTCTTTTTTTAAGCTCTTTTAAGGCTGGCTCATACACTTCTTTTAATACTTTGTGTTTTATTTCGTCTGTTACTATTGATGCGGGTGAATACGCGCCCATCCCTCCAGTATTTGGTCCTTTATCCTTCTCATATATTCTTTTATGATCTTGAGAGGATGCCAATAAAACAATATTTTCTCCATCTATCATAGCAAGTATAGATGCTTCTTCCCCTTCCAAAAAATCTTCGATGACTACTCGGCTTCCTGCATTTCCAAAGGCATTTCCCTCTAGGGCATCACGTATAGCTGATTTAGCTTCATCTATTGTCTCTGCAACAGTTACTCCTTTTCCTGCTGCCAGCCCATCTGCCTTAACTACAATAGGAGCACCGCGTTCTTCCACGTATAAACAAGCCTTATCTGTATCGGTAAATGTTGCGTATGCTGCAGTTGGAATATTCGCTGCATGCATAATCTCTTTTGCAAAGTCTTTACTTCCTTCTAGTTCTGCAGCGGCCTTATTCGGACCAAATACATTAATATTATGAGATTCTAAAATATCAGTTAATCCTAAACAAAGGGGTACTTCTGGACCAATAACAACTAAATCAGGTTGCTCTTTAATACACCAATTGGTTAATTCCGGGATATTATCTGCAAAAATAGGAATATTTTGGCCATACTGAGCAGTTCCAGCGTTACCAGGAGCACAAAATATCTCAGAAGATATAGAATCATTGGCTAATTTCCATACTAGCGCATGCTCTCTTCCACCATTTCCAATAACTAATATTTTCATAAAAACCTTAATAAATTCTATAAATAATTCATTTAGTACGTGATTTAGATATATAAAATTATCTTTATTTTAATGTATTGAAATAAATTTCTTAAAAAAAATAGTTTACAAATTCCTTAAGGCATGGGAACATGTCGTGTTGATTAAAAAAGAACTGCTGTCAACAGCGATCACTCACTGAGACAGGAAAGAGGAGAAAAAGTTATGAAAAAATTATTAATAGTAGCATTAGCAGGAATCAGTAGTTTTGCATTTTCAGAATTACATACATGGGATTTTAATAGCGGTGCAGATTCAGCAATATCAGATACTGGACTTCGTCTTAGTGGTAGTGTAGGTAGTGCTGTAGAAGGAAAATGGAATGATTCGATTGCATTAGGTGATACAGTTTCGGGTGGTACATCTGGAATCGGTTCCGTTTATCTTAGTGAAGTTGGAAGTGATTACCTTGGACCTATCGGAGGCTTAACACGTGCAACGGATCAAGTGGAGTTAACTATAGAGTTTAATCAGATAAATATGGCTGCAACGCCTACATCTAACACAGACTTTGCGATTGCACTAACAGATAGTGAAAATGCTACGGGAAGTAACCGTCACTGGTTAGGAATTTCAGTTTATGATTTATTTACTAATGATCGTCTAGTTGCTGCGGTTAAATCAAGTAACGTAGATCTTACAATTGATACGTCAGATGCTGGTGTTCCAGGTTTTGGACATGCTCCTGATACAAGTACTAATGGTAGAAAATCATTTGATTTAATTACTGATAACGGTGTATTAACAACTGGTCCAATTACCCTTTCATTAGGTATTGATTTCGGAAATGGTACATGGGTTTCACAAGTGGACGGTACTCAACAAGGGTTTGGTACTTTTGATAATAACGCTTATCAAGGTGTAGATGGTATTCAAACTAGAATCGCTAACTTTGGTTCTGGAGACTTTGTTGAATTAGAATCCATGACATTAAATGTTATCCCTGAACCAGCAACACTTGGTTTCCTAGGTGTGGCAGGTAGTGGATTACTTATACTTAGAAGAAGATTAAGTTCTATTTCTTCATAACTTAAAGAACTTTAATACTCGAAGGCCCGTCATTAGGCGGGCTTTTTTATTTCCTTATTATCTGTATCAACTAGATTTTATTTAATGAAAACATGTGACTTTAATTATGTACTACCAAAAGAGCTTATCGCTCAGCATCCACATCAAAAAAGAGATCAAGCCCGTATGCTAGTAATAAACCGAAAGGAACAATCTATTACTCATCAATCTATTAAAGATATTTCTAATTACATAACTTCCTTAGATGCACTCGTATTAAATAACACAAAAGTTATGCATTCTCGTTTATTTGGAAAAAAAGAAAGTGGCGGTAAAATAGAGGTACTTTTTCTAGAGGAGTTAGATAGGAATGTTTGGAGTGTTCTCATCAAATCATCTAGAAGACCGCATATAGGCGTTCCTTTTTTTCTTGGAAAAGAGAACCTAGCCGCTGAGATAATATCTGAAGGAGAGCAAGGTTCTGCAATAATTAAGATTTCATCCGATATATTATTTAAACTTTTTGAATTAGAGGGTCTTCCTCCATTACCTCCTTATATTTCAAGAAAAAATACGGATACTGAAATACTTAAACAGGACAAGATACGTTATCAAACGGTTTATGCGAGTGAGTTAGGTGCTGCAGCTGCACCAACTGCGGGGCTACACTTTACCCCTGAAATACTCAATGGCTTGAGAAAAAAAGGTATTTCTATTACTGAACTTACCTTACATGTTGGGCTAGGAACCTTTAGACCCGTAAGTTCAGAAAATATACATGAGCATACTATGCATACAGAGCGATATCATATTTCTCATTCATCTGCATGCTCGCTTAATAAAACAAAAGAAAACAACGGTCGTATTTTTGCTGTCGGCTCAACATCTGTGAGGACATTAGAGAGCTTACCAATTCTTGAGGAAAGATCGGGAAGCACTGATTTATTTATTTATCCACCCTACTCCTTTAAATTTGTAGATGCTATTCTTACTAATTTTCACCTACCAAAGTCATCGCTACTAATGATGATGGCAGCTTTTACTGGAAAAAATCTATTAATGGATGCGTATCACGAAGCTATAAAAGAACACTATAAATTTTTTAGTTATGGTGATTGTATGTTAATTCTTTAAAAGCAGTACTTGAATATTATCAATAAGTCATCTATTTTTCTTCGCTGTTAAATAATAAAAAAGGATTTTCTTATGGCACATAAAACAATGAAATTTAAAACTGAATTAGAACAATTACTTCACTTAATTACGCATTCCTTATATTCACATCGAGAGGTATTCTTAAGAGAACTAATTTCAAATGCTTGTGATGCTATTGATAAGGTACGCTTTGAAGGGTTAACTTCTCCTAAAATATTAGAAAAGAATAGCGATTGGAAGATTACACTTCGAGCGGATGAAAAAGCAGGAACTCTCACTATCGCTGATAATGGTATAGGTATGTCGCAAGATGAAGTGTGATCGAGAATCTAGGTACCATTGCTCACTCTGGAACCAAAGCGTTTCTCGCTCGTGCTCAGGAAGCAGATTTAAAAAATAATCCTGATTTAATTGGACAATTTGGAGTTGGTTTTTATGCGTCATTTATGGTTGCAGATGAAGTAGTCGTTGAAACAAAAGCTCATGGTGCAGATGCGGTTAAATGGAAATCAAAAGGATCGGGAAACTTTACGCTATCTGATTCAGAAAAAACAGAACGCGGAACTACTATAACTTTATTACTTAAAGAAGATGCAAAAGAATTTCTAAATGATTGGACGATCCGCTCAACTGTTAAAAAATTCTCTGATTTTCTAGAACATCCTGTTGTTCTCTTTACTACTGAGAAAGATGAAAAAACAGAAATTGAAGAAGAAAAAGAAGAACAAATTAATTCACAGAAAGCTATTTGGTTAAGAGCTAAAAATGATATTAAAGCTGAAGAATATAGTGAGTTTTACAAACATCTTTCACATGATCAGAATGATCCAGCAGAAATTATTCACTATAATGCCGAAGGTGCTATTGAATTTAAAGCCTTACTTTTTATCCCTGAGAAACGTCCTTTTGATATGATGAATAACCACGATCCAAAAGCACACCTCAATCTTTACGTTCAACGTGTCTTTATTTCTAATGAATTTGATAATTTACTTCCTGGTTACCTCCGTTTTGTTAAAGGAATTGTTGATTCATCAGACCTTCCTTTAAATGTATCAAGAGAAATTCTTCAAGAAAATCCCTTATTAGATAAGATAAGAACCAATCTTGTTAATAGAATTCTTAAAACACTTACTCAAATGAAGGAAAAAGATTACGACAAGTTCTTAGTATTTCACGAAGAATTTGGCTCTGTTCTTAAAGAAGGACTTCAATCTGATTGGTCAAATAAAGAAAAGATTGCTGATCTGTTATTATTTGAATCTGCATCAAAAGAATCTGGTGAAAAACTAGGATTTGCTGAATACATTGAAAATATGCCCAAAGATCAAGAAGAGATTCTTTATTTAGCTGGGGAAAATAGATCACAGATAGAAAATTCTCCCTATTTAGAAGGATTTAAAGCAAAAGGACAAGATGTTCTATTAATGACGGACCCTATAGACGACTTTGTTATTCCACAACTTATGGAATTTAAAGGGAAAAAATTAAAAGCAGTCAATAAAGGTGAAATAAAAGATGAAGACAGCCTTAAAGATGAAGAAAAAGTATTTGAGGGTTATGTAGGCTATGCAAAAGATCTATTGGATGGGGTAAAAGAAGTAAAATTAACTTCTCGATTAAAGGAATCTGCTGCTGTTTTAGTTGGCGATGAATTCTCAGCAAGTCCGCATATTGAAGAAATGATGCGTCGTATGGGGCAACCAGTTCCTGAAAGAGAAAATGTGCTAGAGCTTAATCCAAATAACGCTGTTGTGAAGAAAGTTCAAAAACTTCATGCGAAAGATGCAAAAAGTCCAGAGGCAGAATTACTAACCCATATCTTACATGATCAAGCGGTTATTGCATCTGGTTCTAAATTAAAAGATCCCTCTGCATTTATAAATCGTTTGAATAAAATAATTGAGGAGTAGTATTTAAGCTGGAAACTCGCAAACCTTTTCCCATTTAAAGAAAGAGTTGGCCTTCTTAAATATATTTTCGTAATTATCGGGAATAAATTGATGAGCATTTATTCCCTGCTTTCTAGCTGCAAAAGTATTTTCCTCTAGATCATCAATAAAAAAACAATTCTCTGGTGAAACTCCTAATTCATTGATTACTTGGGTATATATTTTTGGATCTGGTTTTCTTACACCCATTTTATAGGACATAAAAAAACCACTCGCCTGATCTATATAATTAGGCCAAGTTCGATTAATTGCCTGAACATGATAATCTGCAATATTGCTAAGCATATAGGTGGGTGTATGATTACTGATTGAATGATTAAAAAGCGCTCTTCCAAAGATATTTTCAGAAAAAATATTCTCCCAAGCATAAATTAAATCTTCGACTTTCCAATTAATGCTTTTTGCTTGATTTACTTTATCAACATATTCCTGATCAGATATTTCACCAGTTTCAACAGAGTTGTACATTTCCTGATCAGATAATGAATGAATACCTACTGGTTTTCCTGAAATTTCTTCATATTTTTTTAATAATTGATCAAAATCAAAATCACAAATTACATTACCTATATCAAAGAGAAAAATTTTCATACCTCTAGAGTTTCAGTTTTATTTGATGTCGACAATAAATTTTCAAATAGAATTTATTGATATTATGATAAATTATATTAATAATGAAGTTTATGAGAAATCACATTAGCTACAGATCTGGAAATCCCGCTCTAACATCGAATAGTTTTGAAAGTGTAACTGATACTACCTCTAATGAGGTTATGACTCTTGAGGGAGCGGTTAATAAAACAATTTTATGTTTAGGTTTATTAATTACCTCTGGTATTTATGCATTTAATAATTATACAGTTTGGATGAGTTTATTAATTCCGTTACTTATTGCTGGATTAATTATCGCGATTGCAACGGTTGTTAAAAAAGCATGGTCGCCAATAACAGCTCCCTTATATGCTGTTGTTGAAGGGTTACTCTTAGGTGCAATAAGTATGGGTTTCGATAAAATTTATCCTGGAATTGCCTTTCAGGCTATTTATCTAACATTTGGTATCTTTATCTCACTCCTTTTTCTTTATAAATTTAAAATTATAAAAGCTACAGAAAACTTTAAATTAGGAGTAGCAGCAGCAACAGGTGGTATTTTTCTTCTTTATATGATTAGTTTCATTATGTCATTTTTTGGGGCTAGTGTGCCTGTACTAAACCCTCTTAACTCATCGCTTTTTAGTATTGGTTTTAGTTTATTTATTGTGGTTATTGCTGCATTAAACCTAGTATTAGATTTTGATTTTATTGAAGCTGGTGCAGAAAATGGTGCTCCAAAATATATGGAATGGTACAGTGCATTTGGGTTAATGGTAACATTAATCTGGCTATATCTTGAAATACTCAAACTTTTAGCAAAAATGCGTTCGAGATAGAAGATACCTTAAAATTTTTCATGATTAGAAAGATAACGCCATTTTCCTTCTGGTAGTTTTCCTAAGATAATTTTTCCAATACGAATACGCTTTAAACCTACAACGTTTAGATTAACTAACTCGCACATTCTTCTAATCTGACGCTTCTTTCCTTCTTGTAATACAAACCTTAATTGATCACGATTTTGCCATATTACTTTAGCAGGCTTTAACTTCTTTCCATCTAGGCTTAATCCATAATTTAATAATTTAAGATCTTTATCAGTTAAAGAACCTTTTACTCGAACAAGGTACTCTTTATCAATAGCTGAATGTTCTCCGATAAGCTGTTTTGCAATTCTCCCATCTTGCGTTAAAATTAATAATCCGCATGAGTCGATATCTAATCGTCCAGCTGGAGCAATCCCTTTTAATTGATAAGTAGTAAAGCTATTTCTTACACGGTCGCCAGTCCAACGATTCTGAGTATTTAATAGTGATACCGCTGGTTTATGATTATCCTCTGGTTGACTAGAGACATAACCAATCGGTTTATTTATTATGAATGTTGATAAACGACCTTGTTCTTTTACTGCTATTGTATTTAATTCAATCTCTGCATCTAGTGATACTTTACTTCCGAGCTGATCTATAATAACTCCATTTACAGTAACCAAACCACGTTCGATATACCTGTCTGCTTCACGACGAGAACACATTCCTCTAGATGCCATAATTTTAGAAAGACGCTGAAATCCTTCTATCATTTATCGTTTCCAAAAACTTGGTAATAAAAGAACAAGAACTGTATATAGCTCTAATCGACCAAGTAACATTAAGAATGTTAAAAACATCTGTCCTATTACAGGTATTGTTGAATAATTTTCCATTGGTCCAACGTGAGATAATCCAGGTCCTATACCGGCTAACGTAGCTACAACTGATGATACGGCTGTTTCTAGATCTGGGGTAAAAAAGCTCATGATGAATGAACCAAAAGCAAATATTAAAACAAAAATAGCAAAGAAAGTTGATATTTGAGCAACAACATTAGATTCAACAGGTTTTCCATTTAATTTTGTATGAATTACAGCGGAAGGTCGCATAAAAACTCTAATTTCTCTAACCATTTTCTTAACCATTATATTTATGCGTATAATTTTCATTCCGCCAGTTGTTGATCCAGCACATCCACCAAAAAACATCATACCTACTAATAAAATTCTTATAGCATTCGGCCATGCATCATAATTAATTGATGAGAATCCGGTTCCTGTAACCAATGCAACTGTTGTAAATGTTCCTTTAATCAAGCATTTAGAAATAGATCCAATTCCAGCGTTAAATATCGATACACATACAATAGTTGTTACAACTAATAATAATATTCCATAAAATCTAAATTCCGTATCTTTTAAATACGTTAAAGGTTTGCCTCTTAATGCATGGTAATGCAAAGCAAAATTTATTCCTGATAAGAACATAAAAATAATAATGATTAAATCTACTGAAGTGCTATTAAACGCTCCAATACTTTGTGTTCTTGTCGAAAAACCTCCTGTTGCTATCGTAGAAAATGTATGACAAATAGAATCAAACCAATTCATCTTTCCAATATAGAAAAGTGCTAAAATCTGTGCAAATGTCAAAATTAAATAAACACCCCAGAGTAATTTTGCAGTTGTTGTAATTCTTGGTGTTAACCGATCCTTTGAAGGACCTGGCATTTCTGCACGGAAAATTTGCATGCCTCCAACACCAAGAAATGGAAGAATGGCAACGCACAAAACAATAACCCCCATACCTCCAAGCCATTGAGTTAACGATCGCCAAAGTAGAATCGATTTTGGCTGCATCTCTAAATTAGAAAGCACGGATGCACCTGTTGTTGTAAACCCTGACATAGTCTCAAATAAAGCTGAAACGGGATGATTTATGACTCCGGATAAGATATAAGGTAATGATCCAAATAATGTGATAATTATCCAACCAAAGGTTACTACACCAAACCCATCCCTTCTAGATAAATGAATATTTCCTTTTGTAAAAAAACCTAAAATAAATGAAAATATGAGGGTAATGATTCCCGATGTTAAGAAGCTTTGAGTCAGTAAAATTGATTCATTATAAATCCGAGATATACCGCCACAAATAACCATTGTTATTCCTATAACAAAAGTAAGATATGAAATTAAATGAAAAACACTTCTACTATTCATATATTGCCCTACTGAAAAATAGTTCTAATTTCGTTAACTTCTTCAGCATGTGTGAAAACTAAAACACGATCACCAGAAGATAATTTAAGATCACCATTAGCGGTTAATACTTCATTTTCTCTTAATACTGTTGCAATTACAGACCTTTTTGGTAGAGAAATATCTTTTATATAAAGACCATCGTTTTTATGTCCTGGAGCTACAACCATATCTAATAATTCACCTGGAAGGTTATGGAGTAATGCCGCTGCTCGTACTTTTTTTGATCTTAACCAATGCAATATTGTATTGGTTGTTGATATATAGGGGCTAACAATTCTATTGACCAAATATAACTGTTCAACAACTGGTATAAAATCAATTCTAGCGATTTGAGTTGCTGTAAATGCTGCACCCATTTTTTGAGCTAATAAACAATTCATTATATTATTTTCATCATCACCAGTTAAGGCTATCAAGGCTGATTGATCATTTATCCCTGATTCTTTCATTGCATCTTCTGTTAATGAGTCTGTATGTAATACTAATGTCTTATTTAGTTTTCCTGAGCAATATGCAGCTCTTTCCTTATCACTTTCTAATAAAACACAGTCGATCTCTTTTTCTGCTGCCTGTGCAACCATTAAACCTAGATCACCACCACCAGCAATAACTAAACGTTTAAATGGTTTAATATCCGGACTTATCCATGTGAAGAAATTAAATACTTGCTGACGAGTTCCAACAATATAAACTAAATCATTTTGCTCAAATTTTGTATTTCCTCTTGGCACTACCAACTTATCACCTCGACGAATAGCAATAGCTCTGATCTCTTGCATTAAATCAAGAACGTTACATTCAGCAGGGGTTCTATCTAATAAAGGACTTACCGCATTTATTTGATATCCTGCTACCATAACTTGACCGTTAAATAGATCAAATACTTCATGTGCACCTGGCATCATTAACATATGCAATACTTCGTTAGCACATTCTTGCTTTTGATTAATAATTAGGTCTATACCCATTCTATGAAGATCAAACTGATCCGTTTCTTCCAAAAATCCAGGATCAATTACTCTTGCTACTTTTCCTTTTACTCCTGCAGCATTAGCGATTAAACAACTTAATATATTTACTTGATCGGAATCTGTAAGAGCTACAAATAAATCGGCTTTTTCCACTTCTGCTTCTTGTAATACCTTTGGATGCGTTCCCTCTCCACAAATAGATAATATATCTAGACCTTTTTCAGCTTCTGCTAAACTGTTAGGGTTATTATCTACCATTACTACATTATGCTTTTCTTCACATAATCGAGAAGCTAGTTTTCTTCCTGCATTACCTGCTCCGACAATTAAAATTCTCATAATGTCTCCTTTATAGGTATCGTCTCTATACGCTTTTATCCGACGTTATCAATAAAAAAACTAATGTTACTATATTGATTTATTATAAAAATAAAATTAGTTGATTACTATTTATACTAGAAAATTACTTTTATTCTTAAAAAGACACGAAAAAATAGATATTTTTAGATTTTATTTACTAAACTATCTTGCTCCATCATTCCTATAACAGCAGAATAGATATTTTTATGATTAGTTAGTAATTTTTTAAATAGGTAAGTAATGATAACATTAGATCAATATCCTAAACCTGATCAACATATTATTAGGTTTTGCGGGGAATACATCATATTTAAACTTCAAATCTCTGAAGAACTTAAGGGAGAAGCTTTTCTTAGAACAAATTTAAACAGAAGCACTATTCGTCATAAAGAAATTGTTAAATATGCCGAGCTTGGATTACCTCCGATTAATAAGGATTGGTACGATATACCTATGCATTTTGTCAGTGAAAAAAATTATAGTGTTAAAGTACCGTTAAATGATGTAGGTCGATTTGAAGCAAAAGCTTATTGGAAGAAGAATGACGATAATATCCTTTGGCCTGAAGGAAGTAATATAGTTATAAAAATCGAACCAGTATCTACATTTTCTTATAATACTATGTATACTGCATTTGTTAGATTATTTGGTTCTGCTAAATCAAATTCAATTATACAAGAATCTCATCAAGAATCCATTGATACCTTAGATAGTGCAAATTATACTGTACTTCCGCCTTCTGGAACATTTAGAGATTTAATTGATCAGTTAGATTTTATTATTGGTAAATTAAGATGCCGAATAATTCAATTACTACCCATCCATCCGACACCAGCTACATATGCAAGAATGGGTAGGTACGGAAGTCCGTTTGCTGCCCTGGATTTATTTGATGTTGATCCAGCATTAGCTGTTTTTGATAAATCGACTACTCCGCTAGGACAATTTCAGGAATTAATTGATGAAATTCATCTTAGAAATGCGCTTATCTTTATTGATATACCTATTAATCATACAGGATGGGGATCACACCTGCAAAATCATCATCCAGAATGGTTTGTTCGTAATGATGATGATTGCTTTAAATCACCCGGTGCATGGGGTGTTTTATGGGAGGATTTATCAAAGCTAGATTATAATCAAATTAAATTATGGTCATATATGGCAGATGTCTTTTTATTTTGGTGTAAAAAGGGTATAGATGGCTTTAGATGCGATGCTGGTTATAAAATACCATTTGACGCATGGAATTATATTACTGCTAAAGTTCGTCTTCAATACCCTGAGACTATTTTTATGCTTGAAGGGCTAGGCGGAGATCCATCTATCACAGAACGTTTACTTTCAGATGCCGGGATGAATTGGGCATATTCTGAGATATTTCAAAACTATGATAAAAAATCAATTGAAGATTACCTACCTATTAGTCATTCAATATCTAATAGATTAGGAAATCTTATTCATTTTGCGGAAACACATGATAATGAAAGATTAGCAAAATCCTCACTAGAATTTGCAAAATTACGTATAGGTTTTTGCGCTCTTACTTCTATAAACGGAACATTTGGATTTTCAAATGGAGTGGAATGGTTAGCTAAGGAAAAAATTAATGTACATAATGCATATTCATTAAATTGGGGTTCAGAAATTAACCTAATAGAATGGATTCGTCGTCTACATACTATTATCGAAATTCATCCGTGCTTTTATCCACATGCGGCAATAAATATACTTGCTGAAGAAAATGAAAATATTATATGGCTTCAAAGAATCTGTTCTGAGAAAAAACATCAACTGTTTATTTGTGTAAATTTAAATTTAAATAAATCATTCGAGATTTCTCTTCGAAAAAAGGAATTTAATATAGATCTTTGCAACTCATCTTCTAATTCACACGTGATATTACCTGGTGAAATAAAATGCTTCAGTGATAATAAAAAATGGATCAAAGAAATAAATACATTTATGGCAGAAGATTTTAAAGGATCACAAATTAATGAAAGAATGTTTATTAAGAAAAAAATACTTGAATTAGCAACTAAATATACCTCTAAAATAAATTCAAATTATGATTTTTTTGTAACAAACCCATTACAATACCTTGAAGAATTTATAGGGTATAATAACTTTATTCAATGGAGCTATATAAGTGATCAAAATAGAACGGTAATGATTCCGTCTGAAAATTCTCTTGTGATTCATACAAGAGAACGATTTATAGCTGAAATAATATTAGATCAAAAAACAAAGATAAAAGAAAAATCTATTGAATTAAAAGATGGTTCATTTATCGCAATATTTTTACCTCTAGAAAGTTTAAACTACCATCAAGACGCTACATTAAAATTAACATTATTAAGATCAAAAGAACATATTCATCATGAATCTCCTTTATTATACCTTTCGGATTCTCAACAACTGTTAATTCCTGATTTATTTCGTGCTAACCCTCATTATAAATCAGATAGATCAGCTATCTGCACAAATGAAATTAGTGCTCTATCATACGTACGATCTAAATGGGGGGTACTTGAAAGTAAATATGATGCTTTTCTTCATGCTAATCTTAATAAAGATATTCCTAAAGATCGTCATATAATGTTTACAAGATGTAGAGTATGGATAATTTTTAATGGATTCTCAACTGAGCTAAATCCTGACTGTCAGACTCATTTTGGAAGTATTAAAAATAATCATATTTTATGGCATTTTAAAGTTCCTATCGGGCAAGGTTTAATCATTCAAGTAAATATATCTCTGGTAATACATGAAAAAGAAAATGCGGTTAAATTATTATTTGAAAGATGTTATGCATCAAAAAATAATGACGATCTTCCAGATGATAAAAAAATCAGTATAATCATAAGACCTGATATTGAAGATCGTCTAAGTCATCATGTTACAAAGGCAAATGATGGTCCATCGATGAAATGGCCCCATGTTATAAACTCATTTTCTAATGGATTTAGTTTTGAGCCAGATATTAATCGGAAATTAAATATTAAATTATCTGATGGCAGATATACTAACGAACCTGAATGGTATTATAATATTCAGCATAATATTGATCTTGAAAGAAAAACAGATGGTTACTCTGATTTATTTAGTCCGGGTTATTTCAGATCCTCATTAAATGGGGGTGAAAATATAGAGCTGGAAGCAAGTATCAATAGTAATCCCAATTTTAAACAAGAAGAAATAGGCGAACCACAATCAAAACCTATATTAGAAAAACTATCTCAATCTATAAATTCGTTTATTGTTAACAGAAAATCACTCAAAACTGTTATAGCTGGTTATCCTTGGTTTCTAGATTGGGGAAGAGACACATTGATATGCTTACGCGGTATCATTGCTTCTAAAAAATTTAGTGAAGCACAAGATATTCTAATTCAATTTGCATCATTTGAAGAAAGAGGAACTCTTCCTAATATGATAAATGGTGATGATAATGCTAATAGAGAAACGTCTGATGCTCCTCTTTGGATGTTTGTTGTCAGTAATGACTTACTGAATAATAACATAGATATATTAAAGAAAGACTGCAAAGGAAGACCATTAATTAATGTCCTTATATCAATTGCTGATAATTATATTAATGGCACTGAAAATGGAATAATTATGGATCATGAGTCTGGACTTATATTTAGTCCTTCTCATTTTACATGGATGGATACTAACTATCCAGCGGGAACTCCTCGCGAAGGATACCCTGTAGAAATTCAAGCACTTTGGCATTTTTCTTTAACTTTTTTATATAACAATACTAATAATAAAAAATGGAAAGAATTAGCTAAAAAAGTTCAAGATTCCATTATGAAGTATTTTGTAATAAAAGACCAAAAATATACTTATTTAGCTGATAATCTCAAAGCAGATAAAAATACACAAGCCTCAGACGCAATATCGGATGATTCTTTAAGGTGTAATCAACTTTTTGCTGTAACCTTAATTCCTGATCTAGATAAAAATATTTGTAAAAAAATTCTATCATCTTGTGAGCAACTCCTTGTTCCAGGAGCAATAAGAAGTTTAGCTGATAGATCTGTAAAAATGTATACACCTATCTTTTATGAAGAAAAATTGATTAATAATCCTAAAAATCCATATTATGGATATTATATCGGAGATGAAAATACAGAACGCAAACCAGCATATCATAATGGTACTGCTTGGACGTGGCCATTTCCAACCTATATTGAGGCGCTATTGATTACTTATGGAGACAATGCTAAAAATAAAGCCCTATCTTTATTGAATAGCTCAAGTGTATTAATTGAAAATGGATGTATTGGCTATATTCCTGAAATATTAGATGGAAATACTCCTCATATTCAACGAGGTTGTAGCGCTCAAGCATGGGGTTCTTCTGAATTATTAAGAGTTTATTTACTCTTGAATAAATAAATTTATCATAATCTACATTATCCTATAATATTATAACCTTGTAATTATTCAAACATACTGTTTTTATCCCCGCACTTAATTAATAATAGATTTTTAGTTATTTAAAATGAGTACAAAAAAATTAAAAAAATTAAATGAAGATCCAATGCTTAAACCTTTTCAAGATGAAATAGATCTTCGTAAAGACCATGTTAACTTTGTTGAAAAACGATTAACTAATGAAAATATGGACCTTATGAGCTTTGCTAATGCTCATGAATATTTTGGTTTACATCGTTGTGATGATCACTGGATTTTTCGTGAGTGGGCACCAAATGCCACGGCGATTTATCTAATAGGTGATTTTACGAATTGGGAAATTCTTGATGATTTTGCACTTATTTATGGTGAAAAACTGGGTGTTTGGGAAATTGAAATTCCTATTGATGTTATTAATCATAAAGATTTATTTAAACTACAAATATACTGGCCAGGCGGGACAGGAGAACGTATTCCTGCTTATGCAAGACGAGTAGTTCAGGACCAAGATACTTATATTTTTTCCGCGCAGGTTTGGGAACCAAATAATCCTTATCAATGGCAGGCGAGTAACCACAATATAAAAGTAAAAAATCCGCTTATTTACGAAGCTCATATTGGAATGGCTCAAGAGGAAGCTAAGGTCGGTTCGTACGAAGAATTTGAAATCGAAATACTACCTCGAATAATTAAATCGGGTTATAATACTATACAATTAATGGGTATTATGGAACATCCCTATTACGGCTCATTTGGTTATCATGTATCAAATTTCTTTTCTCCCTCTTCTAGATTTGGAACACCGGATGAGTTAAAAAAATTAATTGATACATGTCATAAGAATAATATTCTTGTTATTATAGACTTAATACATTCGCATTCTGTAAAAAATGAAATTGAAGGTCTAGCACGTTTTGACGGGTCCTCCTATCAATATTTTCATGCTGGTGCTAGAGGCTATCATGATGCTTGGGATTCTAGATGTTTTGATTATGGTAAACCTGAAGTAGTGCATTTTCTTTTATCAAATATAAAGTATTGGCTAGAGGAATTTAATATTGATGGATTCAGATTTGATGGTGTAACAAGTATGCTTTATCACCATAGAGGGATAGGTGTTGAATTTAATGACTATCATTCATATTTTGATGGAAACTTAGATAAGGATGCATTTGCTTACCTTGGTCTAGCAAATAAATTAATCCATTCAGTAAATAATAAGGCTATAACGATTGCTGAGGATGTCTCTGGATTACCAGGTATAGGATCATCAGTGGATGAAGGAGGTTGTGGTTTTGATTTCCGACTATCAATGGGAACACCTGACTATTGGTTTAAACTTACTGATGAAATTCCAGATGAAAAATGGGATATGGAATGGTTATTTTATCAATTAACGAGAAAAAGAGATGATGAAAGAGTAATTTCATATGTTGAGTCTCATGACCAGGCGTTTGTTGGCGGGAAAACACTAATTTTCCAACTTATTGATAAAGACATGTATTTTAATATGCATGCATCAGCAAAAAACGTTTCTGTAGATCGCGGTATGGCTATCCATAAAATGGCTAGAATGGCTACAATACTTACTGCAGGTGATGGGTACCTTAATTTTATGGGTAATGAATTTGGACATCCTGAATGGATTGATTTTCCAAGAGAAGGTAATAATTGGACATATCATTATGCAAGAAGACAATGGTCTTTAAGAGATAATGAACATCTAAAATTTGGTTTTCTTGCAAATTTTGATGAAGATTTAATAAATCTATGTAAAATAGAAGATAGTTTAAATAGTACTATTTCATTATCTCATATTGATAATGAAAATAAAATAATTGGATTTGAAAGAGGAAACTTACTAATTTGTCTAAATTTTCATGTTAAAAAATCTCAACCAGATTACACTCTAAAAGTATCGGGTAATAAATATGAATTAGCGCTTAATAGCGACCTTCCGAAATTTGGTGGTCATGATATTCTTCAAAATATAAAAATTTATGAAGCAATGGAAAAAAAAGAAGATAAAATTATTAAAGTTTATATACCGGCAAGAACTGGAATAATTTTGAAAAAAATTGAAAATTAGGTTCTCTGCCTTCCTCTACACATAACAACTTTTCCAGTTCTTACAAGCTCTACGATTTTAAATTTACTAATCATTTCTTCTAATGAATCTATTTTATCAGGATTACCTACCACCTGAATAATCATTGAGTTATCACTTAAATCAATTGTTTTACATCCGTAATGTTCAGCAATTTGTAATGCTTCTGATCTATCATTACTATTTACCTCAATTTTTATTAATCCCATTTCTTTAACAACAGAATTATCACTTGTATGATCGATACACCTTAATACATCAACTAGCTTATCTACTTGTTTAATTATTTGATCTAACCCTTCTAATTCCCCACTACAACTAATAGTCATTCTAGAGAAATTTCCATCAAATGCAGGAGAAACAACTAAGGATTCAATATTATAGCCTCGTCTAGAAAAAACTTGTGCAATTCTAGCTAATGCACCTGGTTGATTTGACACATATACACTTACTGTATGTATTTCTTTATTTTTATCTTCAAGGATCATTTATCCTACCTCCTCTAAGTTGAACCTGTTGGTTTTTCCATTTTTACTGTTGGCGCCTCAACAAGCATATCTTCAAGAGCGGCACCCGCTGGAACCATCGGATATACATTATCTGCTTTTTCAACTTCACAATTAAGTAGACATGGGCCGTCGTTATAATTTAATACAGCTGATACTATTCTCTTAACATCCCCAGAACGACGAAGATTAAATCCTTTTACACCAAATGATTCGGCTAATTTTACAAAATCAGGATTACCTTCAAGATCAACACCGCTTTTTCTATCATCATAAAATAATTCTTGCCATTGCCTAACCATTCCTAAGTAATGATTATTTAAAACAACTATTTTAACAGGTAGCTTGTGTATTGCAGCCGTTGCTAATTCAAATGATGTCATCTGAAATCCTCCATCACCAACAAAGCATATATGTATATCATTTGGTCTTCCAAATGCTGCTCCAATAGATGCCGGAAAACCAAAACCCATTGTACCTGCACCACCAGAGCTTAACCAATCATAACGTGATTCATTCTTGTAAAACTGAGCTGCCCACATTTGGTGCTGTCCAACATCTGTTGAAACACATGCTAAACCCTTTGTTTGTTTGCTAAATTCATCTATCACATGTTGCATCTTTAAACTACCCTGGCGTTTAAACTTTAAAGGAAAAGTAGATTTATAATAATCTAAATGTTTATTCCATGATTTATTTTCTATAACTGGAATATGTTTGATTAATTCATCTAAAGCTAACTTTGCATCAGAAATGCATGTGATCTGAGGTTGGATCATTTTACCAACTTCTGCAGCATCTATATCAATATGAACAATGATAGCATCCTTACAAAACTGTTCCGGTTTACCTAAAATACGATCATCAAATCTTGATCCTATATTGATTAATAAATCACATTCACAAATTGCTTTATTTGCATAGGCAGTTCCATGCATACCAAGCATACCTAATGATAATCTGTGAGATTCAGGAAAAACTCCTTTTCCTAATAAGGTAGATGTAACAGGAATATTAGCTTTCTCTGCAAATGCCAATAATACTTCATCAGCTCTTGCTATCATTGCACCATGTCCAGCAAGAATCACTGGTTTCTTGGCCTTAGTGACTACCTCTGCGATTTCTAAAATCTTATCATTATCAATATCAGTATTAATACGATAACCTGGTAAATCCATTTCTGCTCTTAAATCTCCTGTAAAAGGACCAGCGCTAATATCTTTTGGAATATCAATTAAAACTGGACCTGGTCTACCTGTTGTTGCTATGTGAAATGCTTCTCTTGTAATACGAGGAATCTCATTTGTTTCTCTTACAAGATAAGAATGTTTAACAACTGGCATTGTGATACCAAATATATCTGCTTCTTGAAATGCGTCTTTACCAAGCATCCATGATACCGCTTGTCCAGATACAACAATCATTGGAACAGAATCCATATTTGCAGTCATTATTCCTGTTAAAGTATTTGTTGCACCTGGACCACTTGTAACAAGAACTACAGCAGGCTTACCAGTTGCTCTTGCATAACCATCAGCCATATGTACTGCACCTTGTTCATGACGAACTAATACAAATTCTATATTCGTTTCAGTAGTTATCAATGCATCAAAGATAGGTATAGCTGCACCACCAGAATAACCAAATATATACTCAACACCTTCATTTTCTAAACATTTAACTAATGCTTGTCCACCTTCTGTTATATTTATTGGCATAATTTATTCCTTAATAATTGAAAATAGGATATATATAGTAATATTTATGTCAATATTTATATATTAAAAAAAAAATTATAAAAAATATAATCTAATTATGTAATTTTATTATTGTTTTAGTACAAATTTTACGATTATTTAATATATTTTGTATAAAAAAATTAAATAATATTAAAAATTTATTATTTTAATACTTATTTTTGTTAAAATTATAAATAAATAAATAATTTTTATTAAAATAATACATATTTTTGTATAAAAAAATATAAATAATTAAGAATTTAGTGTTTTCTTAGTTGTTTTTATGAAAATTTTCCATAAATCAACTTCATCTTTTGCATTAATTAGTAACTCTCTGGCATCTTTGTCTCGAAACGTTCTTGAAATCTGAGAGATTAACTTTAAGTAAAAAGCACTTGTAGCGGTTGGAATTACAACAAAAAAGAAAATCCGAGATAATGTTCTTCGTGTTGGATCAAAACGAACGCCTTTTTTACTAATACCTAACGACATTGCTAAACCTCCCCCCTCAACACCTCTTACATGAGGAAATGCTAAGCCATTATCAACAGCAGTACTAACTATAGCTTCACGCTGTAGAGCCAAATCAGCTAATACCTCAGGATTTTGAGCAAAACCATTTTGAGCCATTCTTCCGCATAACTCTCCCATGACTTCTTCTGGAGTTTTTCCCTTAATAGGAAGAATCATTAGCTCAGGAGATGTATATCTTTCAATACCTGTTTTTTGAACATCACCATATTGTCTAGTTATTCTATTTCGTTCAATAATCTCAACAGGTTGAAATAAGAATCTTGTACAATTTGGACATCGATTTAAGTCTTCTGCCTTAATAACAGATTGCATCTGGCTTTTAGTTAATGCCATTCCGCAACCGGTACAATTTCCATTAACTACTGCAACAATTGCTTCCGGATTTTTTTGAAGTAGTCTATTAATATGCGTTTTTATTGGAGTGGATAGATCTGCACTTAATGATGAGATAGATTTATCTAATTCATCTAGTCTTGCATTTTGCATTGATACTTTCTTCTGCATTTTTGCGGCAACTAATTCTTGAAGTTGAATTAATTGATTAATTAAACTATGAGTTGTAGGCATTTACTTCCTTATTTAATGGATTTTTAATTCTAACACTGTTTATTTTTAAAAAAACTTATTACATAAAATATTTTAATGATTTAAATCAGATATCATACCAACCCCTCTTAAAGTTAGATAAGGATCATAATCAGCATTAATATCAGAAAATTCTGAGAACCACTTAGCATATCCACCAGTTAATATTTTTTTTGATGGTCCTAAATCTCTATCAATTCCATTTAATATCTCTTTTACCATTCCATTAAACCCCTTGCTTGAGCCAATACTTATTGCTTCATTTGTACTTTTTCCAATATTTTTTGAAGTATAAGATAATTTAGTATCTGGTAATAATGCTGTTTTTTCGAATAAATAACTAAGCATTAGATTAGGACCTGGACAAATAACCCCACCAACATATCCTTTTGATTTATTTATCACATCAAATGTTAAAGCAGTACCAAAGTCACAAATAATTATATTTGAATCTAAATGAGATTTTTCATCCCATCTATTAAAGGCTTCAACAGCATTAGCTAGTCGGTCTGCCCCAATCTCATAAGGATAAGGATAATTAATATTAATTCCTAATTTTAATTTATTGCTCACCCATAAAATATCATTTAATCCGATCTCATTAAGAATAGTTGTGAAAAATGATTTTGCTCTTGGCACAACCGAGGAAATTGCGACATGTTTTATCGATTTATATTTTTTTAAAATTTGTTTTATTTCTTCTTTACTATCATTTAGGGAAAAACTAGTAGGCGAAGAAATTTCTTCATTTCTAATATATTTACCAACAGAAATATTTGTATTTCCAATATCTATAACTAACGTATTCATTATATAAAATCTAATCCCAGATCGACACTATGAACAGAATGAGTAAGCGCACCAATAGAAACAGCATCAACTCCTGTATCTGCAATATCCTTTATAGTTTTTAATGTAATTCCACCTGATGCTTCAGTTTTACAAATACCTGAACAATGTGTAACCGCATTTCTTAATTGATCTATAGACATATTGTCTAATAATACCCAATCCGGCTTTGCATGAATTACCTCTTTAAGCTGATCTATTGTATCAACTTCTACTTGAATTTTATATTCTGGATATAACTTCTTTGCAGTTTTTACTGCATCGGAAAGAGTTTTGTTTTCTTTAGATGACCAAATGGAAATATGATTATCTTTTATCATTACAGCATCGTATAAACCCATTCTATGGTTTGTACCTCCACCAATTGAAACGGCAAGCTTCTCAATTATCCGTAATCCCGGTGTAGTTTTTCTTGTATCTAAGATTAATAAATCAAGCCTATTAGAAGCTTTTAGAAAATTAGAGGTTAACGTTGCAATCCCACACATTCGTTGAAATAAATTTAATGCTGTTCTTTCAGCTTTCAAAATGGAACTAGCAGAACCACATATCTGTAATAATTTTTTTTCTGATTCAATAGAATCACCATCACTATAAAATGACTTGAATTCTAGTCTTTCATCAATTGTTTTAAATACTTGTTTAACAATATCTATGCCAGCAACAATACAACCAGAACGCGAGGATATTAATGCATTAACTATATCTGTTTTTTCTATTAATGCATCAGTTGTTATATCTACTCTATCCAAACCAAGATCTTCATTTAGAGCGTTATCTATGATATACTGTATATCTAGATTATGTGACATCAAATCGATCTGCATTCATAACTTTATTCCATGCTATAATAAAATCATTTATAAATTTATCTTCTGCATCGTCTGATGCATATACTTCAGATAATGCTCTTAGTTGAGAATTAGATCCAAAAACTAAATCAACGGCTGATACTTTACCTATTAATTCTCCTGTTGATAGATTAATACCCTCAAAAACATCGTTATCTAATGACTTCCAAGTGATATTCATATCTAGTATAATATCAAAAAACTTAGTTGTTAGTTTCTCATCTGAATTTGAAAACATATTTAATTTAATATCATTTAATCCTAATGATCTTAGTCCGCCAATTAATACCGTCATTTCTGGAGCAGATAAGCCAAGTAACTGTGTTTGATCGATTAACATTTCCTGTGGTTTTAATTCAATATCCTCTTTCTTATAATTTCTATAACCATCAGCGTACGGTTCTAAAACAGAAAAAGAGTCTATATCTGTTTGACTATCTAAAGCATCTCCTCTACCTGGAGTAAAAGGAACTGTTTTCCCACACGCTTTTTCAATTGCAACATTGCCAGCGAGTACTATTATATCCGCAATAGACGCATCAGTTTTATTTGATATCTCTTCATAAATTTCTAAGACTTTTTTTAACTGTTCTGGCTTATTAACTTCCCATGTATTTTGAGGAGACAATCTTATTCTTGCTCCATTAGCACCTCCCCGAAGATCTGATGATCTAAATATTGATGCACTAGCCCAAGCAGTCTCCACCATTTCTATTGATTTTAATCCACTAGATTTAAGTAATCCTTTAACAAAATTAATATCATAAGAACTATTACCTTCAGGAATAGGATCTTGCCAAATTAAATCTTCGTTAGGAACCTCAGGACCTAAATATCTAGATTTAGGACCCATATCTCTATGTAAAAGTTTAAACCAAGCTCTAGCAAATGCATCCTGAAATAATCCAGGATTTTCATGAAAACGCTTTGATATTTTTCTATACTCTGGATCTTCTCTCATAGCCATATCAGCTGTTGTCATTATAGTAGTTAGTTTGATTGATGCGTCTTCTACATCAGGCGCTAAATCTTCATCTTTTGGATTAACTGGATGCCATTGATTAGCACCTGCTGGACTTTTTACTAATTCCCAATCATAACCAAATAGTAAATCAAAATAACCATTATCCCATTGGATAGGGTTGGGAGTCCATGCTCCTTCTATACCACTAGTAATAGTATCTCTTCCTTTTCCTGAGTTATAAGTATTATTCCATCCGATCCCCATTTGTTCTAAAGGAGCGCCTTCTGGCTCTTTACCAACATGAGATGGGTCACCGGCGCCATGAGCTTTACCAAAAGTATGTCCGCCGGCAGTAAGAGCCACTGTTTCTTCATCATTCATAGCCATTCTTCCGAAGGTTTCGCGAATATCAATAGCACTAGCTAATGGATCTGGTTTACCATCTGGACCTTCAGGATTTACATAAATTAAGCCCATTTGAACTGCAGCTAATGGATATGTAAGTGTTCTTTCTCCAATGTAGCGCTCATTAGAAAGCCAGACTTTTTCTTTTCCCCAGTTAATTTCTTTTTCTGGTGACCATATATCTTTACGTCCACCACCAAACCCAAATGTCTTACCTCCCATAGATTCAATTGCTACATTACCAGTTAAAATAAATAAATCTGCCCAGCTAATTTTATCACCATATTTTTTCTTTATCGGCCATAACAATCTCCGAGCTTTATCTAAATTAGTATTATCAGGCCAACTATTCGTTGGAGCAAATCTTTGCGAACCAGTTCCTCCGCCTCCTCTACCATCACCTGTTCTATATGTTCCTGCTGCATGCCAAGTCATTCTTATAAAGAATGGTCCGTAATGACCATAATCTGCTGGCCACCATTCTTTAGAATCTGTCATTAATTTTTTTAAATCATTTTTAAGCTCAAAATAATCAAGCTTTTTAAATTGCTCTTGATAACTAAAGTTATTATCCATTGGGGAAGATTTTTCATCATGCTGATGAAGTATATCTAAATTGATTTGTTCAGGCCACCAGTCATCATTTGTAGTACCTGCATTTACTGATGTTATTGCGCCGTGTATCATTGGGCATTTTTTAGGTTCACTCATATTAAAATATACTCACTTTCATTGAAATAAATTTGTCTTTAAAAGATATAAAAATGTCTAAAATTAGTAAAATATTACCAAATAGAAATCGGGTTCAAAGAATAAATCTTACAAATCGTCTTAATTTGTAAATTTCTGACATCTTGGGCAAATGGTTGTTCCTCTTTGAGCTACATATATTTTATTCATAATACTTCTACAGCGATAACATTCTTTTCCATGACGACCGTATGCATTTACCTCATCTTGAGCTTCTCCAGATTCACCATTATAACCCTTAAAATTACTTTTTCCTTTTCCTAAAGAAGTTCCGTTATTTTTAATTCCTATATTTAAAACTTCGATTATAGCATTAAATAATTTTTTAATATTTTTTTTATTTAGTGTATTCGTATTTCTTTTTGGATGAATTTTAGCCAACCACAATGCTTCATCTGCATAAATATTTCCAATTCCAGCTATAAAGGACTGGTCCAAGAGAAATGGTTTAATCATTCTATTTTTTTTTTGTAATATATTATAAAAATATTCAAAAGAAAAATTCTCTGAAATAGCATCTGGTCCAAGTTTATTAAGAATTAAATCAGGGTTTTTTGTATATACCCACCTTCCAAATTTTCTTGTATCTCTAAAAAATAGTCTTTTTCCATCCGATAATAGTAGCTCTGCTCTATCATACTTACTTTTAGTTCTTGAAAAATTCCCTGACATTCTTAGATGAATAAAGATGAACTTTTTATTACTTAATAAAAATATTATCCATTTTCCGTGCCTTAAAATTTTTATTATCTTCTCATTACAAATAGATGCTGAAAATTCTTTATAGGAAAAAGGCTTTATAATTGGTAACCAGTCTATCTTTACATCTACTATTGTTCGATTTTCTATTTTACTATTTCGAAGCTGACGAACAACAGTTTCAACTTCAGGAAGTTCTGGCATTAAATATCTCCCAGTGGATTAATAATATATACATCTGGGAATTCTTTTATAACATCATCATTATATTTTTCTTCAAATAAAATTTTAACATTTGGACCTGCATCTATTGTTAAATAAATTGGAAGTCCTTGATTCCTTAAACTTTGAACTCTTTTAATTAATGAGTGAGTGGTTTCTGTAAAATAATCTATCGGAGGATTTGCTTCCCTCATAGTAGCATGCATTTCTAATGCGTTCTTTTCCGCTAATAATCCTACTAAATTAAAGTCTTTATTTTTTACTGCTTTGTAAATATTTACAAAATCTTCTTCTGCTTGTTTAGGCCAATTTCTATATCTCGGAGAGGTTTCTACAGTTCTTTTCATTCCTAACCTTGAACTAACTTTCTTTTCTGAAAAATTAGTTTTTAAAATACCAATTCTAAACTCAGACCATGTAACATCAATTGGATCTGAAAATGAATCAAGACCATCTTTTCTTTTTCCAGCATTCCATAAAACAAATCCATTAAAAATCGATCTAGAAGCACTTCCACTTCCTAATCTTGCTAGCATAGAAAGATTTTTTTTGTCTAATTGCCAACCTGTTAAATCATTTAAGGCGAGGACTAAAGCTGCAAAACCAGATGCAGACGATGCTAATCCTGCGCTTGTGGGAATCGTATTAGTTGTATGAACTTCAAAACCAGGCGCACGACAAATTTCTCTGAATAAATTAAGAAAGATAGAAAGTCGTTCTGAAAAATCACTTTCTGGATGCATTAACCTTTCATTTAAAAAAAATTTATCTTGTGGGCTTCTTTTAATTTCCGTAAATGACCCCTTTTTCCCTAATGAAATGGATAAACTACTATTTAATGGAAGATTAAGAACATTATTTCTTTTTCCCCAATATTTACAAAGCGCAATATTTGCAGGAGCAAAAGCTCTTCCAGACTCTTGGGCGCTGTGAGATGTATTTTTAAGTATGGTTTTTACAAATTGATATTGTAGGTCTAACATGTGTTTCCTTTAATACATTAAAAATAAATGAAAAATTTATGAAAAAACCAAAACTCACATTTATTATAATATGTCTTTTAATAATTCATATTATACTTTTTATGGTACTATTACAGAATCCAAAAAATAATAATTCAATAGATAAAAAAACAATAGATAATAATTTATTAATCATATCGAACAATGTTACAGGACTAAAAATGAAAAGCAGTAAAACAACTATATATACACCTAGTAAGGAAATTGGGTGTATAAGAGTGGATCGGGAGAATAGAAAAACAACCAAAAATTTTAGGAAATTAACTCATGATCCCTATCATGGAGCAATTGTAATTGACGCAATAAGTGGGAAAATATTATTTGAAAAACATGCTTCATCATTCTGTTATCCAGCTAGTGTAACAAAACTAATGACTTTACTTATCACTTTAGAAGCTATCGACCGGGGAGAAATATCTAAAAATGATAGGATTCATATTAATAGTGAAATTTCTGGTGTAGGTGGCTCTCAACTATACTTGGATCCAAGAGAGACAGATTTTACTGTTGAAGATATGTTATATGGAATAATGGTTCACTCAGCTAACGATGCTGCACGAGCGTTAAGTATTCATATTGCAGGAAGTAAAAATGCATTTGTAAAATTAATGAATAACAAGGCGAAGAATCTAGGAATGAACTCTACGATTTATTATTCGGAGCATGGCTTACCACCAGAAGATGATAATAAACAGCCAGATATAAGTACACCTTATGATATGGCTTTGTTAGCTTTAGCTTGTCTTAGACATCCAGAAACTCTTAATTATACCTCAAAAGAATTAATTTATTTAGGTAAAAGACAAGTAATGTGTGTAACAAGAAACGCTCTAACAAAAAAAATAGGTGGCTATATTGGATGTGATGGTCTTAAAACTGGATTTATCGATAGAGGTGGATGGTCTCTTATTGCTACCGCATCTAGAAATAATCAAAGAATTGTATCTGTAGTTCTTGGATGTAAAGAAAGAGATGTAAGAGATAGTATTTCTCGTAATCTACTAGATAAGGGATTTGAATTAATAGAAAATTAGTCATAGGCTTGACCTAATCTAAAGATACACGTAATTTCTCCTACTTTTCACAGAAGAATAAATAGTTATTAAGGATTAAAAATGAAAATTTCAGTAAAAAATATTAATAAATGTCGTAAAGAGATTGGAATACATATTCCATCAGATATTATGATTAAAGAACATAATGAAACTCTTAAAGTATATTTAAAACATGCAAATATTCCAGGATTCCGAAAAGGAAAAGCGCCAGCTTCAGTAGTAGAAAATAAATATGCAAAAGAAATAAAGGAAGACATTAAAGAAAAAATACTTCCTAAATATTATCAAGAAGCTCAGAAAGAATCCGATCTAGAAATTGTTAATATAATTGAACACTCAGAGGTTGATATTCAAAAAGATCAATCTGCAAAATTTTCAGTTACAGTTGATATTGCCCCACAATTTAAACTGCCTAAATATACAAATATACCAATAAAAACAGAAAAAAAAGTAGTAGAAAAAAAAGATATTGATGAACAGATTAATAATCTTCTAAATCAATACGCAACCTATGATGTTAATGATGATAAAAAAATAGAACCAGGAGATATGGGGCAGCTAACTTATAAGGCATCTATTAATGATGAATTATTGTCAAAAGTAGTTCCTGAAGCAAAAGGAATTGGCGCGGGAAAAGATTATTGGGTATCCGCTGATGAGCATGCTTTTATTCCTGGAATGGGAGAGGCATTAATTGGTTTAGGAGTTGGTGATAAAAAAGAAATAAACATAACTTTTCCAGAATCATTTATGGTAAAAGAATTAGCAACTATAGAAGCCTGTTATCAAGTAGAGGTAACAAGTATAAAGGTAAAAAAATCTGCTGAATTATCAAAAGAGTTTTTTGAACAAATCCAAGTAGAATCTGAAGAGAAACTAAGAGAAATATTTAATGATCAACTGAATTTGCAGTTGGAGAACGAGGAGTTACAAGAAAAACATAATCAAATAATATCATATTTGATTAAAAAAACTAAGTTAGAAACTCCTGAAAGTATTGTTCAACAACAAACTCGTGATGTAATGTATGATATAGCTCGTCAGAGAATGATGGATGGTCTATCACAAGAGCAATTAGCTAGCAAACAAGAAGAGTTATTAGAAGAAGCTGGAGAACGTGCACTCGAGAATGTGAAACTACGATTTATTGTTCTTGCTATTGCTGATGAACAAAAATTTTCATCAACAAATACAGAAATTGATGAAGAAGTTACTAAAATTGCTCTTCAGCAAAGAAAAGATCCTGAAGTTTTAAGAAAAGAAATGATAGAAAATAATACTTTTCAATCAGTAAGCGATCAAATTAAATTTAATAAAGCTATGAGCTATATGGTTGAAAATGCTAATAGAAAATAATATTTAGTAGGTAATTAACTCTTGATAACTATGATATGCGAAGATAAATTAATATTTTAAAATTTAAATTGAGGCGATAAATGATGCAAGAAACAGCAAATATGTTAATTCCAATGGTAATTGAACAAACAGGACGTGGTGAAAGATCATATGATATATATTCCAGATTATTAAAAGAGCGTATTATTTTTTTAGGAACAGGTATTGACGATAATGTTGCTAATTTAGTTATAGCCCAACTCCTTTTTTTACAAAGTGAAGATGCTGAAAAAGATATTAGCTTATATATTAATTCTCCTGGCGGTGTAGTAACATCGGGTCTAGCAATTTATGATACAATGCAATTTTTAAACTGCGATATAACAACATATTGCGTCGGTCAAGCGGCAAGTATGGGAGCTGTTTTACTAGCTGCTGGAACCTCTGGAAAACGTTATGCATTACCAAATGCAAGAATTATGATACATCAGCCGCTTGGAGGAGCACAAGGTCAAGCAACTGATATTAATATTCAAGCGCAAGAAATTATGCGTATTAAAAAAATATTAAACCAAATTTTATCTACGCATTCTAAAAAAAGTATAAAAGATTTAGAAAAAGATACAGATCGCGATAATTTCATGTCAGCGAAACAGGCAGTTGAATATGGATTAATTGATAAAGTAGTTTCAAAAGCTGAATAAGATTAATCACACTATGAATTCTAATAATACAAGTATAGATAGTGATAATAGCCAAAAAATATTACTGCCTCATCAAATAAAACAAAAATTAGATGAGTATGTCATTGGGCAGGAAGAAACTAAACGTGTTCTATCTGTTGCTGTATACAATCATTATAAACGTCTTTTATTTAAAAATGATGAAGATCCTATTGAAATTGAAAAAAGTAATGTATTACTTATCGGTCCTACTGGATGTGGAAAAACATTGTTAGCTAAAACTTTAGCAAGAATATTAAAAGTTCCTTACGCAATAACCGATGCAACAACAGTAACAGAAGCTGGTTATGTTGGTGAAGATGTTGAAAATATTTTATTACAATTAGTTCAAGCTGCGGATTATAATATAGAAAGAGCACAATGTGGTATTATTTATATAGATGAAATTGATAAAATTGGTAGAAAAACTGAAAATGTTTCCTTAACACGTGATGTCTCCGGCGAAGGAGTTCAACAAGCTCTTCTAAAAATAATTGAAGGAACAAAATCACGTATACCACCTAAAGGAGGCCGAAAGCATCCACAACAAGAATATCTAGAAATGGATACATCTGATATATTATTTATCTGTGGAGGAGCCTTTGTTGGAATAGAAGATATATTAAACAAAAAGAATGATAATTCTTCTATTGGTTTCAATAAAAGCGATAAAAATAACAGTTTGTTATCTAATTCTGTTGAACCAGAAGACCTCCTAAAGTTTGGATTAATTCCTGAATTCATCGGTAGACTTCCGGTTGTTACTATACTAGATGAATTAAATGTTGAGGAGTTAATGCATATATTAACAAAACCAAATAATGCCATTTTAAAACAATATAAGAAATTATTGAGTATCGATGGTGTTGAATTAAAATATGATAATAAAGCCTTAAAAACATTAGCTAATCTAGCTATTGAGAGAAAAACAGGAGCTAGAGGTCTACGAGCAATGTTAGAAAAAGTAATGCTTGATGCTATGTATTCGATACCTCAAGAAAAAAATATTGACGAATTTAAGATTACAAATCAATTAATCGAAGAAAAATTAAAAGCTATTAAAAAAATATAATTTAAACAGAAAATAAATATGATTAATCTTATTTACGTTCTAAAATTATCAATGTTGGAAGACCTAATATATCATATTCCTCTAGAACATTTTCGGTATTATCAAAATTACTTGCATCAAACTTTATGAAAATAAAGTCTTTGAGTGCTTCTTTAACTTTTGCATTTTGAAATGACTTATCTAATTCGTTACAACTTTTACACCAATATGCCCAAAAATCTATGATAACATTTTTATCGGATAATGAAGCACTTGCTAATGCATAATTTAGATCCTTCGATGTAGATATAGTATCTTTATTTATATTATTATTTAAACCCTTTATAAATAAACTCATATACCATATTGAAAGTATTAACATTAAGGTTCCAAAAAGATATTTTACATAAATCATCCATTTACCCGGCTTAGGAAGAAAGAATAGTCCTGCGCCAATAAACGGCCAAGGTAACGACATACCTAAACCAAGCATAAACGGTAAAGACAGTCCAAGTGATGGATTGGAATTATAAATATCTGATGATAAAATTAAAACAGCAATAACAACAGGTGCAACACATGCTCCGGCTAAAACTCCGGATAAGGAACCCATACTAAACGCCGTTATATTCTTACTTTTATTCTTATTTATTGAAATATTCTGAATTTTAGAAAAATCAATTTTCAATAAATCGAATATTATAAATGCTAAAATAATAAAGATTAAAGAAATTAGTAAATTAAACCACGGGTTTGAATTAATTTCCCCAAATATAGAACCTGTTAAAATAGTTATAACTCCTAATAAACCATATGCTAAAATTATTCCTAGGCCGTAATAAGCTCCTAACTTAAAACCTATTTTTTTAGAGCCTGCTTGTGCTCCTGCTCCAATAATCGCTATATTAACCGGGATCATTGGCAATACACATGGAGTTAAATTTAGAAGTAATCCGCCTAACAGAATAAGAATAATCGTTAAAATAGAGCCAGACTCATTAATAAAACTTACTGGATCAGTAATAAATGAATTAAAAATATTATTAGAAGATTTAATATAAGCTTTCTCTTCTGTTAGAAATGCAAGAAGTTCATTCGGGCTCATATATTCGGAAGCTCTTTTTTTAACAATAAATACTGGATTTTGTTTTGATGATACTTCTTCTTGGTTAACAACCTTTTTATTTAAATTATAATTAATAAATAAGTTTGTTTCTCCAGGAAAAAAACAAGATGTATCATTGCATCCATGATACTTAATGGATATGTCATTAGGTAAATCATTTGAATTAAATCTTAGACTAAAACTCTCAGAATAGACCTGTTTACTATTATTATTAGGATCAGAAATTATATTTTTATTTGGCCACTCTAATGGAGATATTAAATTCTCATTTGAATCTATCAATCTAAAACTATCGGCATAAATATAATGCTTTTTAGGAATTTCTACATTTAGGTAAGAAAAATTATTTTCAATTTTAACTTCAAATTTAAATGGTCCGGATATTTCAATACCGAAGCATGGTAGAAATGAAAGAAAGCAGATAATAGATATGGCGATCTTCATGTGATTATTTATTACCTTGATCTCTAATTAAAAATCTCAACGGTGATTTTCTAACATCATCAATTATCTTTGTTCCCTCATCATATAATTCAGGATCATTTAGTAATTTTCCAATCGTTCCATTTGTTGAGTTTAACTTTGTCATTGCAATGCTAAGTTCATTTGCTGCTTCTTGTAAATCATCTATCACAGTATTATCTTCACTTAATAACTGCCCTAATGCGCCTTCTCCGTTAACAACTCTTTCTGTAACCATATTAAAACCAGAAACAAGTTGTTCGGTATCATTATATAATGAATCATTAATAAGTAATTTTCCAATCGTTCCTTCACCAGACTCAATCTTATCCAGAATCGAAGTTGATTGGCTTGCTAGATTTTTTAATTCAAGATATATCATATCATCAAAAATTAGTTTTCCTAATGCTCCTTCTTGATTTATAATTACATCTAATATTTTCTTCATGTTATGAACGGCTAAATTAAAATCTTCCATTACATCAATAGATTGAGTTCCTTTTAATAAATAATCGTGAGGAAGTGGAGATGTATTGGTGCGTCCTAAGTCTATATTTAAAACTTTTCCTCCTAGCATAGAAGCATGAGCGACATCTATTCGATATCCTTGATAAAAATCTACTGGAATATCTAAAGATAAATAAACATAAACTGAATCTGGCTTAAGAATAGTATCTTTAACATATCCAATTTTTTTACCTCTTAGGAAAACTCCGTCTCCGTCTTGTAATCCTCCAATATCCTTAAAAACTACTTCATAAGAATACTGATTTTTTAAAATAGCACTACCTCCTAACACTATAGTAAATACGCCAAGAGTTATTAGAATAATAAAAATGAAAATACCAACAAGTACCTCTAAATTAATTTCTTTTTTATTTTTTTTCATATGACATACCATTTATCTTTAAAGATACATTATATTATATTTTGTGCTTTAAGAAAATCTTTAACTATCGGAACTTCTGATTTTATAAAATTTTCTGGGGAAGATAATTCAACTACAGATCCATTGTGTAACATTAATATTTTATCTCCTATTGATAATGCACTAATTAGATCATGAGTAACAACCACACTTGTAACACCTGTTTCATTATTTAGTTTTTTAATTAATTTATCAATCTTACGAGAGGTAACAGGGTCCAATCCAGATGTAGGCTCGTCATACAAGATAATCTCTGGATTCATTATTGTTGCTCTAGCTAAACCAACTCGCTTTTTCATACCACCTGATAATTCAGATGGCATGAGCTTCGATGAATCAACTAGGTCAATCCAATCTAATCGCTGATTAACTAATTCGTTTATTTTATCTTCAATAAAATTTGTTCTTTGTCTTAAAGGAAGTGCGATATTCTCAAAAACTGATAAGTTTTGTAAAAGAGCTGAGCTTTGAAATAAAAAGCCAAATTTTAATCTTATTTTTCTCATTTCAGATCTTTTAAGATTATTAATTAGAACACCATCAATTTCAATATTACCTGAATCTGGAGCCAATAATCTAACCATATGTTTTAGTGTAACGCTTTTACCAGCTCCTGATAACCCAACAATTGATAAAGTCTTTTTAGGCTCTATAGAAAAACTTACATCGGATAATATTTTCTTCGAAGCTAATTCTTTATATACATTCCGAAAGGTAATCATAGGTAAAATAACCTTGTTATAATATAACCCAAAATAAGTATTAACAAAAATGATACTACAACAGTACGTCGTGTTACATAACCAACACCGATAGCTCCATTTTTAGCTGAAAAACCTTGATGGCATGCAACTGTTCCTATTACTAAGCCAAAAATTAAAGATTTAAATAATCCAACATATAAATCCTTTACCCCAGTAAACATTAATGCGTTATTAAAATAAGCTACTAATTCAACATTTAGTTGCGTGTAACCAACTATAGATCCTCCTAATATTGCAACAATATCAGTATATAATGTTATTAATGGCATCATTACAGATAAAGCTACTAATCTTGGCATAACTAAGAAGCGATTAGTATTAATACCCATAATTTCTAAAGCATTAACTTCTTCAGAGACGGTCATAGTTCCTATTTGAGCAGAGATAGCAGAGCCAACACTTGCTGAAATTATTAATCCTGCCATAAAAGGACCCATTTCTCTTATGACTGATATAGAAACAGCTGATCCAATAAAAACTTGCTGCCCATAACGCTGTAGTTCTAGACCTGTTTGGAGAGCAAGAATCATACCAGTAAAAAGAGCTACAACTGTAATAACAGTTAAGCTTTTTATACCAACTAGATAAAGTTGTTCTACTGTATCTTTTCTATTACGATTACTGAACGCACAACGAAAATACCATAAGGCCTCAAGCAACATAAAAAATGCGTGTCCTGTTCGATAAAATTTTTGAATTGAATTTGAACCAATACTACGCACAACCTTTAAAGGGTAATTAAGATATGTAATTTCTATAGGTACAATTTTCATAATCTTTCTAATGATGTTATATTATTTTATTCAAATCTCAATGCATTAACTGGAGATAGTTTAACTGATCTCCAAGCTGGAACAATACCAGCAATAATACAAAATATAATTACTAAACTAGCAACAATACTTACGTCATGAAAAGTTGTTTGAGATGGAAGCTGACTTAGTTGATATAACTCCGGAGGTAAAAGATTAATATTCCACTCGCTAGACATAAAATTTAATAACTCATTTCGATATTTAAGTACAACTAAAGCTAAACCAATACCTAGGCTTGTACCGATAATACCTTGAATTAAACCCATCCATAAGAAAATTCCAATAATACTATGATTAGGAAAACCTAATGCTTTTAATAAACCTATCTCATGTGTCTTTTGAACGGTTAAAGTAATTAATGTATTTGTTATACTGAAAGCAGCGACTAATGCTACAAATGCTAATAAAAAAAACATCATATTTTTTTCAACCTGCAAAGCAGTAAAAATTTGTTGATGTGCCTCCATCCATGTCTGAACATACCAATTATTTTGAATATTATTTGATAATCTAGAACCAACATTGAGAGCATCCATGGGATTATATAACATAACCTGAATAGATGTTATACTACCATTTCCGGCATATAAAGAATCAGCTGTTGATAGAGAGGTATAAGCAAAGCCTTCATCATATTCATACATTCCAAGGTGGAATATACCAGAGACTTTTAATTCCTGAGGTAACTGAATTTCATCTTTGGAAAATAATGCTTTGGGACTTGTAGTTAATAAATCATCACCAACGTTTATATCTAAACGTCTAGCTAATCCACTTCCGAGAATAACTTCATTAAAATTTAAAGAATATTCTCCAGCAATAATTTTATTTGAAATAATTTTAGCTTTTTTTTCACGAGATGGATCGACTCCTCTTAGAAGAGGTGTTTGTATTAAATCATTATTTTGCATTAAAACTATTCCATCTACTAAAGGACTAGCAGAAAGAACACCATCAGTTAATTCAGTTTGATCGCAAATAGCTTCCCATGATGAAATATAAGAAGATTCAGGTAAAAGATTAATATGAGAATTAAACCCTAAAATACGATCTCTCCAAACTCCATCAAACCCCGTCATTACAGATAAGACAATAATTAATACGGCTACTCCAAGCATCACACCAATCATTGAAATAACTGTTACCACTGATACCAAAGACCTTTGGGGTTTTAGATATTTTCCGGCCATCATTAATGAAAATGGGACTTTAGTAAACATTCCAACTACAACCTATCGCTTAAGAAATTTTGAACTGCCTTAATATTATTTGATACTTTATCAAATTTTGTAGGAGCATCTTTAATCCCATCTAAAATAGGATGTATTACATCTTTTCCAATAGCAACCTTCATAGTATCAGTAAACTTAGCGGGATGCGCAGTTGCTAAACAAATAGTTGGAATATCAGACTGATTTTTCTCTGCTGCTAAAACTCCTAGTGCTGTATGAGGATCTAACAAATAATTATATTTTTCGGCATATAAACGAATAATATTTAATGTTTCGTCTGTTGTTCCTCTATTAGCTATGAATTTATTTATATCCCAATAATCTTTTGTAGTTGCGTATTCACCAGTTTTAATAAAATTATAATAATCTTTATCAGAATTCGTGACATACCTATTAAATGCTCGACTCCTACCTTTAGCATCATTTGGATCTAATTCGTCCCAATACTTATTTGATCTCCAACACATGTGGCTTACATATCGATATCTCTCATAATTACTTGCTGATTGGATATCCATAGATGGGCTTATAGTAGAGATAACCTCTTTACGCGAATAATCTCCATGCTTAAAATATCTATATAAAATATCGTTCTCATTAGTAGCAAGCAATAATTTTTCAATTGGAAGTCCCATCATCATTGCCATTTGCCCTGCAAAAATATTACCAAAATTCCCGGTTGGAACTGAAAATCTAACTTTTTTTTCACCTGTTGACTTCATAACTGAAAAAGCAGAATAAAAATAATAAACAATTTGCGCTAATACACGTGCCCAATTAACTGAATTAATTGCTCCTAATGAATATTTATTTTTAAAATCTAAATCTGCAAATATACTCTTCATGATATACTGACAATCATCAAATGTTCCTTTAATACCGAGATTGAATACATTGTCATCTAAAACACTTGTCATCTGTTTTTCTTGAATAGGACTTATTCGACCTGTTGGATGCATAATAAAGATATTAATATTTGGCTTCCCACGAACGCCGGCAATTGCTGCACTACCTGTATCTCCACTTGTTGCACCTAGAATATTTAAGCACCCACCCTGTTTCTCTAAAATATATGAGAATACATTACCAAGAAATTGAAGTGCTACATCCTTAAAAGCTAAGGTTGGACCATGAAATAATTCTAATATAAACAGATCATTTACTTTAACTGTTGGTGTAATTTCATTATGTCGAAATGTTTTGTAACTATTATCGATAATTTTCTTTAGATCCTTTTTAGGAATATCTTCTGTAAATAAAGAAATAATTTCCAAGGCAAGCTCTTGAAAAGACAAATGTCTCCATTCCTCAAGATATGCTGTAACATCAGGAAAATCATATGGTAGTAAAAGGCCTCCATCAGTAGCTAATCCCATTAACACCGAGTCCTTAAACCCTACTGGCTCTGTATTTCCTCTTGTACTTATATACTTCATATAATATTCCTATACCCCTAACCTTACTTAAGGATATCTGATCTTAAAGAATAAAATTGCTTACAATCCTTTTGATAGCTACATTAAAGCATATTGTAACGAGAAAATTGTAATGAAAAATGATATTCAAAAAGTAGTAGATAATTTAATTCCACTATATACACAAAATAATAAAGATTTATCGGATCAACCATTATGGAATCATCCGAAAATAAATCGTATTCATGAAATCCAACAAAAAATCATAAATTTACTTTTTCCAGGAAGATGCATAAAAGAACCCCAAGATATGCATACTTTCTTTCTTACTCAAATTTCGAATATATCTGCAGATCTAAAAATAGAAATATTAAAAGCATTACCATATAACTGGATAGCGGCATCAAATCTTCATGAAAATATTAAACCAATCGAAAACCTTGATAATACTGCTGATGATTTAATTTTAGACTTTATCAATACAATTCCATCAATTAGAAAAAATTTAATAACAGATGTTGAGGCAGCTTATAATGGAGATCCAGCTGCATTGAGTTATGCTGAGGTAAAATTAGCTTATCCAGGCTTAACAGCAATTACAGCGCATCGAATATCTCATGAATTATATAAACTTAATATACCCTTAATACCCAGAATGATGAGTGAGAATATTCATTCGATAACTGGTATCGATATACACCCAGGAGCAACTATCGGTAAAGGATTTTTTATTGATCATGGAACTGGTGTTGTTATTGGTGAGACGACTAAAATTGGAGATAATGTAAAGCTTTATCAAGGAGTTACACTAGGTGCAAAAAGTTTTCCATTAGATAAATATGGACGGCCAATTAAACATATTCAACGTCATCCAACTGTTGAAGATGATGTTATAATATATGCAAATAGTACTATTCTAGGAGGAGATACAATTATTGGAAAACGAACGGTTATCGCGGGTAATGTTTTTTTAATTAATAGTACTCCTTCAGATAGCTTAGTAACAAGAGCTGAAAGCGGTGTTCAAATTCGAACGCGCTCAGCAACAGATATGGGAGCAGGAATTTAATATTTTAAGATAAAAATTATCTAGACTATTACCTTTCAATTCCCTATCTTCTCCACTCTTTTGCGTAAAAAAATAAAAATTTTGATCAGCAAAATAAAATTAAAGGTTGGTGTTAAAATGCCTAAAATGAAGACAAAAAAATGTGCAGCGAAACGTTTTAGTAAAACCGGAACAGGTAAATTAAAACGTAATCATATGGGAGGGAGTCATATTCTTTCTAATAAAAATCGTAAACGTAAACGTGTCTTACGAAGTAGTGATATTGTTGATAAAGCTGATATGAAGCGTATTACACCCTTTATTTAAAAATTTGGAGAAATAAAATGCCAAGAGCAACTAATGGACCAGCATCACGTAGAAGACGAAATAGTAGATTAGAATTAGCTAAAGGATTCCGAGGAGCTAGAAGTAAGCTTTTCCGTCAAGCTACTGAGGCAGTAGATCGTGCGCAAGCAATGGCATATGTGCATAGAAAAGTTAGAAAACGTTCTTTCCGTCAACTGTGGATCGTAAGAGTTAATGCAGCATGCAGGCTGAATGGTATTTCTTATAGTCGTTTTATTGATGGATGTAATAAAGCTGGTATATCATTAAACAGAAAAGCTCTATCTGAAATTGCTATTCATGATCCAGAAGGATTTAGTAAATTAGTTGAACAAGCAAAAACTAAGCTTGCTTAATTAAAAGTAAACTTCGAAAGCGCTTTAAGCGCTTTTTTTTTAGCTAGACATCTTTTCATGATAGAATTCATGTTATAAACTATAAATTATTATGAAACATATTTTAAAAAAACTTATAGAAAACAATAAATTTTCATCTGATGATGCTAAAGAAGCCATGTATTTAATTATGTCAGGTGATGCCACTCATTCACAAGTTGCAGCATTTATAACTGGTCTTCGATTTTATGGTGAAACACCCGAAATTATTTCTGCTTGTGCTGAAGTGATGAGAGAATATGCAACTCCTGTTATCTGTAATGATGAAAATGCGGTAGATATTGTTGGAACTGGAGGAGATCAATCAAATACATTTAACATATCTACTACAGCTGCGTTTGTTGTAGCTGGAGCAGGAATAACTGTTGCAAAACATGGTTCTTATGGTGTTTCTAGTTTATGTGGTAGTGCAAATGTTCTTAATGAATTAGGTATAAATCTTGAATACTCTCCGCAAAAAATGGAAAAATGTCTAAAAGAAATTAATATAGCCTTCCTTTTTGCACCATCTCTTCATCCTGCAATGAGACATGTAGTTCCGTCACGTAAAGAAATTGGAGTTTGGAGTATTTTCAATATTTTAGGTCCATTATGTAATCCTTCTTTTACAAAAAGAGGTATTACTGGTGTATTTAAAACTGATTTGTTATCTATAGTTGCTAATTCCTGTCGAGATTTAGAATGTAATCATCAAATTATTGTTCATGGTAAAGATGGATTAGATGAAATTACAACAACAGATGAAACATTAATGTTTGAGGTAAAAAATGGAATAATACGAGAATTTACCTTTAATCCATCTGAGCTTAACATACCATTATCTTATTCTGATGACATTAAAGGAGGGTCTCCATTTCAAAATGCCGTACATACTAGAAATATACTAGCAGGAAACGAAAAAGGATCTAGAAAAGATATTGTTCTAATAAATGCAGCATTTGCTATTTATACTTCCGGAAAAACATCTTCAATACAAGATGCTCTAGCAATGGCAGAACAAGCTATTGATTCCGGAGAGGCACTTAAAAAATTAGATGAATTGATTAAACTAAGTAATGATTAACGATTAGAAAAATGATTATATAAATATTTTTTTATTGGCTCTATACCCTCATTTAATTCAGCAGAAATATCTAAAACTAATTCATTTGTTTTTTCCCTAAACTTCTTCAAATTTTTCTCTGCGTTAGGGCTATCTATTTTATTAGCAACCACAAGATACGGTTTACTTGAAAGTTCTTCTTGATGGAGCTTTAATTCGTCTTTTAGATGAAGAAAGTCTTCTACTGGATCTCTTCCATCAGTTCCTGCGATATCTATAACAAATAATAAAAATTTTGCTCTTTCGATGTGTCTTAAGAAATGGTGTCCTAATCCAATACCTTCGTGAGCTCCATCTATTAAGCCTGGTATATCAGCTACTTTAATTCTTGTGTAATCCTCGAACTCTAATGTTCCTATAATGGGATTAATAGTTGTGAATGGATAGGGAGCTACTTTTGGATGAGCTTTAGTTAGTGAGGTAAGTAAAGTTGATTTTCCTGCATTTGGATATCCAACTAGCCCTACATCAGAAATTAATTTTAACTCTAACCAAACAACACGCTCCTCACCTTCTGTTCCTTCAGTAAATTGTCTAGGAGCTCGATTAGTAGAACTTTTGAATCTTGCATTGCCGATACCTCCATGACCGCCCTTTGCTACAATGATTTCATCTCCATGATTAATCAACTCACCGATATAGTCTCCTGTTTCAACATCTAAAATAATGGTTCCTGGAGCTACTTTAATAATACAATCATCACTATTCTTTCCATGACAATTTGAACCCATACCATGTTGTGCATTTTTAGATTTACGGTGAGGCTCATAATATATAGGCAATAAAGAATCTTCATCTATATCACAGCGTAGAATAACAGATCCAGCATGACCGCCATCTCCACCGTCTGGGCCACCCTTTGGAATACACTTCTCTCTTCTAAAAGATACACAACCCGGTCCACCGTTACCGGCATTAGCATATAATTTAACACGATCTCTAAAAATTATTGGTTTCATTATAATCTTATACTTATTTTAGTAAAAAAAAAGCGCCTACATGCATGTAAACGCTCTTTCAATAGAAAACAAAAAATTATGCAGTTACTTGTTCTTTAATGTGAATCATTCTTTGGCGTTTATCAAACGCAACAATACCATCTTTTAATGCAAATAGTGTATAATCTTTTCCGCATCCAACATTCACACCAGCATGAAATTTTGTTCCTAACTGACGTACTAAGATAGTTCCTGCAGTAACTTGTTCCCCACCAAATTTTTTAACTCCACGTCGTTGTGCGTTACTATCACGACCGTTACTTGATGAACCTTGACCTTTTTTATGAGACATAGTATTCCTCCAAAATTCTTATTAAGCTTTTATTTCTTCTACTTTAATCTTTGTTAACTCTTGACGATGACCAATTTTTCTTCGATACCCTTTTCTTCTTTTTTTCTTAAAAGAGTAAAGCTTCTTACCTCGAAAATGATCACTTATAACAGTTGCTGATACCTTTGCTCCATCAACAACAGGAGTTCCGATGGTAAGTTCTTTTCCATCAGATACAGCTAAGGCATCAAATTCTAATATTGATCCTTCATCCGAATTTATTAACTCAATATCAAATACATCGCCTTGTTGTACTTTATACTGTTTTCCACCAGTTTCTATAACCGCATATGCTTCCATAACTAACCTTTAACAAAGAAATTTTAATTTCACTTAAAAACAAGAGGCGGAATTTACGTAATCAGATAACAACCGTCAACTATAAATAACATTAAATAGGCTTATTATAAACGATTATTATTCAAATACCTAACGTTGACATGTTTTTACAAGCGCCATATAACATAATATATTTTTGGGGGATTAGCTCAGTTGGAAGAGCGTTTGAATGGCATTCAAAAGGTCGTCGGTTCGATCCCGATATCCTCCACCACTTTAATTCTATGAATGCTTTATTAATTGTCTAAAAATTACGGATTATGACAGAGGGTGAGCACTATTATATACCTCTTTTAATCTTTCAATAGACACATGAGTATATATTTGAGTAGTTGATAAGGATGCATGACCTAATAATTCCTGAACTGCTCGTAATTCAGCTCCTTTATCTAATAAATGCGTAGCAAAACTATGTCTTAAACTATGCGGGGTTAATTCAGAGCTTAATCCGCATTGTAATAAATATTTTTTCATCATTCTTTCAATAGAACGAGCAGATAAACCTCCGCCTTGCCTATTTATAAACAACGGTGTTTTCCGATTTAATTTTAACTTTAAACAAAAAATAATATTATCTCTTGCATCCAAGGCCTTTTGAATTGCTTTTTCTGCATAACTTCCAAGCGGACAAAGTCTTTCTTTTTTACCTTTTCCTCTTACCTTTACTGTACCTCCTAATAAATCTATTTGTTCATCTGTAAGCGTCACTAATTCATTTATTCTTATTCCTGTACTATATAATAACTCTAATATTGCACTATCTCTGATAAATAAATAATTCATCCATGCCTTTTTAAAAGGGCTCTTAATGTTTTCGGTAATTTCACATCGTAAAGGCGCCTCAAGCAACCGAGTTACTTGTCTAATACTTAATACCTTCGGAAGATATTTTCCTTTTCGCGGAAGGCTTAATCCAGAAAATACATTTTTTTCTACAATATTTTCTTTTAGAAGAAATGAAAAAAAAGAACGGAGTGCAGATATCTTTCTACTTGTGGTTGAAGGAGACATTTCAAGTTTTTGAAATTGAACAATAAATCCTCTAGCATCATATCTATCAACATCTTTCCATCTGTATGGAGGTTGTTTATGTTGCCATTTTGATTTACAAAATTGATTAATATCAATTAGATAACTATTTATAGTATGTTCTGAGGCATTTTTCTCAGCTTCGAGATAATTAATAAATGATATGATATTTGGATCACCCACTAAGCTTCTTCTACCTCTTGCTTTTCTTTAGGCTTACGCGGTTCAATGAGATTGAACTTTTCTATATTTTCGACATAATTTGGAATTTGATCAGCATATCTTGCAGCCATCTTTTTTAGAGCTGAAATCTGCCTTTCGCTTAGTGATTTATTACTCTTAAATTGTGTAGAAAGAGAATCATAAAAAGACTTATCATTAAATTCTCTTTTTCCTCTTTTAACTGGATCAGCCCAATTTTTGATCATACTCATCATATTTAATATTGGGTCTATTGTTGGATCTATCTCTACTTCAGTTGGTAACTCAATATTTAATTTATTTTTAATTTCCTCAAAATTTGGAATTTGATTTGAATATTTTCCAAGAAGTTTATTTAGAAAAGAAACTTGTTTTTCACTTAACCTTTTTCCTAATACTATTTGATCATTTAATGAATTAACAAATTTTTTATCATCGTAAATACGTTTTCCAACCTTATTTGGCTCATCGAACTGTACTTCAAGCAACATATTAATTTTTTGACCGGTACTGTCTCTAACTGCCTCTGGTTTAATAAGATCTAATTTATCTGATATATTACTTGGTAATTGATTATAATACCTACAACACATTTTATAAAGAAGCTCACCCTGTCTTTTTGATAAAAGATCACCACTATTTACTGATTCTTGTAAATCTAGATAAGTCTTTTTATCATCATATATTTTTTTACCACTTTTAACTGGTTGAGCCCATTCATTGATAATACTTAATGCATCAAAGTAACCTTTAACTTTTTCGACATCAGCTGTTTCTTTTGCATGCTCAATCCACTCTAATAAAGATGGATAAAATGCGTGCATCATATCTTTCCATTCTAACCTTCCTTCTTCAACATCATCTAGCCGTTTTTCCATATCTGCGGTAAAATTTACCTCAAAGAGATCTATTTTATTTCCATCTTTATGTTTTTCTTCTGTTCGAAGTATTAATCCAATTAGCTCTTTTCCTAGATTGGTTGGAATTAAAGAACGCTTTTCTTTTATGACGTATTCTCGCTGGTCTAACTTGGACATAATTGCGGCATACGTACTTGGTCTTCCAACCCCATTTTCCTCTAAAGCTTTAATTAATGAAGCTTCAGAATATCGCGGTAATGGCTTTGTTTCTTTTTGTTCGTTTATCCATTCTATTACATCTAATGACTCGTTGATTTTCAGCGGGGGAATTTTACCTTCTTCCTCGGATTCTTCTCCTTGCTTAGGCTTATCTTCTGCTGCTTCAATACCACTAGCTTTCATATAACCAGCAAAAATAATATCTGAAGAGGTTGCCCGAAAAAGGTAATTATTTGTAGTATCTGCTAAAACTTCTACAGTACGCCTTGATATACGAGCAGGAACCATTTGAGATGCAATAAACCTTTCCCATATTAATTTATATAGCTTTTGTTCAGCTGAATCTAACTGGACGCCCTCATTACCTGGTTTAACTGAAGATGATGTTGGTCTAATTGCTTCATGAGCTTCTTGAGCTGCAGAAGCTTTACGACTGTAAATATTTGGTTTTTCAGGCAAATAATCAGATCCATACTCTGAAATAATAAAACTTCTACACTCATCCTGAGCGCTTTTTGCAATATTAAAAGAATCGGTTCGCATGTAGGTTATTAAGCCGTTTTCATAAAGTTTTTGGGCTAATCCCATTGTACGTGCTGGAGCATAACCTAACGCACCAGATGCAGATTGTTGAAGTGTACTTGTAATAAATGGTGCACGAGCCTTTCGATTTACTTCTTTTGTAACAATATCAGATACCTTAAGATTACTATTTTCTAATTCATTCTTAATAGACTCCAATTGCTCAACACTATTTATTGCACCAGCTTGTAATTTTCTTTCTTTTACCCCAATTGGATTATTATTTATTCGAGCTAGCTTCAAAATAAAAGGATCAAATGGATCACATTTCTTACGAACTTCGACCCCTATAGTAAAATAAAGTTGTGGTGTAAACCCATCGATTAAAGATTCACGATCTACTACTAATCTTAAGGCAACTGTTTGTACTCTACCGACACTATTTGCTCCTCTTATTTGCCTTCTAACAACGGGGCTTCCTTTAAAGCCAACTAATCGATCTAATATACGCCGTGCTTGTTGAGCATTAACTCTATCCATATCAATTTTTGTTGTTTGATTAAATGCGGATAATATAGCTGATTTAGTAATCTCATTATACGTTACTCGATGAAAGTTATCATCTCCGACTGTCTTTTTTAGTGCTTCGTAAAGATGCCAAGCTATTGCCTCTCCTTCTCGATCTGGATCAGGAGCTAGATAAACTTTTTCGCAAGCCTTAGCATTATCCTTTAACTCTTTTAGGATTTTCTTTCCCTGAGATGTCTCTACATATTCTGGTTGAAAATCCTTATCTAAATCAACACCTAAACTTTTAGGAGGTAAATCTCGAACATGACCAACAGATGCCATAACAATAAAATCTTTTCCTAGAAAAGCGTTTATTTTTTTCGCTTTAGCAGGTGACTCAACAATTACTAAACTTTTACTCATTTATATTTTCCCATATTTCTTTTAATATATCTTCAGATATTTCATGCCCTATTGATACGTTTCCAATAGCTGAAGCTAAAACAAAACGAGGTACCCCTTGTATTGATTTTTTATCGATGATCATCGCGGTCTTTAGGGTTTCCCAATCTAAATTATTTGCTTTGGTTGGTAATCCAATTTTTTCTAATAAAATTCTAATCCTATCTACATCAGAAATTTCTAAATTATTATATTTTACGGAAAGTAGAGCTGCATAATGCATTCCGATTGATATAGCTTCCCCATGAATAAATACATTACTATATCCTGTTATATTTTCTATTGCGTGCCCAAGCGTATGTCCAAAATTTAATATAGCTCTTAACCCTGATTCAAATTCGTCATTAGTCACAACCTCCGCTTTAATCTCACAGCATCTTCCAATGACTGATGCTAATAAATTAACATCACCCCTGGTTGTTAATTTCGAATAATTTTCTTCGAGATTTTTAAAGAATTCTGCATCCTTTATAATACCGTATTTAACCACCTCAGCCATACCTGCTTGCATTTCACGTTCTGGTAACGTTTCAAGTGTTTTAATATCTGCAAGAACTAATGATGGCTGATGAAAAGCTCCAACAAGATTTTTACCTTCTTTTAAATTTACACCTGTTTTACCACCAACAGAACTATCTACCATTGCTAATAATGAAGTTGGAACTTGCACAAAGGGGATTCCTCTTAAGTATGACGCTGCTACATAACCTGCTAAGTCTCCTATTACACCGCCACCTAAAGCGATAATAAAGGAATTCCTATCTAATTTTTCTTTAATACAAATACTATGCAGATGGGCAACTTCATCTAGAGATTTTGAAGTCTCACCAGATGAAACAATTGTTAATGATGTATTAATACCTACTTTTTCTAATGATGGTTTTATTTTATGGAAATAATCGCATGTATTAGAATCGGCAATTACCAAACATTTTTTTCCAATATCCTGATTTAAGATCAAAGAACCTATTTGGTCTAGAACCTCATAGCCAATATTAATTGGATAGGATCTATCTCCAAGCTCAACATGAACGTCGTATAACATGCAATGAGTGTGTATCTTCAACTAAATAGGTAAGTCAAACAAAAAAGAATCTAAGATGTTAGTTTAGGGGTAGTAATTATCTCTTCATTAACAAAAATTTCAACTAATCTCAGAGAACCTGTTACAACTATTAATCGACTTTTATTTTCTTCATTAGCCCATGCAAGAGATTCATTCCAAGCATCTCTAACAGATAGAGATCTGGCACTTAAACCAATTTTTTTAACTGTCGATAAAGTCGATTCAGCAGATTTTCCTCTAATAACATCCATAGGAATAACCCATAATCTAGACACACTATCGGAAATAATTTTCATAAATTCTTCCTGATCTTTATCCTCAAGGAATCCAATAATAAAACCAAAAGATGATTTAGGATAAATTTCTTTGAGCGTTTTAATTAATTTATTTGCGGCATCTGAATTATGAGCTCCATCAATTATAGCAGGTGGAGAATTTGAGATTTTCATAAACCTTCCAGGCCATTTTACTTTTTCAAGCCCTTCTTTAAAATTAGGTTGAAAATCTAAAATATTTCCTATTTTTTCTAGAGCCAAAACAGCAACAGAACAGTTTTCTCTTTGGTGTTCTCCATATAAAGGAAGATTAATTGGTGGAAGATTTTGAGACGTCGTTTCTATCTTTAATTTTTGAGGTTTATCTATTTGAATTATAGAAATCAACTCATCGCTATATAATATGTGCTCATCTTCTAACTCTAATATTTTTCTTACATCATTTTTCTGCGGTGCGCTAACAACAGGATGACCTTTTTTAATTATTCCAGATTTTTCTCTAGCAATTTTAGATAATGTGTTACCTAAAAAATCTGTATGATCTATTCCAATATTAGTTATTACAGATAAAATAGGTATTACAATATTTGTCGCATCCCAACGACCTCCCATACCAGTTTCAATTACAGCAATATCTATGTCTTCATCTGAAAAATACTGAAATGCTATAGCGGTTGAAATTTCAAAAAATGTTGCCTTTCTAATATTTTTTTGATTACAAAGATCATCTACACTTTTCTCTATTGAAATAATTAATCTATTTAATTTATTTTTTGATATGGGTTTGCCATCTATTCGATAGCGTTCAGTAAAATCTACTAAATGCGGCGATGTAAATAATCCGGTTTTAAAGCCACTATACCTTAATACCGACTCAATCATTGACGAAACAGATCCTTTTCCGTTTGTTCCTGCAATATGTATTACAGCAAAATCATGATGAGGATTATTTAAGTGATTGAGAACTTCACTAATTACTTCTAAGCCAGGTTTTATCCCTTCAGCAGTCCTTAGATAAAGCTTTTTGTAGGCATCCATGCCAAAACCTATTTATCACAAAAATAATTAAGAAGAATTGAGATACGGTTACGTAATTCTGTTCTTGGCACAACCATATCAATTAATCCATGTTGCTTAAGAAATTCAGCACGTTGAAACCCTTTCGGTAAATCCTGCTGTATTGTTTCTTTAATAACACGAGGTCCAGCAAAGCCAATAAGAGCATCAGGCTCGGCAATAATTACATCTCCAAGAGTTGCAAAACTTGCCATTACACCAGCCATTGTTGGATGAGTCAAAATAGGAATATATGGTAATCCTGCCTCAGCATGACGCGAAAGTGCTGCGCTTGTCTTTGCCATCTGCATAAGACTTAATAATCCTTCATACATTCTGGCTCCACCTGATGTACAAACTAATATAATTGGTCTTTTCTCATCTGTACATCGCTCAATAAGATGGGTAATTCGTTCTCCAACAACACTCCCCATACTAGCACCAAGAAAAGAAAAATCCATTACACCAAGACCTATAGGACGTCTTTCGAGTGTACATCCACCAACTGTAACGGCATCAGTATATCCTGATTTTTTTTGATTAGCATCTAACTTCTCTATATAAGACTGTTTTCCTGTAAAACCTAAGGTATCTATCGATTCAATTTCTCCTGCCCACTCTTCAAATGAATTTTCATCTGAAAGTAATTCGATTCTTTTTTGTCGAGGTAGCATAAAATGATGGGAACATGTTGGACACACCTCGAAGTTATTAGTTATATCTTCTTTATAGATGATCTCACCAGTACCCGGACATTTAATCCAAAGTCCATCCGGAACATCTTTTTTTTTCACCTTAACGGTTGTATAACTTGTTTTTTTTCTAAATAAACCCATAAACTTTTCCTTTAATACAATTTACAAAACTATAAGATTAAATCCAAAGCATAATTTACATTGTTTATAAATCGTTATCTAAGACCTTAATTTCATCTGGCTGAATAACGGGAAGAGAAGAAGATATAATATAGTAGGATTTACCTCTTACATAAATTCTTTTATTCAATAATGGTTCTAATTGATATTTTCTTCCTCTTATAAAACAAATCTTTTCATCATTTATTGATAATAGTTCATATAATCCAGAATAAGAGGGTTTTAAAAAACCCTCGTAAGAAATCTCTAAATTTTGTTCCATAGAAAAATCTAGATCTAAGTTAATGCTTGAAATACTCTGTGTTGGATTTATTTGTAATTCAAGTAACTCTTTTTCTTCAATTATACTCTCTGGTTGTACATCTCTTAAGTATTGCTTACTTATCCATATTGAAGTGTTTTCTGGTGGTTTAATTTTAACCCAATCATTGAATACCTCTTTATCTTCAATTACGTCGTCTTTTGATATAACAGTTAAAATGCCGTAATTTTTGTTTGGTCCTGTTCTTACATTTAATTTATTTGCAATAACTATATTATTAGAAATGTAACTCGATGAAACCCAAGCTGATATATATTCTGGAGCAATAACTTCTTGCCATCCATTAGAAGCGCTTAACGCTAAAAACTCCTCTCCCTCCATTGCTCTATTAAGTAACTCTCCATCAATAGAAGGTGATAAACGTAAACTAACACGATCACCCGTAACCTGAACTAAATTTGTTTGAGCACTTACACATTGAATCATAAATACTACAGTTATATAAAATTTCTTCATTTTATCCTTATTTTTAATCTAAATTAAATAAACGCTTTGCGTTTACTGATGTTAAATCTGATACTTCATTATAACTTACTCTTTTTAATTCTGCCAATTTTTTAATGGTGTGTACAATTAATGCCGGTTCATTTTCTTTGCCTCTTTCTGGCTCCGGAGCAAGATAAGGGGCATCCGTTTCAACTAAAAGAGAATCGTTTGGAATAAATTCTACAATCTTTCTTATCTCCTCTGCATTCTTAAATGTTAAAATACCACTAAAACTTATCATCATACCAATATCTAATAATTTTCTAGCTGCTTCTAACTCTAATGTGAAACAATGTAGGACACCAATATATCCTGATGTTCTTAGTGAATAATTCTTTAATATAGTTATTGTGTCTTCTGTTGCAGCTCTAGAATGTACAATTACTGGCTTATTGGATTCTGCTGCTAATTCTAGGTTTAAATTAAATAATTTTTGTTGTAATAATTTATTTTCTTGAGAATGGAAATAATCTAAACCAGTTTCTCCTACTGCCTTAACAGTAGGATCCATCACCTGTTTTTTTAAATCTGACGCATTATATGAATCATTTGCTAAGTCACGATCATATCCAGCTGATGCATATATAAGACCTTTATTTTCTTTTGCTAACTTTATAGAAAGATTATTTGAATCTAATGACCCACCAACAGATATCATTTTAGTTACATTAGCAATTTTTGCTTTTTCTAATATTTTTTGAATATTTCCATTTAAGAAAAATCTATCAAAATGAAGATGGCTATCGGTAATCATATGATGCATTTAAGCTATATTTTTCTGTATTTTACGAGTTTTAAGATACAATAAGATTAAATAAAATGAAATTTTAAATAATAAACCCTTGAAGAATTCTTTATTCATGTCCATATTTCGCGACTTATTTGATTTTTCTTATTACTAAAGAGGATAAAAAAATGTCTAGAGAATATACATTAGATAAAGTTCGTAATTTTGGAATAATGGCACATATTGATACAGGAAAAACTACTGTCTCAGAACGTATTTTATATTATACAGGTCGTTCCCATAAAATAGGTGAAGTTCATGATGGTGCAGCAACTATGGATTGGATGGAGCAGGAGCAGGAACGTGGTATAACCATTACTTCCGCTGCAACAACCTGTGTATGGAAAGATCACATGCTATCACTTATTGATACTCCTGGTCATGTTGATTTTACGATGGAAGTAGAGCGAGCTCTTCGTGTTCTAGATGGAGCAATAGCATTATATTGTGCTGTTGGCGGTGTACAACCGCAATCCGAGACAGTATGGCGTCAATCAGAAAGATATAAAGTTCCAAAAATTGCATTCGTTAATAAAATGGATCGAATTGGAGCTGATTTTTATTCTGTTATTAATAATATTCACGAAATGCTTGGTGCAAATGCTGTTCCTGTAACTATACCAATCGGTGCATCAGAAGATTTTATTGGAATTATTGATCTTATTAGTATGCGAGCATTAATATTTAAAGATGAAGTAATGGGAGCTGAATGGGATGAAACTGATATTCCTGATGAGTTAGTAGAAAAAGCTGCTGAATGGAGAAATAATCTAGTAGAAAAATGCGCAGAACTTGATGAAGATTTAATGGAGAAATATTTTGATAAAGGAGATTTATCAGAACAAGAGATATGGGATGGTTTGCGAAAGGCAACATGCTCAAGAGAAATAATTCCGGTTTTTTGTGGTTCTGCATACAAGAATAAAGGTGTTCAACAACTTTTAGATGGCGTAAATATTCTTCTTCCTGCTCCTAATGAAATACCTCCTATCACATGTAGTAAAGATGAAGAAAATATTCGTAAAGTGAACGATGATGAGGGTTTATCTTCTCTTGCATTCAAAATCATGTCCGACAAACATATGGGGAAATTAACATATATCCGAATTTATTCTGGTTCATTAGAATCAGGATCTACCATATGGAATGCTACACAGCAGAAAAAACAACGTGTTGGAAGACTTCTTCGAATGCATTCAAATCGTCAAGAAGCTATAGATAAAGCTTATGCTGGTGATATTGTTGCTGTTGTTGGATTAACTGAAACAAAAACTGGTGATACTCTATGTGTGCAAGATAAACCAATTATTCTTGAAAGTATGGATTTTCCTGATCCCGTTATAAGTATTTCAATCAAACCAGAATCAAATGCAGATAACGAAAAACTTGGCGAAGCTCTTCATCGTTTAGCTGATGAAGATCCCACATTTACTGTTTCTTATGATCAAGAAACAAATGAGACTATTATATCAGGTATGGGCGAACTTCATCTTGAAATAATTGTGGATAGATTAAAAAGAGAGTTTGGTGTTGTTGCAGAAGTTGGTAGACCAGAAGTTGCATATCGTGAAACAGCAACCGCTCCATCTAATGGATTTTATAAACATGCTAAACAATCTGGTGGACGCGGACAATATGGTCATGTTGTTATGTCACTAGAACCCCAAAATCCAGGAATAGGTTTTGAGTTTGTAAATGAAATTAGTGGTGGTCGTATACCTCAAGAATATATTCCATCATGTGAAAAAGGTGTTAAGCAGGCTTTAGAGTCTGGGCCGTATGCTGGTTATCCTGTTGTTGATATGAAAGTTAGATTAACTGATGGCTCTTATCATGATGTTGATTCATCGGATTTTGCATTTCAAATTGCAGCTCGACAGGGATTCAAGGAGTTATTTTTGAAAGGTAAACCTCAATTATTAGAACCAATAATGAAATTAGAAGTTACTACACCAGATGAATATATGGGTGCAGTAAACGGAACTATTGCACAACGTAGAGGAAGAGTTGATTCTATGGATGAAAGAGGCGGAAATAAAATAATAAGAGGATTTGTCCCGCTTAGTGAAATGTTTGGATATTCAAATACACTAAGGTCTCTTACACAAGGAAGAGCAAATTTCTCTATGGAATTTGAACATTATGAAGCTGTTCCAGCAAACATTGCTAGCGAAGTAGTTACTAAGAGAAAAGAAGAAGGCAAGGTAAGATAGTATTTAAGAGGATATTAAATGCACGCATTTCTATTAATTGCTCATGGAAGTAGGCGAAAAGAGTCTAATGATGAGATCAGGTTACTATCCGATAGAATTATTAATCAAAAATCTAATGAATTTGATCAATTAGTTTGTTGTTTTCTTGAACTAGCAGATCCATTAATTCCTGATGCTATTAATCAATTAGCCTCAAATGGAGCTAAAAAAATCACTATTTTTCCATATTTTCTAGCAATCGGTCTTCACGTTGCAGAGGATATTCCAGAAGAGATAGATAAAGCTAAAAAAAGATATCCAAATATTGACTTTGTAATACTTCCTCATCTAGGAAAAACAAAAGAAATGGCTGATCTAATACTAAAACAAATTTCTATCTAATAATAGTTTTCAATATTCGTATTGACTTGTTGTGAACATTTACCTAGTTTGTGCGACTTTCCACAACATAAGTATTTAGGGAGGTGAAGAAAATTGGCTCAAGAAACATGTGAAGTAAAAGTTAGACGCGGAGAAAATGTTGACCGCGCACTACGTAGACTTAAGAAAGCATTAGATAAAGAAGGTATACTTAAAACAATGCGTTCAAAAAAGTGTTATGAAAAACCAAGTGAAAAACGTAAAAGAATTGCTAATTCACGAAGAATTAGACATTAAATATTTATTAAATAAGTTTAAATTATCATCTATTTGTTGAAGATTATTAACTCCAATAGTCATTGAGTCAAGAACACCGCATTCTTGAGCGAATTTCATACAACTTTCTCTTTCATTAGATAATTGACCATCACCATAGATTTTCATTCCTATAATAAATTTTCCGGTTTCTTTTCCTTTTTTTAATACTTTTAAAACTTCGTTAGCACTTCCATCGCACCTAACACCTTTTGGATTTATTCTAGCTAATAATACATCAACCCAGTCGCAGACAACTGCTGTTTCCATAGCACCGTAATCATGACAAGAAACACCCAATGTTTTTATAATTCCTTTTTGTTTATATTCTGAAAGCACTTCCATATAAGGCTTCATTGCTTCTTCCCAATTTGGGTCAAAAATAAGATGTAGTAATAACATATCAATATAGTCGGTATTTAATTCTTTTAAGAATCTATCGATGTGAGTTCGAACAAATTTCTTTCTTTCTGATATAGGTAGTTTTTCTATAGAACTTAACCAGTTGCTTCTATTATTACTAGAACTTTGGCCTGCCCACCAAAATTTTGTCATTAATGCAACGTTTTCTCTTGGAATATTTCTTAACGCCTCTTTACAAAACCCATGTGTTCCATAACTATCAGCTAAATCAAAAAAAGTAATACCTCTTTCATAACACTGATAGAATAAATCAACCGCTTCTTTATCTTCCATCATTCTTTTTCTTTTTGGATTATTTTTTACCCAGCGTGCTTGTTTAGTTAAAAAACCAACTGTTCCTGTTCCAAAACCTAGCTTTGACATCTTTATATTACATCCTGGCAAAGTAACTCTTGGTTGATTCTTAGCTAAAGTGAATTGTGTTGGGGTTAGTGCGGCTAAACCTGTTCCAGCAACTGGGCCTAAAAAATTTCTTCTCGTTGTCTTCATAATATCTAATTAATATAAAAATAGCCTCTGTGTAAAGATATTATGTATTTGTATCTCTAACAAAATATATAAAATTGCTGCTATGGAAAGATATGGTCCAAATGGTATCTGATCTCTCAGAGATTTTTTCTTAAGAAAAACTAATAATATACTAATAATAAGGGCAATTAATGATGCAAAGAAAATACAAAAAATTACGCCTTTCCAGCCAATAAATGCTCCAATGGCGCCCAATAATTTTATATCACCCATGCCCATAGCATCTTGTTTAAGAATTAATTTTGCAAAATAGCCAATAGTAAATAATATTCCAGAGCCCGTAACTAAACCTTTAAATGAATGCAATAACCCTATTTCAGAAATATCACTTCCATGTAAAGAAGGAATAAAATAACTAAGTATTAGACCAAGTAAAATACCTCCTAATGAAACAAAATCGGGTATCCATAATTCTTTTAAATCAATACCACTTCCTATTATTAATAATGAAAAAAATATACAATATACTATGATAATTAGTGGATTACTAAATATGTAAAAAACTAGCGCAATTAGACAGCCTACAAAAAGCTCAACTAAAGGATATGAAGAAGGTATAATTACGTTACAGAAGCGACATCTTCTTTTTAAGATAACCCAACTAATTATAGGAATTTTATCAAAAAATAATAAAGGTTTATTACATTGAAAGCATTCAGAATGAGGAAAAATAATAGACTTATTTCGTGGAAGTCGATCAATACATAGCTTTAGAAAACTACCCCAACATAAACCAAAAATAAACGGGAGATAGTATAAAAAATTTATCGATTCATTAATCATGTACTTCTTTATAAATAATATTGGCTATAGATGATCTCATTATCTCAATATTAGGTGATAAATCAGTCCAAATATTAAATGATTTTGCTCCTTGAAAAACTAGCATATCCATTCCATTAGCAATACTGGCACCAGTCTCTTTTGCTGTCTTAAGAAAATCGGTTTCTGGATACATATAAATCAAATCGAATACTTTTTGATTTTTATGAAATGCTTTTTCAGAAAATAGTGATTTATCTTCTTTTTTCATTCCAATAGGTGATGCCTGTACCACTAAATTAGATTGTTTACATGCTATTTCCTGTTGATCCAGTGATGTTGAATATTCGATTTCTATATGAGCATTAAGATCCTGAATCTCTTTTCTTAATTTTTTTATTCGGTTGATATCGACATCAGCTAACCATAACTTTTTAGCATTGTTACATGCAGATTGTAAGGCAACCGTTCTTCCTGCTCCTCCGCAACCAAGAATAAATATATTTTCACCCTCAACTCCTTTTCCGAAATTTCTTTTTAGCGCCTCAATAAACCCATATCCATCTGTATTATAACCAACAAGCATTTGATTCTTAAAAGATATGGTGTTAACCGCTCCAAAAAGTTTTGCGCTATCATCTAAATACTCTAAATTTGCAAATGCTACTTCTTTATGCGGAATAGTTAAATTAACCCCAAGAAAACCTTTTTGACTCATTGAATACAATGAATCCATTAACTTCTCGGGGTGAACGTCTAATGCTGAATAACTACCTTTATAATTTATAGAAGACATAGATGCATTATGCATAATTGGAGATAATGAATGACCTATAGGATGACCTAAAACAGCAAAAAAAAATTTTTCTTCTTTTAACATTAAGTTGATCCTAATTTCAGAGCATAACGATTTAAACCAGAAATTATTGCCTTTATTGCAGCTTGGTCAATATTTGAATCTATTCCAACTCCATAAACAATTTCTTCTTCATTTAATTTTATTGGAACAAATGCTAATGCCTTTGCATTAGCACCTTTCCCTATTGCCTGTTCATGATAATTATCAACGCTAAATTCAAAATCTATTTTTTCTCTAATTGATGAAACAAATGCAGATATAGGACCGTTTCCGTCTCCCTTTAATACTAAATCGTATTTATCTATTTTCATATGTACCTCACCATGAATTAGAGTAGGGTCTTCATCGTCTGGCCTTGGCCAATATCTAACTAATGTATAAGGGGAATCTATATCTATAAATTCTTTCTTAAAAATCGAGTATACTTCTTCGGAGCTAATTTCTCTTCCAACAGATTCGCTATAACTTTGGACATATTCACCTAATTCAGGCTGAATAAATTTTGGAACATCGATATCATAATCTTTATCTAAAACCCAAGCAATGCCTCCTTTACCTGACTGAGAATTAATTCTTATCAATCTTTCGTATTTACGACCAATATCACTTGGATCTATGTGTAAATAAGGAACTTTCCAAGACATACCAAAAATCTTTGGAGCCTCTGAAAGCTTTTTTATTCCTTTGTTTATTGCATCTTGATGTGAACCAGAAAATGCAGTAAATGAATAATTACCTGAATAAGGTTGTCTATAATAAACGGGCAAACCTGTAAGCTTCTCTACAGTTTGAGCAATATCTGGTAAATTAGAAAAATCTATGTCGGATTTTATTCCCCTAGAAAAATAATTATTAATACAAATAACAAGATCAACATTACCTGTTCTCTCACCATGACCAAATAATGTTCCTTCAACTCTATCTGCACCGGCCATTAAAGCTAATTCCGTTGCCGCAACTGCCATACCTTGATCATTATGTGCGTGTAATGATATTAGTATGGAGTCTCTATTATTAATTTTTCTACTAAAAAGCTCTATCATATCTGCATATTCATTTGGTAAGCGCCTTTCTACAGTTGCTGGTAGATTAAAAATTATTTGCTTTTCAGGTGTAGCTTTTTCCCATGCTTGAAATACTTCATTACATAACTTTATAGAAAAATCGATAGAAGTATCTGTAAACTCTTCTGGAGAAAACTCATATCTAATATCCGAATCTGGCATTCTATCAACAAGATTTCTTATCATTTTTGTAGAATCAACAGCTGTTTTAATAAGCTCATCAGAGGTTAAATCAAAAACCTGCTTCATATGTAAATCAGATGGAGCAATATATGCATGAATAATTCCTCTTTTACACCCATCAAATGCCTCAATTGTTCTTTCAATTAAATGAGGTCTCATTTGAGTTAAGCCCATAATATAAACATCATCAGGTATATGATTTTTTTCAATAAGCAATCTTATAAAATCATATTCATCTTGGCTTGCAGAAGGAAATCCAACTTCTATGTGCTTAAATCCTATACTACAAAGTAATTTGAAATATTCTAATTTCTTCTCAGGATTCATTGGATCAGGTAACGCTTGATTACCATCTCGTAAATCAACTGAACACCATATGGGTGATTTAGAAATTTTCCTGTTAGGCCAAGTTCGATCTTCTAAATTAATTGGCTCTAATTGTTTATATTTTTCTATATTCATACCAAACCTTAAAAATAATTTAATATTATGCTTTTGGATATGACCCTAAAATAGTCATTGATGTACAATATTTATTCAATTGATTTAGCCCTCTAATTAAAGCAGGGTCTTCTGCATGTCCATCCACATCAACAAAAAAATAGTACTCCCACGCTTTATTTCTACTTGGACGTGACTCTATTTTACTTAAGTTTATTTTCTTATCTTTAAAAACAGATAACACATTATACAATGCACCAGCAGTATGCTCAACCCCTAAGACAATAGACGTTTTATCATTACCAGTTGAAACTCCGTAATTTTGTCCAATTACAAGAAAACGAGTAGTATTACCTTTAATATCTTGGATATTTTCCGCGATACTTTCTATACCATACATATCTGCAGCTGTACTGCTTGCTATTGCAGCAGCATTATCAGCATCTAACGCTAGCTTAACTGCTTTAGTAGTACTCTCTACCGAAGATAATTCTATATTTGGAAGATTCTGTTCAAGCCAGCTTCTACACTGCCCAAAAACTTCTTGTTTACTATATATAATTTTTACCTCTTTTAATTCAGATTTAGAAAGAAGCATTAGAGATATTGGTAAATATATTTCTGAACAGATTTTTAATGATGTATTAATAAATTGATCGAATGTGTGTGTAACAGCTCCTTCTGTTGAATTTTCAATTGGCACAACTCCATACTCAGATGAACGAGTTTGAACATTGTGAAAAACCTCACTAATAGTATTCGCCGGAATATATTCAACACTTGCTCCAAATTTACCTCTTGCTGCTTGATGAGTAAATGTTGCTTCAGGACCTAAATATGAAATTTTCATATCTGTTTCAAGTGCTAATGCAGCCGACATTATTTCTCTATATATAGCATGAGCTGATTCTTCAGGAAGGGGGCCTTTATTAATGCTTTTTATCTTTTCAAAAACAGCTCTTTCTCTTGCAGGAACATAAATCTCTGTTCCTGAACTCTTTTTTTCTTCACCGATTTTTTGAACGACATTAATTCTATTATTTAATAACTTGATAATTTCATTGTCTAAATTATCAATTTGCTTTCTTAAATCATCTAAACTCATATTAATCTCCGATAGACTTAACCTCTTTAGATATAATTCTTTTTAATTCACTACTTCCCGGAAGCTCTTCAACTGAATTAATACCAAAATGTTCTAAAAACCTTTGTGTTGTTCCAAATAACCATGGCTTTCCTGGCAAATTACTTCTTTTTACAACTTTTACAAGCTGCATTTCAATTAGCTTTCTTACAACAGCATCAACAGATACGCCTCTTACATCCTCAACTTCTGATCTTAAACATGGTTGTCGATAGGCTATAATTGCAAGTGTTTCTAAGGCAGGTTTAGATAACTTCATTGTTTTATTTTTTTCCAGTAATGATCTTACAAATGGCCCACATAACATATTATTTTGAAAGCGATACCCGCCAGCAACCATAATTAACTCTAAACCAAGATTTAATACTTCTAGTTCCTTCTCTAATTCCTTTATTACCCCATTAATTTGATCTATATTAACTTTTGTATATTGTAAATGCACTCCCTTTAAAATATTTCCTGTATCAATTATAACATTACGTATTTGAGAAACTTTTAATGGTTCTTTTGCTGCAAATAATAAAGATACTATAATTTGTTTTAATTCCGGTAAAACATCTGTTTGTTTTTTTATACTCATTCTTCACTTTCATTTGCTATCGTATTTTCTACAATTAAATCATTTTTCGATGATTCAATCATAATTGCGCCAAATGATTCATTTTGGATAGTCTTAATTTTATTAATTTTCATCAGCTCTAAAACAGCAAGAAATGTACATACAATTTCTTGTCTAGAAAGCATTCCATTAAAGAGATCTGATATACTTAATCTTTTTGTAATCCTTAGTGTTTCTGTAATATAATTTACTTTTTGACTAACTGTATACTCTTCAGCAAATATTTCTTGTATATTTTCTTCACCGATATTCTCAAGCGCATCATTTAATGCAGTTATTAAATCGAAAACACTAGCATCTTGGAGATCAACATCCGGTGCAGTTCCTAACTGCACATGACTTCCCTCTCTTACAAAAATATTTTCCATATTTGTTTCTAATTCCTCTAAATGCTCTGCAACATCTTTAAATTTTTTATATTCTAATAATTGCTTTACTAAGTCCCATCTTGGGTCCTCCTCTTCCTCCTCCTCTGGACGCTCTGTTATTGGAAGCAACATACGACTTTTAATAAGCATTAGTGTTGAAGACATTACTATAAAATCTCCGGCAATATTTAAATCAAGTACCTTCATAAGGTTTAAATATTCAAGATATTGATCTGTTATACGACCAATTGGAATATCATGAATATCTAGTTCTTCTTTTTTAATAAGATAAAGCAAAAGATCTAATGGACCCTCAAATACTTCTAAGGCAATATTATATTCATCATTTGAAAAGTCTAATTCGCTATTCATAATTTAATTTATTCTAATCCTACAGCTAGCCTAGCTCTTTGTAAAACATCCCTAGTGATACTTGATGCCTTTTTGGCGCCATCATTAAGTATATCCTCAACTAAATCTGTATTTTTTATTAATTCATTTCTTTTTTCACGAATAGGAGCGTAATAATTTTCTATTTTCTCATATAATTTAGTTTTTGCATGACCGTATCCCATTCCACCTGCCCGATAAGAATCTGCTAATTCTTGTTGTTCATTACTATCTGAGAATAATTTAAATAAAGAAAAAATAGTACATTTATCAGGATCTTTGGGATCATCTAACTCTTTGCTATCTGTTATAATTTTCATAACTCTCTTTCTAAGAGATTTACCAGAATCAAATATATCAATTGTA
>JBJLEI010000005.1:0-11594 GCA_045566035.1 Pontiellaceae bacterium | reverse complement strand
TGGTTACCAGAACCTAATATTCCACCACCACCAAATTTAAATGGTGGTAACATTTTCTTTAATGCGCCACCTTTTTTACTAAGAACTATTCCTGTTCTAATGTGGACTGTTCTAATTCCAGCTTGTTCAGCAGAGAACGTTGATTTTTCCCATTCAACACAAACTTCCGGAAGAAATCCAGATCCTTGCGATGAGTTTTCATCTAATATTATGTCCTCTCTGTCACCATAAAAACCTGTAGCAGAAGAACTTATAAATATTGAAGGCTTATGTGAACTTGCAGCAAGTTGCTCGGATAATTTTTTCGTTCCATTAAGTCTACTTTTTTTAATTTCACTTTTTTTGGCGTCTGTCCATCTACCTTGTGCAATATTTTCTCCGGCTAGATGTATCACAGCATTAATGCCTTCAAAATTTATCGGGTCATCAAAATTTCTGGATAACCTAGTAACGTTATGACCTTCATTTTCCAAAGAGGTTTTTAAAGCTGATCCTATTAGACCATTTGAACCAGATAATAAAATATTCATAGTTAATCCTTATTTAATATATAAATTTATCGAATTAATCATCATTAACTTACTTTGTATATAACTCAATAAAAAATTTATTCATTAAGTATATGCTTTTTTAACGGTTATTAAGAAAGCATTAAATATTCTGCTTTTTAGAATGAGATTGACCCTAAATTATTACCATGTAATCTTTATCTAGCTAGGAATATTATGAAAAACACACAAGTATTAGTTGTTGGAGGAGGCCATGCAGGCTACGAAGCTGCCTTGGCATCAGCACGAATGGGTGTAAAAACAACTCTTATTACTCTAGATACTGCACAAATAGGAAGATTGCCATGTAATCCAGCTGTTGGGGGGATAGCAAAATCCCACCTGGTCTCCGAAGTAGATGCATTGGGAGGAGAAATAGGAAGAAATGCCGATTTTACCGGCATTCAATACAGAACCTTAAATACAAGAAAAGGTCCGGCAGTTCAGTCAAACCGCATACAGTGTGATAAGGACATATATCCAATTCGCATTCAAGCTGTGCTAAAGAAACAAGAGAATCTAGAAATCATTAATGATATGGTAATGGAATTAATAACGCAGACAGGTAAGGTTAAAGGAATTATAACTCGTTCTAGTGGAACAATTTATACAGAAAATATTGTAATATGTACGGGAACTTTTTTAAGAGGAAGAGTTCTAATAGGTAAAGAATCAATAGCAGAAGGAAGAATGGGCGAAGAGTCAGCGGAGAGCCTTTCAAAATCATTTGATAAGCTAGGATTTGATTTAGGTCGATTAAAAACAGGAACTCCACCACGCATTCATAAAGATTCTATAGATTATAATCTAATGGAGGAGCAGCCAGGAGAAATCCCCCCTCCTCTTTTCTCTAGATTAGCAAAAAAAGAAAGGAATGAGTTTCTTAGTAATAAAATGTTCCACGTGGAACAATCAGAAGAAAAGCCTTGGACTCCAGGAGAAAATCAAGTCAGCTGTTATTTAACACATACTAATAAAAAAACGCATGAGATCATAGCTGCTCATCTAAAAGATAGTGCTATGTATGGGGGAATGATTGAAGGAACTGGCGTTAGATATTGCCCTTCTATTGAAGATAAGATTGTAAAATTTTCAGGAAGAGATTCGCATCATGTCTTTATTGAGCCAGAGGGACGTAAAAGCATACGATTATATCCAAACGGGACATCAAATAGCTTGCCTGAAGAAATACAGGTAAAAATGATTAATTCTATTAAAGGTATGGAAAATGCTAAAATTATAAGACCGGGTTATGCTATAGAATATGATTTTGCAGATCCTACACAGCTATATCATACATTAGAAACAAAAAAAGTAGAGGGCTTATATTTTGCAGGGCAAATTAATGGAACAACAGGGTATGAAGAAGCTTCCGCTCAGGGAATTGTCGCTGGAATTAATGCGGCATGTAAGGTTTTAGGAGAAAAACCTCTTATTTTAAACAGAAGTGAGAGCTATATTGGCGTTTTAATTGACGATTTGGTTACAAAAGGTACTGATGAGCCTTACCGAATGTTTACTTCGAGATCGGAATACAGATTAACACTAAGACAAGATAATGCGGAATACAGATTATTTGATCATGCACAACGCATAGGAATTCATTCCAAAAAAGATCTAATAGATATTAAAAACGATATTGAATTAATAAATAAAGAAATTAAAAGACTTGAGAAAACGTTTCATAACGGAAAATCGCTCGCTCAATATATTAGAAGACCAGATATAAAATATAATGACATGCCAAAACAATACCTTGTCGAATTAGAAAGTGAAGTTAAAGAGCAAGTAGAAATAGAAATAAAATATGCTGGGTATATTAAAAGAGAGCGTGATCGAATTAAGGTTTCTCAAGAACAGGAATCTTGGAAAATACCAGTAGATTTTAATTATGATGAAATTAAAGCGCTTCGGACAGAGGCGAAGGAAAAACTTAAAAAAATTATGCCAGTTAGCCTTGGGCACGCTAGCAGAATTTCTGGAGTTAATCCATCTGACGTAGCTATATTAAGCTTGATGATTAAAAAGAAAGAAGAGTTTGTATAATTATAAATAACTTATAATAAACGCTTTATAAAATATAGATGCTTAGCTCAGTTGGTAGAGCAGCTGACTCTTAATCAGCGGGTCGTGGGTTCGAGCCCCACAGCATCTACCATAAATTAAGAGATTAGGATCTCTATGATAAGAAAAATAAAAATTATATTTATATTAAAATATTTTCTATTATTTATGTCTTACGGTCAATCTGGAGAAATGATGTTTCATTTCAACGATTGTTTTGGAAAGCCCTTCGCTAATTTTGATACAAATGACCTGATTGCTACAGAAAAAAAAGTTGATGATTTATTATTAGAATATGAAAATATAGACATATCAATGTTACCTCAGCAAAAAATGAATGCGTTTCTTGTTAATAAATCCAGACTTTTTGGAAATAAGCTACATTGCCTCATATATAGTCTCAGAGAAATTTTATCTTTAGAGGATACCCAAAAATTTGATAAAGAAATAAAAATCTGGTGGAAAATAACCGATTATTTTGTTATAAAAGAACATATAAGTTACGGAAGAGGTTCTTTTGCAATATCTGGCGGATGCCTTGAAGCTATTAGAAGATATCGCTCTAAAATACAGGACCTAGAAATAAAGATAAATAATTTAAAATGAGCAAAAAATGAGCAAAAATGAGCAAAAATGAGCAAAAATGAGTAAAATTGTTAATATTAGATTATGAAAAAAATAAGTATAATTGTGTTGGTAATAATAGGCTTTGCCAGCTTTTTGATTGGACCGGTAATGAGTAATGTTGAGCAGCCAAAGTACACTATTGAATATAAAGAAAGAAATATCCAGATAAGACTGTATGAGCCTGTGATTGTTGCCGAGGTCTCTGTTGAAGGAAACAGGGAAGAGGCTATTGGCATGGGGTTTAGAATATTAGCTGATTATATTTTTGGAAATAATACATCAAAACAGAAAATTGCTATGACATCACCCGTAAAAGAACAAAAATCAGAGAAAATTGCTATGACATCACCTGTAACCCAGCAAATGGAAAATAATTTATGGAACATTCAGTTTGTTATGCCTTCAGAATACAGTGTTAATTCATTACCTATTCCTAACAATAAGAACATAAAAATAAAAAAAATAGATTCTTCTAATTTTGTTGTAATAAAATTTAACGGTAAAAATGAGAAGAAAAATATTAGCAAGCACGAGCATAAGTTAATGGAATTTATAAAGAAAAAGAAACTTTTATCAAAAGGAGCCCCCGTATATGCATTTTATAATCCTCCATGGACATTGCCAGTTTTAAGAAGAAATGAGATAATGATCGAAATTAATAAGTAAAATCATATTAGGAGACAATCAATGAAATCATTTTTATTAGCAGCTGGTTCATTTTTTGCCATGTCTTTGAATGTCTTTGCATTAGATATGATAACAAAAACAATTCCGGAGATACGTCACCATGAAATAAGTGATATAAATCCGGAATACCTAGTGATATATCCAGAAAAAAAAGAATCAGAGCCACCATTATTAATTTATTTGCATGGCGCAGGTCAAAGAGGAGAAGATATTACAGAGTTAAAAAAGTGGGGAGGCCCGGCCCCCGTAAGATTTTATAGAAGTAGCGGATCACTTCCTTTTTTAATTATAGCCCCACAGTGTAAAGAGAATAGATTTTGGAATGTAGGAGATTTGAATGCCTTATTTAAACACGTATCAGAAGCAGAAAATTTTGATAAAGATCGCGTCTATATTACCGGAGTAAGCATGGGTGGCCATGGAACATTTAGGTGGGTAGCTAATAGGCCAGAAATATTTGCAGCTGCTGTACCAGTTTGTGGAGGATGGGGGCGTAAGGATAGCGCAAAGCCTTCAACGGTAGAAATTAAAAACTTATCTTCTGTTCCGTTTTGGATATTTCATGGCGACCAAGATAAAGTAGTTCCATCGGAAGGGTCAAAAAACTTATCCAAATGGATCGATAATGAAAACGGCTATAAAACTAAATTAAAAATTTACGAAAATCTTGGACATGCGATATGGAATGAAACCTATACGGATAACGGAAGAATATATAAGTGGTTTTTATCAAAAAATCGTAAAAAATGATCAAAAAATCGTCAAAAATGATCAAAAATGATCAAAAATCTTCAAAAATTATCAAAAATCGTAAAAAATGATTCTTTTAACGAGATGTAAGAAAATCAAGGAATATAGATTAAATCTACTAAATTTTTTTGATATGCTTATATAAGAATAGATCAGTTTTTTTGACAAAAAAGAGCTAATATTTGAATTGTAATAACATTTCTGTTCTTTTTGCTTAAAACCTAGTATTATTTGTTAATAAAACTTGGGCATACATAATGCATTATCTTATTTTATGCCTTTTTATTTTATTTTTCTTATAATGCTTACTTCTATTTCTTTTTCTAGCAATCTCATAAGATACGACATTCATTATGGAACAAATATAAATCACATTAATTCTGTTGCACAGATTCAAATCCAAGATAGCAATATTGGGTTTATTAAAGTTACCGAATCGAATGCAGCTAATGTAAAAAGATTTTCTAATACAGATGTTTATTATCACCGAAGTATTCAAGAAGCAGTTAATGCGGCAACAGAATTCGATACGATTTTTATAAGTCCTGGTATTTATACCGAAGATATAATTATCAACAAACCAGGAATAACTATCCAGGGGTCTGGCTCAGGAAATGAATCATACAATAATAATGATGATATTAACGTAGTTGGAGGAACTATTATAAATGGATACATAAGAATTAATAATGAGGGCATAAATTGCAAAATAGAACGCCTTTCCTTTATACCTAATAATCCATTTAAAAATACCGATTATAATTTAGCATTTTTTGGCTCTAGTAAAGACGTTGTATTTAACGGTATTATTAGTGACGTTGCATTTTATGGTGATGGTTATTGTGCACACAATGTTGAGTTTAGAGGAAAAAAATGGTATTGTTACAAAATAAGAAGTTATAATGCAGGCATTCATAATTTTGTTATAAAAGCAGCAGATTCCGCATTTAATAATCTTCTAATTGATAATAAAGGGAAGTCAAACGCTTCCTTTTTATTTATCAAATCCCACAGTAATACCGCTAATTTAGGATCGCCTATTAGCACTGTTGTAGATGGCTTTAAGATAATTATGACCGGATCAACTTCTTATTCCGGAATATATATTAATAATGCAAATGAGGAAAACGAAGTAATTGATGGAATATGGATAAAGAATGGAATTATTGAAAATAAAACAAGTAATAATTTTTCTTCCATCAGGATATTGGGAAATAATTATGCAAATAATATTATAAAAAATATATACATGGATAATGTAGCTTGTTCTGGCGGAGGAATCGGAGCATTTATTCAGAATGGGTACCGAAATAATACGGACAGAGGAATTGATACAGTAATTTTTAGCAACTGTAGTTTTTCTAATATAAATAGTTTAGAGCAAAATCAATTTGGAATAGTTAATGGTGGTGAAGGAGGCGCAAGAAACATCTTTTTGAATAAGGTCTTTTTAAGAAATTATCCTGAAGGGCAGGAAATAAGGGGAAGTTTTTCAGACCAAAACATTCACATCATTAGCAATTAAACTATAATCTTGCTGTTTTTTCTTTATAAGACAGCAATTTTTGTGCTCTTATTGAATTCCTTAATAAATTCTTGAAGGAGATTATAAATGAAATCTTTAATTGCTTTGTTTTTTTGTGCTTTATTTTTAACAGGTTGCGCAACCTCACATAAATCTATATCTACCTCTGGTGTTAATATTGATAGTTATTCTAGCGCAGATTTTAATACTGAGTTATTAGGACCTGTTACAGGAGAAGCCGATATAGCTACCATTCTATATACGATTCCAATTCAGCTTCCTTTTTATAATTTTGGCTCTTACAGCCCATTTATAATGAACTTTTATGATTTTGCAAAAGAAAGAGCAACATACGAGGCAATTGAAAGCGCGCCGTCAGCGGATGGAATTATTGCGCCTAGAATTAATGCAGAAACGCTTGATTTCTTTGGTTTAGTTCAATTCAGCACAGTAACTGTCAAGGGACAAGCTGTTAAATATTCTAAAAAGTAGACTTTGGTTTTTATTGAGGATTGTTTCTCATGTCTGATATCGCTTTAGTGTCAAATAGCTTCGGAATATTAGCAATTATTGCTTCTATATTCGGATTAACAAATTCCATAAAGGCAAAGGAATTTATCTGTGATTTTCCAAGAAGTATATGGGCAGGAAGAATTTTAGCAGCTATTTGTTGTATTTTAGCCGCTTGGCAAGCTTATGTTATGAATATGGGAGGCCTTAATCAATTTAAAGCATTGATTTTGCTAATTGCACCCATTGTTTTTATTTGTATGATTTCCTATTTAAAAGAACTTTTAGCCGCAAGATCTCTAGGCGGATTGCTTTGTTTATTAGCAGTTCCTTTGATTAACCTTTCTGTATATTCTGAAAAGCCATATTTCCAAATTATAGTATTTATAGGGTATTCATGGGTTATTTTTGGAATTATATTGCTTATGGCTCCTTGGCAATTCCGAAAAATGAATGATATCATTATGAAAAATAGTTTAATTTTTAAGTTAGCACTTTATTTTAAAGGCTTTTTCGGAATAGCTTTAATATTAGTGGCACTTTATTTTTATTAGTTTATTCCATAAACGTTTTAGTTTTAATGGCTCTTTCAATTTTTTGTATTTGGGCATTATATGTATCTACCATTTCTTGGGTCATTTTCTGATTGTTATAACTAGCTAACTTGACTAAATGTACCATTGCTCTTTTGGCTTTTTCAAAATCTGCATTAACGAAATAGCTCTCAGCTAGAGTGCTCCAAACATGTTTATCATAAGGGGATAAAACAAGTGCTTTTTGAGCAAAAAAGATGGCTTTTTCTGAATCTCGGTAAGACGCGTCCTCAGCCGTTGCATAAAGCCATGCAAGATTGTTAAATGCATGAACGTCGTTTGAGTTATCTGCAATCCTTGTTTCTATATATCTTATTGCTTCTTTATATTTTTTTTGATTAATACAAATTATTCCTAGCATATAAGTTGCTTCATCGTCGGATGGATTAATAGCAATTATTTTTTCATAAGTTTGGAGCGCAGATTCTAAATCTTCATTTTTATAATATATTCCACCAATTTTTTTTAGCATTTTTATTCTATCGCTATTTAAATCTATCGTCATGCTTGACGAGACATTCGACGTTATTTCTGAAGATAAATCATTTGTTATCGAAAAAGAATTAGGAGCAAATAATACAAAGCTAAGAAAAAATGTTGTTGCCCAAAAATAACTTTTCATAACGCAGATGGATTATTTTCGATGCTTTTCATTGGAGCATACTTATTTAAATTATAGCTACTTGATTTTTCTGCTATGATATTCTGTTTAATACCCTGCCAGAAGATAAATGCGACTATAAAACAAAAGATAAACATATATTTTTCACTCCATAAATCTTGTATTATAGTTTTAATTCGCATCTTTTTCCTCCTCCTTGGCTTCTTCATTAGAGACGGCTTCAGCCTCTTCTATTTTTTTTCTAAAGTGGATTAATCCAGTTCTTTCTCTATTAAGCATTGTAAAAAGCATCCGTTGGAATTTTTCTTTAGAAAGCCCTCTCTTAATTTTTCCATTATAGGCAAGCGATACACCTCCTGTTTGTTCAGATACAACAATGACAACAGCATCTGTTTCCTCTGTTATTCCTATTGCAGCCCTATGTCTTGTGCCTAAAGATTTATTAGATTGATCTTTTTGAGATAATGGAAATATACAGCTCGCAGAACGAATTTGTGTACCTGAAATTATAACACCTCCATCGTGAAGTGGCGATCTAGGAAAGAATATGGATGTTATGATTTCCGGCGTAACGGCTGCGTTAATAACTGTACCAGTATCTTGTATTGATCTAGTACCAATCTCTCTTTCTATAGCAATTAAAGCGCCAGTTTTTTTATCAGATAATAAGCTAACGGCTTGAATTAATGGATTTGCTAGATTTTTTTGAGATGCGGATCCCTTCTTCTGCCATGGCTGTCTTCCTAACCTTGCTAGAGCTCGACGAATTTCAGGTTGAAAAATTATTATTATTGCTAGAGAAAGATATAAGGTAAGTTTTGAAAGCAGCCAGTTTAGAACGTCTAAGTTAATGATGCTTGTTAAGGCATATAGGCCTATAAAAAAAACAATTAGCCCAGAAAATATTGATGATCCTCTTGTTCCTTTAAAAAATTTAAATATAAAATAGATTAGCAAAGAAAGAATTATAATTTCAACCCAGCCTTGACCGTCTGGCATAACGATTGATTTTAATAATTCCATTTAATTTTCCTCTATTAATAGATTATCCATTATTTTACACAAATCGCAAGTTTCTAATACATCATGAGTGCGAATAATATGCGCTCCTTGCATTATAGAAAAAGCATTTGCTGCAAGACTTCCAGATAATCGATCATTTGGATTTTCTTTGTTTAAAAGCGATCCTATAAAACTTTTTCTTGATAATCCCACGAGAATAGGATGTTCATCAGACAGCTTATTAAGAGATTTTAATAAGCTTAGATTTTGTCCTAGATTTTTTCCAAATCCAATTCCAGGATCAATAACAATAGATTTTTTATTTATGCCTGCATTAATTGCTTCACAAGAACTTTGTATAAGAGAGTTTTTAACTTCAAGAATAACATTTTTATATTCAGGGTTTATTTGCATATCTTTAGGGCTACCCTGCATATGCATTAGGATTATTCCAGCGTTACAATTTGCAGCAGTTCTTTTCATTTCAGGATCTAAGGACATCGACGATATATCGTTAATTATATCTGCACCAGAATCCATAGCTTTTTGAGCAACTATTGATTTTGTTGTATCAATTGAAATTAGAATTTCAGGAAACTCTTTTCTAATCAAATTAATTATAGGCTCAGTTCGTTTAACCTCTTCTATTGAGTCAACCGGCAATGCGCCTGGCCGAGATGATTCACCACCAACGTCTATAATTGATGCGCCATCTGCAACCATTTTGGCTGCCTGTTGTAATGCCTTTTCTTTTGTATCATATAATCCTCCATCCGAAAAAGAGTCTGGAGTTGTATTGAGAATACCCATCACTAGGGTTTTTTGTCCTAGACTTATAATTTTATTATTACAGTGCCATTGATACAATAGCCTTTCCATTTATAAACTCCGCTCATTTCCAATTTTCTTTAGCATAAACCATTTCATAGGAAGTCCAAAGAAGGCATTAAAGATGCCTCTCCCAACAAAAAACATACAGATAAAACCAATAGTAAGCGTAGCAAAGAATAGCTTTGCTGAACCTTTAAAGCCAAAGCCATTTATAAATGCAGCAGCAATTGAGGTTAGTAGCATTCCACCAGTTAGAAATAAATTAACGGTACTATCATAAATAAAATGACCAATGGTATAGGATGAGGAGGGTGCATCAGAAGGATTAAGCCCAAACGCACCGCATAACATATTTAGGCAGCCAAAAAAGAAGGTAAACAATAGTAAGCCAATCATTAAATAACCAAAGGAAAAAATAAAGGTCGCAAGCTTTACTCTTTTTTTTGTTAAACGTGATTGAACAAGTTTCTTAGTATGAATAATAAAAGATCTTACAACCCCATAGGCCCATCGCATTTGTTGCCTAAAAAGGTCCATCACGGTATAAGGAGTTTCGCAGCTAATTTTAAGATATCCTATGTATTCAATACGCTTTCCCGCTGCAATAAGGCGCAAAGAGTAATCCACATCCTCTGTTAAAGCGCCTTCTGTCCAGCCTCCTAGATCAATTAAATCTATTTTTTTTACTAATTCTCCTGAGCCACATAAAATAGAATGGCGAGTAAATTTATGCATGAAAGGAAGAAAAATAGAATGAACAACATTTACAATTCCACCTCCCATTATTGTGCTTAAGTTTTTTTGAACATTAGCAATTTTCCATCCTGCCTGTACGCCAGAAAGGGTAGGGTCTTGAATTACTGGTTGAACAAGCTCAAGCAGAAATTCTTTTTCAGGAAGAAAATCAGAATCTAATACAAGAATATAATCTCCTGTTGAGATTTTTAGCATAGCGTTAAGGTTGCCAGGCTTGAAGCCTATATTTCCCCCTCTTCTGCTTATAAGAATAGTAGGGTTATTATTTTTAAAATCATCAATTAGATCAGAAATAGATGAATCGCTACTATCATCACCAATAATAATTTGAAGTTTATTTTTTGGATAATTTAGATGGAGGCATCTTTTTGCGCAGTTTAATGCCGCAGATTCGTTATAAGTTGGTATTTGAATAGTTATGTTTGGCAAAGATTCTTCAGATGTAATTAAAGATACAGGTTTGGATAATCTTGATATTGTCAGTGAAAACATTGTTATGACAAAATAAATTAACGAAAAGCTAAAAGCGCCCATTAAAGCAATTTCAAAAAGCGTTTGGATGACTTGAGCAATGATCATGTATTCCTTGATTAAATGAAACTTTATAATCTTTCTTCATAAAAAAACAATCTTAGCCATTATATTTTTTATAACTTAGGGAATTGATCTTAAGATATGTATAAAATAAGGTTATAGATCTTGTTAAATAAATATTAGACAAGATTGTTTTTTTGAGAGGAATAGAATGGAATATCTTTTAGGCATTGATCTAGGAAGTTCGTCGGTAAAGGCGGCTTTATTAGATGTTGCATCAGGAACCTGTGCTGGTAGTGCATTTTATCCAAAAAAAGAGCAAGTAATAAATGCTCCTAAGGCAGGTTATGCCGAACAAGACCCGGAACTTTGGTATAAATCTGCAAAAGATGCTATTCGCGATGCTATTTACGAAGCAGAAGCTCGCCCCGAAGATATTAAAGCAGTTGGTATTGCTTACCAAATGCATGGACTTGTTTGTGTGAATAGCCTAAAGGAAGTACTCCGACCAGCAATAATTTGGTGTGACTCAAGGGCTGTCTCAT
>JBJLEI010000004.1:0-50864 GCA_045566035.1 Pontiellaceae bacterium | reverse complement strand
CCTGAAGCTCCTGCTGAAGAGAAAGCAGAAGAAGTAGTTGAGGAAGCTCCTGAAGCTCCTGCTGAAGAGAAAGCAGAAGAAGTAGTTGAGGAAGCTCCTGAAGCTCCTGCTGAAGAGAAAGAATAATTTAAGGAGACAATAATGAGTATTACAACAAGTATGATTAAAGATTTAAGAGATGCTACAAGCTTAGGCATAGCTGACTGCAAAAAGGCATTAGAAGAAACTAATGGTGATTTTGATGAAGCTGTAAAAATTCTTCGCGAAAAAGGTGCAGCTGTTGCGGCCAAAAGAGCAAGTAAAGATGCTAATGAAGGTAAGATTGAATCAATTATAACTGATGATTTACAGCAAGCAGCAATGATTGAAGTTAATTGTGAAACAGATTTTGTAACTAGAAATGAGGATTTTCAATCTTTTGTTTCAGAGTTAAGAGAGGATTCAATTAACCATGTGTGTGATACAATGTCTGATGCTGTTGCTTCTAAAATGGAAGAAAAAATGGCTCAGATAGGAGAAAAAATTTCTTTAAGAAGAAATGTTAAATGGATTGTAGAAGGCACAGGTGCTATAAGCTCTTATATACATATGGGAGGAACTGTTGGTGTTCTTATAGAATTATCTTTTAATAAGGCGGAAACAATCTCAAATCCAGTATTTAATGAATTAGCTAAAGATTTAACATTACATGTTGCTGCAGCTGCACCAGAATATTTAACAAGAGATGATGTACCTTCAGATCAGGTAGATTCAGAAAAAGATATATTTAGAAAACAACTTGTTGGTAAGCCTGATAATATTATTGATAATATTTTAAACGGAAAAATTAATAAATATTTCTCACAAATCTGCTTTCTAGAACAAGGTTTTGTTAAAGAAGAAAAACTATCTATTAAAAATTTAATATCCGAGAAAAGTAAATTAATTGAAGATGAAATTACAGTTAAAAGGTATGTTCGTTATCAATTAGGTGGAATTTAAAATTCTTAATGGCTGAGTAGCTCAGTTGGTTAGAGCAGCGGAATCATAATCCGCGTGTCGGGGGTTCAAGTCCCTCCTCAGCCACCATTCTTCATCATGCTTATAATAATAAAAATATTATTAATGTTGATTTATATTTTATTAAAATTAAATTTAAAGAAATATTATGCAGAAAAAAAATCGTTTTATTCCCCTAAATATTGAACGTCCAAGAAATATTAAAAATGATCTTCTATCAGGACTTACTGTTGCACTAGCACTTGTACCTGAAGCAGTTGCATTTTCATTTGTTGCTCGAGTAGATCCTGTAATTGGTTTATATGCAGCTTTTATGATGGGACTTATAACAGCAGTTTTTGGAGGTCGTCCTGGTATGATATCAGGTGCTACGGGTGCCGTAGCTGTAATTTATGCCCCTTTAATGATTGGATTACATGAGCAAGGTATAACATCGTTTAATGCTGAGAGTTATTTATTTACTGCAGTTATTTTAATGGGAATTATTCAAATTTTATTTGGATTATTTAAGTTAGGTAAATTTATTCGTTTAGTTCCCCATTCTGTTATGTTGGGTTTTGTAAATGGATTAGCTATAGTTATTTTCATATCACAATTCGAAATGTTTTATGAGGGTCATGGAGATACTGCTCATATATTACCAATATTTTCTTTTTCAATAATGCTAATACTGACTCTGATTACGATGGCAATTAGTATTATTTTACCAAGATTTACGAAAGCCATTCCTGCAACATTAGTTTCTATTATTATTGTAACTTTAATTGCTGTTACTCTTAGAAATAGCGGTATTCATGATTCTCGAACTGTTCTTGATTTTGTTCAAAATATGGATCCAAGTAAAACAACTATTGCGGCTTCATTTCCTAAATTTGCAATACCTGAAATAATTCTTAATTTTGAGACACTTAAATTAATTTTTCCATTCTCATTACTTGCGGCAGCAGTTGGTTTGATTGAGTCATTAATGACATTAACATTAATTGATGAAATAACAGAATCCCGAGGTAGAGGAAATAAAGAGTGTATAGGTCAAGGCTTTGCAAATGTGGTAAATGGTTTTTTTGGTGGAATGGGTGGTTGTGCTATGATTGGTCAAAGTATGATTAATATTCGTGGTGGAGGAAGAGGTCGTCTTTCAGGTATTTCAGCTGCTCTATTTCTATTAGCCTTTTTATTATTTGCAGCACCACTTGTAGAAATTATCCCTCTAGCAGCTTTAACTGGTGTTATGTTTATGGTGGTAATCGGAACATTTGAATGGAGTAGCTTAAGAATACTTCACAGTATTCCAAGAATTGATGCCTTTGTTATTATTTTAGTATCAGCAGTAACAGTTATCTATGATCTAGCGATTGCAGTTTTAGTAGGAATTATTGTTTCTGCACTTGGATTTGCCTGGGAACAAGGGAAAAAAATGCGTGCTACTATATCAACTAGTAGTAATGGTGATAAAATTTATCACTTAGAGAGCGCTTTATTTTTTGGATCTGCACAATCTTTTAAAAAATTATTTGATATTAAAAATGATCCAGAGCATATAATTATCGATTTTGAACAAGCAAAGGTTTACGATCACTCGGGTATTGAAGCTATTGAAAATATTACTCGTCGATATTCTCAACAAAATAAAAAAATTCATTTACTAAATTTAAGTGAAGAATGCGGTAAACTATTAAGTAAAACAGATAATATTGTTGAGTTAAGCTTCATTGATAATGTGGATTATCATATTGCTGATGATAGATTAGCATAAAAAATATGCAGAATCATAATCCGCGTGTCGGGAGTTAAAGTCCCTCTTCAGCTACCAATCTTTTAACCCTATAAATAAAGGCTATAATGCTAATGTTTATGAAGTTTTCATTTGTATATCATACAACCATTTGATTCTTATAGGATTTTATAAGCATTTTACTTTAGTTTTTTTATAAATTTTTGATCCATTATCTCAATCAATATACAATGAGGTAAGGTTAGTATTGATATACCAATCATCAACTTTGATAATATTGAAAAGCTATTTTGGTCTATTGAAAAATTTATACTAACGATAAAGATTATTCCAATTAATGCTATTAAATTTACAAGTCCTGTCATTTCAATCCATCTCTTAAGTATTCCTATAAATGATAATCTATTAATATAATCAGAACCTTTTATATCTGATGCCATAAGTCTAATAGCATGTCTAAAACTATGCCAAAATACAAAATATATGCCAATAGCCCATAGAACAGGGACAAATATAAACCAAATTAATAAAAAGATGCTTTCGACAAAGTCATAAATAATATTTCTCAAATTTTTAGAAGTTGTCTTTACAGTAAATAAAACAGTCAATGTATGAAAAATAAAAATAATAACTGGGATCAATACAAGATAAGTTGAATATGAAGTAATTATATCAATAGTACTTGTATTTGAATTAAATGAGAGTGTTTTAATAAAACTAAAATATATATCTGAGTGGTTATAAATTGGTAATAATATTGGAAATGATCCCCTAAAAAATGAGTATGTAAAAGCAAAAAGTTTTCTCTCTCTGAGAAATGAAATTTTATTTAATTGAGTACTAGTAAAATAATCTGCCCTACCCCAATGATAAATTGTAATCAGTAAAAAAAATATCATCGAAATAAATGGATTGATAAACCAAAAAAATAAATAAGCTATTGATATTAAAAAATATAAAAAAATTAGAAAAAATTTATTTTTAATAGATTGTTTTTTTAAAAATCCCCACATGCATAAATGATCTGCTGCTCCATGAGATAATCCTAAAAAAAGAAGACTTGAGTAAATTGGAATTAATTGAATTACTATAGGCCAATTATTACTTTTAAATCCTATTATAAAAAATATTAAAAAAATTATAAGTGAAAACTTATATATGAAATTAGATGAAGGAATAGCTCTGAGCTTTAATGTATCTATAGGATTAAAATTTAATAAATTAATCATTCTTTTCTAAAATACTCCATAAAGACATACCTTGAAAAATTAATAAATTTGTTAAAAGAAAGAAAATTATTTCTTCTACAGGTAATCTAAATATTTTAATTCCACATGAAGTTGTATCATTAATAATCCAAATATTATTACTAATTGCTATAGAATCAATTATTGATAAATATAATGTAAAAAGAAGTAGTGGTAATATCCAATTTTTAAATGAGAAATAAATAGCTTTAGACCCGACAAATAACTGAATTGCTAATGGAATTGATGCCCATGTGATTAAATATCCAATATATTTAAAGCTTTCGTATTTAAGTAGAAGTAATCCTATAAGAAAAATTAATAGGAATGGTAATAAATTTATAACTGAAAATTTAAATCCTATATTAGAAATTTTTTTTCTAAAATTACAAAATATTAATCCTGATATAATAGTTTGAATAATCATGAATATATATTCCTCAAAAGGAATATTAAATAAAGTACCTATAATTTTATCGTTATCATAAAACCAGATGCCATTTTTTATAATATGAGAATCCCATGGAGTGGTATAAAGTACAGCAATTATAACAAGAATTAGTATTCCTATAATATCATTACGATTCACTGTTTTCTTTAAAAAACTAATAATAGTAAGTAATATAAATAATGGGATAAGAAAAATTAATAAGAATGATAAATAAGTCATAATCTAATTAAAAATTTTTTTACCAAATAAGACTGAAAATAATAACGAATATCGTTTAGGAATTGATACCGTTGCTTTTTTATTCTTATAAAATTTAGGACGAGATAAAATATTAAGACCGATAGTGTAATACATGGATGCAGCCCATTTAATAACAAAACGCTCTCGTTTAGGAATATATTTAAATCCCCTCTCTCCTAGTTGATAATATTTTTTTGCTAAATCTAAAATTTTTGTTTTATAAGTCATAATTTCATCATAATCATTATCAATCATATCTACAATAATTTCAGGTGTTAATTTTTTTGATGATATATCAACTGGAATATAAACCCTTCCATTTTTTGCATCCTCATAAATATCTCTTGCAATATTTGTTAACTGCATTGCAATACCTAATGAAATTGCATAATCAAATGCTTTTGGGTCTTTTACACCAATAATTGGACTTATCATCCAACCAACTGTTCCAGCTACTCCTTTACAATAATTAATTAAATCATCCATATTGATAATAGATAAATTATCTTGCTCATTAAGCATTGTATCTACCATTAAATGAAGTGGTTCAATTGAAATACTATATCTATTTATGAGGAGATTATACTCATCTAATATATAATGTGATTTATTATTTTTAATCGCATTATCAAATTCAATTAATTTTTCATTTTTATATATATCTGTCCAATCATCCAATGTGCGACAAATAAAATATAAATTGGTAATATTACTAAACATTTCCTTATTAAATAGAAATGATGCCATTGAAAATGTTCTACTTTTATCAATAAAAATTTTTTTCTTATTCATCATTATATTTTACCTTAGGAACAACTTTTTCGAGTAGTTTAGCCGAATTAATAACACCAGGTAACCCAGCTCCCGGATGAGTTCCAGCACCCGTAAAAAAAAGATTTTTTATTTCAGACTTATTATGAAATCTAAACCATGCAGATTGCGTGAAGATTGGAGCTATTGAGAAACCACTTCCATAACTAGTTTTAAATTTATTTTCAAATGTATCAGGTGTTACAAATTTTGAGTTTACTATAGAATCTTTAAAATTAGGTAAAACGGTTTTTTCAAGAGTGTTAGAAATTTGCTCTATAATTTCATCACTTTTCTTTTCCCAATCTATACCAGAAATATTATTTGGAACGGGTGCGAGAACATAAAAGCTATCATATCCATCAGGGGACATACTGGGATCTGTTGCAGATGGTCTATGAAGATATAAACTTAAATCATCTGATAGTATTTTCTTGTTATATATATCATCCAACAATTCTTTATATTTATTTCCCATAATTATAGTATGATGTTCTACATTTTTATATGTTCTGGATGTACTAAAATACCAAACAAATAAACCCATAGATTGTTTTAATCTTGAAAGTCGTTTATTTGACCATTTTTTTCTTTTAGATTTATCGATTAAATTAGAATAAGTATATGTTGGGTCACCATTGCAAACAACAATATCAGAAAAAATTTGCTTTGACTTACTATCGACTTCAATACCACACACTATTCTATCATTAAATAGAATACGATTAACGGATGTATTTTTGATAACTTTTATATTTTCTTCTATCATTAATGTTTCCAATGCACTTACAAGAGCACCAGTACCACCCTTTGCATACCATATTCCCCACTCTCTTTCAACATAATGAATTAAACAATAAATAGATGTAGTCTCAAGAGGATTTCCGCCAACAAGAAGTGGATGGAAACTTAATGCTTTTCTTAATCTACCATCTTTAATAAATAAACTAACAAGTTGGAAAACAGTGAGATAACTCTTAAGTCTTATTAGATGAGGAATTTGCTTAAGCATAGTTTTAAATTTATGAAATGGCTGATCTGCAAGTTTTGTATAGCCAATATCAAAAATTTCTTTTGAAAACTTTAAAAGATTCTTATACCCATCAACATCATATGGGGAAATTCTATTTATTTCTTCGGTAGTTTCTTCAATAGAACCACCATATCTTAAATATTCACCATCAGAAAAAATAAATTTATACCAAGGCTTAACCGGAAGAAATTCAATATAATCAGATCTTTTTTTTCCAAATAACTCAAATAATTCATCAAATAAAATAGGAGCAGTTATAACCGTTGGACCTGCATCATATTTAAAAATTCCATCTGTATAAACTTGTGCACGACCACCAAGCATAGGATTATTATCAACAAGTGTTACATCATAACCCATTTTTTTTAAACGAAGTGCACTTGAAATTCCTCCAAAGCCCCCACCAATAACAATTGCTGAATTTATTTTTTTATTATTCATTATATAAAATAAATAAGCCGCAAAAATGCGGCTTATTCAAATAATTTTTTAATTTTAAAAATTAGGAATTACTATCAGCAACAGCAGCAGCCCATATTGCTAAACCAAATGCTGCTTTATTAATTAAATCAGCAATATTATATGTAATATTAAGCTCAGCACTATTTCCTAAAAGATAACCAATTGGATATATTGCCCAACCCACAGTAACAATCAGACGTAGAGCTTTAAATGCCTGTAAACCAGCAGCATTACCACTTCCAACCGCTGCTTTTGCAGCTTCACCAGCAAAGATTTCATAAATAATGTATAACCAACCTGCCATACCAATAATGAAACCAAGTGTAGAATTAATAGAACCAATTTCTCCTAAATAACCACCTAAAAGCATTACTAATGAAGCAATTAATAACTTCCAAAAAAGTTTAGCTCTAACAACAGTTACTGCAGCTAGTATTAAATAAAATTCTACAATTTGTAATGGTACTGTAATAAACCAATCAACATATCGAAATACTGTTGGACTTTCATTTGTTTGAACCCAGATACCTCTCATTGTTAAATAATGCCAAAAAGCAATACCACAAATTAAACCCGCAACACTTAATGATGTTTTCCACTTTCCTTGAACACGATCTCTTTCAACAAAAAAGAAAACAGCAGCAGCTAACATAATCGCTGTTGCCAACCAAAAACTAATTCCAACGTAGTCATTTGGTAATAAGGTACCACTATGATCACCTGCAAATACAGTTGGTGCAATAGCGAATAAACAAGAACATATTAGAAATGATAATTTCATTAAAACTCCTCTTAAAGATTAAATAAAACATGTAATATAAGCTTATCGTTATAAAAATCAAATAATTTCAAAAAAAATTAACGAATTAAGAAAAAATTAATTTCTTTTAAATTTTATATATTTTTTAAGTATTGTTTTTTTTATCATTATTAAAATTTTTATACATATTTTGATCTGCAATATCTGAGTTTGAATGATTAAATAATTCATAATCGATTGTAATATTTTTTTTATCTTTCCACTCAGTATATCTATATTCACCTATCTTAATACTATACCCCATCAATCCACCTCTAGGATACTGACTTAAGGCAATTCTCTTTGAATTATCCTTTCCATTCATTAGAGGTAATAAACTTTTTCCATCAACATCTGGAATAGAAATTCCAGACATTTCAGATAAAGTTGGAAATATATCAATTAACTCAATATTATCTTTTATACGTATATTTTTTCTAAGTTTTTCATAAGCAATAATTACCGGAACTCTCACATCTAACTCAAAATTAGTATGTTTACACCAATCTCCATATTCACCTAACTTCCAACCGTGATCACTCCAGAGAATTATAATTGTTTCATGTAAAATACCTTCCTCTTCTAAGCTGCTAATTATTTTTCCTATCTGCGCATCAATATATGAGATACATGCTCTATAGCCATGAATTAATTTTTTAGATAATTCATCAGATACATCTCCTGAAGAATTTATACCATGATAAGCTCTTAACTCTTCCCATTCAGTAAATGCTTTTTTTGATATTCCTTGAGGTTTATCATTAGATGGAATTAAAATTTCATCGGCATTATATAATTCCCAATATTTCTTAGGTGCTACGAATGGTAAATGTGGTTTTCTAAATCCTACTCCTAAAAAAAATGGTTTATCTAAGCGATTTTTAATTTGGAAAATTGCTTTATCAGTTAATAATCCATCCCCGTACGCATTATCAGAAACATCATTTGATTCGTATGCAGGACCTGTAGTTGCTTTTCTATAATCGACACCCTTTAACTTAAGATTATTGGCTAATTCAATTTTTCTTTTTACTATTTCTTTATTTGATTGTTTTGTATACGCAGCAGCCCTACACGGATCTAAAATATCCCAATAATCTTTATCATCATTAGAATGATGATAAATTTTTCCAAGAGAAATTGTCTGATATCCGTTTCTTTTGAAATGTTTTGTTATTGTTAGAATACCTGGTAAAAATTCATCTAAGGGTTCATTAAGTGTATAAATCTTCGTTGTATCTGGTCGTAAACCTGTCATTAAACTGATTCTAGATGGTGCGCAAACAGCTTGTTGGCAATATGCATGCTCAAATAATATACCTTTATTTGCGAGATTATCTATATGAGGTGTATGCATAAAATCTTTGCCATAACAACCTAAGTCCGTGCGTAAATCATCAATAGAAATAAATAATATATTAGGATAATTACTTGCGAGGACATTAAAGCTACAAAAAATAAAAAATATAATACGAAAAAGCATTATGTAATAATATCACTATAAATAAAATTCGTCTAGATTGTCCCTATATAAAATTAATACTCCATTAAACTTAATGATTTATAACCCTTATTAATTAAAAGATTATTTCCATTTAAATTATTTAAATTAATAACAAAAAGAAAACCAGAAATAGTACCCTCAACCTGTTCAATTAATTTTGACACTGCTAATGAAGATCCCCCGGTAGCAATTAAATCATCTACAATTAATAATTTATCATTATTAGTAACAGAATTTTTCTTAATTTGTAAAACTTCTGTATTATACTCTAAATCATATTTAATCGATAATTTATCCCCCGGCAGTTTATCTTTTTTTCTAATTAATATTAATGGTTTTGAAAGTAAATAAGATAAAACTGATCCAAAAATAAACCCACGAGATTCTATAACAGCAATTTTATTAAATGAAAACTGTTCAGTATTTTTTATTAATTCATCGATACAGTATTTAAATGCTGTATCATTTTCTAATAAGGATGTGATATCTCTAAAAAGAATTCCCTTTTTTGGGAAATCAGGGACAGAAGTAATATATTTTTTTAAGTTCATAAATGTATTTTAAAGAAAAAAATTAAAAATGAAAAATAAATTAGCAATTATTGGTGGTAGTGGTTTATATGACATTACTGAATTTAAAATTCAGGAAGAAATAAGCATAAATACTCCATGGGGAAATACATCTGATGTTATTAAAAAATTTTTATATAAGGATAACGAATTTTATTTTCTTCCTCGACATGGAAGAGGTCATATACATTCGCCATCAAAAATTAATTATAAAGCAAATATTTATGCATTAAAAAAATTAGGTATAAGCGATATAGTATCTATTTCAGCTGTTGGGTCATTAAAGAAAGGTCTTCCTCCAAAAACATTTATAATTGTTGATCAATTTATCGATAAAACTACACAAAGAAGTAATACCTTTTTTGATGGTAATATTGTAGCGCATATATCTATGGCACAACCAACATCAAATGGATTAATGAATTCATGTGAACATGCACTTAAAAAAAATAATATATCGTATCAACGCGGAGGAACATATGTTGTTATTGAAGGCCCGCATTTCTCAACACTTGCAGAATCTAGATTATATAAGTCATGGAATGCCGATGTAATAGGTATGACAAATATGCCTGAAGCAAAACTTTCTAGAGAAGCCGAAATAAGATACGCATCACTTGCAATGGTAACTGATTATGATTGTTGGCATCCAGATCATGAAAATGTCACGGTAAATCAAGTCATAAATACATTTTCTGAAAATATATCTAAAGCAAAAATTGTTGTTAAAGATATTATAGGAAACTATGAAAATTATATCGAAAATAATGATCCTACTTGCACATGCTTAGATAATGCTATAATCACAGATTTTAAATTATTAAAAGATAATGATATTAAAAAACTTGATACTATTTTAGAAAGAGTTCTAAAAAATAAAAATTAAATGTAAGATATTCATTCGAATTACAAATTCTTTATATGGAATCAAATAATAAACTCTCAATACCAGAAATTTTACCGTTTATGTGTCTTAATGACATATATCTTATAAATAATTGTCTGCTGCCCCTTCATATTTTTGAAATGAGATATAGGGAAATGATTGACAACGTTTTAAATGAATCAAGAATATTTGGAATAGCTCCAGCAAAAATAAATATTAATTCATCAAGTAAAATTTTTGCTTCGATTGGTATACTTCAAGCTTGTAAAAAGAAAGATGACGGAACATCCGATTTACTCTTAATTGGTCTTTCAAAAGTAAGGTTAAAAAAACTTTATTTTGATAAACCATATCTTCAAGCTGAAATTAGTCTAATTCAAAATATGGATGAAAAAGTGGATGATAATCTTGATGAAAAAATAATCAGGATTATAAATAAAAAAAATAATCAAAATAATTTTAATGAAAGTATTATAGATAATTTTCAAACATTAAATAGCTATGATGCAAAAATTGATTACGCTGCTAGCATTATTACTAATTCAAATAAAAAAAGAGAAAAAATATTTAATTGTATCGATATTAAAAAGAAAATTTCTCTTCTAGAAGATTTATAGAATTATTTATTTTGGTATTTTAAAATTATTCCAATTAAGAAATAATTTAATGGTCCGAATAAAAAGGATGTGAACAAAGAAAAAAGAACGGCACCAAAAAAATGAAAAAATTGTGATGTTTTTAAACACTTCCACATTTCCTCTCTCATAGATTTATGGAGAAAGAAACCAATCATTCCAGTTAACATAAAAAGAATTGCAATTATCGGTGAATTTATAAGAAATAACATTTTTATTTTATCCTTTCTACATACATTTCAACATTAAACTCTGAATGACAAGAAGAAATTAACCCTTCTATTGGTGCAGTAGCTGATGGATATGGAGCTGCAGCAAGTGGTATATAAAATTGAGTACAAAAAAGTCCATTTGTAGCATCTAAGCCAACCCATCCCTTATTAGGTAAATAAACCTCGCACCACGCATGAAGATCAACATCATCTAATATAATTGAGTATCCAGAAACAAACCTTGATGCTATACCAAGTTTTCGGAAAATATTAACAAGCAACCATGCAAAATCCCGACAACTTCCTGATTTTAGTCGTAAAGTTTCTTCAGGAGAATAAATACCAGGTTCTTTTCTTTTAATATATGTTAAATGTCTATTAACCTGTTTATTAATATCAGCTATTAATTCAATGGTTGGTTTATTATATGTTTGAATAGAATTAACAAACTCTTCAAACAATAAGGTTGGTTCAGGATTACCAAGAAAAGTTAATATTTCCTTTCTTTCATTTGATGGATAAAAGAAAGGGTATTTCTGATAAATATAAGGTAATTCAAAATTAATTATATTAAGCGGTCTTAATTTAGCCGAAAGGCTAACGTTTATATGTAATTCCATTGTTGATTGACTAAATACTGCACTTGCAATTGAATTATTATATATATCATTAAACCATTCTAATGAAACTGGTTTAGGATTAATATCTATAGAAAAATCATTAATTTCTATGGGATAATACCTACTAGGATTTAGTCTAATAGATTGAGGCCCAAGTGTTATTGGTCGATCATAATAATAATGCGTTAGATGTTTAATTTTGACTTGCTCGTACATAATATTAATTTCCGAAAATATTCTTTTTATATGGCATAGCACAAAAATAATTATAAATACTTATATTAATATCATTCATTTGTGATTGTATTTGATCAATAAATTCATGTAATCCTATATTCATAATTTCTGATTCGTTAATATGCTGTAATTGGTAACACAAATGAGTTAGTTTATTATTTGGTTCACTTGGTAAATTACCTGTTATTTCAGTTAAACATCTATGTGCTGAAAGCAGACAAAATAAGATAGATCTAGGAAAGACTTCATCCTTAACAATCATTCTAATAACATTTTCCGGACTAAAAATATTATATCTTCTATAAAAAGTATCTCTTGCATCAATAGATTGTAATAATGCGCTCCATTGCAGATCTTCAATACTTGTTCCGACATCTGTTTTTTCAGGAAGAATATAATAATATTTTACATTTAATAAACGAGAGGTTTTATCGGCTCTTTCTAAGTACTCACCTAATCTCCAAAAATTATAACCTAACCCTCTTTCAACATTCTTTGACATAATACCTGTTATAAGCATATCAGATTTTTTAATTCGCTCACATATCTCAAATACATGCATATTAATATGAGGATTAATCCTAGATGTTGGAGTAACAATATTACTAATTTCATTAATTTCCTGAAATAACTCAATGGATAAAGATTCTCGTAAACCTCTAGCAATTGTACATGCTGAGTTTAAGCAACTTGTAATTGAATTTGGATAAACAGGATTATAAATTAAATAATGAATTACATTCTCTCGTGTTGGAGAATCATAAAACTTCATAAAATGTTCCATATCCTCGTTTATTTCAACAAGAGGACTCCATTGCTCATCCTCATTAATTTTTAAATCAAGATTTAGATAATAACTTGCCTCTATAAAGCGCGCCGTATTCGATGCTCTCTCGATATAACGACTTAACCAATAAATATTATCTGCTACTCTTCCTAACATTATATTCCTTTAAAAGTTGTATCTGTTATCCATGTATCCTTAATACCTCCACCTTGTGATGAATTTACAACTAATGAACCCTTTTTTAGAGCTACTCGAGTTAATCCACCCGGAAGTACATGACAATTATTACCGCTATATAAAATAAATGGACGAAGATCAATATGACGGCCTTCAAAATTCTTATTACTTAATACAGGAGCTCTTGAAAATTGCATTGTTGGTTGAGATATATAATTTCTTGGATTTGAGATTAAAACCTTTTTAAATTCATCAATTTCTTTTTTTGTTGCCTTTGGTCCAATTAGTAAACCGTATCCACCACACTCACTTGCTGGTTTAATTACAAGTTCATTCATATGCTCTAATGTATATTCTAAATCGTTTTTTCGATAACATAATCTAGTAGGTACATTATTTAATAGAGGTTCCTCCGAAAGATAATATTTAATTATTTCAGGAATAAAAGCGTATATTACCTTATCATCAGCTACACCTGTTCCAGGAGCATTTGCAATTGTTACATAACCTTCTCTATATGCTTTCATTAATCCACGACATCCAAGGATTGAGTCCGAATTAAATATATCAGGATCCAAAAAATGATCATCTATTCGCCTGTATATTACATCAATTTTTCTTAATCCATCAATTGTTCTAGCGCATATAAACTTTCCATCGTATATAAGATCTTGACCCTCAACTAATAATGCACCCATTTGTTGGGCTAAATATGCATGCTCGAAATAAGCTGAATTATATATACCAGGAGTTAGAATTGCTGTTGTAATATTATCTTCTGGTATAGGAGATACCTCTCTAAGCATTTTCATAAACTTATCAGGATAATCTATAATCTGTCTGACATTACTTTGATAAAAAACCTCAGGAAAATTTCTCTTCATTAGAAATCGATTAATTAATGCGTAGGATACACCTGATGGAACACAAAGATTGTCTTCTAAAACATAAAATTTACCATCAATATTTCTAACGAGATCAGTCCCAGTTACATGAGCCCATACTTTTTTTGGTGGAGATAACCCAATACATTGAGGTAAAAACCCCTTAGATGATGTAATAATGTGCTCTGGAATAATACCATCTTTTATAATAGTTTGATTATTATAAATATCATCAATAAACATATTAATTGCAGTAATACGCTGAATTAATCCATTCTCAATTGGATTCCATTCATTACCACTAATAACTCTAGGAATAATATCAAACGGAATAACTCTTTCTGTAGTTACGGATTCACCATAAACTTTGAATGTTATACCCATATTATACATGGACTTTTCGCTTGCCTCTTGTTTTCTTTTTAAATCTCCAGGCGCTAAATTATTAATGGCATTAATAAGAAGCTTTGTATATTCACGAGGATTATTTTGATGATCAAAATATTCATCATAATAATTTTTGGTTTTATATTTATTAAAATTCATAAAAATTATCTAATTTGAAATCCATATAGATTCATATGGTTTTAATTTAATACTACTTTTGTTATCGTATTTATGACCACTTAATATGTCATACCATGTTTCAGTACCAATCAGATTTAATTCAAGCAGAGATACTTTTTGAGATTTATCAGTTATATTATTAATACAAAATATACATTGAGTACGATTAATACTCTCTCTCCAGAATGCAAAAATTTTTGAACCAAAATGCAGTGTTAATTGCGTTGCATTTGGATGAAATGCCTCTTGTTTTTTTCTTATTTTAATACGTCTTCTTAATTCATCAAATAATTTTTTTTCTGAGCTACCCTCTTTGGTAATTATATTTTTCAGTTTAATTTCATTCCATTTATGTCTGTTGATAGATCTATGCCGACCAGTCTTATTAACTAAGTCATTGTCATTAGAAGTTCCAAAAAAACTATGTGAATATATTGCTGGTATTCCCTCAAGAGCTAATAAAATTGTATGTGCACAAAGCATTCTCTCAACCTGATAATTATCTTCACCGCTTTTAATTGTACCTTTAAATGCGTCATATAAGCTTATATTTACTTCATAAGGAGATTCTGTTCCGTCAGTATTAATTCTTGGGGATATATGGCCACCAAACTTCTTAAGTGTTCTTAATAAGGATTTTTGTTCCTTCTTTTCTAATAGACCCTCTATAGGCCTTATTCCTATACCATCATGTGATGCTATAAAATTAAAATAACTTCGTCCCTCTCTTGCAGGAGGCATAGACATCATCCAAGATTTAAGATAATTAGAATCTCCACATAAAAGTGTATATATTAAAAGTGGTGGTAATGAAAAATTATAAATTAGATGAGCTTCGTTTCCATTTCCAAAATAACTTAAATTTTCTTTATTAGGAACATTTGTCTCTGTAATTATTACACTTTCATTATTTATATTCTCTAATATTAAACGAATTAATTTTACAATTTCATGAGTTTGATTTAAGTGAACACAACTAGTGCCACTTTCTTTCCAGATAAAAGCGACAGCATCTAATCTAAAAAATTTAATATTATTATCTATATAGAATTTTAATAATTTACATATTTCGATTAATACTTCAGGATTCTTAAAGTTTAGATCTACCTGATCTTTACTAAAGGTGGTCCATACCTTACTTATTTTATTATCCTTATTTGTAAATTCAGATAACAAATCACTAGATCTTGGTCTTACAACATGAGATGTATCAAAATTTTTATCAGGTTCAAAAAAATAATCTTTTCCTGGTTCAGATTTATTTAAATGATTTTTGAACCAAGCTGAATCAGATGAACAATGATTAATAACAAGGTCGGTCATTAGATCAAATTCTCTTCCAATATTCTGAATATCCTTCCATGAACCTAATTTGTTATCTACTTTATAATAATCAATAACAGAAAAACCATCATCTGAACTGTATGGATAAAATGGTAATATGTGAATACCACTTATAGTGTCAGAGAAATAATTTCTAAGAAATTTATTTAATGTTTTAAGTGGATATTCATCTTTATTAATAATTGAATTAGCATATGTAATTAAAATTATATCATTTTGACTCCATCTTTTTTGATTTCTTAAATCATATGTTTTATTTCTCGATAATCCCGAAGCCTCAATCATCTTATTTGCTATTAATTGATTATCCTGATTTTTATATATATTATCTAAATGTGATTTTAACTGATCATCTAATAATGATTTTTTAGGAATAAATGTTCGATGATTAGATCCAAATTCTTTTTTATCATTTTCTACAGCATCGATCATTTTTTCAAATATATTAGGAACAGCCGAAACAACTCTTTTCCAACTTGGAATAAAAGGCATATCTTTTGGATGTGTAAGGAAATCATGTCCTGCTAAAATTATGTTTTGAGAAAATAATTCAATAGACTTGAGTTCATTATGTCTATCATAATCAATTCCATTCATGATCGCATCACTTTCATATGAATCTACTAAATCAAGTGCTATCCTGTAATATGCCGCTTTTATTGTACGAATTCGTTCCTCAGAGAATACCTCACCAAATGTTGCCATCTTTCTAAACATAGACTTTGAGATATCATGACTCATTTTTGATAATCCTTTTGAACTATCCTCGAATGACATAGATTGATGTTTATGATCATAGAAATCTGAAATATCAACCTGGCAAACTTTATTAGATACCTGATTTCTATATATTTCTGATAACATTCCCATTTCTAAACCCCAATCAGAAGGAATTCGAATATCGCTTAAAATATCTTGCTGAAAAGCAAACTCTCCTGATAAAGCATATTTAAAACTATCCATATAATCTAAATATTCACTTGAACCGCAAACTTTCTTTAAAGCTCTTAATAGTGGTGTAATTAATAGTCTACATACTCTTCCATTCATTTTTCTATTTGCGATACGAGAGTAGAAACCCTTACTGTATTTAAAATTTAATTGGGGATTAATAACTGGATACAAAAGTTTAATGAGCATATCTCTATTATATGTTGTTATATCACAATCATGAACAGCAATAATATCTGTATTTCTTTGAGCAAGAGCATAACCAAACATATACCAAACATTTCTCCCTTTTCCTGGCTGCTTCGGAGATAAATTATACTTACTTAATTCATGATCAATATTTCTCATTCTATCTCCGTCATTCCATAAAAGAGATACGTTTTGAGGTAAACCAGAAAAAAAATCTAGTGCATGTTTATATTCTTTTAATGTTGCACGATCTAATCCAATTATTATTTGGTTAATATAATCCATTTCACTAAGAATTTGTACTATACGCGGAAGAGCCTCTCCCTCTAACTCTGAATATAAACTTGGCAGAACTAATGATACGGGCGATTGTTTAGCATATTTTCTTACTTCTTGCTCCTGCTGCTCAATAGATTGTGTTCGTAAATTATGAAAAGTTGTTATCACGCCACTTTGATGAAAATCACTCATTTTACTTATACCACCTTAACATTTAAATTATCTAATATTTTTAGAATTTCATGATTCCATCCAACTGGGCCTGGATATTTAGATACAACTAATTGCTTATGTTTAATTTCTATATTTTTTTTTGATTTATTTGGAATAATTACTGCATAATCGGAATTATTTAACATTGAAATATCATTTTCACTATCTCCCAACCCTATAGAAATAATTTCCTGATTTGGATATGTTCTATCATAAAGATGCATCAATTTTTTCATCGGCGATCCTTTATTAATATTAACAGCCATTATATGTTTAAATATTCCTCCGTTTATACTGCATAAATTCTTTGCTTTGATTAAATTATTAAAGATTTCATAATTATTTTTATTATCCATCCATAGGATAGGCTCAGTCATTTTTCTATCTAAGGCAAGATACGCATTCTCAATACTTAGATTTGTTTTTTCAGAAACAGTAGCGGGACTCCAATCACTAAAACCTTCAAATTTAAAGTTATATTCATTTCTAATGCTGTTTAGAATACTTATAATTTCATTACGATTAATGGAATCATCTGTATGAATGAATAAATCCTTATTATTTGTTTTATTAAGTAAATTCTGAGGAATTCCAACAACAGCTCCATTTTCAGCAATTACTGGATCAATTAATTGTAGATCATTTCGAATTAATGATATTTCTGATAATGTTTTACTCGAATTTAATATAAGATGAGCTTCTAAGTCTTTAATTTTATTTAAAGCTTCAGTTGCTGATTTCCATAAATAATTTTCATCTAATAATGTTGCATCTAAATCAGTAAAAATAATTATTTTTTTATTATTCATCTATAATTCACGCCCTCTATTAAATGCTTATTATTTAATTTAATAAGAATATCTGATCTAGCAGGTAGATCTTTCATCATCCATCTAGATAATCTCTCAAAATGTTGAACAAAAAATTTTATATCTTCCTTATTCATTGCTTTTGATCGGTTCTTTTCAGATTTTTGACTTGCCACTCTTTCTTGCTTCAATCTCCATTCATATATAACCTCAAATGATGGAGCTTTGATCATTATTAGGTATGAACATAAATTAAAAAGTGATTGATATTTATTTTTTAATTGATCATTGGAGTATCTTCTCCATATCGCCTTAGAATCATATTTCTCTTCAAGACTGTTTATTGGTTTGTTTAATTCGTAATCTTTCTGTGGTTTTGCTCCTACACACCATCCTTCTAATATAATTATATCAATTTTATTATTAACATATAACCACTTATCTTTTGATGATCTATCATCATTAAATTTATCGAATCTAGGTAAATGTAAATTATTAAAATTATTATTAAGGCATGCATTTATAAAATTATAACCAATTGAAATATCATGCGTTCCAGGAGCTCCTCTAGTTATAAATAAGTTATGAATATCAGATGATAGTTTTAATCTCTTATTCTTTGTATGATATAAATCATCTATTGAAACTATTTCAACGGTAATTTCCTTCATCTCTTCTAAAATATTTTTAATGAATAGTGATAAGGTACTTTTTCCAGTACCCTGAGCTCCATTTATACCAATACATATAGGTTTTTTTTCATTTAAACTCCAATTATAGATAGTATTGGTTATATTTACTAAATATGTTTTTGCCATATTATTATATGATTGTGGTAATTTGTTTTTTTTAACAAATTCATTTATAATTTGATCTATATTTTTATTAATCACTTTATTGTTACCAATTTTGTAATTATTACATAAATGTATTTTTATATATTAATAAACAGTTAAATATATTAAATTACACATGTATATATGCATATTCTATACCAATAAATTAATAGATAAAAAAATACCGATTTATATTTTAAAAAAATAAAATTAATATATAAAAAGAGGATGAAGATAAAAAATAACGATGCAAATCAGAAGGTATTAAGCGATAGAGCGTTTAATATAAAAATGTTAATAATCTTTTTACCGATTGCAGCTATATTAAAAATATATTTCCTTTTCTAAAAAATATTATGAAGGATATAATTCCAATAATTTTAGGTTTTCTTATGGTATCAATATTTTATGTTGTTCTTTTTAGAATAATGTATTGAATGCCTACCATACATACGGGCTCTCCATCTATTAAATGATTTATTTTTTAATGAATTTCTCATTATTTTTATTACTTCACCTTCACTAATGCCATATTGCTTATGAATATCTAAAAATGAAACAGAGTCTTTCCATGCAAGTTCAATTATATCATCATTAGGAATCATACTAAAAAATCTCCATTAAAAATTGTTAAGAAAATTATTGGATAAAAAATTAATCTCATCTTTTCTTTTTTCACTCATCTTATCAAAATTTGCTAAAAGCATATTAAGGCGAGGATTTAATGATAACTTGTCTCTATGCTTATTCATGAACCTCCAAAATAGTGCATCCCAAATATTACTCCAATCACCTTTCTTATAATTACTCATTTTAATAATATAGTTACTAGAACTTATATAAGGTTTAGATGAAAATAATCCGCCATCAGCAAACTGACTCATTCCATAAATATTTGGAACCATAACCCAATCATAGGAATCAATAAAAAGCTCCATAAACCATTTATATACATCATCTGGTTTAAACTCACACAATAGCATAAAATTACCTAAAATCATTAATCTTTCTATATGATGACAATAAGCATATTTATTAATTTTATTTATAGTATCATCAATTGGAATAATACCTGTAGTTCCATTATAAAATGAATTAGGTATACTGCGCGTACAATTAAAATGATTTAAATTTCTAGAAAATGTTCCCTTGGCAATATATAAACCGCGTATAAATTCTCGCCAACCAATAATTTGTCTTATAAACCCCTCAATATCATTAATTTCTATATTATTTTCTGAAGCAAAGGTTATTGATTTTTTTACAATATATTCAGGAGTTAATAAACCTGTATTTAATAAGGGTGAGATTACACTATGATTAAGAAATACCTCATCTGAAATAATAGCATCTTCATAGGTTCCAAAGTTATTCATTCTCTCTATTAAAAAATTATCAAACCACTTTTCTGCTTCATCAAAAGATGTCGGATAAAAATTATGTATAGATTTACTACCCTTTGAATTAGGAAAGTCAGAAATAATAGAATATTGTACTTCTAGAAATTGAATTTCTTCTGAAAAGGTAATTTTTGGAGGCAATAAACCGGAAGGATACTTATTTCTATTTTCATTATCAAAAGATAATTGTCCTCCTACTGGAATATCTTTATCCATTAATATATCTAATCTAGTTCGTTGCTTTTTATAAAAATCATTATGTCTAAATTTCTTTTTCTTATGATCAAAATAACCTTCATTATATTCTATTGAGTTTAAAAAGCTTAAAGACTCATAGATAACCATTTTAATACTGTATTTATCACACAAACGACATATTCTTCTTGATAGGTAGTTATCTACTGGATCAAAAAAATGAACTTCATTTACACCATCATTACTTAAGGATACAATTAATTTTCTAATATCTGATAATTTATTACTTGAAGGTATATATTCAGTTATATAACTCTTTTTTTTTAAAAACTTTTCATAATTTCTTAAAATAAGACGTTGAAAAACAAGTTTTTGAATATGAAAATTAAAATGCTTAAAAAAAAGATTTTCCTCAATTATATAAATTTTATTTTCAGAAAATATTTTAGGCAAATTCTGATAAATTTGATGAGGAAAAATTAAACTGACTGAATTAAAATGCACATTTATAATTCTTATTTATATAAATCATCTTACAAAAATATAATGAAAGATTATTAAGACTACATAGAAGTATAGTATATATGAATATTTTAATTGTTAAACTATCCCCATTTCATGAATTATTTAATGCAGTTCCTACAGTTCACTTACTTAAGGAATATTATAATGCAAAAATAAGTTGGGTTGTTCATGAATATTATAACGATTTAGTTAAATTATTTGATGATGTTGATAATATAATTTTGTATCCAGAAAACGAATTAAAACATTCAAATAGAAAAAAATTTAGAATTGATTTACATCAAATTTATTATGACCTAGTAATAGATCTTGAAGGCAGCATGGAAAGTGCACTTATATGTAAAAGTTCAAGAAAAAATCTAAAAACAAGAATATTTGGACCATCCTTTCAAAGAGAAGGTGCATTTAAACTATATGATGTTATATGTGGAAATAGAAATATAGATAGACCTAATTATATTCAATGTATGGATGTTTTAAAATATTTAAAAATTCCATGTAATAATGTTCAATATAATCTAGATTCATCCAATTTTAAACATCCTGTTAATAATGATAGTTATATTCTTATTTGTACAGAATCCAAACATGCAAAAAAAAATTTATCGATTGAAGTGTGTAAAAAAATTATAAGTAAATCTAATGAAAAGGTTTTAATTATATCTAATAAAAATAATTCATTTAGGTATGATGAATTAGAATGTACATATTCAGATAAAAAGGTAGAGGTTTTAGAAAAAAAAATATCCATATTTAAAAAAATTGAATTAATTTATTATTCAAAAAAAATGATATGTTGCAATTATGATGATTTACAAATAGCAAGTGCTTTAGGTTTAGATGGTTTAATGATTAATATAGAAAATAAATCTAACTATTCTTCTACATGTAATAAAATATTAGAGATTATTTCTTTGGATACTGCAAAAAAAATAGACTTTGTTTATTAGTAAATCTTAGGTAAATAAATATATCCTTCAATTTTATTACCAAATCTAATTATTTTATTTTCATAGTAATACTGTGCTGTAATAGAGCATAGTCCTGCATCTATTTCATCAATATTTTTTAATAATGAAAAATTAATTTTATTCATACAAAGAACCTGTTTTCTAATATTTATTTTATTTTTATTTAAATCAGAAATAAAACACTTACTAACTCCATATGGATATGTTTCAATTACTTTATATTTATTATTAATTAATTTTAAATATAATCTTTCACCGTTTAGTACCCATTTATAAAAAGAATTTTTTAAAGCTTTTTTCTTAGTTGGTGTTGAAAAACAACTTATATTCTTACCATTAATAGATAATTCTCTTTCTGATTGTCTGGAATTTCCAGAAGAGCTCCAACCACACGGAGAGTCAATTGCGATCACATTTGGATTAATACCTTCTATCCAATGTAAAATCTTTAAAGGAGATTGATGATGAATTTTAGAAATAATTAAATTATCAAGCAAGCAAACTGCATGAAATCCTTTTTTTTGACCGCCTACATCAATACCAATAAATTTTTTAGACTTCATGGTGATTTAATTTAATAATTTTTTCCATTTGGAATAATCATTAATAATGCCTTCATGGAGCTTATCTTGCATGTATAATTTTTTTATTTGATTATGCTCATAATTATTAGTTGGCCATCTATAAATATGAGAATTATCAAAAATAATAACTGTATAACTTTTTGTTGAAGATATTTCTCTTCTAATGGATACACTCATTTTAAAGTAAAAAAAAATCCGTATGAAAAAAATCATACGGATAATTTTTAAATTAATAAACTATTTTAATTTTTCAGATAAAATAAGGAAAGTTGGTGCCCATAAACCAACAAATATTCCAAATCTTTCAGCATGAGCAACATCACCACCACCACTCGCTAAATTCCATGTAATAATTGATGCAATAATAGAAACTAAACCTGCAACAAAGAAAATTTTAGATAACATAACTAACTCCTTTAATTTATTTTATAATTATAACTCATTCGAATAATAAGAAATAAACTTACATCGATTAAGATAACTCAAGATCTTTAAATTGTCTAAGAAATTCTAAAATCTCTAACTTAATCTCAATCGCTCCATTCTTGTTGTTAGTTTCAATATTTATTGGAATTTTAGGATCATGTAGCGATTTTCTTAGTAATATCCATCCATTTGGTAATGTAACATGAATACCTTCAAAATTATTTGGAGTAAGCTTCCATATAGGATGATTAATCACATAGGTATTAAATAAACTGATAATTAAATCAGCATATGACGAAAAGTCTTCACAAGTAATATTTGGTCGAAACTCAATTTGATCTTTTGGTTCCTCTAAACCTTCAATTAGCTGATCAATTGAACCTTGATTATTATGATATAATTTACTTGTTTTTATTAAAATTTTTGCAATTTGATATGCTCCATCATCTAAAAAATAATTTTCTTTTAATGCTCCATGACCAGAGGTTTCTAAGGCTAATTCAGAGGAAATATTATTATTATTTAGTCTCTTAGATTCATTTATAACATTCTTATAACCTCTTTTAAATCGATAATGAATTCCGCCTAGACTCTCAATCCATTTTTTAAGTCCAACTGATGTTACAGAATCTGTTACAATTGTTGTTCCTGGATATTCCTCTAAAATAATAAAAGACATGAGTGCTATAAACTTATTTCTGTTTATAGGTGAACCATTTTTATCTACCGCACCTGCTCTATCAACATCAGTATCAAAAATAATTCCTAGATCAGCGTTATTATTAATAACTGCATTAATCAGAGAATTAATTGCATCTTTATTTTCAGGATCTGGAATATGATTGGGAAAGTTTCCATTAGGTTCAAGAAATTGACTTCCTCTTGTATCAGCCCCTAATGGATTTAATACATCGTTTACAAAAAATCCACCTGCACCATTTCCAGCATCAACAATTATTTTTAGACCCCTAAGTGGTTTTTCCATATCTGTTTTTGATCGAATGATTCCAACAAGATGATTTGCATAATCTATCATCAAATTAACTTTTTTAATATTTGGTAATAAAAAACTATTAATATGTTCTTTTGATTCAGCTAAAACTAAAATCTGTGATATATCTTCTTTAGATAAACCTCCATCTTTTGTAAAAAACTTTAAACCATTTCTATTAAATGGTAAATGACTTGCTGTTAGCATAATTGAGCCATCATAATTATGATTTGGAAATTGTGTAGACATAAACATAGCTGGTGTCGAAGCTAATCCACAATCAATACATTCAGAATCAGAATGAATAATACCTTCAAAAACAGCATTCTTAATAATTTCAGAGGAGATTCTAGAATCATGACCAACTGCTATAATTATATTATTTAATCCTAATTTATCTTTTAACCAATAAGAAAATGCCCACCCTATTGTTCTAGATATATTAGGAGTAAGAGTTATAGGTTCGTCATCAATACCATCTAGTGCAACTCCACGTATATCGCTACCGTTCTGGAGATTTTTCCATTTATTCATTATCTATCCAATAACTCATTAGCCTGATTAATTACATTTTCTTCAGTAAAACCAAATTTCTCTAATAGAATCTTAAATGGAGCAGATGCACCAAAATCATCCTTACAAATCATTTTTCCATTACGACCCACATACCGCTCCCAACCAAAACTTGTTCCTGCTTCAACAACAAGTCTTTTGTCACAAATATTAGGAAGAACTGATTCTTTATAATCATTTTCTTGAAGCTCAAATAACTCACAGGATGGCATACTTACAATACGAATATTAACTCCTTGATTAGCTAATTTCTCTCCAGCAGAAAGTATTAATTCAACTTCAGAACCAGAAGCAATAAGAATTAAATCTGGAATATTTTCAGATGAGTTCCATAGTGTGTATGCTCCTCTATGTAATCCCATCGATGATGCATATTTATTCCTATCGATAGTGATTAAATTTTGACGAGTAAATAAAAGTGCAGTTGGTCCATTCGTATTAAGTAATGCAGCTTTCCATGCTTCTTTAACTTCATTAGCATCTGACGGTCTTATTACTGTTAAATTGTGAATCATTCTTAAGCTAGCACATGTTTCAATTGGCTGGTGTGTTGGTCCATCTTCGCCAACACAAAAACTATCATGTGTAAATACATATATAACAGGAATACCCATAATCGCAGCTAAACGAGCAGCGGGACGAAGAAAGTCTGCAAAAACTAAAAATGTTCCTCCATAAACCCGTAAACCACCATGTAACTGAATACCATTCATTATTCCTGCCATACCTAATTCACGAACACCAAATCTAAAATTCCTACCTTTAAAATTATTTTTTCCAATATCAGAAAATGCCTTCATATAGGTATTATTTGATGGAGCTAAATCTGCTGACCCTCCAACAAGATAAGGAATATTTTCAGCAAGTGACTGAATAATCTGTCCGGATGATGCTCTAGATGCTAATGAGGATCCTTTTTCAAATTCAGGAAGTAATTTATCTAAATTAGGAATTTCTTGTTTAAATGCAATTTTCCAATCTTCAAATAAATCGTGATTTTGAATTTTCCAGTCATTAAATAATTGATTCCAATTATTTTCTAATAATTGTAACTCACAATTTCTAGTATCAAAAATTTCTTTTACTTCTTTTGGAACATAAAATGTTTCAGTGGAAATACCTAAGTTTTCTTTACTTAATAGTACTTCCTCTTCTCCTAATGGAGCACCGTGACAATCATGACCTCCTGCTTTATTAGGAGAACCATAACCAATAGTTGTATTACAAATGATTACTGAAGGTTTTTCTATTTCTGCTTGCGCAGACTCAATAGCAATAGATATTTCATTATGATTATGACCATCTATTTCTCGTACATGCCATCCATAAGCTTCCATTCTTTTGGCAACATCATCAGTATAAGTCATATGAGTATCTCCTTCAATAGAGATAAAGTTTTGATCATAAAAAATAATTAATTTATTTACACCATGATTTCCCGCCATAGAAAAAACTTCATGAGAAACGCCTTCTTCAAACTCCCCTTCTGATGCAATAACATATGTATAATGATTAATGATATTATGTGAATCCGTATTATACTTTGCAGCATTTATTTCTTCTGCTATTGCCATTCCTACAGCATTAGCACATCCTTGACCCAAAGGACCTGTTGTTGTTTCTATTCCTGTTGCATGACCATATTCAGGATGTCCAGCTGTTTTTGAATTCCATTGTCGGAAATTTTTTAATTCAGAGATAGTCATATCTTCAAATCCAGCTAAATGTAATAATGAATAATGAAGCATGGAGCCATGTCCAGCTGATAAAATAAATCTATCACGATCTATCCATTCTGAATTTTTTGGATTATGTTTAAGATATTTAAGCCATAAAACTGCTGCTACGTCAGCCATACCCATTGGCATTCCAGGATGACCAGACTTAGCAGACTGAACTCCATCCATTGATAATCCTCTTATTGTATTTGCAACTAAATTTAAATTCATTTATCAATCCTTTATTTATAAAAATAAACATACTACATATAATTTATATTTTAATCCATTTCATTGTAGCTCTTTTTAATTTTAATTATCAGATGAGATCCATCCTCCACCAAGAACCTCATCATTATTGTAAAAAACGGCAGCTTGACCTGGTGCTAATGCAAACTGTGATTCATCAAAAGTAATTTTACCATTATTTTTATGTATATCAATAGTAGCTAATGATCCTTTGCTACGATATCTAGGCTTAACAAAACATCGAAGTTTATTATTTTTCGATTTATCATTAATCCAATGAATATCTTTAACTTTGCAAAAATTATTCATAACTCCAGGTCTTGGAGCAATCTCAACATTATTTTTCTTTTTATCTAGCCTTTTTACATACATTCTTTCACCTAAAGCAACTCCCAATCCACCACGTTGACCAACAGTAAAATTATGAAGTCCAGTATGAGAACCTACAATTTTACCATTATGATCAATTATATTTCCAATTGTTGCTGATGAATTATCTTTCTTTTCTATAAATTCAGCTAACTTTCCTTCTTCAATGAAACAAAGATCCTGGCTATCCCCACGTGATACAATAGGTAATCCTCGCTCTTTAGAATAAGAACGAACTTTAGACTTCGGTAAATCAGATAATGGAAATAATAGTTTGCTTAACTGATACTGAGATAATCGATGTAAAAAATATGATTGATCTTTTTCAGGATCTAATGCTGAAAAAAGATGGTATGAAGAATTAATTTCTTTTACACGTGCATAATGCCCTGTTGCAATAAAATCACATTCTAACTGCTGTGACCTCTCTAACAAAAAACCAAATTTTATAAATGAATTACATTGAATACATGGGGAAGGAGTTTCACCAGAAACATAACCATCGACAAAAGGATCAACAATTTTATCTGTGAATAAATCCTGAGCATTAACAACATAATGACGGATATCAAGAAACGCACATACATTTCGAGCTCTATCTACATCTTCAAGGGAACAACAACGAGAACCATCCTTCCACATATGTGCTGTTAAACCAATTACATCATAACCTTGATCAACAAGCATAGCAGCAACAGCAGAACTATCTGTTCCACCACTCATTCCAACAGCCACTCTTTTATTTTTATATATTTTAGACATCAACAAAGACTATACATCATATGATTGATCTTCAAGATAGTGTTTTTTAAGTATTTTTATTTTTTAAAAACAATATGTTATGGATTTGACAGATTAAACAATAAACTATTTATTACTCTCTTTATGGATTTAATTGGAGGTTTTATTATGTCAATGCATAGTAGTTTAAAAGGTGCAGCTAAAATAAAAACAAAACGTAATGTTCTAAAGCGTTTTGAACGCGTAGATAGCCTTAAAAAAGATGGTCGTTGGAGCGAAGGTGATCGTGCATATGGTTTACCTAAAACAAAACCTGGTGAATAATTTTTATTTGATTTTATACGGAGACATCTTTAAGAAATTAAAGGTGTTTTTTTTATGGAAATAAAGGATTACATTAGATTACAAAAATTTATGGCTAATTGTGGTCTTGGGTCTAGGAGGTTTTGTGAAACACTAATTACAGCAGGAAGAGTTAGGGTAAATGGTATAGAAATAAAAGAACTTGGAACTAAAATTAACCCCCTTTTAGACGAAATTGAATGTAATGGAAAGAAATTATATCAAGAACCATTAATTACATTTTTACTTAATAAACCTCAGAAAGTTATTTGTTCATCAAATGATCCAAAGAAAAGAAAAACAGTAATTAATTTCTTTGATGATTTACCTGAAAGAGTTTACACAATTGGCAGGTTGGATTACATGAGTGAAGGATTAATTTTAGTTACTAATGATGGAAAACTAGCTCATTCTGTGATGCATCCAAAATTTGAAATAACAAAAATATATAATGTTTGGTTAGATAAAAAGCTTGAAAATAATGAAATAAATCAATCAAAAATAGGAATTTTTAATGAGGGAGATATATTAAAAATAAATTCTATTAATTTTATTTCAAAATCAATCAATGGGTTTAAATATTCAATTAAACTAACAGAAGGTAAAAATAGACATATTAGAAGAATGATGGAAGTACTTAATAAAAAAGTCCTAAGATTACAAAGATTTAGTATCGGTCCTATTGATCTTGGAAATCTTAAAATTGGAGAATATCGTCGAGCTAAACCTTCAGAATTAAAAATACTGCGAAGTTTAATTAAATAAAAAATAATTTGACTATCTTTAAGATTAGTATCAGCTTTAATGAATTAGTATTAATATAAAATAATTACGGAGAGATGGTTATGAAGAATCTAGAAACAAAATGCTTACATGCTGGATATGAGCATGCTGAACCTACAACAAAATCTCATGCAGTTCCATTATATCGAACAACAGCGTATAGGTTTGATAGTACAGAACATGCTAATAATTTATTTACTCTTAAGGAATTAGGAAATATTTATACAAGGTTAATGAATCCAACAACAGATATTCTTGAACAAAGAATAGCTGCATTAGATGGTGGAGCAGCAGCTCTTGGATTAGCATCAGGAACAAGTGCTGCATTCTACAGTATAATTAACCTAGCTCAAAAAGGTGATGAGATAGTTTCTGCTAATAATTTATATGGAGGAACTTATACGCAATTTAATGATATTCTTCCATCTATGGGAATAAATGTTAATTTTGTAGATCCTATTAATCCAGAAAACTTTAAAAATGCAATAAACGAGAAAACCAAAGCAGTTTATTGTGAAATTGTTGGTAACCCATTATTAGATGTAATTGATATTGAAGCTATTGCAAATATTGCTCATCAAAATGGATTACCACTAATTGTTGATGCGACCTTCTCTACTCCTGCATTATGTAGACCAATAGAACATGGTGCTGATATTGTAATTCATTCATTAACAAAATGGTTAGGTGGACACGGTACTATTATTGGAGGTATTGTTGTTGATTCTGGTAAGTTTGATTGGACTACAGGTAAACATCCCTTGTTATCAGATCCTGAGCCTAGTTATTGGAATATAAGTTTTGCAAACGATTTAGGTGACCTTGCTCCGTTAGCCTATATTTTAAGAATGAGACTTGTTCCACTTCGTAATTTAGGTGCATGTATCTCTCCAGATAACTCATGGCAAGCTTTGCAAGGTATTGAAACACTTTCTTTAAGAATGGAAAGGCATTCACAAAACGGCTTAGCTGTTGCTAAACATTTGATAAATCACTCTAAGGTAGAGTGGGTTCGCCATCCTTCTCTTGAAGGTGATTCATCATATAATTTATCAAAAAAATATTTACCAAATGGTTCAGGTGGAATGGTTGTTTTTGGTATAAAAGGAGGAGTTGATGCAGGAAGAAAATTTATTGAAAATCTTCAATTATTTTCTCATTTGGCTAACGTTGGTGATTCAAGAAGCCTTGCTATACATCCTGCTAGCACTACCCATTCGCAATTATCTGAAGAACAACAGGAAGGTGCTAAAATAACTCCTGATCTTATTAGATTATCTGTAGGATTAGAGCATATTAATGATATTTTATCAGATATAGATCAAGCATTAGATTCTATATAATTACTTTAGGAATTATTAATGGATATTCAATCTAAATTCTTTACATATGGTGAGAATGAAGAATCAAAACTTATACTTCATAATGGTAAAAAATTTGGCCCCATTACATTAGCATATGAAACATATGGTTCCCTTAATAAATCTAAAGATAATGCTGTTTTAGTTTTTCATGCACTATCTGGTTCTCAACATTTGGCTGGATTTAATTCAAATGTTGATGGAATAATGGATAGATGGACGGATGAATGTAAAAATGGATGGTGGGATTCATTTGTCGGACCAGGAAAAAATATTGATACAGATCGTTTTTTTGTTATATGTGTTAATTATTTTGGTGGATGTTATGGTAGTACGGGACCATCTTCTATTAATCCTAATACAAATGAATACTATGGAAGCTCATTTCCTAAAATAAATTTTAGTGATATTGTTGATTCACAAATTCCTTTATTTAAATATTTAGAAATAGAAAAATTTCATTCTGTTATTGGCTCCTCTCTAGGAGGAATAATGGCTTTAAACTTTTCTACTCGCTATTCTAATATGACAAATAATGTAATATCAATAGCAAGTGGTCTAAGAGCACCTATTCTTACAAAGACACATAATTTAGAGCAAATATTAGCTATTGAAAATGATGTTAATTTTAATAATGGAGATTATTATAATTCTTCTTTTCCGAATAAAGGATTAATGCTTGCAAGAATGATTTCTCATAAAACTTTTGTATCTCTTAGATATATGAAATCTAGAATGTCTGCAAAATGCGAACAAAATGAAAATGATTTTAAATGGTATAAAATAAAAACTTCTTTGGAATCATATTTACTACATCAAGGACATAAATTTTCTAAACGATTTGATGCAAATACATATGCTCATTTAATTTCTGCATGGTCTGATTTTGATCTAAAAAAAGATAATAATGCTGATAATGATTATGATATATTTAATGATTGTTCTGACCATAAATATCTAATCTATACAATTAATTCTGATTGCTGCTTCTATCCCGAAGAGCAAGAGGAGTTGTATAACGCATTATTAGGCGCTAATATAGATGTAGAATATATTACGGTTCCATCTGAAAAAGGTCATGATTCATTTCTATTAGAACCTGAGTTATATTCAGATGGAATGCAGAAAATATTAAAATTATGATTATTCTATTATCTCCATCAAAAAATATGAATGAATACGATCATCTAGATTGTTTTTCACAACCAGAATTTCTTAATAAATCAAAATTATTAATGAATGAATTAACTAAAATGAATGTAAAAGAAATAAAGAATTTCATGGGTATTAGTCAAAAACTTGCTGAATTAAATTTTAATAGATATCAATCATGGAATACTCCATTTACTAAAATAAACTCTTCTCCAGCAATTTTTTCTTTTACTGGTGATGTTTATGAAGGTTTTGATGTAAAATCATTAACAAAAAAACAGTTGGATATTGCACAGGATAAATTAAGAATTCTCTCCGGTCTTTATGGTATCTTAAAACCATTTGACTTGATTCAGCCCTATCGTCTTGAAATGGGGAAAAAATTATCTTCAGATAAATTTAAGAACTTATACCAATTCTGGAATGATGAAATAACCACCTATCTTAATAAAATTTCATATGAAACTATTGTGAATCTTGCATCAAATGAATATTTTAATGTTGTTGATAGAAAGAAATTATCAAAAAAATTAATCACACCGATTTTTAAGGATTTTAAAAATAATAAATATAAAGTTATTAGCTTCTACGCAAAGAAAGCTAGGGGCAAAATGGCTAAATTTATCATTCAGCATGATATTAAAAAATATCATGAATTAATAATGTTTAATCTTGATGGATATAAATTTAATCCAGATTTATCATCAAATGAGAACCCTGTATTCACACGATCTACAGTATAAATTATTATGAAAATCCTTTATGATTCAAAATGTCCTATATGTATCAAGAATATGATTTTTCTTAAAAAAAGAGATTCTTTAGATGATCTACTATTTATTGATATTCATCAGAATAAGGATGAACTAAAAAAACTAATTCAAAAATATAAAAATATAAATTTTAATAATCTACCGTCACAAATACATGTTATTTTTGAAAATCAAGCAATAGGTGGAATGGATGCTATTCGAATAATATATTCTCATATTGGATATAAAAATTTTATTAAATTTACTAATCTACCAATTATTAAATATTTTTTTAATATTACATATAAAATTATTTCAAAAAATCGTTTAAAGATAAGTAAATTTTTAAATTTAAAATAATTTATTTATATAACTTTAACCCATATTCTATTTAAAATTGACATCATTAGTAGTTGTAATTATATATATTTTAAAAGGAATATATGCCTCCTGTATTAATAAAAAAAATATTTGTTTTAGATACAAATGTAATACTTCATGACAGTGACTCATTAAAAAAATTTGCTGAACATGATATTGTTATTCCTATAACTGTACTTGAAGAATTGGATAATTTTAAAAAGGGAAATGATTCCTTAAATTTCCATGCTAGAGAATTCACAAGAAAAATAGATGTATTATGTGGCGATGAATTATTTTCTGACGGTGTATCTCTGGGTAAAGGTCTTGGTAGATTAAGCATTAGAATGGATTGTGAATTTCATAATAACCTTAAAGATAATTTTAATTCAAAAAAAGCTGACCACAAAATATTAAATACTGCTTATCAAGTATTAATTAATCATCCAAATGAATTAACTATACTTGTTACAAAAGATGTTAATCTTAGAGTTAAAGCTAAGGCAATTGGATTAATGGCTCAAGATTATAGAAATGACCATGTTAATGATATTAAGCAGCTTTATTCCGGTATAAGGATAATTAATAATTTAGATAAAAAGATAATTTCTGATATTTATAAACAACCAAAAGAAATAAATTCCTCATTAATAAATGAACATAATAACCTACTATCGAATGAATTTTTAATATTAAAAAATGATAATAACTCTGCTTTAGCTTGCTATAATAAAGAAAAATCAACGATTAGACATGTTGATAAAATTCCTGCATTTGGAATAACGCCTCGTAATTCAGAACAAATATTTGCTATGGATGCAATTTTAAATGAAGAGGTAAAGTTAGTTTCGTTAACAGGTAAAGCTGGAACGGGAAAAACATTAATTGCGTTAGCCGGTGCATTAAAAAAGAAGAGTAATTATAGACAAATATTAATGGCAAGACCAATTGTTGCTCTAAGTAATAAGGATATAGGTTATTTACCTGGTGATATACAATCAAAACTAGATCCTTATATGAAACCATTATTTGATAATTTAGGTGTTATCGAGCACAATGAAAGGTTAAATAAGAAGACGCAAATTAAAAAACTATTAGATGATAATTTTTTAGTTATTGAGCCACTTTCATATATTAGAGGGAGAAGTCTTATTAAAACTTTTTTTATTATTGATGAGGCGCAAAATTTAACACCACATGAAATAAAAACTATTATTACAAGAGCCGGTGAAGGAACAAAAGTTATTTTTACTGGAGATATATTCCAAATTGATCATCCATATCTTAATAGTCATTCTAATGGTTTGGCATATCTTATTGAAAAGATGAAAGGACAAAAAATATATGCTCATGTAAATTTAAATAAAGGCGAAAGGTCAAAGTTAGCTGATCTTGCAGGATCAATACTATAAACTATGTATCTTTTAATATAAAATTAATCCCTTTAATACTCATAAAATCATAATCACCATTAATTCTGTTAATTAAAATATTTTTTATTTTTTCTAACTCATTAATCCAGCCCGAGTGAGAAACTAATATATTTAAATAATTATTTTTAATAAATCCAGGCAAGCTAAATTGAGCAATTTGCTCGCCAACTAAATTCACCCAATCCTTCTCAAGAATAATTATTGAATCTTGTTTGGGTTGACTTAGACTATCAATTATAGAATTAAGTATTTCATCAATTTTTTTTACATCTCTTTTAGGAAATTGTTTATTGTTTAAATGAAGTCTTTGTTGATCTATTGACCATCTACCCTTATTAATTCTATAATTTCGTGGTTCTTCCATATCAAATGTCTAAGAGTTAATTGAATTTACAGCATTTCTAAAAAATAATAAACCTAATCCATTTTTCGGAAGAGTATTTTCATTTTTTTGCATATCCCAATTGGGATGATTTTCTGGAAATAAATATGCTTCTGGATGCGGCATCATTCCAAAGATTCTTCCGCTTGGGTCACATAATCCTGCAATTGCGTTGATGGATCCATTAGGATTATCGGGATAATCTTGCACTGGTAATCCTTGATTATTAACATACCTAACAGGTACACAATTTAAATCTTCAATATCATTAATAGTTTTCTTATCTAATGTAAATAACTTCCCCTCACCATGCCTAATAGGTAACGATATTGTATCGATATTTTTTGTAAATACACATGGTGAATGTTTATCCGCTTTTACTTTAATCCAATAATTTTGAAAAACACCACAATCATTTTGAATTAATGAAATTTTAGGAGTAAAATAATCATTATTTAATCCAGGCAATAATCCAATCTTAGTCATAACTTGAAATCCATTACATATGCCTAATATTAATTTACCTTGCTCTATAAATCTGATTAATACAGGTTTCATATGCTGTTTAATTCGATGAGCAAAGACATGACCACTAGTCATATGGTCTCCATATGAGAAACCACCAATAAACATTATTATATTGTAATTTAAAATTTGTTCCGGATTACTTAATAAATCATTAATATGAACCAATATTGGATCAGCACCAGCAAGCTTCCATGCATGGGATGATTCTGCTTCACAATTTACTCCATAACCAGTGATTATAATTACTTTTGGCTTCATAATATTTTATTTTCTTTTTAAATCATTAAAAATTTCTTCTACAACTAATGATGGGTTATTAGAATGTAAAATAGAACGACCAACTACTAAATGTGTTGAGCCTTGTTCAACAGCAAAACTTGGAGTTGCCACTCTCTTTTGATCGTTAATACTATCTGAAGGTAACCGTATTCCCGGAGTAACTAAAATTGATTCTGGAAACTTATCTCTTAATACTCTAGCTTCATGAGCACTTGTTACTAAACCATCAATTCCAGAGTTTACTGCGAGTTCACCTAATGAAATAGCTTGATCGTTAATATTTCTTGATACTCCAATATCAAGTAAATCTTCATTTCCTAAGCTAGTTAATGTTGTAACAGCAACTATTTTTGGTGGCTTAGAACAAGAAGATGCTGCATCCGCTGCAGCTTCTAACATTTTTGATCCACCAATTCCATGAACAGTTAATAAATCAATATCGTATTCACCAGCAACTTTAACTGCATTAGCAACAGTTTGCGGTATATCATGAAGCTTAAGATCAAGAAAAATAGATTTATTCATAGATTTTAATAATTTTATTACAGAATAACCCTCAGAAATGAATAATTCTAAACCAACCTTAAACCATTTTACAGTTTTTGGGATCCTAATCAGAACCTCATTTAGTTTATTTATATTTGGTACATCAAGTGCAACTATTAATTCTGCTTTATTCATAAACTTTTTACCTAAATTGTATAATCAACAACAGTTCTATCACTAACAATATCCTTAATAAATTCAACTACCTTTATATGGTCTTTATTTTTTGCATATTTTTTATAATCTTCTTCAGAATTAAACTCTGTTGTAAGGACTATATCATAAGCTGACTTATTGTCTGATGAATTTAAAGCAACTTCAATTTTTTTTAAAAATTTTATTTTATTAACCAAACTATTTAATAAATCTACCATCATTTCTTTTTCTTCTAATGATGTATTTAAGTTAAATTTCCACATAACTATATGCTTATACATAATTTGCCTCATAAAATTAAAAATTACGTTATAGAAAGAACTAAAAAAACTTTTTATCATATCTATTATATTTAACCAATTGACAATTAGATATTTAAAATTAAATATATAAAAATGTTAAATGCAGTTATATTCGATTTTGATGGTGTTATTATAGATAGCGAAGCGCTTCATCATAAAGTATTCAATCAAATATTCAGTTCATATAAAATCAATATTTCATGGGAAGAATATCATCATATCTACATAGGTTTTGATGATGAGAATGCAATTAAAACAGCATTTAAAAATAATAAAAAAAGAATTAATAAAAAATTAATATCAGAATTAATTCATAAAAAAGCAATATTATTTGAAGAAGCTTTAAATAATAAGGAAGCTAATATTTTTCCAGGTGCTATTGAGCTTATTAAAAGTATTCCTGCAAGATTACCTGTTGGTTTATGCACCGGTGCACTTCGTTCTGATATTGAACCCATAATAACAGGTTTAAAAATAAAGAATATATTTAAAAGTATAGTAACAGCAGAGGATACTAAAAAAAGTAAACCTTATCCTGATCCATATAAAAAATCACTGAAGCAATTAGATATAAAAAATCCTAAATCTGTTGTTGCAATTGAAGATACTCCGGCAGGTATACATTCAGCAAAAGCGGCTGGCATGAAAGTACTTGCTGTAACAAATACATTTCCATCAAAATACTTACTTGATGCTGATGCTATAACAAGCAGTCTTGAAGACGTTAACAGAAAAACTTTAGAAGATCTTATTTATTAGTTTTCTTGAATGAACATCTATTAATTTTTCTATCATAAAACATTATTTCAAAATCTGTTATTTCATCCTTACTTAATTGAAGTGTTTCAGATTCCGAAAATCTTTTATCTTTTTTTAGCAATGTAAGCATTTCATTAAAATAATCTTGATGGTCAGTTGCTATATGGAATGAACCATTAACTTTTAAGCTTAAAAAAATAGAATCTATAAAGGAATCTTTAAATATTCTATTATGATGATGTCTATCCTTTGGCCATGGATCTGGAAAGAAAAAATAATAATTTGAAATATAATTAATTGGAATTAAATACTTTAAGGCATATGATCCTTCCATTCTAAGGAATCGAATATTTTTTCTTCCATCTAATTCACATTTTCTTCCACAACGATTAAGTCTTAATAACTGCCTTTCAATTCCAAGAAAATTAATATTAGGAAAACGTCTAGCTCTTTCATTTATAAATCGTCCTTTACCTGATCCTATATCTACTTCTAATGGTAAATTAGGATTATTAAAAAAATTATTAAAATTACAGTGTGATATCCAATTATCAGGATATATTCTAAGTGATGTCTTTTTATATCTAGGCATAAACTATATTTTTACAGAATATTTAATTAGAACAAGAAGAACTTATGGGAATAAATGATAGAGATTACATGAAAAATTTATCTGAAAATAAAGATATTAAAGAGCGTGTAAATACTTTGAAAGGAACTATTAATAAAATTAAATTTCTTATTTGGAGGTTAATTAATAATAAATAAGTATTACAGTCGCTTGACGACTGATACACATACTATTAAATTACTTTTTTATAGCGGGTGTAGTTCAATGGTAGAACCCCAGCCTTCCAAGCTGGTCGTGTGAGTTCGATTCTCATCACCCGCTCCATTACTTAATCAGTATTAACTAATATAAATATGCAAAAAAAAAGATTAGACCAATTATTAGTTGATAAAAATTTATCTGAAAGTAAAGAAAAAGCTCAGCGACTTATTTATGCTGGAATGATCTTAGTTAATGATAAAATTGCTAATAAGCCTGGTCATAAATTCTTAGTAGACTCCAAAATAACTTCAAAGGGAAATCTGAAATTTGTAGGGCGAGGTGGATTAAAATTAGAAGAAGCTTATAATAATTTTAATTTTATTATATCAAATAAAATATGTATTGATATTGGATCGTCAACAGGTGGTTTTAGTGATTTCTTATTACAAAATAATGCAAAAAAAATTTATGCAGTAGATTGTGGTACAAATCAATTGCACTGGAATATAAGAAATAACGATAAAGTTATTGTTATGGAAAAAACTAATGCTAGATATTTAACTAATAAAGATATTACTGAGCAAATAGATTTATGTGTTATTGATGTTTCCTTTATTTCATTAAAAAAAATAATTCCACCAATACTGCCTTTATTAAAAGCTAATGCTGATATTATTACATTAATAAAACCTCAGTTTGAGGCCGAAAAAAATTTAGTTAAAAAAGGTGGAGTAATATTTGATAAGGAAATTCATAAAAATATTATTGATGATATTAAATGTTTTTGTACCAATGAGTTAAAATTAAAGTTTATAAATATATGCACTTCACCAATAAAAGGACCAGCTGGTAATACTGAATTTCTAGCATATTGGAATCTTTAATTATCCAACGGGTTGATCATAAATTAATTGAATTTTATCTAATTTATTTGTATTAGAAGTCCTATCTTCATTAATTGGTTCTATATTAATAGCTGAATCATTAATTTTTTTTTCACTAGATGAATTATTCGGAACTATAATAGGTATTAATTTCTCTAACTTTTTATCAATTAAATCATTTTTAAATTCTAACCCACCAAACAGAATATAAATCTCAAAAAAAATAAGAATAGTTAAAAATATAGCAGTAAAAATACTTATTGGAAAAATTCGACTATCAATATTATTTTTCATATTCAAGAAAAACTAAAGTAACAGATAAAATAGGTTATACACCTTAAATCTTGACCAAAATGTTGACCTTAGGCATTGTTCATCGCTTATGAATACTAAAAATTATAAAGTTGATATGGAGACAATAGTTAGTCTTTCTAAAAGACGAGGATTTATTTTCCAAACATCTGAAATATACGGTGGTATTAATGGCTTCTGGGATTACGGACCATTAGGTGTAGAAATGAAACGAAATATTAAATCTCACTGGTGGAAGTCAATGACCCAATATAGAGAAGATATTGTTGGTTTAGATAGCTCAATAATTATGCATCCTAAGGTATGGGAATCATCTGGACATATTGGCAATTTTAAAGATCCAATGGTTGATTGTAGGGAAACAAAGAATCGCTATAGAGCAGATCAATTATGTGTTCTTAAGAACAATAAAAATGATAATCAATTAATGTTTTGTTATCATGAAGGATCAATAAAAAATGCTGAAAAAAAGATTCAAAAGAATTCTAAATTAGATATTAATGATTACTCTTCAGCCTCCTTATTAGATATATCAATCGACCTATATTCATTAATTATTGCACCTGATACGAATGAAGCAGGAACATTAACCGAACCAAGATCATTTAATTTAATGTTTAAAACATTTGTAGGGCCATTAGAGGAGAATTCTAATGTAGCCTATCTTCGTCCCGAAACAGCTCAAGGTATTTTTTCCCAATTTGGTAATGTATTATCAACAATAAGAAATAAAATCCCTTTTGGAATAGCTCAAATCGGTAAAGCATTTAGAAATGAAATAAATCCTAGAAATTATACATTTCGTTCTCGTGAATTTGAGCAAATGGAAGTTGAATATTTTATCAAACCAGGTTCAGATAATGAGATGCATCAATATTGGGTTAATGAACGATTAAATTGGTATACAGAAATAGGTTTATCTGAAGAAAGATTACATAAAGATGTTCATGCAAATGATGCTTTAGCACACTACGCAAGTGCATGTACTGATATTATGTATGAATTTCCGTTTGGATTACAAGAACTAGAAGGTATAGCAGCTCGTGGAAATTTTGATCTTACTCAACACCAAAATGAAAGTGGTAAGAAATTAGAATATATAGATGAAGAAAATAAAACTAAATATATTCCTCATGTTATTGAACCATCAGCAGGTGTTGATAGAATTGCATTAGCCTTATTATGTGAAGCATATACAGAGGAATGGATACCAAAAGATGGTGGAGATACTATAATTGCTGAACCAAATGCAAAAAGACCTCCAGAAGGATATGAAAAAAGAATAGTACTTAAATTTTCTAGCTGTATTGCGCCATATAAAGTAGCTGTTTTACCACTTGTAAAAAATAAAGAAGTCTTAGTTAATAAATCTCGTGAAATATATAACTCTCTATCTAGAAAATGGAAATGTTTTTATGATCAAAATGGAGCTATTGGAAGAAGATATAGGCGACAAGATGAAATAGGCACGCCATTGTGTATAACTATTGATTTTGAAACAATTGAACAAGACGATTGTGTTACAATTAGAGATCGAGATAACATGAAACAAAAACGAGTACCAATATGTGAATTAGAGTCAACAATTAGTACTCTTATTGATTGTTAATGAAATTTAATGGAATCTAAATAATTAATTATTTGATCTGAATTCTTTTCTTCAGTTAAATCAAAAATATCTGAAAGATTACTTACAGATTGTTTTTCAAGCCAACATTTAAATTGATTAATATTTAGGTTTCTTTTTATTAAATAAACACCTATAGGATTTGTTGATAGATCGAAATTATCTTCATGTTTTAAGCGCTCAATTATTGCCTCTAGAGGTCCTGCGCTTCCATGTAAAAAATTATTACTGCCAGGATTAATCACAGGAAACTCTTTATACATAACATCTCTAAAACTTCCTTTAATTGCATTAGAGCAATTAGTTGAACCTAAAATATTTTTTCTAAAATCAATCCATGAATAATTTTGTGATTCAAATTCGATAACATAATAATTCATCAGATAATTATTATTATAAAAATTCTCGGACATTAGTGGATAAAAACCATTGATAAGATAGGTATTAATTTCATCTACATATTTAACAAATAATCCACTTTGAATTTTATGAATCGGGTTATTATTTTCATTCCATAAATTAGATATATCCCTAGAATTTAATTTTTTTAAACACATTAAGTCTTTTGTTGTTAAAATACGGTTATCTAAAATTTCATCTGACCATGTTTTATTATAGAGACTTTTAAATAAATTATTTCCTTCAAAAGATATATTAATTTCATCAATAGAATTAGCTCTAACAGCATGACTATAAATAATATAATGCTGATCAATTATATTTTTATTTTTTAGATCTATAGCATTAACACGTTTAATTGTTCTAAAAAAGAAACCTTTTTCTTCGAAAAAGGCTTGGGTGCGATAATCCATTTCCTGATGACTAATGCATATATTTGAGTGCCATAATGGTTTAGTAAATAAAACTGCCTGATTAATTGCCATAAAAATTAATCCTTCTTTTATATCTTTTGATTATATTTAAAATATCATCACTAAAGAATAAAATATAAGTCATAAATGCAGATATAATAGCCCATTTATGACCAGGATGAGCTAGCATAATAACCATATATAAGAATTTAATCCAACCTAACCATTTAACTCTAACTGGAATAATAAAAAATAGATAAAATTTTACATCAGAGAAAATTGTACTAAAAGCAAGAAAAACAGAGCTAAAAATATACCAATTTGGGATTATTGAATTATTTGGAGCTAAAAAAGTAGATACTATAGTTAGAATATATACAATTAAAACATATAAATTAAACTTACTTTCTCCCCAATGATCTTCCATTGAATTACCTATCATATAAAAAACATAAAACATAAATAAATATAGGAAACCTAATGAACTTGGAATTAATAAAAATGTAATACATCTCCATAATTCACCATATAAAATATACTCTTTTGTTAAAATTAATCTAAGAATATCAATATCTGAAAATTGGATAGATAGAAATCCAAGAAGATGTAAAATAAGAATAAAATTAAAAAAAAACGGAATATTCCATTTTGATAAATTAGAATAAAATTTATCAATTAAATTCACTAAATATTACACCCATTAGTATATTTATTTTTTGGAATACTGTGTTTTGCTAGATCTCTCAACATATTAAACGGATAAAATCCAGTATTATGTCCATCTGACCAATCAATCAATATAGCATAATTTCCAATTGTATTTACTTTTTTAGCATGAATATCATCTGGAATACTATTAGGATCTAATAAAGGCTTTCTAGTCATTTCATCGATACATAATGCACAAGCACATGATTTTCTTAATAAATTATTTGAAATAGATATTTTATCTTCATCACTCCAATAAAGATTAATATTATTTTCATCTATCATAATTTTAGGTTGAATCGGTTTTTCTATTATTTTCTTACCAATCGATCGAATTATTATGTTAACCATTTCATTAGCTATATTATTTTTTAAGATTTCGTTATCATTAAAAGAAAATTGATTAATAATTGGTAATTCTATTAATGTTTCAAGGCCAAATCGATTTTGTAATTTATGTGCTCCAGCTTTACCAAAAATATAATGTTTTTTTAATGTATCAGGACATTCAAAAAAAGACATATTTTCTATTACACCAAGAACAGGAATATTAACTTTATCAAACATCATTATTCCTTTTTTAACATCTGTTAGTGATAGTTGATGAGGCGTTGTAACAATAATAGATGAATCAATCTGAACTGACTGAGATATTGTAAGCTGAATATCACCAGTTCCTGGTGGCATATCAATAATTAAATAATCTAATTCTCCCCATAGGACATTATGTAAAAGTTGCTGAGCATATTGCGAAACCATTGGGCCTCTTATAACTGCTGGATTATCTCCCATAAGAAAACCAAATGACATTAATTTTAAACCATCTACCTCATTTGGAAAAAACTTATTATCCTCAGTCGCTTTAACACCTGGTTGATGAAGATTAAATAATGTAGGAATTGATGGTCCATAAATATCAGCATCTAATAAACCAACATTTAAACCTCTTGATGCTAATAATTTTGCAATAACAGTTGATATTGTAGATTTACCAACACCACCTTTACACGAACTAACAGCTAAAATATATTTTACATTTTTTAAACCACTATTTTCTACATTGATAGTTCTTTCATTTTTTCTTGCAGTCATTTTTACATGAACTTCACGAACACCATTTATATTTGTAATTAATTCTTCAGCTTTTTTTTTAAAAATAGGTCTATAAGGACACGCAGGCGTAGTTAACTCTATTTTAAATGACACAATATCATTATCGATTAAAATATTTTGTACAAATCCAAGTGAGACGATATCTTGATTAAAATCTGGATCTATTATCTTACTTAATTGCTTAAGAATAATTTCTTCATTTAACATGTTTTTCTCTAGATTAACCCTAATGCAAGTAAAGCTGCGGTTGACATTCTTTCACGAGTCCAAGGTGGATCAAAAACTAAATCCATGTCAACGTCTGCAACACCATCAGCATCTTGAACTGCTTGTTGAATACGACCAGGAATGGTTTCAGCCTCAGGACAATTTGGAGCAGTTAAAGTCATTGTAACATAGACAGTGTGATCTTGATCAATTTCTAAATTATATATTAACCCTAAATCATAAATATTCACGGGTATTTCTGGATCAAATACCATTCTTAAATTTTTTACTACAACTAAAAATAATTCTTCATCATATTCTTGTAATGGTTTTCTTTCTTTTTTTGAATTTCCAAACATTTTAATATCCTTTACTCAGTTGAAATTTGTCCATCTAATCTTTTTAATGCTGCATGAAATGTATGCCATGCTAAGGTCGCACATTTAACACGTACTGGATAATCTTTAACACCAGTTAATACCGCAAGCTTTCCAAGTGACTTTAGATCCTTTTCTTCATCCTCAGTTAATACACTATGAAATAGTGTAAATAAATCTTCTGCTTCTTTTTCAGTTTTTCCTTTAAGTGCTTCTGTCATCATTGATGCAGATGAAGTACATATAGCACATCCTTCTCCTTCAAACATTAAGTCCTCAATAATACCATTTTTTATTTTTAAATATACGTCAATTGTATCTCCGCAAAGTGGATTATTTCCATGAGCAAATGAATCAGCATTATTAATCTTACCATAATTTCTTGGACTTTTATTATGATCCAATATTACTTGTTGATATAACTCACGTAAATTATTCATTATTTAAACATCCGTATAGTATCCTTAACAGCATACTCTAAATGATCAATTTCATCTATTGTATTATACATTCCAAAAGATGCTCTAGCAGTTGCAGGTATACCAAAACGTTTCATCACCGGTTGCGCACAATGATGGCCTGCTCTAATAGCTATACCCTGCTGATCAAGAATAGTTCCTATATCATGAGGATGAATACCATTAATAATAAATGACACTAATCCCGCTCTATTTTTAGCTTCACCTATTATTTTAACTTCTGGAATCATTCGTAGCTTTTCAACAGCGTAATTCATCAACATTTCTTCATGCTTTATTATTAAATCCATACCTATTTCTGTGACAAAATCTATTGCATATCCTAAACCTACAACACCTGATATATTAGGTGTACCAGCTTCAAATTTATAAGGTAAATCATTATATGTAGTTCCATCAAAGCTAACAGATAAAATCATATCTCCACCACCTTGATAAGGAGGCATTTTTTCTAATAATTCTCTTTTTGCATAAAGTACACCAACTCCAGTTGGGGCATATAATTTATGGGCAGAAAAAACATAGAAATCTACGTCAAGATCTTGTACATCCACAATTGCATGGGACGCTCCTTGTGCGCCATCCACTAAAACAGGAATATTAAAACTATGTGAATAATCAATTAATTCCTTAATTGGATTAACAGTTCCAAGTGCATTAGATATATGAGTAATTCCTACAATACGAGTTTTTTCTGATATCAGTGATTTAAAACTATTTACATCTAACTCGCCATTATCATTTATTTCTGCAACCTTTAATTTAGATCCAGTTTGATCACATAAAATCTGCCAGGGAACAATATTTGAATGATGTTCCATATGAGTAATAAGAATTTCATCACCTTTCTTTAATAAAGGTCGAGCATATGATTGAGCTACAAGATTAATAGATTCAGTTGCGCCACTTGTGAAAATAATTTCTTTAACTGAATTAGCATTTAAATATTCTTTAACTTTCTTTCTAGATGACTCATATAATTCTGTCGATTCCATACTTAATGTATGTACACCACGATGAATATTAGAATATTTTTCTTTATGAAGTTTACTTGTAGAATTTATAACAATATCTGGCTGTTGTGATGAGGCTCCACTATCTAAATAACACAAAGGAAGGTCATTTACAGAACGCCTAAAAATTGGAAAATGATTTCTAATAGCCGATATATCGTAATCATTTTCTAATTTATTCATGATAAGACTTCTCCTAACCATTTATGAATCATAAATTCTAATCTTTGCTTAATAGATTTATTATCTATTTCGTCTAGAACTTCATTTGCAAAGGCAAATGTTAATAATGCATTAGCATTAAATGGATCAATACCTCTTGTTTTCATATAAAATAGAGCGGCTTCATCAAGCTCACCAATCGTTGCGCCATGTGTGCACTTAACATCATCAGCATAAATTTCTAACTGCGGCATAGAATTAACTTTTGCTGAGCGACTTAATAATAGATTAGCATTTGATTGAATTGCATCTGTTTGTTGGGCATCTTGCTGAACTAATATTCTACCACAAAATACACCACGAGATTTATCAGCCAAAATTCCCTTGTATAACTCATGACTATTACAAGATGGTGCAGCATGATCCATAAAAAGATGTGTATCAAATAACTGCTGATCTTTTAATAAATATAGTCCATTGCAGATGATATTACTATTCTGATCTAGCAATGTTCCTCTAATATCATTTCTATTAAGTAATCCCCCTAGTGTAATAGTATGATTCTTAAAACATGATGTTTTTGATACATTAGCTTCAAGTGTTTGAAAGTGATAAGCTTTACTGCTTTCATTTTGAATTTTATAATGATCTACCTCAGCATTATCCTTTACGATAACTTCCGTTAGAGCATTAGTAAAATATGTTGAATTTAAACTACCTATATACTCTTCAATAATTGTAATAGAAGAATTATTATCCACTTCAATTAAATTTCTAACATTACATGAAAGCATTTCTGAATCAGCTAAATAAATAATATGAATTACTTTATCAGATTTTATATTGTCATTAATTTTTAAATAATAGCCATCTGTAAAATTTGCCGTATTATATAATGCAAAACTTGAGTTATCATCAATTAATGATCCAAAATTCTTACTATTATGATCATTTATAGATTTTAATGAAATACCGTTTGGTAAATTATGAGTATTTGATTTTGTATCGGATAACTTACCATTTTCAAAAACCATTGTAATATCACTTATAGATTCATATGGAAGATCTGATTGTTTCCATGCTCCATTAAAATTTAATGTTTTAAATAGGGATAAATCAGTAAATCTCCAAGATTCGTCTTTAACTGACGGATATCCAGTAGATTTAAATTTTTCTGCTGCAATATTTCGAGTATTATCTAAATTCATTTTGCTAATTCTGCCTTTTCAAATGACTCATATCCATTTTTTTCAAGTTGAAGTGCTAGTTCTTTATCACCTGATTCAACGATTTTTCCGTTTACTAAAACATGAACAAAATCAGGAACAATATAATCAAGAAGTCTTTGATAATGAGTAATTACTAAGAAACCTCTATCTTGACTTCTTAATGCATTAACTCCATCAGCAACAATTTTTAAAGCATCAATATCTAAACCGGAATCTGTTTCATCAAGAATTACCATTTTTGGTTCTAACATAGCCATTTGAAATATTTCATTTCTTTTTTTCTCACCACCAGAAAAACCAGAATTAACTGCTCTCTCTAATAAATCATCACGAATTTTTACTAATTTTTTCTTAACATCAATTAGATCAATAAATTCCATTGCATCTAATTCATTCTTACCTTGATGAACTCTGATTGCATTAACTGCAGCTTTAAGAAAATACATATTACTGATACCTGTAATTTCAACTGGATACTGAAATGCTAAAAATAATCCTTCACGTGCACGCTCATGTGCGTCAAGTTCATCTATATCAGAACCATTAAATTTTATATTACCAGAAGTAATTTCATATGCATCATTACCAGCTAGTACATTAGATAATGTACTTTTACCTGAACCATTTGGCCCCATAATTGCATGCACTTCTCCAGGATTAATATTAAGATTAATACCCTTTAATATTTCATTATCTTCAACTTTTGCATGTAAATTATCTATTTTTAATAAAGACATTATTTTCTCCCTGATAAATTATTACCCAACTGAACCCTCTAAACTGATACCTAAAAGTTTTTGTGCCTCAACTGCAAACTCCATAGGTAATTCTTTAAAAACTTCTTTACAAAATCCATTTACTATCAAACTAACAGCTTCTTCTGTATCAAGACCTCTTTGGTTACAATAAAAAATTTGATCTTCACCGATTTTTGTTGTTGTAGCCTCATGTTCAACCTGAGCACTAGGATTACTCACATCAATATATGGAAATGTATGAGCTCCACATTTATCACCAATTAACATAGAATCACATTGAGAAAAATTTCTCGCATTCTCTGCATTTGGGGTTATCCTAACCAATCCTCTATAACTGTTATGTGCCTTACCTGCAGATATACCCTTACTTATAATAGTACTTTTTGTATTATTACCTAAATGAATCATTTTTGTGCCTGTATCTGCTTGCTGCATGTTATTTGTTACAGCTACTGAATAAAATTCACCAATAGAACCATTACCTTTTAAAACACAACTTGGATATTTCCATGTAATGGCAGAACCTGTTTCTACTTGTGTCCAAGAAATTTTAGATCGATCACCACGACAATGTCCTCGTTTTGTAACAAAATTATATATTCCACCTTTTCCATTTTTATCTCCAGGATACCAGTTTTGAACAGTTGAATATTTAATCTGAGCATCTTCTAATGCAATTAATTCTACACATGCTGCATGAAGTTGATTTTCATCACGCTGAGGTGCAGTGCAACCTTCGAGATAACTAACATAAGATTTTTCTTCTGCTATAACGAGTGTTCTTTCAAATTGTCCTGTATTAGCAGCATTAATTCTAAAATAAGTTGATAATTCCATAGGACATCTTACACCCTTTGGGATAAAGCAAAACGATCCATCAGAAAAAACAGCTGAATTAAGCGCAGCAAAATAATTATCTTTAACAGGTATAACTGAACCAAGATATTTTTTAACAAGGTCGGGATGATCTTTTACTGCCTCTGAAAATGAACAAAAAATTACTCCCATTTCTTCTAACTTTCCTTTAAACGTTGTTGCTACAGATACTGAATCAAAGACCGCATCTACAGCTACAACTCCTGCTAGCATTTCTTGTTCTCTTAAAGGAATACCTAACTTTTCATAAGTTTCTAATAATTCCGGATCAATTTCATCTAAACTTTTAGGTGCATCAATTTTTTGTTTTGGTGCAGAATAATATATCAATGATTGATAATCGATTTTCGGAAAATCTACTTTAGCCCATTCCGGGGATTCCATTTTTTCCCATTCTCTGAATGCATTTAAGCGCCAATCTGTTAGCCAGGAAGGTTCATTCTTTCTTTTAGAGATTTCACGAACAATACCCTCATTAAGACCAGGAGGTAATGCATCTGATTCAATGTCAGTTACAAAACCGTATTTGTATTCCTTATCTGCAATATCATCAAATGACTTTTCATCTTCAATTTTCATAATGATTTCCGTTTTTTTTATTTTTCGCTAATCATTTCAATTAAAGAAACTGATTTAAGCTTATCTACTATAACTGTATTCACTTTTTGCCAGCTTTTACTTACGGAACAAACATTAGAGAATTCACATCCATCCTCTACACAACAAGCAGTTAAGCTCACTGGACCCTCAAGAGACTCTATAATATCTGCCGCAGATATTTTATTAGGCGGTAAAGCTAATTTATATCCACCTTGACTTCCCTGAAGTGATTTAAGTAAATTAGAATGCACAAGCGATTTTAGAACCTTACTAACAGTTGGTAAAGGAATATTCAACTCTGTTGATAAATCCTTACTATTATATAGCTTTTCATTACCAACCTTAGCAATAAATCCAAGAAGTATAAATCCATAATCAGTTAGTCGTGTTATTCTTAACATATTTTTTCCAATTTATTTTATATCTCTCAAAGATTAATTTTTAACAATTGAAGATATATAAATTTAACAGAGCGTACGCCTCATGCAACTATATTTATTTAAATCCATAGTTTAATTTATCACCTATAAATTAGCTTTTGCCTCATTCCATAAATTATTAATTTCTTCACTAGAAAGATCCTTTAATCTTACCTGCTTTTTAACTAATTTTTTTTGAATAAATTTTAACCTTGTTTCAAATTTTAATATATTCTCATATAGTATTTCTTCAGGATTTAAATTATAATGACGAGATAAGTTAACCAAACTAAAAATTACATCACCAAGTTCATCTTTTATCTTTCTTATATCATTCTTTTTTATAACATCTTTTAACTCTAATATCTCTTCATCAATTTTACTTATTACATCTGAAATATTATTCCAATCAAATCCATCTATTGATGCTCTTTTTTGAATTTCAGATGCTCGCATTAATGCTGGAATTGATTTAGGTACCCTATCAATTAATGATTTATTTTTTTCATTAAGTTTAATTTCATTCCATCTTTTAAGCACCTCATCATATGAATCTATTTTTTCATCGCCAAAAACATGAGGATGACGATGTATAATTTTATTACATATATCGTCAACGACATCCGCAAAACTAAAATTATTTTTTTCTGATTGAATTTGGGAGTGAAAAATTACTTGAAGTAATACATCTCCTAATTCTTCTTTTAATGATTCTGGACAATCAGCATTAATTGCATCAATTACTTCGTATGCCTCTTCAATTAAATCCATCTTAATTGTTTGATTTGTTTGTTTTATATCCCATGGACAACCATTTGAAGAACGAAGTTTTTGTATTATTTTTATTAATCTATCAATAGATAAATTACTACTTTTCATAATTATCCTTGAATTAAAAAAGTATTGGTATGAGTAATATTACATGCGTAATGTTAAATCTAATATATGATCAGGTTTTTTATCATTAAGCTTATCAAGAATAAACATTGAGCCACTGTAATCTTGGAAATTAGTAAACCTATCCGGAACAACAACACATGATGCACCAGCTGTTAGAGCTCCCTTACATGCTAATTGTGAAGATATGACCGCAACAATAGTTTTATCTTCAATATCAGCTTTTTTAAGCATTTTTAACCAATCATCTGCTTTAGGAAATGATTC
>JBJLEI010000003.1:0-52128 GCA_045566035.1 Pontiellaceae bacterium | reverse complement strand
AATAAACTCTTTCGCTAAAGAACGATAAGCAGTTGCGCCAATACATTGTGTATCGTGTTTATTAATCGGTAATCCAAAGCTTGGAGCCTCACTTAGACGAACATTTCTTGGAATGATAGTTTCAAAAACTAATTTATCAAAATGTTTAATAACCTCTTGCACAACTTGTTGTGAAAGATTTGTGGTAGGATTATACATTGTCATCAAAATACCACTAATTTTTAAATTATAATTCCCTGCTTTAGCAACCTTATCGACAATATTTGCCATTACTCCCAAGCCCTCCAAAGCAAGGTATTCACATTGCATTGGAATAATTACTTCATTAGCTATATTTAATGCGTTCATAAATAAAATACCTAAAGAAGGGGGGCAATCTAGGATAATAAAATTATACTTATTTGAATCAACAACTGGCTTAAGCGCTTTTTGTAATTTATGTAGATAATCATCATGCTTTGCAATAGCAATTTCCGCTCCTGCTAAATCTAATTCAGATGGAATGATATCAAGATTCGTAAAAGAAGTTTCTTTTATCTTACTTTCACCGGTGGCTTCACCTAAAAGTGCAGAGAATATACTATCATTTTCAACTTTATCTATTCCTAAGCCGCTTGTTGCATTTGCCTGGGGATCTAAGTCAATTAATAGAACTTTTTTTCCTTCTTCTGCTAAGCAAGCAGAAAAATTTATTGCGGTAGTCGTTTTACCAACCCCTCCTTTTTGATTTGCTAATGCAATAATTAAAGTTTTCATTTTACTATCTTAACTCATGAGCTATAACGCTTAAACCAAAAATTGCAGCTGTTTCTGTTCTTAAAACTTGCGGACCAAATGTAACTGGAATAACTCCCTTACCAATTGCATGATTTATTTCATTTTTTGAAAAGTCCCCTTCTGGTCCAATAAATAATGATATTTTTCTAATACCCTTCCAAGGTATCTCCTTTAATTTTTTTGAATTAGAGTATAATGAGCCAATTAAACAAACATCATGTTCTTTTATTTTTTCCAAGGTAGACGAGAATTTTTCTGGTAAATGTAAATTTGGTATCCAACGACATTCGGATTGCTCAGCAGATGATTTAATAATTTGTTTCCATCTCAAGAATTTTTTCTCGTTAAATTTACTCTCAACATTCTCTGTTATCATTGGATAGATATTTGTAATACCTAACTCAACAGCTTTTTGTAATATTATTTCCCATCTACTATTTTTAGGAATTGCTTGAAATAAAGTAATCGTTTGATCTGGTATTTCTTGATAATGTTGGCTCTGAATAGAAGTTAAAATTTCATTTTTTTTAATCTCTCTAACCGATACTTTGTAGAATAAACCTAGACCATCAAAAATGATTAAGTTTTGGCCTATCTTAATTCTCAAGACCTTAGAAAGATAATGATAGCTATTATCAATTAATCTAATTTCATTATTTTGCTTCTTTATATCTTCAACTAAACAATTAATTCTCATTCATTATTTTCAAGTTTACTCTTCTTTTGATAAAAATCTTTAGCTTCTTTACTTAGCTTTAATGAGTCCTCGAAACATTTTTCATTAATAGTGCTAAATGCCTTTTCTAATACTTTTTTTTCTTTTCCGGATAATTTTGATGGAATTTCAATATTAACAACAACATGCTGATCGCCTTTACCATATCCATGAGCTTTATCAATAATACCTTGACCACGTAAGCGAAAAATTTGACCGCTTTTTGTACCAGCTTTCAATTTTAAAGACGCGTTTCCATGTATAGTAGGAACTCGAATTTCACCACCTAGTATAGCAATGTGAAATGGGACTGGGACTTGGATAATAATATCCAATCCATCTCTCCTAAAAAATGCGTGATCATTTACACGAAATACAATGAATAAATCTCCGGCTGGTCCACCTCTTATTCCAGCTTGGCCTCTTCCAGCTAGTCTTTGGGAAGAACCTGACTCTACTCCAGCTGGAATTTTTAATTTTATTTTTTCTCGTTCAGCAGAATTATTATTACTTGAAGAAGATGGTATAGTAAGTGTACGGGAGGATCCTAATACTGCCTCTTCGAACTCAACATCTACGCTGTATTGAATATCTCTGCCTCTTGCGGGTCCATTTCTCGGTCGACCGCCCATCATTTCACTTAAAATATCTCCTAAACTTCCACCTGAAAATTGAAACTGATCAAAGATATCTTGAGCATTACTAAATCCTCCAAAACCGCTTCCTGCTCCATTAAATCCCTGATGTCCAAATTGATCATATCGACTTTTCTTTTCAGGATTGGAAAGAATCTCATAAGCCTCTGAAGCTTCTTTAAATTTTTCTTCGGCAGATGAATCTCCAGCATTTTGATCTGGATGATATTTCATTGCTACCTTTCTATAAGCTTTCTTAATTTCATCAGAAGAAGCTGAAGAAGAAAGCCCTAATACATCATAATAATCTCGCTTTTCTGACACGGCTATTTTTCCTCCTTAAGCTTTTTACCTGACGAAACAACAACTTGCGCTGCTCTAAGTAATTTTTCACCAAGCATATATCCTTTTCTAACTTGCTCAACACAAACGCCTTCATCAAATTTATCAGAGTTAATATAAGTTAATGCCTCATGAATATGTGGATCAAATTTTTCTCCAACAGTTTGAATAGATTTTAATTTAAATTGATCAAGCACCTTATTAAATTGATCAAGTATCATTCTAAATCCATCAATAACTGCTTTATCTGAATTATGTTTTTCTGCGGTTTGTAATCCTATTTCAAAATAATCAAGAACCGGTAAAATTTCTAAAAGAAGGTCCTCATTTGCTCTTTGATATAAACTTATTCTTTCTCTCTGAGTTCTATTTCTAAAATTAGTAAAATCAGCTTGAAGCCTTATAAGCTGATCTTGAAGAGACTCCTCTGCTTCTTTTTCTACATCATCTATAATTTCTGTATCTGGCAAGGACTCCTCTGCTTCTTTTTCTACATCATCTATAATTTCTGTATCTGGCAAGGACTCCTCTGCTTCTTTTTTAATACTTTTTGATTTTTTTTTCTTATCCATATAGATCCTCTCAAAAATAAGATTTAAAAAATACGTGATTAAGCGAAAGTGTCAACCCACTCTCTTCATCTTATTGCTTTTTTGTTAATGCTATAAAAATAAACCAAATACTCATTATTGATAAAGAAATTGCCAAAACATACCAGCCACCCCATATTGCTAATAAAGGAATCGCTAATCCTGTCCAGAGACCACCACCCATAAAAGGCTCATGTAATAATTGCTTTGATGCAAATGCGCTTGTTGCAGCAGTTTTTGAATCAGGGTCTACCGTTCTTAATAACAGTAATCCCGTAGCCGTGACTCCCATAGATTGACCCATTTCTGCAATAGCTCTCTCAAACCAAGCATCTTTAAACACTAATCTTGCTAAAAACATTACACAAAATAAGTTCCATAATATTCCACCAATGATAAGTAACGATAAAGGCATCCAGTTCGAAACAACTATATCAATACTTATTGAAGAAATAGCTGCAATAATTAAATAATCAAGGGCTAAATTTTGAATATTTAATATTTGATTTTTACAAATTAATTCAGAGAAATTATTTTTTTCAGCAATATACTGAATTATTGCTCCCCCAATCATGCATAATGGAAAAAGAGGGAAACTAATAATAATAACTCTTGCTTGTTCGGGAAACAAACTAGCTATTTCGCCTAATAATATTTTAATGCATATACCAACTAATACTGCGAGACCAATAAACCCTACTTGTATTGTCAATGAACCAATAATATCATTAGGCTGCATCTTTATCTTTTTTTCATGAAGGCTCCTATTAATTTCATCTTTTTTTATAGATACGTAATTTCTTTTTACTGCCCAATTAACTAATGTCATACCTAATATAATAGCAGCAATTAAACCTATTGTTGCGGTTGTTAAAGTTAGATCTTTTAATTCTGAGAAACCTAATTTATCAAATACAGAAGCCATGCCTGCAGCTGTTCCATGACCGCCTTCGAATCCGACTGGCATAATTCCAGCAAAAACATCTGGAATATTAAAAATTGGTCTTAATAAAAATAAAAGAAGCAAACAGCCAACAGCATACTGTCCCCAAGCAACAATCTGACCATAAGCTAATTGCCTAGAACAACTTCTCCAAATAGTTTTTATTGATGGTAATTTATTACCAAGGAATAGTGCTGCAAAAACAATATTTATTAACAATCCTGGCAATAAATTAAACGTATTTATCACTGTATTTGGAAATGGATGAAGTATTTTTTCGCTTAATAGAAAAATAAAAAAACCTAGTATTCCTGCAATAACACTTGCGGGTAAATATAATTTTTCAAGAACACTAAAGCTCTTTCTTAATACAAATCCAACTAAAAGTAATATAGATAAAATTCCAAAAGATAACATTTAGACTCCAAAAATTTAAAACCTTTTTCTTTGATCGCTTGACGAAAGATAACAGGAATTGCTTAATTTATAACATGAAAAAAATTAAAATTGAAGCGCTTTTGAATATCGCAATTAATGCAACTAAACAAGCTGGAATGCATGCACTAAATGAAAGGCATAGATCAAAAGATACTGTATCTACTGAAGCACATGATGTAAAATTAGTTCTTGATATTGAATGCCAAGAAATAGCTGAAAAAATAATTTTAGAAAATTATCCAGAACACACAATAATTGGAGAAGAAGGAAGCTCTCTTCAATCTGAATCTGAATATGAATGGATAATTGATCCAATTGATGGAACGGTTAACTATTCACATGGATTTTCTCATTGGTGTTGTTCGATAGCTGTGAGGCATAATAATCAAATTATTGTGGGAGTAGTATATGCACCTGAATATAATTATTTATTTAGTGCTGGATTAAATATACCCGCAAAACTTAATAATTCAATTATTCAACCATCACTAACAAAAGATTTATCTATATCTCTTATTTTTACAGGATTAAATCAAAAATCAGAGAATAAAATAAATCCAACATTCGATTCATTCAAAGATTTAGTATTGAATACACAAAAAATAAGAATCACCGGTTCTTGTGCATTAGATTTATGTTATGTTGCATCAGCAAAAACTGATGGTTATGTTGAATACGGAGTATATCTTTGGGATTATGCTGCTGCTGGATTTATTGCTGAAAAGGCTGGTGCAGTATTAAAAGTAAAAGAAAATTCTGAAACACCACCAAAAGCAGCTATAATTTGTTGTAATCCATATTTAATTAATGATCTAGAAGTTATCTGGAAAAATGGATTATCTTCTTTATAGCATATTAAAAATTAATTCATCCGATTTAGATATTAAAATGAAAAAAATTGAGCGAGCAATAAAGGCAAAGGTAATTCTTGATAGACTTTACCCCTCTATACCTATCCCCTTAGACCATAAAGATCCATTCACACTTCTTGTTGCTGTATTATTATCTGCTCAATGTACTGATAAAAGAGTTAATATGGTGACCCCGGCTTTGTTTAAAATTGGACCAAATCCAAGAAAAATGGCCGAACAAAAACAAGAGGATATATTGGAGTGCATTAAAACTTGTGGATTAGCTAATACAAAAGCAAAAAATGTAAAAAAAATGGCTGAATTAATAGAAGAGCGTCATAATGGATTGGTTCCGAATACCTTTAAAGAGCTAGAGGCATTACCAGGTGTAGGCCATAAAACAGCTAGTGTCGTCATGAGCCATGCATTTAAAATTCCTGCCTTTCCGGTTGATACTCATATTCATCGACTTGCACAAAGGTGGAAACTAACAAGCGGTCTGAATGTTAAGAAAACAGAAAGTGATTTAAAACAGCTATATAATCCGAAGGATTGGGAGCTTTTACATCTTCAGTTTATTACATATGGAAGAGAATATTGTACCGCAAGAAGTTGTTATGGCATCGAATGTGAAATTTGTACATCATGCTTTCCAAAACGCTTAAAACCTATCTATGTGAAAAAAGCTTAGCTATTGCTTCTCTTTTAAGCAATACGCGACTATCTTAACCTCTATGGAAAATTTTTATATAGCATTTGGATTAACGCTTTTTGCTGGTCTAGCAACAGGTATAGGCAGTACAATTGCCTTTATGGCTAAAACGACTAACTACCGTTTTTTTAGCTATAGCAACTGGCTTCTCTGCTGGTGTTATGTTATATGTATCCTTTGTTGAAATTCTGCAGAAAGGAGCCGATTCACTATTTAATTATTATGGAGATTTTGGATATTGGATTAATGTTTTCTCTTTCTTCGGAGGCATTGCTTTAATAGGTTTAATAGATTACTTAATTCCCCATGCTGAGAATCCTCATGAAATCCATACCGAATATGAAAGAGCACCTTTAAGAGAACCTGATGCTCCTATACCTACGGCTGAAGAATTACAAATGAGTATGGTAGCTGATCCGAACAATACCATTCATTCTAAGAAATTATTAAGAATGGGATTGTTTACTGCGCTTGCAATTGCAATACATAATTTTCCAGAAGGGCTGGCAACATTCTTAGCAGCTTTAGAAGACCCGTCATTAGGAATTGCAATAGCCATTGCTATTGCACTTCATAATATACCAGAAGGAATTAGCGTTTCTGTTCCTATTTTTTATGCTACTGGAAATAGAAAAAAAGCTTTTTTCTGGTCATTTCTTAGTGGTCTTGCTGAACCTATAGGTGCTTTAATAGGCTTTGCTGCAATTCGCTTCTTTGTGGGAGATGAAAGCGGCGTTATACCTCAAAATATAATGGGAATACTTTTTGGTTTTGTTGCGGGAATTATGGTTTACATTAGTTTAGATGAATTACTACCAACAAGTAGAGCTTATGGAAAAGGTCATGACAGTATTATAGGTCTTGTAGCTGGAATGCTTATTATGGCTTTAAGCTTATTGCTAATGATTTAAAAAGAGGGATGATATAATGTTTCCAGAGATTAGATTAAGAAGACTTAGGCAAAATAAACATATTAGGGATATGTTAGATATTCCAATTCCTGGTCCTGAAAAAATGATTTGGCCGGCATTTGTAGTGCCAGGAAAAAATATCCGTGAACCAATAGACTCTATGCCTGGACAATACAGAATGAGTGCGGATGAATTAGTACGGGATCTGGATAAAATAACTAAATCGGGAATTAATGGCGTACTTCTTTTTGGACAAACTGATCCTAAAAATAAAAACGAAAATGGGACTGCTTCCTTCGAAGAAAATGGGATTGTTCAAGAATCTATTAAGCAAATTAAAGATATTTATCCAAATTTACTAGTTGCTGCAGATGTATGCGTTTGCGCTTATACTGATCATGGACATTGTGGAATATTAGATTCTAAAAACTCTGTTGATAATGATCTAACCTTAAATAATCTTTCAAAACAGTCTGTTTCATTAGCTCAAGCAGGTGCAGATATAATTGCTCCGTCTTCTATGATGGATGGCCAAGTAATAACTATTAGAGAAGTATTAGATCTAAATAAATTTCATAATACAATAATAATGAGTTACTCCACTAAATTTGCATCATCAATGTATAATCCATTTCGTGATGCTGAAAATTCAGAGCCGTCTTCAGGGGATAGAAAAAGCTATCAAGCCTCCTATGCGGATTTAAACTCAGCTTTGCGAGAGTCTGAATTTGATGAAGATGAAGGTGCGGATATTTTAATGGTTAAACCTTCCTTATTTTATCTTGATATACTCTCAAAAATTAAAAATGAAACTTTATTACCAGTCGCAGCATATAACGTTAGCGGAGAATACTCTATGCTCCACGCAACAGCTGAAAGAAATTGGGGAAATTTAAAAGAAATGGTGCGAGAGTCAACTATTGCTACTGTAAGAGCTGGTGCAGATATTTTAATTACCTATTGGGCTAATCAATACGAGGAAATTTTTAGAGACTAAGATGAATTCAAAAGAGTGGTTTGAAAAAGCAAAAAAATATATTCCTGGCGGTGTAAATAGTCCTGTTAGAGCTTTTAAAGATGTAGGGGGAACGCCAATTTATTTTAAAAAAGCCCAAGGATCTATTATCACAACAGAAGATGATAAAATCCTAGTAGATTTTTGTAACTCTTTTGGTCCGATGATTTTAGGTCATGCTCATCCAGAGATTGTTGAGATTATTTATGAAGCTTCAAAAAATGGAACATCATACGGAGCTAATCATGCTAAAGAAGCTCAATATGCTGAACTGCTTTGTAATCAAGTTCCTGATATGGATATGATACGTTTTGTTAACTCGGGTACGGAAGCTGTTATGACTGCATTACGATTATCTCGGGGATATACTGAAAAAAATAAAATTATTAAATTTGAAGGCGGATTCCATGGCCACCCAGATTCCACACTAATAAAAGCAGGAAGTGGATTATTATCTTGCGGACAAGCTTCCTCTGCCGGTATTTCTGAGAAAATTGCATCAGATGTTTTAATCGCAAAATATAACGATATCCAATCGGTAGAAAATATTATGAATAAATTTGGTAACGATATCGCATCTATTATTGTAGAGCCAATTGCAGGAAATATGGGTCTTGTTAAGCCAGAAAAACTATTTCTTACAAAATTACGTAAGCTAGCTGATAAATATTCGTCCCTACTTATATTTGATGAAGTTATCAATGGATTCAGATTAGGCCCAACTACATTCGGAACAATTTGTGGAGTAAAGCCGGATATTACTACTTTTGGTAAAATTATTGGTGGCGGTCTACCTATAGGTGCAATTGGAGGAACTAAATCAGTTATGGAATTTCTTGCTCCGATTGGCCCTGTATACCAATCCGGAACACTATGCGGAAATCCGCTGGCAATTTCTGCAGGAATGAAAACTATGGATATTCTAATTAATAATTCACCATATGAAAAAATGAATGAATATGCAGAAAAAATAGCAATGGAAGTAAATAAGATTGCTAAAAATAAAGACTTGGATCTTCATTTTTCTCAATTTGGAAGTATGTTTACTCCCTTTTTCCGAAAGGATCTAATTAAAAATCTAGAGGATGCAAAAAAATGTAATCATGAAGAATATGCCAGATTTTTTCATCATATGGTTAAAAATGGTTTTTATTTACCACCAAGCGGTTTTGAGGTTGCATTTATATCTGCTGCACATGAGGAAGAACAAATCAATAGATTCATTGAATCAGTATTAACCTTTTAATACCTGCTTGTTACTATTATATTTATTCGGTACTTTATCGCTCCTTTAAAGTTAAATGAGAACGTAAAATGAAATGGATTTTAAAAAAGATACTTGGTTCAAAAAATGATCGTGATGTAAAAAAAATGCATCCGATGGTCCAAAAAATCAACGCCTTTGATGAATCACTTAAAACTCTAAGTGATGAAGAATTAAGAAATAAAACGAATGAGTTTCGTGATCGCATAGCAAATGGAGAATCCTTACAGGATATTGAGTATGAAGCATTTGCAACTGTTAAAAATGCAGCACGTAGACTTTGTGGTTCTACAATTAAGGTATGTGGACAAGATTTAAACTGGGATATGGTTCACTTTGATGTTCAGCTTATTGGTGGAATGGCAATACATAATGGAATGATTGCAGAGATGGCAACAGGAGAAGGTAAAACTCTAGTGGCAACTTTACCAGTTTACCTAAATGCATTATCAGGAAAAGGTGTTCATGTTATTACAACATCTGATTATCATTCACAACGAGACTCTGAATGGATGGGACATTTATATAAGTGGCTTGGATTGAAGGTTGGGTGCCTAAAAAATATGATGCCTGCTAGTGAACGACGTGAAATGTATTTATGCGATATTACCTATGGGACAAATTCTGAATTTGGGTTTGATTATCTTCGAGATAATATGGCCTATAGCTCAAACGATATGGTTCAACAAAAAGGGCATAATTTTGCGATTGTTGATGAAATTGACTCTATCTTAATTGATGAGGCCCGAACTCCATTAATTATTTCTGGGCCAGCTCCTTATTCATCTACTCAATATAGTGAATTAAAGCCTGCAACATCTAGATTAGTTCAAAGGCAGCATTCTTTTTGTGAAAACCTTCTAAAAGATGCAAAAAGATTACTTGAAAATGATGAACAGGAAGAAGCTTCCTATAAACTATATCAAGCATTTGAGGGTATGCCTAAGAATAAAACTCTTATGCAATTAATAGAAGATGTGCAAATAAGAATGTTACTTGAAAAAACTCAACTAAAATTACTTTCCGATGCAAACAAAAATTTAGCACGAGAATTAACACAAGATTTATTTTTTACTATTGATGAAAAAAGCCATGATGCAAGTTTAACCGAAAAAGGATGCGCTGAACTAAATCCGGAAGATCCAGAAATGTACGTTCTTCCAGATATGCTTTCCGTAATGTCAGAACTAGATGGGAATACAGAACTTAGTCCTACAGAAATTATGGAAAAAAGACGAGAAGTTCAAAATGACTATGCAATAAGAAATGAGCGAATTCATGCAGTAGATCAATTAATTCGTGCTTATACAATTTATGAAAAAGATATTGATTATGTTGTGCAAGAAAACCAAGTAGTGATTGTTGATGAACATACGGGTCGACTAATGACAGGTAGAAGGTGGGGAGATGGTCTTCATCAAGCAGTTGAAGCAAAAGAAGGTGTAAAAATTGAAAGAGAAACTCAAACCTTAGCCACTATCACAATTCAAAATTATTTTCGTATGTATACAAAATTATCTGGTATGACCGGAACAGCGGAAACAGAAGCGGATGAATTTCATCAGATTTATGGACTAGACGTTATGGTAATACCAACAAATAGACCGATTAGAAGACTAGATCTTAACGATCAAGTTTATAAAACTCAAAGAGAAAAATTTAATGCTGTTATAGAAGAGATAAAAAAAGCAAATAATCGCAAACAACCGGTTCTTGTTGGAACTGTTGCGGTAGAGACATCAGAAATTTTAAGCAGAATGTTACGTAAAGTAAATATTGTTCATAATGTTCTAAATGCAAAAAATCATGCAAGAGAAGCTGAAATTATTACGAATGCTGGTCAACCGGGAGCTGTTACTATCGCAACCAATATGGCCGGCAGAGGAACTGATATCAAACTTGGTTCATCTGTGGTGCATCTTAATTCAAAAGATTTAGAATCAAAAACATTTTCACTTGAATCAAAAATTGATGGAAATTCTCTTTATAAGATACTAAAGGAGAATCCATGCGGTTTATATGTATTAGCATCTGAGAGACATGAGTCTAGACGAATTGATAGGCAGTTAAGAGGTAGATCAGCAAGACAAGGTGACCCCGGTGTTACCCAATTTTTTGTATCACTTGAAGATAATTTAATGAGACTCTTTGGCTCTGAAAAGATATCTAGTATTATGGAAAAACTAGGAATAAAAGAAGGTGAAGTTCTTGAACATCCTTGGCTAAATAAATCAATTGAAACAGCGCAAAGAAGAGTTGAGCAACAAAACTTTATGATGCGAAAAAGAACTCTAGAATATGACGACGTGATGAACGCACAGCGCTCGGAAATTTATGGATTTAGATCAGAGGTCCTAATAACAGATAACCCTCGAGAACAACTTATATATTCAATAGAACAATGTATTACTAATCATGTCGAATCTATTACTTCAAACAATAATCAATCTAAAATAGATTTTTTAAATTGGGTAAACACAACATTTCCCTTAGGACTTAATGAAGGCGATATACCAAATGATGCTAATATTGAATCTATAACAACTTTAATTCTTAATAAAATAAAGAACGCTTATGATCTTAAGGCTAGTCATGAGAATCCTGAATCACTTAAAGAACTTGAGAAGCATTTAATGCTTCAGTCTATTGATCAACACTGGCAAGAGTATCTTCGAAGTATGGATAGTCTCAGAGAAAGTATAGGACTTCAGGCATATGGACAAAGGGATCCTTTAGTTGAATATAAGAGAGAAGCTTATCATCTATTCATGGATTTAATGCAAAAGATCTATGAAGAAATAGCGAATCGACTTTTCCGATCAGCAACCTCTGTTGATGCAATGGAAGAATTCTTTAAATCCTTGTCCGGATTAAAAATGCCCTCCCTTGAATCCTCCTTAAAAGCTGTTCAACCACAATCTAATTTAGGAATGAACCAAATCAAATCAAGTGATACAACTGGTCAAGAAAATAGGCCTAATAGGAAAACAAGAAGAAGAAATAAACATAAGCGCAAGTAATTATGTTTTTATAATATGATGATAATTGTAAAAAAATTTGGAGTAAAATAATCTAGCATGGATATAGTTAGATCTATTCAAAAAATCATTGATAAAAATGAATTAATTCCTGAAAAAAAAATCAATGTTGCTGTTTCTGGAGGAGCAGACTCAGTAGCGTTATTAAGGATTCTTCATTTGTTAGATATTGATTGTACAGCTGTACATGTAAATCATCAATTACGTGGATCTGCTTCGTATGATGATCAAGCTTTTGTAGAAAATCTTTCGGCAGAACTTAATATCCCTCTTTTAATCCACAATGAAGATATCATAACTTATGCAAAAAAAAATAATGTCTCTACAGAAATGGCTGGAAGAGAAGTTCGACATAATTTCTTTTCCACACTATTAAATAAACGTGTTGCATTAGGGCACCATGCAAACGATCAAGCCGAAAACTTCATTATTAAATCAGCAATGGGATCAGGACTCACAGGTCTTGGAGGTATGAATTATGAACAAAAAGTTGAACAGTTAGTAATTGTACGCCCATTATTAGACTACTCTCACAAAGAAATATGTGAGTGGTTAAATAAAAATAATTGGTCTTGGAGAGAAGATGAAAGTAATAAAAATAATGAATTTATAAGAAATCGAATCCGCCAAAAAATTATTCCTACTATAAAAAAAGAATTAAACGCTGATTTTATTAAAACTATAAATAGAAGTATGCGTTTAATTCGAGAAGAGGATGCTTATCTAGATAAATTATCATCCACTTTTTCTATCCAAACTATCAAGGATGCACCTCTTGTCATACGAAGAAGGTGGGTTAGATCTTGGCTACATAATAATAATATCATGCGGATTGGATATAAAACAACTGACCAAATTGCAAAAGGACTTAAAATATCGGACGGCTCATCTTTTTATAATGTTAATGCAGATTATATGGTTATTATTGAATACGGTTTACCAAAATTAGTAGATATTAATAAAGAAAACGATAAACCAAATTGGAAGCTTGATATTGAATATGGAACGGGATGGAGAAAAGATAAAAATAATTGCATTGGATATCTTCCAGCTGAGGCATCTTTATCAGCAGAAAAAGTTGGTAATCTAGGATTTAAAATACGGTTTATTCAGGATGGAGATAGATTCCAACCACTTGGAATGAAAGGTCATAAGAAATTACAGGATATTTTTACTGATAAGAAGATTCCAAAACGAGATCGATCTAATATTCCTATCATTACATGTGATGAAACTATAGTTTGGATACCAGGATATTCTATTGCAAATGGCTGGAAAGTTAATGGGTTAAAAGATTCATCAGTTCACTTAAGATTAACTATTAATTAAATATTATAATTTATTTTGTTTTTTTTTACGTAATTCTGATGATACGTTTCCCGACCATTAATAGGTAAATTTATGAGTAATAAACAAAAAAAAGTTAATGTAAATAAAGGACAGCGCAAAGAAACCCCCCCTGTTCCTAGAAAAAGTATGGCTATATCATTCTTAATGATAGCTATATTTATGACTATGGTTTACGTCTTTTCTGGTCCAAATAAATTTAATACTATTGATTATTCAGACTTTATTTCGGCACTTAATTCGGGCTCTGTAACAGAGGTAACTATTTCACATGACGGTACAGGAAATCATAATATAACAGGTTTAATGGACGAATCCCCTTTTCAGGCAGAGATTATTCTTACTGACGAGTTAATGAAAAAGTTACAAGAAAAAGAGATAAAAGTTATTGTTAAAAAGCCTAATATGCTTCTGTCTTCCATCCTAATTAATCTTGGTGGTTTCCTATTACTTTTTGGACTTATTTATTTTATTTTTATTCGCCAAATGAAAAATGCTGGTAAAGGAGCAATGAGTTTCGGAAAGAGTAAAGCAAAGCTACTTAACCATGATAAAAATAAAATAACATTTAAAGATGTGGCTGGTGTCGATGAGGCAAAAGAAGAATTAAATGAGATTGTGGAATTCCTTAAAGATCCAAAGCAATTCCAAAAACTTGGTGGAAAAATGCCAAAAGGAGTTTTACTTTCTGGATCGCCTGGTACTGGAAAAACCTTATTAGCTAAAGCAGTTGCTGGAGAGGCGGATGTTCCCTTCTTTACAATTAGCGGTTCTGATTTTGTTGAAATGTTTGTTGGTATTGGTGCATCTCGAGTTCGTGATATGTTTGAACAAGGAAAAAAGAATTCTCCTTGCATAATTTTCATAGATGAAATTGATGCAGTTGGACGAAGTCGATTTAGCGGAATTGGTGGAGGTCATGATGAAAGGGAACAAACGCTAAATGCTTTGTTAGTAGAAATGGATGGGTTTGATACAACAGAAGGGATTATTATTGTTGCAGCAACAAATCGTCCTGATGTTTTAGATCAAGCTCTATTAAGACCAGGTAGATTTGATAGACAAGTTATTGTTGATCTTCCCAGCCTTAAAGGTCGTGAAGAAATATTAAATATTCATGTTAAAAATATTAGATTGTCTGATCAAGTAAACCTTGAGAAAACAGCACGCGGAACACCAGGTTTCTCAGGTGCTGATTTAGCAAATCTTATCAATGAAGCCGCTCTTCTTGCCTCGAGAAGAAAAGCAAGCTATGTGGAACAAGAGGATTTGGAAGAAGCTAGAGATAAAGTAATAATGGGTCCTGAACGAAGAAGTCATGCTCTTGATGATGAAGCAAAAAAGATTACTGCTTATCATGAAGCAGGTCATACAATTGCAATGTATTATATGGAAGAATGTGATCCCCTTCACAAAGTTACAATTATCCCAAGAGGAAGAGCATTAGGTGTAACTATGCAACTTCCAAAAAAAGATAGATATACTCAATCTAAAAAGAAGCTTGAAGCTGACCTAGTTGCATTTATGGGAGGTCGTGCAGCAGAAGAATTAATTTTTGGTGATATAACAACTGGTGCGCATAATGATATAGAAAGATCAACAACTATTGCTAGAGCGATGGTTTGCGAATACGGTATGAGTAAAAAAGTAGGTCCTCAAAATTTAGGTAATTCTAGTCAACCGGTTTTTCTAGGGCAGGGTGTTACTAGCACACAAGAACACAGTGAAAAAACAGCTAATTTAGTAGATGAAGAAGTACAACGCATTCTCAATACAGCTTATGAAACATGTATGGATTTATTAGTTAAAAATAAAGAAAAACTAATTAATCTTTCCGAAATATTAATACAAAAAGAAATTCTTGATGCAGATGAGGTATCATCAATATTAGAAACAGGATCTCTCCCAGTAGTTGAAGATGCTGCGGAAGATGCTGCGGAAGATGCTGCGGAAGATGCTGCGGAAGATGCTGCGGAAGATGCTGCGGAAGATGCTGCGGAAGATGCTGCGGAAGATGCTGCGGAAGATGCTGCGGAAAAATAATATTATATTTAAATTCTATCTAGTATATTGATCAATAAAATCGTTTAGTTTCTTATCATTCCCGGCTGGATCTCTTCGCTTAACACCGTAACTTTTAAAGCTAGGATTTTTATTTATAACTTCGTTTTCTTCTTCTGTGTATCGACTTCTGATAGGGCTCCTGACTATGTCTCTTTGAGGAATTGATTCTTGTGTAGTTATTTTCTGTGGAATTTTTTTGTTTATTTCGCTTCTTGGGAAAAATTCTTTTTGTTTTAGGTCATTCTCATACCCCATATTAATTCCTCTATTATATATGGTTTTTGTATCTCTATTTTCATCCTCTAAAAGATTATTCTTAGAATCGTTAATAATTTCATCTTCTATTATATACTCATCTGATACTTCGGAATCTAAAAGAATTTTTTTTCGGACCCATTCATTATACATCTTTTTATTAATATAATTTGAAGCTTTATTCCTACTTTCAATATTTTTTTCATGCTTTAGAAACTCATTATCTTCAACTAAAAAGTTTCTAGATTCCTTTATTTTTTCTTCGTTTGAATTATCTTCAACAACTAAATCGCTATTGTAGACTACAACTTGTTCTCTAAAATATTTCCTCATGATTCTTTTTTTTCTTTCCTCAAGAGTCTCTTCTGCATATGAGGTTGATAATAAAAGAGCAATAAGTGCTATATATTTAAAAAAAGTTTTCATATTTATAATTTATTTTATTAAAATAAATCAGCCTAATAGCCGAATAAATTAATTATTTGCATAGTGTTCATTTATTGCCGGCACACCACCTAATACTGAGTATGCATAGTCATAACCTTGAGATCTAAAAACCTCGGCAACAAATTTTGACCTCATACCAACTGCGCAAATGAATATTAGTTTATCATCTTTATTAAAATTACTTGGATTATCTAATATCTCTTTCATAGGAATATGATGATTATTTATAGATAAAGGTATTTTTTTTATCTCATCATGCTCCCTTATATCTAGTATCAAACAAGGGGATAACTTCCTTATTTTTTCTGGTAAAATATCTATATTCTTATCATTCATAATTTAATAAATTCTTTTTTAAAAAGTAATACAGATGCTAATCCTATTCTACAAAAGAATATTGTAAATTTTTTAATAAATTAGATTACTCTTTTATCATGTACCACAAAATGTTTGATATACTCGTTCATTAGGTTTTGGGGGTGCCTGGTAATGCTTTATCAGATCATTATTCTTATAAGGACTTCTAAGTACTTCTAATAAATTATTAAAAATATTAATATCCCCATTCTCTGCTGCGCTCAATGCATTTTCTACATTATGATTTCGAGGAATAAAGACAGGATTATTTTCTCTCATGAGTAATTGAGAATCGGGATTATTATTTATTCTTTTTTTCCATCTATTGAACCAATGTTGGAATTCGTCATCATTATATATCTTATCTTCTACTTCTTTTTGTGAGGTTAAATCACTAAACGTATTTGTAAAATCTGCCTTACTTTTCTGCATCCAATCTAAAAGATCGGATATAAGCTTTATGTCCACTTTCTCTGTTTTAATAAGGCCTAATTTAGACTGCATCATTTTTTGCCATTTATTCTGATACATATCAGAAAATTGATGAATCACTTCCTCAGCTAATTTTATAGCCTTATCTATATCTTCATTAATTAGAGGTAATAATGTTTCGGCTAATCTCGCTAAATTCCATTGCGCTATTTTGGGTTGACTTCCGTAAGCATAACGACCTCCGTGATCGATAGAACTAAAAACAGTATTTGGATCATATTGATCCATAAAAGCACATGGACCGTAATCAATTGTTTCGCCGGATAAAACCATATTATCTGTATTCATTACACCGTGAATAAAACCGACACGCATCCAATGAACAATTAAATCTACTTGTTTTTCCATAACCACTTTAATTAAAGCTAATGGTTTATTTTCACTATCCAGTATTTCAGGATAATGACGTTGCACGGAATAGTCTAAAAGACTCTGAATTATATTCTTATCTTCGTAGCTTGCTGCAAACTCAAATGTTCCAATACGAATATGTGAGCTTGCGACACGCGTTAGGATTGCACCAGGAAGAATAGTTTCTCGTCTAATGGATTCGCCTGTAGAGACTACAGCAAGACTACGTGTTGTTGGGATTCCTAAATAATGCATAGCTTCAGAAATAATAAATTCGCGTAGCATAGGACCCAATGCTGCCTTCCCATCACCACGTCTAGAGTAAGGCGTACGACCCGAGCCTTTAAGCTGAATATCAAATCGTTCATCAGATTCCGTAACATGCTCACCTAATATATGAGCACGTCCATCTCCTAGCATCGTAAAATGTCCGAACTGATGCCCTGCATAGGATTGGGAGAATGGTTTGGATCCATATACTAATTTACTACCAGAAAGTAATTCGGACTGCTCTTTGTAGGAAAGAATAGAAAAATTTAACCCCAATGATTCTGCTAAAGATTCATTAAAGATAGTTATATTAGGATCACTTACTACCTCGGGATTTAGTTCAGAATGAAATACTTTAGGCAATAATGTATACGTTGTATCAAAATTAAATCCATATGATTTCATAAGCTAAGTAATCCATTTTATGGCGGAGAGAGAGGGATTCGAACCCTCGGTACGCTTTGAGGCGTACACACGCTTTCCAAGCGTGCTCTTTAAACCACTCAGACACCTCTCCAATACATTAAAAACTACACATAAAATTTAATTTAAGCAACGGGATTTTTTTATTGCAAAAGCATTTGCAATAAAAAATATCTGGTGTAGATTACCAGGCTGTATGAAAAAACAACGCATAACAAAACAAAAAGAAATTATTACAAATATATGCCTTAATGCTGAACATGCATTATCTATTAAAGACATCTATAAGCATGCCAAAAAACAGGTGGATTCTTTAAACCTTGCAACCGTTTATAGAAATATTAATCGATTAATTAAGGATAAAAAAATAGTTAAAATAAAACATGCAACAAAAGGAACGTTGTATGAAGTTCATGGTAAACCTACTCATCATTACTTTTTTTGCTCTGAATGTAATGAAACATTTGAACGCTCAGGATGTGGTCTATCAATATGTATTGAAGATATGAAAAATAAAACAAGTGATGGTTTTGTTGTCAAAAGCCATGAATTATATCTTCATGGAATTTGTTCTACCTGTGCTGCGTAAAGAATGATATGGATATAATTAAACATAACTTTTTTGATAAATTTGCGATATTTCTATCGGTAACATGTGCAATTCATTGTCTATTGACACCCATTTTAATCGTAATGCTTCCAATATTCGCAACAACTATTTTTGCGGATGCAAATTTTCATCTATGGATGCTTTATCTTGTTTTACCAACAACCGGAATAGCTATTTTTCTTGGATGCAGAAAACATAAAGATAAATTTGTTATTGCTCTTAGCGCGCTTGGGCTTCTTATAGTTACTGCATCTACTATTTATCAATATAGCCTGCAAACAGATACAGGAGCTTGTGTTATTTGCACCAGTGGCGGGCACACAATTACTAATCCAATTGTTCAGGTTAATATTCTTGCAGGCTTTCTTTTGATTTCTGCTCATGTACGTAATTTTAAATTATGTAGAGCTGATAATTGTAAACATTAAAAATAAAAATAAGGAAAATTATGAAAATTATAACTTCAGTGTTATTAATAACATTCCTTGCCAATGCACATGATCATGATAATTTATTTGATCTTTGTTCAGTAACAGGATGTGTAGCCTGTGAGCCAGGAACAGCTGTAGATGTTGAATCAAGCCGTGCTATTGGTGTATGGCTACAACCTACCTACAGAGCTTATTCTTTAGATGAATCAGGTATACCAGGATTCTTTCCTGGACATGAAGGAGAAAGGCCACACAAACAAGGTATTGGCGTAGATCATACTGAGTTTTATTGGTCAGCAAATAAAGCAGATCAATTACGAGGTAGTGCAGTTATCGCAATTGCCGAGCATGAAGGAGAAACAGAAATTGAGTTTGAAGAAGCTTATATTGAAACATTAAATAGCTATCTTTTACCGGATGGTGTAAATGTTAAATTAGGTCGTGCTTTTTGGACTTTAGGTAGCTTAAATGCTCAGCATTCGCACTCGGATAACTTTGCAGATCGTCCTCTTCCATACCGTGTTTTTCTAGATAAAGCATTTAACGATGATGGAGCTGAGATTTCATATCAGCTTCCTATTGATATGTATGCTGTAATTGGAGCAGGTTCTTTCAAAGGAAACGACTTCCCATACGGTGGCGTTGAAGAAGGCCAAGAAGAAAATAATGCACAATCCGCTTATATTCGAGTTGGAAACAAAATTGATGAAAACTCAAGCTGGCGAGCAGGTGCTTATATGCTTTCAGGAGATGTAGGATCTCGTCAAACAGGACATGAGCATGATGGTGTAGAAGAAACATATAGATTTTCAGGAGAAAGTGATCTATCAATTTTTGATGTACGTTATGCTTATAATGCACTTACTTTGACTGGTGAATATTTTTCTCGTTCAGAAACAGGTGATATGTTTATTGGTCACAGTTTAGAAGGAGATGCCACATATGCATTTGATGATGTAGAAACTACCGGATGGTATGTTTCAGCAGTTTATGAATTAAATCCTAAAATGAGAGCGGGTGTTCGTTATAGCAAACTTGGATCTCCAGATTTCACAGGAATTGAAGATCCTAGTCAGGCTCCCGGTTCTGAGCTAGAAACATTAGTAGGCGCTCATGAAGGTGAATTCGTTGGTAATGATCCAACTGCGATTGCTTACATGATTGATTGGAATCATAGTGATAATAGTCTTATCCGCTTCCAAATAAATCAAGAAGAGATGAATGATGGTGAAACAGATGATCAATTCTTGGTGCAATACATAATGAATCTCTAGATTTAAAATTTTTCACTAGATTTTACTTCTTATACTTAGAGCTAGGCTAAGAGTTTTATATAACTTTTAGTCTGGTTCTTTTTTTTAGATCATAATTTATCTTAAGAAAATTTTCTTTTCAAAGCGCTCTGCACATATTCAGGAACAAATTGATTAATATTTCCTCCCATTTGCGCAACTTCACGAACATTACTTGAACTAACATAGCTGTAATCTTGTTTAGGCATTAGAAATAATGTTTCAATTTTTGGTTTCATTTGACGATTTGTAAGAGCCATTTGAAATTCATTCTCAAAGTCAGAGAAAGCCCTTAAGCCTCGAATAATCACATTAGCTTTTTCCTGCTCTGCGAAATCTACTAATAAACCTTCAAAAGATTTTATTTCAATTCCAGAAAGATGATTTAATGATCCAGCTACAAGGTCTATTCTTTCTTCTAAAGAAAATAATGGTGATTTTCCAACGCTTGCTGCGACGCCAATTACTAGTCTTGAGAAAATCTTCGAAGCACGTTCAATAACATCTATATGACCATTTGTTAATGGGTCAAATGTACCTGCACAAATTGCTGATTGATTCATAATTAAATCCTTTTAAGCATTAAAATCTTAGTTTTTCCATAACGCTTTTCTTTTATAATATTCCAACTCTTTACAAGCGGTATATTCTGCGTATACCGTAACTCGTATACAACACAACCCGTAGAAGACAAAGAAGAATTTTGCTCTATTGCATCAAGCGTATTAATAAATGTATCTTCCTCATTATAAGGCGGATCAGCAAAAATGATGTCATAACTTATTATATTTTTTTTCAGCCAGGCACATACATCGGCAAATATAACATCGGTGGTCCCAAGTGAATCATTTCGCATAACTTGTATATTTTGAGATAATTGGTCTATTAAAATTTTCTGTTTCTCTACGAAACTCACGTGCTTTGCTCCTCTACTCCAAGCCTCTAAGCCAAGTGATCCGGTTCCAGCATAAAGATCAAGTACATGTAATCCATCACATGAACCACCTAGAGATGAAAAAACAGCTTCACGAACGCTTTCCTTAGTTGGCCTAAATTCTGCTTCTAGCGTCTTTAGCCTTCGATTTTTTAATATGCCACTCGTAATTCTCATACCGTTACTTCATTATTTATTTTAAAGTTAAAAATTTCAACCGCTTTCGACCACTAGACAAATTACTCTTAATGTGATAGCAAAACTATCTATAAGGAAAATTTTATGAGCGAAAATGTTAAAAATAGAGAAGTTCTTAAGCATTGCAACCGAATAGTTGTTAAAGTAGGAAGTAAAGTTCTTGTGCAGGAAAGTGGAATTCCTGATCGTGATAATATGCAAAATATTGTAGATGAGCTTTCGTTCTTCCAAAATAAAGGAAAGGAGATGGCGCTTGTATCTTCTGGAGCAATTGGTTCAGGACTTGAAGCGCTTAGAATAAAAAATAGGCCTGATGATATAACAGACTTACAAATGGCTGCTGCAGTAGGACAACTTCGTCTAATTAGTATTTACGATGATTTATTTGGTGCAAAAGAATGCGCAATTGGTCAAATTTTATTAACACATGACGTACTAAATAATAAAGAACAGCATATGAATGCGCAAAACACTTTGCTTAGTCTGATATCGCATAAAATAATTCCTATTATAAATGAAAACGATACAGTTTCTACAGAAGAAATTAAATTTGGAGATAATGATGTTTTAGCTGCTCTTGTAGCAATCTTAATTGGCGCAGATGCATTAATATTACTCACCGCTACAGATGGTTTAAAAAAATCATTATCGGACAATAAAACCGAGCGTATATCCATCGTAGAAGAAGTTAATGATGCAATATTTTCCCATGTAAAAGATGTTAAGGATAATTTATCATCCGGGGGAATGACTTCAAAATTACAGTCTGCTCAACTAGCAACTTCTAAAGGAATACCCGTAGTAATTGCGGATGGTCGTAAAAAAGATGTACTAAAGAATATATTAAATGGGAATGATGAGGGTACCTTTTTAGTTCCCGTTAAATAAATTATAACAATTTGGAGTATGATAAATGACTAATGAAGATGAAATTTTAAATATTGGTAAAAATGCTAAAAATGCTAGTCGTGCATTGGCTAGGCTAACCTCTAGAAAGAAAAATACAATTCTTGAATCTATGGCAACTGCACTAGAAGAGTATAGAGATTTTATAAAAACCGAAAATAAAAAAGATTTAGAGGCAGGTAAAAGTGCGGGTCTTTCTTCAGCTATGTTAGATCGACTTGAACTTACCGATACTAGAATTGATGGAATGATAAGTGGCTTGCATGATTTAATTACTCTTGATGATCCAGTCGGTAAAGAAATTAGTTCATGGAATCGACCAAATGGATTACAGTTAAGTAAAATAAGAGCGCCAATTGGAGTTATTGGTATTATTTTTGAATCCCGACCTAATGTAACTTGTGACGCTGCAGCGCTTTGTTTTAAAACGTCTAATGCTGTTATTCTAAGAGGTGGAAAAGAAGCTATTTATTCTAACCTCGCTATCGCAAAAGCATTGCAGGAAGGTGGAGAAAGAAAAGGCCTTCCGGATCATGCAATACAACTAATCCCGACAGTAGATAGAGAAGCAGTAAAAATAATGTGCAAAATGAAAGATTATATCGATTTAATTATTCCTAGAGGAGGCGAGGGCTTAATTAACGCCGTAGCAGAAATGTCGCTTATACCTGTTATCAAACATTATAAAGGGATATGTCATACTTATATTGATGAGCAAGCAGATTTAGAGATGGGATGGCAGATAGCAGAAAATGCAAAATGTCAACGTCCAGGAGTTTGTAACGCAATGGAGACGCTTTTAGTTCATCACAATATTATTTCTGAATTCCTTCCAAAGATGGGAAATATTCTCATATCTCGAGGGGTTGAAGTCAGAGGTGATGAAAAAGTTTGTCAATTTATTGATGAAGCTTCACCCGCAACAGAAGAAGATTGGCATACAGAATATCTTGAAATGATTTTATCTATAAAGACCGTTAAAAATACTCAAGAGGCTATTGATCATATTAATCATTATGGCTCAGGTCATTCAGATGCAATCATTACTGAAGATAAAAACGCTGAAAATAAATTTCTAGCAGAAGTAGATTCTAGTTCCGTATACGTAAATGCCTCAACAAGATTTACAGATGGTGCTGAATTTGGAATGGGCGCAGAGATAGGAATTAGTACCGATAAATTACATGCTAGAGGACCAATGGGATTAGAAGAATTAACAACATATAAATTTATTATTGAAGGTAAAGGTCAAATACGTGAGTAATAAATTAATAAAAAAATCAATTTCCACTTGCACCATATTCTTAATTGAATAGTATTTCGCTTCCCTTTCCGCGGGGGTGTAGCTCAATTGGTTAGAGCGCCAGCCTGTCACGCTGGAGGTTGCGGGTTCGAGTCCCGTCATCCTCGCCATTTTTTTTTATTTTTTTTTCTTGTAATTAAAATACCTTTTTTTAAGAATATCAGTACGTTCATCTTGTAGCTTGTTTTCTTACAATCTGCAGACGGAAGTAGCAGAATGGTCTGCGAAGGAACGCACCGTAAAAAGAAAGGATAAAGCTATGGCTACTCTACAATATAGAGGTGTTGAGTTTAATTCTGACAGTGCGGTGAATGAAATATCTCACATCGTACAGTACAGAGGTACAACTTATAACACAGAAGATGTCGAGAAAGCTCAAGTAGCTCACGAAGGAAACTATCGTGGTGTTAACTGGGCTGAATAAATAGAAGGGGGAGTTTCTCCCCCTTTTTTAGTTTCCTAAAATTTACCAATAATTAAGTTACAATGCTTTCATTCCATCCATTGCTGAACGTAACTGCTCACCAATTACTTCTACTTCATGATAACGTATAGAAGCATTAACATCAACCAAGGTAATATTATCAACACCATTGTCTGATGACTTTAAAGTTTTTCCTATAACATCCGTATCAACCTTATTCATAAAGTCTTTTAGCAAAGGAACGCATGCATGAGAAAAAAGATAGCAACCATACTCGGCTGTATCCGATATAATACGGTTCATTTCAAAAAGCTTCTTTCGCGCAATGGTATTAGCAATTAATGGCGTTTCATGAAGTGACTCGTAGTAAGCGGACTCTGGTTTAATACCCACCTCAACCATACACTCATAAGCTAACTCTACACCTGCTTTAATCATAGCAACCATCAAAATACCATGATCAAAATATTCTTGTTCGGATATATCTATATCTCCGGCTGATGTTTTTTCAAATGCTGTTTCTCCTGTATCATTTCGCCATCCTAATAAATTCTTATCTTCATTTTTCCAATCTTCCATCATAACCTTAGAAAACTCACCAGTAATGATATCTTCCATATGTTTTTCAAATAAGGATCTCATAAGGACTTTTAATTCTTCAGAAAGCTCATTTGCTTTTAATTTAGCTGGATTAGCAAGTCTATCCATCATGTTGGTTATACCACCCTGCTTAAGTGCTTCTGTTGTTACTTCCCAACCATATTGAATAAGCTTGGATGCATACCCTTTATCAATACCCTTTTCTACCATTTTATCAAAACAAAGAAGTGAGCCGGCTTGAAGCATTCCACATAAGATCGTTTGCTCGCCCATTAAATCTGATTTTACTTCAGCAACAAAGGATGATTCAAGAACTCCTGCACGATGTCCTCCCTGAGCAACACATAATGCTTTAGCAATATCTAGTCCATTTTCATTTGGATCATTTTCGCGGTGACATGCAATTAATGTTGGAACACCAAAACCTCTTTTATATTCTTCTCTTACTTCAGAACCAGGTGATTTTGGCGCAACCATTATTACCGTAAGATCTTCTCTTATTTTCATTCCTTCTTCTACTATGTTAAAACCATGTGCATAAGAAAATATTGCTCCTTCTTTCATGAGAGGAACAACCGATTTAACTACAGATGTATGTTGTTTATCAGGTGTTAGATTCATTACAATATCTGCCGATGGCAACATTTGTTCGTAGTTACCAACATTAAATCCATTTTCTGAAGCATTTAGAAAAGACTGCCTTTTTTCGGAAATAGCCGCATCTCTTAACGTGTAAGATACATCCAGACCGCTATCACGCATATTAAGCCCTTGGTTTAATCCTTGCGCACCACAACCAATAATAACAATTTTAAGTCCTTTAGCGGCATTTATCCCATTAGAAAATTCAGATGCCTGCATAAACCTACATGTACCAAGTTCTTCTAATTTTAATTTTAGAGATAAGGTATTAAAATAATTTTCACTCATAACGTTCTCCTTAAATGACTTCTATCAAGTTATGAAAAGTACTTGAATGAAGGGTAGAGGTAAATCGATTTAATAATAAAAAACCCAGCCGTCTTACGACGGCCGGGCTGAGGAGGAGAGAATAATTTAAATTAAAAATTACTCATTTGTAAAAAACTGGAATCCGCTATAAGCTTCCATTGAGTGTTCGCTTACATCAAGGCCTTTAACCTCTTCTTCTTCGCTAACACGTATTCCAATTGTTTTCTTCAATACAGTAAATAGAATTAATGCAGATAAGAATGCTACGACTCCATAAGAGATAATAGCTAAAAACTGCACACCAAAAGAGTACTCTGGATTAAGAGCAACTGCTAATGTTCCAATAATTCCACAAACTAAGTGAACTGTTATAGCGCCAACTGGATCATCGATTTTTGCTTTATCAAATCCAATTACCGCAAAGACTGCTACGGAACCTGTTACTAAACCAACAAGTATAGCTTGTGCTGGAGTTAATACGTCTGCACCAGCAGTTATACCAACTAAACCAGCTAACGCACCGTTTAGAACCATCGTTAAGTCAGGTTTCTTTTGAACTAACCATGATGTAATACCAGAACCTACTATACCAGATGCTGCTGCAAGACATGTTGTAACTAATACAAATGATGTGTAATCAGCATCGGCTGAAAGAGCTGAACCACCATTGAATCCAAACCAACCTAACCATAGAAGGAATACACCAATTGTTACTAATGGCATATTATGGCCTGGAATAGCTTTTGTAGCACCACCAACATATTTTCCAATTCTTGGACCTAAAACAAGGACACCTGCAAGAGCTCCCCATCCACCAACTGAGTGAACAAGTGTTGAACCAGCAAAGTCATAAAAGCCCATTGCATCTAACCAACCGCCGCCCCATTTCCAAGAACCTAGAACTGGATATACAAATCCAACATAAACTAGGGTAAAGATAAAGAATGCGCCAAGTTTAATACGTCCTGCTACAGCACCTGATACAATAGTTGCTGCAGTTGCTGCAAACATACCTTGGAATAGAAAGTCAGTCCAAAGACTATAACAGCCATCAGCATAACCAATTCCAGCATCTGTTGCGAACATTTCAGTTAATGGCAGCGCTGCTGCTGCATAACCAAAGTATCCGTTAAAATCTCCAGGATACATTAGACCAAATCCAACAAATGCATATGTTAGTAGTCCAATTGCAATAATTCCTGTATTTTTAAACAAGATATTAACTGTGTTTTTAGCACGTGTTAATCCTGTTTCTAGCATTGCAAATCCAAGATGCATGATAAAAACCAAGAAGGTAGCTACCATCATCCAAATATTATTAAGCCAATAAAGCTCCTGTGAGGGACCATCACCAGCTAAACAAAACATAGGAGTGAATGCTAATAGTGCAATGAACATCATTGCGTTTTTAATTTTACTCTTCATAATTGTTTTCCTCTTTTTAATGAATATTCGAAAATATTATATGCATATATTATGCCACTATTTTTTTACTTTTTTTCTTAGGAAAATAAATTTAAAGAAGAAATATAAAGACTTATAAAAACAAATATGTATTAATATATTTATATATAACAAATATGTAATTATTATTAAAGTAGACTTATAATCTCGAATAACATCTCAATTACTATTACAAATTTTAATTCTTATAATATTAAACAATTTCAACACTAGACCATTGCTATTCGGAACTATTAGGGTGTAAAGTGTAAAAAGGATTTAGGCTCATATATGAACCCAGAAAAAATTAGCGACTATCTTAATACATATAAACACATGATCGCTTCTCGTTATACTGATCATCTGCAAGCTGATGCGGCTCAACGAGGAGAGGTATTTTTTTATATTCCATCATCTGGTCACGAAGCAACAGCTGTTATTGCAAATCATTTAAATGAGTATGACTGGCTTCATCTTCATTATCGCGATAGGGCATTAGCTTATGCCAGGGGCGTAACATATGAAACAGTTTTTAATGGTCTATTCAGTAGAAAAAATTCTAATTCCGAGGGAAGAAGAATGCCTGCATTTCCATGTGATAGATCTCTAAATATTTTAAGTACTCCAACTTTAGTTGGAAGTAATGCTCTGCAGGCGGCGGGTGTAGCACATTCAATTAAAGAGTCTGTTGATAATGCAATTATTATTGTATCAGTCGGTGATGGATCAACCCAACAGGGTGATTTTTATGAAGCTATAGCAGAAGCATCTAGACACCATCTTCCTATACTATTTTTAATAGAAGATAATAAATTTGCATTATCTACACCAACAACAGGGAACACTTTCTACTCTCTACCTGATGGAAGTAAACCAGATAACTTTTATGGAATAAAAATAAATCGAATAAATGGGACAGACGTTATTGAAGCAGATGTGAAGATAAAAGAATGTATTGATAGTATTCGTGATGATAAAAAACCACAGATTGTTTTATTTAATGTTGAGCGTCTAGCTAGTCATACAAATGCAGATGATCAATCCGTTTATAGATCTAAGGAAGATTTAAGCGAAGCTACAAAAAACTCTGACCCCTGCGCAAATTTACGTAATTCTCTTCTTGAGGCTGGAGTTAATACAAATCAATTAGAGCTTATTGAGGCAGATGTACAAAAGAAAATAGACCATGCATTTAATGTAGCAAGAAATGGTGATACTCCTGAGCCAAAATTTTCTGCAAAACGTGCATTACCTGCTCAAAAATCTGAATATACTGGTGCATCTGAAAAAAGAGATCTAACAATGCTAGAAGCAATGAGAGAGGCCTTAAAAAATCAATTAAAATTAAATGATGAAACAATTCTTCTAGGGCAAGATATTGAAGATCCTAAGGGTGACGTATTTGGTCTAACTAGAGGTCTAAGTACTGCGTTTCCTAATCAGGTTAGGAATAGTGCATTAGCTGAAAATACGATACTAGGAGTATCTACTGGATTAGCATTAACAGGAAAAAAACCGATTGCTTTTATGCAATTCTCTGATTTCTTACCAGTTGCATATAATCATCTAATTTCAGAGATAGGCGCAATGTTTTGGAGGACGAATGGTCAGTGGGAGTCGCCTGTTGTTGTTATGGCAATTGCTGGTGCATACAGACCTGGTCTTGGTCCATACCATGCTCAAACTCTTGAATCAATTGTTGCACATATTCCAGGAATCGATGTCTTTATGCCTTCTACTGCTGAGGACGCTGCTGGCTTAATTAATGCAATATCAGAATCTAAGAGACCTTCTTTATTTCTTTTTCCTAAGAGCTTAATAAATGATCGATCTCGAACAACATCCCCAGATATAAGCAATCACTATGTACCAATTGGTAAAGCAAAAACAGTTAGAGTCGGACAAGACCTAACATTACTAAGCTGGGGAAGCACTATGCCACTATGTGAAAATACAGCTAATGTTTTTTCTGAAGCCGGATTAAATATTGAGGTTATTGATTTAAGGACGATTTATCCGTGGGATAAAGATGCAGTTCTCAATTCTGTTAAAAAGACAGGAAAAATAATAATTGTACATGAAGATAATCAAACATGCGGTATGGGTGCTGAGATCGCTGCTACTATTACTGAACATTTGGGATCATCCGTTATTATTCAAAGAGTTACGCGACATGATACTTATATTCCATATGATTATAGCGCTCAAATAGAAGTACTTCCATCCTTTAAAAAAGTTGTGGAGTCTTGCGCTAATCTTCTTGATGTTGATCTTCATTGGGAAAAGGAAGAAAAAGATGAGGCCGGACAATTAACTGTTAAGGCAATTGGTTCTAGTCCGTCTGATGAGACGGTTACTGTAACAACCTTACATGTTTCTGTTGGAGATGAAGTGGAAGATGGTCAATTATTAGCGTCAGTTGAAGCAGATAAAGCATCAATGGATATATCTGCACCTGTTTCGGGAAAAATAGAAAAAATTGAGGCAGAAGAAAATGATCAGCTTACCGTTGGCTCTACATTATTTATAATAAAATCTAACCAAAAAAAACAAAGGAAGCTTATCACAGCAGAAGAAGCAGGAAAACCAATTATCGCTAAGCGCAGACCAATAATACAAAAAAATAATTTAATTACTCCATTAAACTCTTTAAAGCCGATCTATATTTCAAATATATCTACCGTATTAGGTTCGAGAAAGTTAACAAATGAGGAGATACTTCAAGATCATTCAGAATGGGATTCTGAGGCAATAAGAAAAAGAACTGGAATAGAGAATCGATATTGGATTGGAGACGATGAAAATGTTTTATCATTAGCTGTAAAAGCAACTAAACAACTTTTAGAAAAAGAGGAATTAGATATCTCAGAAATTGGAGCATTAATATGCTCTACAGGAACTCCTTTATCTATGACTCCTTCATTAGCATGTAGAGTTTTGCATGAGTTAAGTCCTGAAAAAGGAGAAGTTTTAATGCAAGCTCATGATGTTAACGCTGCCTGTTCTGGCTATATTTATGCGCTTCAATCAGCATTTGATTTTATCAGTAATGCACCAACAAAGAAAGTTATTGTTATAACGGCAGAAACCTTGTCTCCTATGGTTAATAAAGAAGATCAAAAAACATATCCATTGTTTGGTGACGCTGCTACCGCAACACTAGTATGTAATGAGGAACGACCTGGATCAATAGGAGTAAAAATAAATCGACCGGTTTTATCTGCAACAGGAGTTGATCCAAAAGTACTTTATGTCCCTAATCTTGGAAGCGGGGAGCATATAGAAATGGAGGGATTAACAGTATTTAAATTGGCAGTTCGCAAGATGATTGATATGCTTGATCAAGCTTGTACGCGAAGAGGTATTACAACTGACCAACTTAATTATATTGTTCCTCATCAAGCAAATGAACGTATTATTGAAGCAATAAGAAAAACTATCCACTGTCCACCTGAGAAAATGTTTAATCATATCAGTAAGTATGGGAATACTTCTTCAAATACCATTCCTATTGCCTTGTCAGAACTAATACCAGATTTGCCAAGCGGAAATCTTGTTGGTTTGACAGCATTTGGTGGTGGCTTTACTTTTGGCGCAGCTGTTATAGAAAAACAATAGATTGAAATGAGAATCTTTATATGAGCATTAAGAATGCAATTAAATTATTTTTCACTCAATATTTAAATTTTTCTGGAAGATCATCTAGATCCGAATATTAGTTTGCACAACTTTTTATTCTTATATCTTCAATAACATTAATAAGCTTTTTAATTATTTTCTCTATACAAAATAACTTTCCTATTCTTACGGTAATATTTGCATTAATATTTATTATTCCTAGTATTTCCCTAAGTTTTAGAAGATTACATGATATTAATAAATCGGGATTATGGTTCTTTGCTCCTTTAATTCCAACAATTATACCAGGATTAGCTTTTGATATTTTAACATTATTTTTAGATATAGTTCTTATTTATTGGTATTGTCAGCCAGGAATATCATCAGAAAATAAATATGGACCTAACCCTCTAACTTTATTAAATCTAATTAATGATAAGTATGATTCTGAAGAAAAAATATTTGGGATGAAAACAAGTAGTATTTAATCTATACTCCTAAATAAAATAGAAGCTGAATTTATACAATATCTTAATCCTGTTGGAGGAGGACCATCAGGAAAAACATGTCCTAGATGAGCATTGCATTTTGAACACAAAACTTCTGTTCTTATCATTCCATGAGAAATATCCTTTTTTTCAATAATTACATTACTGTTAATCGGAGAAAAATAACTTGGCCAACCACAACCAGAATCAAACTTTGTATCCGATAAAAATAAATCCTGGTTACAACAAATACAGGAATAAATACCATATTCTTTATGATTCCAATATTTACCACTAAAGGCTCTCTCAGTTCCTCTTAGACGAGTTACATAGTACTGTTCATCATTTAATTGACTCATCCATTCTTCTTCGGTTTTTATAATTTTTTCACTCATAAACTTATTATTATTTTTATTGCAGGCTATTGTAAATATAAGAAAAAAAATTAATAAAAACTGTAAAAAATATTTTTTCATACAAATATTCTGTTGTTACCTTTTTTTCTTACGAATTTTTTCTATTGATCATATTAAATTTGCCTAGTAAATATAATAACTAATGAAAAGTGATGATTGGATAGAAATTAATAAAAACCCACTGCACGTTTCTCGTGAAAGAAATAAAGCACGAGAATTACGAAAGTCTAATTGGTGGAAAAAACAGCTTTCAATGGAGTTATGTTATTATTGTCAAAAAAAATTTACTTCTAATGAATTAACAATGGATCATATTCTTCCAGTTTCAAGAGGAGGAAAAAGTAATAAAACAAATTGTGTTACATGTTGCAAATCATGTAATAGCGAAAAGGGATTCTTAACTCCCGCTGAAATAATTCTAAGAGATCTTGATAAAAGTTAAAATAAATCTAATTGATCGACTTCATCTTTATATTCAGGAAAAATTAATTTATCCTTTCCTATAATTTTTAGTAAATCATCTACTGTGTTTGCTTCTTTTCTTTTTTCCAATGTTTCAATAATTTTTGCAAATAATAATCCACAATATGAGCTATCTTCTTCTGCTCTATGGAAGGTTCCGCTGGGGAAATTAAAATGTCTAACTAATGTCCATAATTTATAATTTGGCATTCCTGGAAATACTTTTCTTGATAATGCTAGAGTGTCTAAAACACAGCCTTTTGGGGCTAAACTTTTATATAATTTTACATCTTCTAGTAAGAATTTAAAATCAAAAGAAGCGTTATGAGCAACAAGAGGAAGGTTACCACAAAATTCAGCAAATAAACCTAATATCTCTTGTACCTTTGGTTTATCCTTAACCATCTCGTCAGTTATACCATTAACTGTAGAGGCCTCATTTGGTATGTGTATTTCAGGATTAATAAGATGACCAAAACCTTGCATAGCATTACTACCGGAAAATCGGACAGCTCCTATTTCTATAATCTTATCTAATGAGGGGTTTATACCTGTTGTCTCTAAATCAAAAGCAATAAATTCCATCTTCTTCCTTAAAAAAAAACCCGCTCATTGAACGGGTCTAAAAATCATACTTATTATTATTTATCCAATTGCTTCTGTACCGGTTTCGCCTGTACGAATACGGATACATTCTCCTAAATCCATAATGAAAATCTTTCCATCACCGATATTACCACTTCTAGCACCACTAACTATTGCATCAGTTGTAGTTTCAACATGATCATCATTAACAGCTATTTCAACACGTACTTTTTTGAGTAAATTAACTTCTAATTCAGCACCACGATAATTTTCAAGATATCCCTTCTGTTGACCACAACCTAGTGCATTAGTAACTGACATTTTGAATATTTCTTTTTCATAAAGTGCTTTTTTAACTGCAGTTAATGCTTCTGGTTGAATATATGCAATTATTAATTTCATTGTTTTTCCCTTCTAATAATTTTTACTTTTTCTTTCAAGCTCTCGTTCTTCTCGAGTCATACCGCGATCATCTACTTGAGTCGCCTTTACTGTTATAAGTAAGTTTCGCTTAAAGTTTCGTGATCCTTCTGATCTAAAGAAACGACCGAAATAAGGAATATCACCAAGAAGCGGAACTTGATCTCTAAATGTATCTGTTTGTTCGTCAACTAATCCACCCATAACAACTGTACTACCATCAGAAATAGTAACTTGAGTTGATATACTTCTAGTTTTAAAATAAGGAACCTTAGCAATTAAATCACTACCATCACCAACAAATGTTGAAGCATTATTACCACCTGTTTCATAAGAGTTAACACCAACCTTATATTCATCATATCCAACAAATTTAGTAATTTCAGGATTAAGTTCTAGTTCAATTGTTTCGTTTTCAACATCAACCGTTGGCTCAACTCTCAAAACAACTCCGAGGTCTTTCTCTTCCCAGTCTTGCGGCTTGACAACTGGAGCAGTACGCTGGCCCGTTTCAACATCATAATCCTGAGGATATCTATGTGTTTCAACAACTTTTATCACTGCTTCATTCCCGCTTTTAGTTGTAATTTTTGGGGCATTTAGAACATCTGCTGTTCCCTCTTGTTCCATAGCAGTGATAGCAAGGTCTAAAGGTATATCATTATAATTTTGTAAAACTAATGCTGCAGGTGTACCTCCCATTAATGATAAAAGATTATTTGGTGCACTCTGCAATCCTTGAGTATTACTTCTTAGACCTGTTCCAAAAAGACTTTGTCCTTGTTGTAGTGTAGCGCCAACACTTCCGTTAGCTGGCCCAGATAAAACCTGTTGAACACCAAATACAGCGGCGCTTCCATCGCTATTAAAAATTTGTTCTCCACCAGGTCCTGAAATACTTGGTGATGAATTATATGTTCCACCTCTTGTATAATAATTACCGCTATCAGCAAGCTCAAAATCTGCAATTCTTCCGCCATCATAAAGCGTCCAATCATAACCCAATTCTTCTAATGCGCCTTCATTATATTCAACAAATTTTGTTTCAATTTGCACCTGTCTTGTTCTTTTCTGAATAGCGTCTTCTTTCATATCATTAAGAACGATCTCGAGAACTTTAATATTCTTTGTTGTATTCTTTACTTGCAGTCTAGAATGACTCGGATGATAAAGTATTCTTGAACCAGCCGGCCAATCAACAATAGCAAAATGGTTTTGTACATCTATTGGACCGCCTGTATTATCTGAAGAAGACATATCACCAAATAAATCATCAGGCGAGTTGTCACTATTTGACATTTCTAGTTCCGCTCCCACTTCTGGTAAAACAGGGTATGTTTTAACCATTAAATCTTCTGCAGCAACATAATCAATAGGCATAACAATAACTGCATTACTTCGAACTTCAAACTTCCAGTTATTCATTTCGGTAATAAATGTTAATGCCTCAAAGATAGACGGATCTGTTAACTCAATATTAATAAGTGCCTGTCCACCTATCATATCATTCATTCCATAAGGTATGAAATTGACGCTTTTTCCACTAGCTTCACGAGTTTGATAAGCGAGATAACTTAAAACAACATTTACTTCTTCATTAATAAATTCACATTTTTCTATTCTTATTGACTTCATACTATCAACAAGACTTTGTATTGCCTTATCTTCTGCTGAAAGCGTTATTACTTTTTCTTCTTCAACTTCAGAACTAAATACTTTTGGAGAATCCTTCCATGACCGGCCAATCTCAGCTAATGCCTGAGCTCTTGCTGATTGCTGCTCAACTTGGCTAATAACTGAAACACGACTTGCTATTTTTTGTAAATATTCCATCGCTTTACGATTGTATGGATCTTTTATTAAGGCTAATTCAAAAGACTTTTCAGCTAAACTATATTCACCAGATCTATATTGATTTATGCCTTTATCCATTAAGGATAGAATAGATGACTCAGATGACGCACCTATGGCGCTTGAATCTATTTTTTTGTCCTCCTCAAAAAACATTGTTTCTTGAGCAAAGCCTATATTAATCAACATGCTTAAAAATATTATCATACCCCATTTTTTTAATATCATCTTATGGTCTCCTAATTCGAAATGTAAAATTACATCTATTATTATATTTGGAACTATAAATATAAGCATTACATAGTATTAAAAATAATATTTGTATCAAGTTAAATTTACTAAAGACCGAAGTAAGTAATTTTATATTTTAGATAATAAATTTTTTAATGACCTACTAGGATCATTATCTTTTAGGAGTGTTTCTCCAACTAATACTGCATTAATACCTAGCTGTTTTATTTTCAACATATCATCCGCTGTTTTTATACCGCTTTCACTAACAACAATTACATCATCGGGAATTTTCTTAAAAAGATTTATTGTTGTCTCTAATGAAGTTTGAAATGTTTTTAGATTCCTATTATTAATACCAATACAATTAGCTCCAATATCTAATACTCTATTTAACTCCTTGTGATCGTGAACTTCTATTAGTGCCGTTAAACCGTAATTTTTTGCACATTCTGACAATTCAGTAATTTCTTTATTATCCAATATACCAGCAATTAATAATATTCCTGATGCACCAAGAGATTTTGCATGTGCTATTTGCCACTCATCAACCACAAATTCCTTATAAAGCATAGGTAGGTTTGTTTTACTTCGAATTGTTCTAAATATCTCATCACTTCCTCCAAAATATTTATTATCAATTAAGCATGATATTGCTGTTGCACCACCTTCTTCATACGATTGCAATATCTCTACAGGATTAAATGGTGTACATAAAATTCCTGCTGATGGAGACTTTCTTTTTATTTCTGCAATAAACCCTATAGGCTTTACTGTTAAGGCATTTATGAAACATGGTGTTGATTTATAAACATTTGACAAAGAAGACATTGGCTCTTCTTTTTTTCTTTTTAAAATCTCAGTTTTTTTATCTAAAATAATTTTTTCTAAAATATTCATAATTAAAATTTCTTAAGATAAGCATAAACAAATGCTTTTATATTTCCATCTAATACATCTTGAATGTTGCCAGCTTGTTCATCTGTTCTATGATCTTTAACCATTGTATAAGGTTGCATTACATATGATCGTATTTGCGAACCCCATGAAATTTCTCCTTTATCACTATATAGCTGATCAACTGCCTTTCTTTTTTTGTCCTGTTCTATCTCATATAATCGTGCCTTAATCATATTCATTGCAGTAGCTTTATTTTTGTGCTGAGACCTTTCTGCCTGACACTGCACAACTGTTCCGGTTGGCAAATGAACAATTCTTACGGCTGAATCTGTTGTGTTAACATGCTGACCTCCGGCTCCTTGAGCTCTATATGTGTCTATTCTTAGATCGGATTCATTAACTTCTACAAGAATATCATCTTTTATTTCTGGAGATACGTCTGCTGCCGAAAAGGAAGTGTGCCTTCGTGACTGCGAATCAAACGGGCTGATCCTTACTAATCTATGAACGCCTCTTTCGGATTTTAATAATCCATATGCATATGATCCTTTTATTAGAACAGTAATGCTTTTGATTCCAGCTTCATCTCCTGGCTGATAATCTAGTACTTGGTACTTAAAGCCCTGCCTTTCTGAATAACGAGTAAACATTCGATAAAGCATGTCGGCCCAATCACAACTTTCTGTTCCGCCTGCTCCGGCATGTAATGTTAAATATGCATTACACTCATCAAACTCCTTCCCAAGAAGAAGCTGTATTTCAAGACTATTAATCTCATCAGAAATATTTTTTTCAATAATTATTGCCTCTTCAATTGCTCCCTTTTCATCAGCTTGAACAAGTTCTAATAAAATATTTAGATCATCTAGGCTATTAACTATTTTTTCATAAGGTTCTAATATCTTCTTAACTCTACTTGTAGCATTAATATTATCCTGGGCTTTTTTCTGATTACTCCAAAAATCTAGAGCACTTGCCTCTTTTTCTAGCTTCTCTAACTCAGATTTTTTCAAAGAGATTCCTAAATACTCATTCATTTCATCAATCTTCTTCTGATGAAGATCCGCTGACTTTGTTAATTCTTCATACATATTCTTATGATCTTATTTCTTTTTTAAAATAAAGTATAATTGTTAAAATTATAGATATTAAAACTGCCATCATTGAAAAAATATCTCCGTATTTTGTATAAAATGTTAAAGTTCTTTCTTTATCTATACTTATATCCGCAATCATAAAGCCTTTTGTTTGAGTATTCAAACTTTGCCTGATTCTTCCCTTAGAGTCTATTATACAGCTTATTCCCGTATTACACGCTCTAATCATAGGAACATTATTTTCCGTACATCTAAATATAGCATGTGCCATATGCTGTAAAGACTGATAAGAGGGATCAAACCATGCATCATTTGTTTGGTTAATTAAGCATTCAGAGCCCATCTTTACGGCTTTAGTTGCAATAGATGGAATGGTGTCTTCGAAACAAATTAGAACAGAAAATAGAGGAGACTTTTTAGTCTGAAATATCTTGATTTCTTTTCCTGATTTAAAATTAGCTCCTAAAGGAGCAAGAAACTTAAATACATTACTCAGCGGGACAAATTCTCCGAAGGGCACTAAATGATTCTTATAATAAACATCATCTACAGCAGTAGATTCAAGCGGTTCCTTAAATAAAATGGATGCATTATAAAAATTAATTTCTTCATCTTTCTTTATTTCAACATCAATCACTCCCGTTAAAAGCGGGCAAATTTTAATAATTCTATTTATTACATCGTCATTACTTCGCATATATCGTGTTGCAACTCCAGATAAAGCTGTTTCAGGCCAAATTAATAAATCAGGCTCAGCAACCCTTAACGCTGAGTCAGATAAATCTTCTAAATTTTTAGCAATCGAACTAAAACGTATATTTTCTATTTTTTCATTTTGAGGTATATTAGGTTGTATTACGGCTACTTTAAATTTTTCATGATCTTGATTATCACTAAATAATTGATTCATTCCATAACCGATAGATAACGCTAAAGGAATGATTCCGATAATTAATTCATAATGAGGTCGATATTTTCTTTTATTTTTTTCCCCAACATATTGGAGAAAAGTTATAAATACTCCTAAATTCATCCATATGATTAAACCTGAAATTAAATACACTCCTCCAAAAGAAGAAATTTGAATCATTGCAGGATTAGCATATTGAGAAATTCCTAAAAGATTCCAAGGGAAGCCAGTGAAAAAAATACCTCTTAAGTACTCTGAGGAAATCCATACTATTGTTAGGAAGAACATTATAAATACGTTTTTAATGACGCTTGTTTTATTAATTATTCTAATGCAAAGAGATGCTAAAAGACCAAACGGAATAAAATAAACTGCACAATAGAAAACTAATAAAACACAACCTAAAATAGATCCTGACTTATATAAAATACCCTCAACAAAATTAGATACGTTGAAAACCCAGGATAATGATATCCCAAAAAAAACTATACCTGTAATCCATGAAAGAAGGATGGCGTATTTTGGGCTAGTATTTCTTAAAGTAAATAAAAACGGAACAAAGGAAATAAAAATTAACGTAGAAAAATTAAAACCTGGAAAACTAAGAGCTAAAAGTATTCCTGATAAAATAGATCCTCCTAGCTTAATCCAGTTCTTCCTTAGCATTATAATCCTTCTTAAATAATAATTATATCAGGAGAGTACTTCCAATTATTTTCTAACTTATTCTGTTGAAGAAAATCTTGTATATAAAATAATAAATCATTGGCATGAGAAAACTTATCAGATGGAAATAAAGTATTTAACACCTCAGCCTTTAACCCTTTTATTCCTAGTACTCCCATTCCATTTGTTTCATTCCATAATGGAATCATTAAATCTAATATTGCATATACCGATCTAAAAATCATAATTTCATGAAAATCTTTTTCCTTAATTTCTAACTGTTTAAAATCTAATACCCACATTTTCTTATTATTCAGTCCTATCCACTTATCTGGATAAATTATTCCCTTAGAAAAAAACGGAAATAATTCCGAGAACTTTTCAATTATATTAAAATTATGAACCCAATCAGAAGATCTTTTTTCATGATAAGGATCTTTCTGAAGCAAAACTAAACTTTCATTAACTAAGTCAACGGCATGGAGACCCCTTGCAGCTAATAATGTTAAATCTGAACTTTTTATATTTTGTATATTATTACGTTCACAAAAAACTGATGTACTTAAAGCAATATGATCGGCTAAATCAGGCGCAACTAATCCAGATGAATTAAGAATATCAAAAACTTGATCTCTCCATAAATAAGTATCGCGAGATAAATTAATCATTCGCGACCAATTATTCTCTCTACTTCATTCATAAACTGTCCAGCATCACGGAATCTTCTATAAACTGAAGCATATCTTATGTATGCAACCTCATCGAGTTTGATAAGTGCCTCCATAACTTTTGTTCCAAGAGATATACTTGGTATTTCTCTTTCATATTCAGATTCTGCTTTACTAGAAATATCGTCTGCTATTCTCTCTAACTGTTCGACACTTATATGTCTCTTTCGACAGGCTATCTCTAAGCTCTTCATTATTTTTTCACGACTAAACTCTTCTCTTCGTCCATCTCGTTTAGTTACTTGCAATCTTGCTTTTGTAGTTTCCTCATAAGTCGTAAATCTATGACCACATTCTAAACATTCTCGTCTACGACGAATAGATTCGCCTTCCCGGACATCACGACTATCAATGACTTTATTATTAGTGCTTTTACATTTTACACATCTCATAATATAACTCCATTAATTGTAGTAATACTGGCATTCTAGTTAGTTTATCTGTCTTAATAAACAAAAAAACGACGGAAGTAACTCCGTCGTTTCTTAATTAAGAAGACTTAACGTTATTTTTTACGAGTAGCTTTTTTCTTAGCAGGAGCTTTTTTAACTACCTTCTTTTTAGCAGGAGCTTTTTTAACTACCTTCTTTTTAGCTGGGGCTTTCTTAGCTGGAGCTTTTTTAGCTGGAGCTTTTTTAGCTGGAGCTTTTTTAGCTGGGGCTTTCTTAGCTGGAGCTTTTTTAACTACCTTCTTTTTAGCTGGAGCTTTCTTAGCTGGAGCTTTTTTAACTACCTTCTTTTTAGCTGGAGCTTTCTTAGCTGGAGCTTTTTTAACTACCTTCTTTTTAGCTGGAGCTTTTTTAACTACCTTCTTCTTAGCAGGAGCTTTCTTAACTACCTTCTTCTTAGCAGGAGCTTTCTTAGCTGGAGCTTTTTTAGCAGGAGCTTTTTTAACTACCTTCTTTTTAGCTGGAGCTTTCTTAGCTGGAGCTTTTTTAGCTGGGGCTTTTTTAACTACCTTCTTCTTAGCTGGAGCTTTTTTAGCTGGAGCTTTTTTAGCTGGAGCTTTTTTAACTACCTTCTTTTTAGCTGGAGCTTTCTTAGCTGGAGCTTTTTTAACTACCTTCTTCTTAGCAGGAGCTTTCTTAGCTGGAGCTTTTTTAACTACCTTCTTCTTAGCAGGAGCTTTCTTAGCCGGAGCTTTTTTAACTACCTTCTTCTTAGCAGGAGCTTTTTTGACAGCCTTTTTAGCTGGAGCTTTTTTAACTACCTTCTTCTTAGCTGGGGCTTTTTTAGCCGGAGCTTTTTTAACTACCTTCTTTTTAGCTGGGGCTTTTTTAGCCGGAGCTTTTTTAACTGCTTTTTTCTTTGCTGCCATTATCATACCTCCTAGTCTGAATCCATTAACTCTACAAGAAACAACAAAACAATTTTAATCTCATTAAAGTAAAAAACTTTTTTGAGTTTTGTTTATATATGATGTTTGAACGCAAATGACAAATTTTTTATTAAAAATTTTAATACTAATTATAAGGTCTGAGAAATCTTTTCTACAATAAATGCTTCGATAGTATCTCCTACTTCAAAGCCAATAAAATTATTAGGACGAATTCCACATTCTTGTCCCTGCTTAACTTCTGATGCATCATTTTGGAATCTTTTTAGTGAGCCTATTATTCCTTCAAATATTAACTCATCTTTTCTTTTAATTCTTAAACTACACTTGGAGATTATTTTACCACTTGTAATCATACATCCTGCTATTTTACTTTTTTTACTAAACTCAAATACTTCTAGAACTTCCGCTTCTCCTAATAATTTTTCTTTAAGCTCTGGATCTAATAGGCCCTTCATGGCTGATTCAACATCCTGAATCAGCTCATAAATAATACTGTATAAACGTATTTCTATGCCTTCGCGTTTTGCTATTGCATTAACGCCATTTTCTTTTCCGGAATGAAATCCTAATATAATTCCATTAGAAGCACTCGCTAACATCACATCATTAACTGTTACATTTCCAACGTCACTTGATAATATATTTAAATCAACCTTATCGCTTTGAATGCCATTTAGTGCTTGATTAATTGCTTCAATGGATCCTTGTACATCAGCTTTTAGTATAACTCTTAAAACTTTCTTTTCTTCACCCTGATTACCTTCACTAAATAAATCATCAAGAGAGGTTTTTTTAGGGGCTATACTGCCCTGAAGAGCTGAATTTCGTTCTTCATCTTGTAATGCTTCAGATATTCTTCTTGCATCACGTTCATTTGCTAATACCTCAAACTCATCGCCTGCGCCTGGAACATTAACTAATCCCATTATTTTAACGGCCATAGACGGACCAGCTGATCTAACCTTAACGCCTTGATCATTAATTAATGCCTTAATTCTTCCCCAATACTTTCCACAAATTATATTATCACCAACAGTTAGTGTTCCATTCATTACTAAAACACTCGCTGTAGGTCCCATTCCTGGTTCCATTTGAGCTTCAACAACATATCCCTGTGCTGTTCGTTTAGGATTCGCTCTTAACTCCAACATTTCGGACTCTAATAAGATTCGCTCTAAAAGTCCGTCAATACCCTCACCTGTTTCTGCACTAACATTACAACAACCTATTGATCCTCCCCATTCTTCAACGGTTATATCGTTTTCTTGAAGCTGCTGTTTTAATCTATCTGGATTAGCAGCAGGTAGATCCATTTTATTTATAGCAATAATTATACAAACCTCAGCAGCTTGAGCATGCTTTAATGCCTCAATCGTCTGAGGCATAACACCATCGTCAGCAGCAACAACAAGAACAACGACATCTGTTAAATTTGCTCCTCTGGCTCTCATTGATGTGAAAGCTGCATGCCCTGGTGTATCTAAAAATGTTATTTTTTCATCATTAATTTCAACAGTATATGCGCCAATGTGTTGCGTTATTCCACCTGATTCACCCTTCACAACTTGGCTATTTCTGACTCTATCTAATAAAGAAGTTTTTCCATGATCAACATGACCCATAAATGTCACAACCGGGGGTCTAGGAAGTAATGATTCTGGCGAATCAATAATTGGCTCACTTGTGTTTCTTCTTAAATTTTTAGCTGCGGATGAGCTTTCTAAATAGGCGGCTTTCTTTTTTTCTTCTTTTCGAACAACAAAACCATATTTTTCACCAATTTTTTTTGCTATCGACATATCAACTTCTGCATTAATTGATGCAAAAATATTCATGCGCATTAATTCCGCAATTAAAAGGTTTGGCTTGATATCAAGTAGCTCTGCAAACTCTTTAACAATGACTTTAGGTTTTTTTAGCTCTATAATTTTTTCATGTTCTTCGGAAGATACATCATCTATTTGATCGTCATCTTTATTCTCATTATCTTTCTCTTGTGTTTCCTCTTGTGTTTCCTCTTGTGTTTCTTTCTTATCCTCCGAAGCTATACTTTCAGAGCTAGCGACATTGTCAGTTCGCGCTTCTTCAATAGAAGAATATCCTAACTCATCACAAATTTTCTCAATTTGTTCATCTGTTAAATTGGATGATTGATCTTCAACTTTAATATCAATATCGTTCAGAATTTCTATTAATTCTTCTGAAGATACACCAACATCTTGGGCTACTTTTTCAATATTCATTATTCTTCTATCTCACCGTGTTCTGCTGTGTAAGCAACCTCTGCAGCTGTCCAGATTGCTTGTGATTCCTCTATGGAAATTCCTTCTATAGATGCTAAATCGCTTAACTCGGCAGCAAGGATTCCTTCAAGAGTAAGAAATCCAGAAAAAACAAGTTTTTCAGCATAATCTTCACCTATACCATCTATTTGAGCTAGTTTAGATACTGCAACAGCAACACGTTCTTCAAAGTCCATGCTTTCCTCATCTTTTTGAACATCTACTCTCCAACCTGTTAACTTCGATGTTAATCGAGCATTTTGCCCTCTTTTTCCAATAGCTAAGGATAATTGATCGGGATCAACGGTAACTGAAACTGTGCGAGTTTCCTCATCTACTTCCACATGTTTTAATCTTGCTGGTGCTAAAGAGTTTGTAATAAGTACCTTAATATCTTCACTCCAACGAACGATATCAATTTTTTCTCCTGACAACTCTCGTACGATATTTTTAACTCTCATACCTCGCATACCAACGCATGCACCAACCGGATCAACACGCTCGTCATTTGAATAAACTGCTACCTTACTTCTGTATCCAGCTTCTCGTGCTATCCCTTTAATATCCATAGTATTGTCTGCTATTTCAGATACCTCCATCTCAAAAAGACTTCTAACAAAGTCGGGGTGACTACGAGATAGGGCAATTTCAGGTCCTCTTTCTCTTTCTCGAACATCTAATATTATTGCTCGGACTCTTTCTCCGATTTCATATTCTTCGGTTGGAACTCTTTCTCGACCAAGTAAAACTGCTTCTCCGTGATCAAGCTCGATTACAACATCAGCTCTTTCAAATCGGACAACTGTACCGGTTACAACATCTCCAATCCTATCTTTGTACTCGTTAAAAATAATTTCTTTTTCAGCTGTTCTAATTTTTTGCATAATTAATTGCTTGGCTGTTGCGGCAGCAATTCTTCCAAGGCTTGGTGGAGTAGATTCAATTTCAGATCCATCTGTTAAACGCCTAAAGGCTTTCATTTGAAATGTATTACGCTCAATAGCAATTCGCAAATCGTTATCATTGACACCAGTTTTTTCTGATGCACCCTCTAAAGCAAGCTCTATAGCACGAATAATCACTTCACGCTCTACGCCTCGCTCACTTTCCATATACTCAACAACAGCTTTTAATTCTGCAGGATTCATATCATCCTCCTTGCACCTTATTCTTATTTAACACTCATAGAACACAAAGGAGCGGGCAATACCCACTCCTAACTAACGCTTAATAACTAACACAAGCAACGGGAAACTACGCCTCTAGCAGCATTCAGTCAAGAGTCAATCCGCTTAAAAAATATCACTTAACCTTGTTGTTTCTTATTTGTTGGTGTACTTCAGAGCATATTATGTCGCAATTTATAAATAATAGAATCGTTGCAATTGTAGGTAGGCCTAATGTTGGGAAGTCTGCCTTATTCAATCGTATTGTAGGAAAGCGAATATCTATAGTCCATGAAGAGGTCGGAGTTACTCGCGATAGAATATCTGCTGAAGCCGAATATAACGAAAAAAAATTCGAGTTAATTGATACAGGCGGATTAAGTCATTTTAACAAACAAATATCTGATGATATTCTTACGGCAAGTACTGAACAACAAGCAGAGATTGCCATTGCTGACGCATCTTTTATTTTATTTGTTGTTGATATTACCTCAGGAATTATTTCGCTAGATAATGAGGTGGCTAAATTACTCCATAAAAGTGGAAGAAAAGTTATCATTTTAGCAAATAAAGCCGATAACGAACAGCGAGATGGTCAATCTTATGATTTTGATAGATTTGGATTTCCTGTTTTTCCAGTTTCAGCATTACAAAACAGGGGAATAGAGAGTGTTTTGGAAGAAATTATTAAAAATCTTCCAGATAGTAAAAATATTACGGTTCAAGATCCATTACGTGTAGCAGTTGTAGGAAGGCCAAATTCCGGAAAATCATCATATATTAATCGACTACTCAAAAACGATAGAGTGATTGTTTCTGATATTCCTGGAACCACAAGAGATAGTATAGAAATTCCTTTTTCAATTGGAGGCGGCGATTCTGCAAGAAATTATCAATTAATTGACACAGCCGGAATACAAAAAAATACTCGCTCAAAAGGAGCAGTAGATTGGTTTAGTAATTTACGCTCAAATAAAAGCATTGAAAGCTCTGATGTTTCCGTGCTTATAATTGATGCTGAAACAGGCCCAACTAGTAGAGATAAAAAAATAGCTGCAAGTATTATTAATGCCCAAAAAGGTTGCTTGCTTCTCGTTAATAAATGGGATCTTGCCCAAGAAGCAGATGAGGATATAACGCAAACACAGTATCTTCCTGCTTTGAGAAGCAGTCTTCCTTTTCTAAACTTTGCGCCCATTCTTTTTATTTCTGCAAAAAGCGGATATAATATCAAACGCTCAATTGAAGCAATTGATTATGTAGCCGCTCAAACACGTACGGAAATTTCAACCGGTGTTCTTAATAGAATTATTCAAAAAGCTATTGAGAATCTGTCCCCGCCTATGACTAAAGGAAAAAGACTAAAAATTTATTATGCTACCCAATCAGGAACGAACCCTATCTATTTCAAAATATTTGTTAATAATCCTGATCTTGCTCGGTCTAACTGGGTTGCCTATTTAAAAAATCAATTAAGAAATGCTTTTGGACTTGAAGGAGCGCCTATCTTTATCAAGCTTCTTCCTAGGTCACGTGACTAAAGAATTATGAATAAAATACTAACCATAATTATATTTTTTATTACCTTAAATTTATTTGGTGAACAGGATGCTTTATTTAAAAATCTAGAATTAAGAGTTAAGCAGTTAGAAAAACAAATAAATATTCTACTTGAAAAAGAGATAGAAGATGATGCTGCAAAAAATGAGCGATCTAAGGCCTTATACAGAATCCTTCGTGATGGTGAGGTATATTCAAGAGAGGAGTTACGAGAAGCCGAACGAATTTTTCGTTTTATTTCGAATAGCTCAACTGATGTATCTGTTGAGAAAGAATTATCTATTCTTAGAGAAAAATATCCTGCTGCAAACCAAACAGGGTGTGCTTTAATTACTTGGGCTCTTAATCAAAAAGAAGAGAGTAAAATAACTGCGCTTAATGAGGTTATAACAAACCATAGTGATTGCTATTTTTCAGATGGCGTTAATGTTGGAGCATTTGCTCGATTATATTTGGCACTACATTTAAGAAGTATAAATGAAATAGATAATTCCTTATTGCTTATTAATGAAATAAAATCCTCTTATCCTTATGCAATAGATCATAAAGGAATAAGATTAATTGAACACCTAGAAGAGTTAGAAGCAATCCTTCCTCTTCCTTAGCTGAGCGAATTCATCCACGCTATTAGTCTGCATAAAAGGATTTGTTAGTATTTCATCTTTTATAGATACAAATAAACCATCTGCGGCATTTTTATGATAAACATTTAAACGATCTGCGATAGACTCGCATGATGGATCTTCATTAAGAGCAAACTTAAGGTTATCTTCTAAATAATCGTGTCCACCGAAAACCTTAACCGAGGAAGGTAGACTAGAAATTTTCTTCAGGCTGTCAAATAATTGCTCTGCGGTTCCACCGAGAAGTCTACCGCAGGCTCCATTAATTAAAGCATCTCCTGTAAAAATTATTTCTAACTCAGGAAAATAAAAACTTTTATGTATTACGGTATGCCCTGGTGTAGACATAACCGTACATATTGTATTTAAGATATTTATATCTTCCTCTTCTACGCTAGGACTTCTCGATAAAACTCCTAGTTCACTTTGTAATTTTAAGCAACCTCCGGTATGGTCACTATGTGAATGCGTTATTAAAATTTGGAGTAATTTAATTTTATACTTTTTTAAGTAATCTAAAATTGGATCGGCATCTCCTGGATCTAATAAAATGGCTTTATCGCCCTTCACTATCAAATAACTAAAGTTATCATTTAATATAGGTATCACCACAATAGAGTAATCACCTATCTCATATCTCTTGAATATATTACTCATCATTTATCTAATAATAATTGCATCGCTAAATTTGCTTGCATATGAGAAGCAATTCCGACTCTTGGGGCCATTAACCCACATCCAGGAGCTGCTCCTGTTTTTAAATCACCAACTATGTAAATATTTTCTCCTAGTCTTTTAATTCCAATTATTTCATCAGAAGCATATCCGGCTAATCCAGAGGCAGCAATTATCTTTGGTGCAGTGGAGTGCTGAAGCAACATAGCCTTTTGATCGGGTCGATCGAACGCCTCGATCAAAACATCTACATCATTAAATATTTCATTTATATTTTCTGGTGTTACCTTTTTGTTATGCGTTTCAATCTCTACATATGGATTGATTCGTTTGAGATTATCTTCTAAGGCCTCAGTCTTTAACATTCCCAATTGATCTATAAAAAATTGTTGGCGATTTAAATTACTTGGTTCGATTATATCAAAATCTACTAAAACTAATCGTCCAACACCCACTCTTGCTAAAGCAATAGCAGCCGAAGATCCCAAGCCCCCCAAACCAGCTATTCCTACACAAGATTTCTTCATTATTTCATGAACTCCCGGAGTATGCCTTGCTGTCATCACAGCTTCTAATTCACTTTCTGATGGGGTTTCTCCTTTTACTATTAGCATCACATGATCCCCATCAGACAATAAAATATCTTCGTTCTGGATAGCTCCATTATAAACAATTACGTCCGCATCAGGCTTATACCTTAATTGTATATCTCTAAGCGTCTCTTCAGGGGAAATATTAATTTCTAATTCATTTAGTTTTATTTTCATTCTTTATTTACCTATTTTACATCTGTAAATTATAAGTCTATAATGTATTAATAAAAAAATAAAGGACAGTATGTTTAAGCGTACCAAAAAATTTTTTCAGACTACTTTTTTAGGTGGAATTATAGTCATTCTGCCAATTACAATTATTATCTTTCTGTTTCGATGGCTATATAACTTAATTAGCAATTCTATTCAGCCTCTTACTAATGCATTAGTGCAGCTACTTCCTCTTCCTAGTAGGTTTGACGAAATAATCGCAACATTAATCATTGTATCTATCATCCTTAGTGGTTGTTTCTTGGTTGGTCTACTAATCAAAACTAAATTCGGACAATTTATTTTTAATTTATTTGAAGTATCACTTCTTAAAAAAACACCTGGATATAAAATGGTTAAGGAAACTGTTAACCAATTATTTAACCGTAAATCATCACCCTTTTCATCCGTTGCTTTAATTCAAATCTTCCAAAACGAAACGTTAGTTACTGGTTTTGTCACGGATGAGCATGATAATGAAACTTCTTCTGTTTTTGTTCCAACTGGTCCTAACCCCACATCAGGGTTTATTTATCACCTTCCAAACAAATACATTCATAAAGTAGATGTTCCTGTTGAAGATGCAATGCGATCTGTAATCTCCTGCGGTACAGGATCAAACATGCTGATTGAGAAAATGAAAAAGAATTAAAAAATTAATTCCTATCAACTAAATAAACATAAAAAATATTGCCATTATGATCGTTGGAATGATTGCTCCTAGAAGTAATTTTAACGGAGCTATCTCATTATTAAAATATTTAGATAATAAATTTTGTCCTGCGGGGTTGGGAGCGTTAGCAATAACGGTCAATCCTCCTCCGGTAACTGCTCCTGCAACTACAGCATATCTCAACCGGTCTGCTGAAAGACTATCAATATTAAAGTCTGGTACCTGTGAAGCTAAGAAAGTTATCGCCGCATTATCATTAAAGGCGGTTAATATAACCGATCCAATGAAAAGTGTTGTCTCATTAAGAGCGGACAAAACAGGAGATATCCACCATCCTTGTAAGCCGCCATGAGTTACCAATCCAGCTAAAAATAATCCAACTAATAATGGACCTTTAATGGTTATTGCATATTGATGATGATCCGTGGCAATAGTAAAGGCTAAGAAGAATAAGAATCCGCCAACAAACATAGCTGGGTGATGAAGGGTAAAGACGGTCCATGCTAAAAACAATAAATGCACAACAATTATCCATGATGGAACTGGTTCTTCTACATCATCATTTTGATTTAATTCTTGCTCTGATTTTCTTTTTAGCTCAACAAAATCTTTTCTAAACAGAACAAAATAAATCACATTCGCTGATATTATTCCAAGGGCTGCCTTCCATCCGAAATTGGTTAACATATGAATTGAATCCCACTCCCATGTACTTGCTACCATTAAAACAGGTGGTGCAGCAAAATGTGTTAGCGTTCCTCCAACCGATATATTAACAAATAATAAACCTAAGGTAGCATATTTAAATTTATCGGATGGGTTATAATGATAGAACTGATGACCAAGAAGTAACGCACAAATTGTCATTGCAGCTGGCTCTGTAATAAAAGAACCTAAAAGTGGTCCAATAGTTAATATAGAAACCCACCAAGCACCAGGAGTTTTCTTTCCTAAAATAGCTACCTTACTTAATGCATTTTCAGCAAATGCTATAACTGGACGAGAAGCCGCTATTGCCATAATTACTACAACGAACATGGGTTCTGTATAATTTCGACTATCTATATACCCTGCACAAGTCGACCATCCTTTAGTCGTCGTAATTAATATCAGAAGTGGTATTAGCCAAATTGCAAAAATAGCTTCTACCTCACCAAGGAAATGAAATAAAGTTGCCTTAAAGCTAACCGGACTTTTATTTTCGGCGTACTTTCGCTTATTATCTTCGTTTCGCTTTTTCTGAGCAGCCTCAAGATGATGAGCTTTCTTCATAAATTTAGCTGCACAAAACGTATGAATTATTGCACCAAGAAAAATCAGAGCGGCAATAAGATTAAATATGTCTGCCTTCACTCTTGCGTTAAGTTGTTCGCCTAATGAAAGTGACTCAACTGACTTATTATTTTTTTCAGCATAAGCTTTTTCAGATAAATCTAAGGACTTATCTGATAATGGAAAGTCTAAATTATAATCGCTGCTTGAACCGGCAATAACTAAAGAGCTACCAAAAAGAAAAAATATACTTAACGCTATTCTAAACAATCTCATATTCACATCCCTCAAAAAATAAGACGTTAACATTGAAATATTTATACCAACTAATCCACAAATAAATAAAAGATAATATTTAAAATGCTAGAGCTTAATCTTAATAAATAAGGTTTATATGTAATTTTAGTATTGCAAAATTACTATTATTATTGCTTTATTTAATGTTTTAAGTAGTCCGATACTAAATCGGTAACAACAGCGTAAGCTCAAAATATTATCAGGAGAAACAGAATGGGAAAACCAATGACTAAGTCGCAGATTATCGCAGCCGTAGCAGATGCTTCAGGTATTGACAAAAAAACAGCAACAACTGTGCTAGAATCACTTGCTAGTCTTGCTTGTGAGAATGCAGGAGATGGATTTACAATTCCTGGACTTGGAAAGCTTATCAAAGTAGATCGTGCAGCTAGAATGGGTCGTAACCCTGCAACTGGTGAAACTATTCAAATTCCAGCAAAAACAGTTTTAAAATTCCGTATTGCTAAAGCAGCAAAAGACGCAGTTCTTTAATTGATAATATGAATAAAGGATAACCCCGCATGTCGGGGTTTTTTTATATCTATGATGAAAATATTAAATTTATTTATAGCTCTAATTTTTATATATGTTCTAACAGGCTGTGCATCATCATCTTATATCGAAGATGAGAAAGAATTTTCTGATATGCCGTGGAATACTCCTAAGCAGTGGGAAGGAACTAGGCAGATGCCAGGTGGCTTAGGTGGTATGTCTGGAAGAGGTGGTTTATAAACCATTAGTGAATAAAAGGCGGAAATGGCAAGATTTAGAATAAAAGGCGGAAATTCTATTAAGGGAATTTTTAAGCCACGTGGAAACAAGAATGCGGTTCTGCCTATGCTGGCAGCATCCCTTCTTACGGATAAACCCATAATTTTAAATAATATTCCGCTTATAGATGATGTTAAGGTAATGCTAGAGCTTCTTGAAACCCTTGGCGTGAAAGTTGATCTGGATGGACATACAGTAAAGCTCGATGCATCTAATATTAGAATTACAGACTTAGATGAAGCTCTTTGCTCAAGAGTTCGCACCTCTATTCTTTTAGCTGGTCCGCTGTCTGCTCGTCATGGCAGCGCAACTATTTTTCCTCCCGGAGGAGATGTTATTGGAAAGAGAAGACTAGATACTCACTTTCATGGACTTAGCTCTCTTGGTGTTGAAATAAATATAAATACTTCTTACCAATTTAAAGCATCTGGTCTCAAAGGTTGCGATATCATCTTAGATGAAGCTAGCGTAACCGCGACAGAAAATATCTTAATGGCTGCCGTTCTGGCTGAAGGAGATACAACTATTTATAACGCAGCTTGCGAACCACACGTACAAGATCTGGCTTTATTGTTAAATACGATGGGTGCTACCATTACAGGTATTGGTACAAATCGGTTAAGCGTATCAGGAGTTAAAGATCTACATGGTGCAGATTATAATGTTCAGCCAGATTATATTGAAATTGGGAGCTTTATCGCGGCAGCCGTAGCCACAGGAGGAGAGCTTGAAATACCTGGTATTACAAATTCTCTTGCTCTTCAGGTAATGGAGAGAACCTACTCACGTCTTGGAATAAGGTGGTCAATAAAAGATGACAATCTTTTTCTACCAAGACAATCGTACAGAAGCATTGAATCCGATGTAGGCACACCAACATTAAAAATAGAGGATGGAATCTGGCCAGCATTCCCATCTGATTTAATGAGCGTTTCGATCGTCCTAGCAACACAGACAAAAGGAACG
>JBJLEI010000002.1:0-16894 GCA_045566035.1 Pontiellaceae bacterium | reverse complement strand
TCACAATAAATTTCTCTTCCGAAGAATTAAAATAAATTGATCTCGCTCGACTTGCATGCCTAATCCACGCCGCCAACGTTCGTTCTGAGCCAGGATCAAACTCTCCATCAAATTAAAAAAATGATTGAAAATAATCCTAAACTATAATTTCGCAATATAACTCAATCGCACTCATCTCCATGAGTGACAATCGACAGTTCATATAAGCATTGGCTATAACAAACCGCACCACTTCTAAATCGAAGCAGTGCTTTTATTTCTGTCATATCTTATGAGTTATTCTGATTTCAAAGAACAAAAAGCTTCAATCGAATTCTCGACTTCTCATCAAGATTTCAATTGAAGCGACGGACAAACTATCAAAAAATGATGAAGGGTCAACTGCTATCTCTATTTTTTTTTAAAAAAAAAGGACAGCAAATGCTGTCACTTTTAGAAAAAGGAAAATAATTTAAAATTAATTATATATAATTCTATAAAATTTAACCGCATTATCATCTACAGGAATATCTAAACTTATATTATTTGTTGTTGATGACCACTCTCCCGATGTTAGATCAGAAGATTGCTCAACACAAAATTCTACTTCCATTTCTGCAATATCATTACCATAATTATTTCGACGTTTTTTAAGTCGTTTCATCTTTAAGCGTTTTCCAAGCGACACATCTCTTCCCCACTTAGGAAGATTACGTGCTGGCGGATTTCCCCAACCCCACCAGTAATTATTTGGTTTATGCCATGAATGCCACCAAGAGTTTTGCTCTTTCCACCAAGGGTATTCATAATCCACATATGAATCTTGTAATGCTTCTTCTAAATCAACTACCGCTAACTCTAATTCAATAACTTGGTTTTGAAGATCATTATTTTCTTCAAGTGTATTATTAAGTGAAACAGAAATATATTCATTGGTATATTCTAGCCCGATGTTTTCATCTATTAATTCAGAAACTACAGCATTAAGAAAAGTATTGGTATTTTGTAAAATTAAAATTTGTTCAGCTAAATTGTTATTTGTATTTGTTGGAGATAAAATAGCAAGTTGTTCATTCAATAATACATTCGCAGCTTGAAGCGATGTGAGTTGCTCTGCAAATGAACTATTTTGAGAGGTTAAATCATTAACTGAATCTTGCAACTGCGAATTACTCAACTCCAAAGAATTATTACTATTTTCAAGAGAATTAATTTGCTGAGACAGCAAATTATTTTGCTCATTTAGTGAGTTATTAGACGATATAAGTTGTTGATTAGATTCTGAAAGTGAAACTACTTGTTCTTCTAATGATAAAACTTCTTGTGACAAAGAAGTTATAGATGAACTAAGTTGATTATTTTGCTCAGTGAGACTACTTACTTGATTATTAAGATTATCGTTCTGCTCATCTAACCCTGTAATTTGAATTAATAAACTAGCATTTATATTTTCCAAATTAGAAATATTTTCATTTTTTGATAATACTAATTCATTAAGAGAAGAAATTGTATTTTCTTGGTTTTGAACATATGCTGCGCTAAATACACCAAATGATTCAGGGGTAGTCTGAACAGTATTCACAAGATTTGAAAAATTAATCGTTGGTTCTAAACCCATCAGCACTAATACACCATCTAACAAGCCATCTCCGCTTGTATCAGATTCATTTGGATCCGATCCATAAATAATTACTTCATCAAATAGAGACAGTCCATCTTGATCCTCATCAGATAAATCTGGTTCAAATGAAGCGATAAATGTTTCACTCTGAGAGAGAACGCTAGAAAATGGATTTTCAATAGATTTACTATTACCATTTTCATCTAACCATTGAGAAAAAGTATATCCTAATTCAGGTGTTGCTTGAATTGAAATAGGTGTTGACTGATAAAAGATAGTTGAACCTGATGGACTTACAGTCCCGCCTACTTCATTACTAACTGTCAATGAAATTATAATGGGTTCATTTGTATTAAAATTAAGAGTTTGAGATGCTGTTTGATTTAAACCATTTCCAAGATTATAACTGATAGGTAAAAACGGTGGTGTTACAGAAGTGTCAATATCAGCTGCTTGCATCAATGAACCTACGTAATAAGTTGTTCCAACAGTCGGCAACAGATCGCTAAATATTCTCCCATAGATATAACCATTTCCAACATATGGTGAGGTTACAGTTCCAAATGTTGTTGCCACATACTCTGCAAATTCTGATCCATCATTTGTATAAGAGAAACTATCAAGGATAACATCATCACCTGTAGATAGATTGTAATCTGTGATACTATCAATTTGATCATTTTCACCAGCATATAGAAGTTGAATTAAGGCTGTATCTCCAATATTTGGAATAATACCATTTTGTCCATCGCTTCCGCTTATTCCATAATCACTATAGTAATTTACATAAAAATCAGCTTGAACATTAATGCTAATAAATCCAAAAAACACGATGCTTAGTATTTTCAAATAATGTATCATTTTACATCTCCATTGGTCTTATTAAGTCGTGCTTTTTTAAAACTCTTTATAAAAAATATAATTGCTAAAAGTGATGTTACTACCATTACTGAAATTCGAATTATAGACATAATCTCACCTGAAGAAATGGCTTTATTTAAAGGTTGAATTATTAAAGCAATTAAAACTACTAAGGTTAAAATTACAGCTATGTGAGATGCTTTTTTACATTCTTTTTTAACACCTGAATAAAGAATTAATAAAACAATACCAAATATTACTGGAATTAATGCTGTAAAAGACCCACTAGAAAAATAACCAAGTAGACCAATAATAATTAAGCTTATAGAGTTAATTAAATGTACTTTAGCTGTCATAAATTTATACCTTTAAGATAATAATGCATGTAATTAAGAAAAACTCAATGGTTATTAAATAATTAAACCAAATAAACTATATCTTTAATAATTCGAAAAACTCTATCTATCTAATTAATAAATTCTTATTAGGTATACTAATTGTTCTTACAACAGTTTTAATTGTAAATGCTGATGAAAAAAGAGAGCTATTTAAAAAAGATATAAAAAATAAAAAGTCCGAGTTTAAAAATAAAGATAATTTTAAAAAACGATTTGATAATATGAGCTCCGAAAGAAAAGATTTTATTTTAGATGAGTTTGATTCTGATGGGGATGGAAATATAAATGAAGAAGAGAGAGAAGAACTAAAAAAGAGAATGGAAGAATACAGAAAAAATAATTAACAATACTATTTATTGTATTAAAATATAATCTTTGTTAAATATATCTCTTAAATCAGAATTATAATTATGAAAAGAATACATATATTTATAGCAGTATTAATGACGGCATGTTTTTACTCACATGCATCTATTATTGCTTTTGATGACTCAAGTGATCCCGTATATGCAAATGGTTGGGGTTGGCAGGATGGTGGTAGTGGGTTTGAAACCTGGCTATGGGGTGGAGATTGGTATACAGCTAATGCCAATAAATATATAAATTCTGATATTCCTGGGGAGCAAGGATTTAGATTACAAGCTAATGAAGGGTCAGAAGTTCGTGCTTCTAGAAAGTTTGATGCTTCTTTAAATGCTAATGAAACATTTAGTCTTAATTTGGGTCATATTGGTGGAAATGATGGAGAATTAGAGATTGCTCTTATAGCAGAAACATACACAGTTTTTAATATTAAACTCAACTCTGCTAGCTCTTATTGGCAAGCCTTCGATGGAAGTACCTTTGATTTAAATGATAGTAATGGTATGGCAGATTATTTTACTACAGATAATGAAAATGCGGAATTTACATTTACATATTATGGTGGGAACAATTATGGAATGACCTTAACAGATAGTTCTGGTAACGGATATAATCTGGATACAAAAGTAGCTACATCTGTTACTGCTAGCGAAATGGCTTTAATTAATCAGGTAAAAATTCGAAACTCTGGTCAAGGTAATGGTAATAATTTTTATACTGATAATCTTCAAATTGAAGTTATTCCTGAACCAGCAACACTTAGTTTATTTGGATTGTTTGGTTTAGTTGGGATATTTATACGACGTAAATTTGCAGGCTAGATTTATGATGAGTTATTCTAAGTAATCGTAATTAAATTTTAAAATTTTTTTTGAGATCTTTATATAATTTGCTTCGAATCATTCTTCTAAATTTTTTTAAAATAGTTTTGGTATTTTTTTTAGATAATTTTATCTGACTAAATGGTGTTTCTTTTAAATAGTCTAAAAACTTCTGTCGATAAGGATGATTATTTATATAATCCCATGGTTTAGATGCTGTTGTAAAATGTACTATTCTAGTATCTGCTTTTGCATTTTTTATTAATTCTTTTTCAACATCTGAATAATTTATGTGATTATCTGTAAAATATGGTGTTATCATGTTCCACTTAATATCTAATTTCTTTACATCATTCCATATAGTATTATTAATTGCAGTTTGATCCATCCACTTTAAAATAGATTCATGTGTCATAATATACTCAATTATTTTTTTACTAATACCTTTATCTCTCCATTTATTAATATCCATTAACATAACTCCAGAATTATATTCTTCTCTTAAATTATCTGAAGATTTATTTCCAAGTTCAGAAATCATAGCTGTTGAATAATGTTCTAAATCTTGATGAAACAACTCCGATAAGTCACTCATGACAATTAAATCACAATCAAGATATAAGATTTTTTTTACTGTGATTGGAAGTAACTCTGGTAAAAGCAATCTAAGATAAGCAGTTCTTGAAATATGAGCTCGTGTTGGGAAACTTTCCACGTACTTATACTCTACTGGTAAACTCACTGCATCATGACCATATAATTTAATTTGGTCTAATATTTTTTCGATATTTAAAACATCTGGAAAATGTGAAATATAAAACTTTAAGTTATTATTAGAATTATGATTCTGAATTATAGACTGAATTGCTACTGAGCAATATGGCAAATAATTTGAATCTACACTAAAAGCAATATTCATAACTTTTTAATTTTAACACAAAATTCAAATATTTCAAAAATTATTATAGAGATCCTAAAGGTAAATTAATATAAAAATTACGAGTACTCGCCTTTTATTTCATATATCTAATTTAATATTTTCCTATATAAAGATTCAATGTAACACGTCCAAATAATTTTAAATTAATGCTCACCACTTTAGAATTTAAATATGGGAAAATATAAATTTTTAGCACTTTCTTTTTAAAACTAGTCTTTAGAAGAATTGGAAACCTTATCATCATTGCTAGGTTTTGATATTTAGTAAAATGATTCATTCTTCTTAGTTTTTTACCTTTATTTTTAGATGAAAAAAGAATGTTTAAAAAAGAATCATCACTAGAAAAAATAGGGACGTAATCAACATGATTACAGTCATAAGTTATTTTTATTTTTTTAAAGTAATTAATTTCATCATTTATGAGTGTGTTAATGAAAAGATTTATACGTTTCATTAAGAACCCTGTATTTACTTTGTAAATTTCATCTAAGATAATAGATTTAATAAAAGTAGCTCCATTTTTTATTCCATTATCTATTAATAGCTTTTTATTTTTTCTATTGTAGTGTTCACTATCGTCTTTTCTATATATTAAATCAAAATTTTCTTTATCGATATCTATTGCTAGGTTTTCAGGGGAAGATAGAATATATTCTATAAATTGAATGAATGTGCCCTCCATTTCCGGAACTAATTTGTTAAACCCTAAATCATATACAGATTCATAATCAAAGTCTTGGTATGTAACTTTTCTTACATAGAAATAAATACCTAAGACTTTATTTTTTGAAAGCGATGATAAAAAACTTTGAGCTGTAAAATTATGTGTTGCAGAATCAACAATAATTAATCTTTTATTAATATTCACATTGTTTTTTCTTAAATAGTTAGAATAAAACTTTTTTCTATTTTTAAACTGAATCTCTAATTTGTTTAAATTTGCGATTACCTCCTTTTTCTTTTCTTCAAAGCATTTAGTCCCAGAATTATTTTCTAATGCATCGTATAAAAAATGAATGTTATCAACTTCTTCTAAATCAAAAGGAACAGTAGATTTTTTTGCAATAATACGAGGGAGGTTTATATAATGACTTTTCCATTCAGGTTTTAATTTATCAAAAAACAACTTAAGGGCATGTCCATCTCTACCTACAAAAAGAAGTTCATCCTCATGGGGAATAAAATTTTTATTAATAATTTTGTAATACGATAAAGCAATTAATGAACCAAAATAATATCCTATATTTTCCCAATAATGTTCATGTGATGTAATTTTATTACCTGTACACCACGTATTTATTTTTTGTTTAAAAAATAATCTTTGTAAAAAATCGGATTCAGATTTTTCATAAAACTCAAAATATAATTTATTAAAACGTGAAGAACTCTTAAATTGATCATTAAATGACGGATAATAAAATGTTTTCAACCCAATTTTTTTGGGAATCTTATAATCACTTTTTTTATTGTCACCAACGTGTAAAATTTCACTAGGGCTACAGTTTAAATCATCTATTACTTTCTTAAATAAACTCCCTTTATGTTTGGTTTTTTTAAACTCCGATGAAATATAAAGTAGATGGTATCCATTAATCTCAAATTTCTCTAAAAGCTTTTTAATGAAATCAGTTGGTAAATACATATCACTTATAAAAATAATTTTTTTATTAAGAGATTTAGCATAATAGAACAGATTTTGAATTTCAGAATTAATCATTATAGAATTATATTCTAATTTTAATTCTTTCGATTTCATATCCATAAATTCTTCATGAATATGTTCATAAATTTCATCATAAGTTATTTCTTCATCTTTAGATAAAAGTCGTAAATTTTTTTCAGCTATAAGTCTTTTATTTTTAAAAAAAGGTCTACTATAAATAATTTCTAAGTGTGAAAAAAGATCATCTGGATTTAAATATGGGCGATAAAATAATGTATCGAAAAGGTCAAAAGAAATGACTTTTGATGATTTAATGGATTGTTTAAATTTTTCAATATTCATAAATAAAAAAATTCTGATGTTATATTTTCAATAATCTTTTTTTTAAAATAAATTACTTAAGAAAATAATTATAAATTTTCATTTATGGAGTATCAAATATAAAGACATTTGTCGTGCTTCCGTAATTATTCCATGCGCTATAACCACTTACAGGATGAACTACACTTCCTATTGTATTAGACGGTCCGGTAAAAACTTGTCCCTCACACGTAAGAGGATCTGTATCTCTTTCTGATTTAGATATTATAACATCTGATTTATCAATAACTCCACGAGCCACATAATTACTGTAAAGCACATCACTCATGACATCGAAATAAGATACCATCTTTTGCTTTGCATCCGTTCCATCAATTAACGACATTTGTACAGCAATATCAGTACTCACATTATCATCATCTTCACCTACAAAGATTGTTCCTAATACATCTCCAGCAGTTAAAGAAGCTCCGTTAGTAATAGAGGAATTAGTGTCTACATGAAAGATAATCACCCTATATGCATCGTATCCATTCGGTTTTATCATAATACGAATACCTCTTTCACCCTCTTCTGTTAAGTCTGTAATCACTCCATCAACCGGCGAATAAATATTTACATCTTCACCATCATAATCATCGTATGCATAATAATAATGTTTCATACTTCTGCATGATTCATATCCATCTGGATAATCATGTCCTTTCCCTGATCTAAATCTTGATATATGACCTATTTTATCTAAATCAATAAAATCTGCAGAAGCTATTTTTGCAACATCCTCCGTATAATCCATCCAATCACCAATTGCATTAGTTGAAACAACTGAACGCATAAAGAGTTGGTTCATTTCAACATCCTGAAAAGCTAGCGGAAAAAATCCAGTGGTGTTATTCTCCCAAAACATAACTCCTGAAGCCTCAGTATTAGACCACTCTCCGCCTACTAAATCAGTTGTATATTCTAAACCAAACCATATATTTGATGTTGAATTTGAGTAACTAATTCCGTCTAAAGACATTTCAATTATTGAAGTCATCGGCGTAGGTTCTGACAAACTGATCATTTCATATTCTGAAGGAATAAAAGACAGCGGCATTACAGTTGAGTCATCATATGTAGCACTTGTAAAAGTTACATCAGATAATATTGCAGAAGATAAGTCTGCGCCGGTTAAGTCTGCGCCGGTTAAGTCTGCGCCGGTTAAGTCTGCGCCACTAAAATCTATTTCTGACAAATCTTCACCACTCAAATCAACATCAATTAAATAAGCATTAGGACCAACCCAATAAGCAACTCCAACATCATCGTAAACAGTTGCCCATGGATCAACTAATGTAAAAGCTACATTTCTATTATTTCGATCACAAACAGCCCATTCCATAGATCCATAATAACCCAGTCTGTCACTATCGTCTAAATAAACACCATAATGTTTTTGTTCGTTAATATCATAAACAAATATGTCCTCAATGTGAGATAATGGTCCATAGTCAGCATAACTATTATATGAATGATAGGCGATTATACCGTTTCCTGCACTTGGATCAAGATCATGACTTACCCATCGTTCCGGTAAATAACCGATTCCATCTGTATGAGGAGCATATGATTCTTGTGTAATAGCTGAAAGAGGAGATGAAATGGTTCCATCCATCCACGGAGAACTAAGTTTAACTACTCCGCTTTCATCGTAGCGATAATCACTCACAGTTATTAAATTAGTGAAGCCTTCGAGGAAATATATTTGTTTATCTGAGCCTGGATAAGAAGATAATCCTTTATATCTTCCGTCCCAATTAAAATCTAACTCTAATACATACCCATTATCCGCCATTGTATTCCAAAAATTGTTACTAATACCATCTATATCAGTACCACCATCTAGAGCGGTCAGAGATTCAATATCAGTATGAACCCATGTCTCATCGGTAAAATTAGTTATGGAGACAATGTTCCCGTCTGAAAAAGCGATATTGTTTTCACTTAAGCCAAACCCGTAAAATAAACCGGATGTTCTGTTAGTAATTTCGGTTGTAGAAGTTCCATCATAATAATACCAATATTTAGATCCATCTGATAATTCTTCTCTCCATACTACCTTACCATTATAATGCGCTCTTCCGCTTGTACTTGATATAGCATAATCCGACGAATCAAGACTTAGTTTTGCATGTAAATCAGTATAAATATCATATTTATAAAATTCATGCTTAGACGAAATAGGGTTAAAAGCGCTATAAAAAACATTGGAACTAGAAATAGTATGAGATGAAGAATAAGATCCTTCGTAGGAGGGTTGTGTTGTTACCTCTGCTGCAATATCATAAAGATAGGTGCCTAATGTGATAAAATTATCAGCTGCATGAGATAAGCTCGCACCACTAAAAGAACTACCGTCTGGTTTTGGAATCTCAATTATATCACCCGAACCTTTATAAAGATAAACCTGATTATCACCCGAACTATCTTCACCTTGCCAAACAACATATGAGCCTAAAAGATAAACATCATCTAGTCCCCCATGTTCTTGAGTGGATTCCTGAGTAATAAATTTGGAAATATACTTACCTGTTCCAAAAGAAGTATTAAAAATAAATATTGATACAATAGTAATAGTAAAAAATAATTTTTTCATAACTCTTTATTTCTAACACGATACAAAATTTAATCAAGTTTTATACCAAGGACTTCAAAATTGATTATATATGCCTAAGAGAAAAATAACTATTTGGTAAAGTAGTGGCGCACCCGTCAAGAGTCGAACCTGAAACCTCCTGATTCGTAGTCAGGTAGTACTTTTTAAAAACATATAGGAATTTAAAACATAGCTTCTTTATTTTTTATATGTAATAATTTTTACATGTGTAGGTTTCTAAAATATAAAAAAATAGTAGGTTTGTTATTAATTATACTTATAACAGCACTCATACCCTTTAGCGCTCATTCAGCTATTTTTTATATAGCCACCAATGGTAATGATAATGCCAATGGAAACATCAATGATCCATTTCGAACGCTCGATCAAGCCGCTTCGGCTATGAGTAACGGAGATACTTGTTTTATTAGAGGCGGCGTCTACCATGATGAATTAGATCTTGATTATAAAAATGGATTGACCTTCCAATCATTCGAGCAAGAAGAAGTAATTTTTGATGGTACTATATCAATTGATAGTACATGGGAATCTTATAATGATCTTTACAGAACCTCTGTTACAGAGGAAATTTGGCAATTATTTTTAGATGGAAATATGTTAATGCCGGCTAGATGGCCTAATGCAGATTTATATGATGGTTCAGTTTGGGACCAAGAAAATAAATGGGGTAAACTTACCTACTCAAGTAGTCAAACTCAATTTACAGATGAACCTACCGGTCATTCTAATTTGAGTGAATTAGATTTTAGCATCATTAATGCGTATGCTGTATTAAATGTAGGTAGCTGGAAAAGCTTTGCTCGCCAAGTATCCACTCATAATATAGGAAGTTCTGATTTTACGATTTCAGCATCTCCTGCCATTGAGCGAAGAAACCCGCCTCATCACCAATTTTATTTCTTGGAAGGGAAATTAGACTTTTTAGACTCATCTAATGAATGGTTCTATGAAAATAATTATATTTACCTATTAGATAATCCGGATGAAAATTTAAGGGGGAAAGTTCAAAATTATGCTTTTGATTTTAACCGATGTGACTCGATTACGATTTCAGGAATTAATTTTTTTGCAACCACAGTAAATTTTTTAAGTTGTAATGACATTACTGTTGAACATTGTGTATTTGAATATCCAAGCTGTTCACAAAGAATGCGTTCTAGTTATAGTGGTGGAGATGAACCTCCTATGACTTCTTTTGAAAGGAGTGATACCGTAACATTTTATGATAATATAGTCAGATATGCTAATGCTCCGGCTGTTTACATGAAATATAAACATAATTACCGGGTAGAAAATTGTTTATTTGAATATATCGACTGGGAATGTGCGGATATTTATGCCGTAGGTGGAACAATTTACATGCGAGGAACCAATGTTGTTTTTAAGAATAATACCATCCATACAGTTGGTGCCTCAGAAGTAATTGATGTTTTATCAACACCTATTACTGCAGTCTCGAATGAAGTATGGAATACCGGGCTGGTTCAAAATGATTTATCAGGACTTCATTTTGGACAAAGATCAACTGAAAATACAGAAATTGCTTATAATTGGATTTTTGATTCTCCTAAAACCTATGGAATAAGATTTGATGCAGAAACAACTCCTGGCGCAGAAACTGGAGCAGATGGGCTTATTCATCATAATGTAGGCTGGAATACACTTAGTTTAATTATGCAAAAAGGAGACAGTCATACATGTCTTAATAATACAGCATTCGATAATGAGATTAATGATGTTATCATCTTATCTGATAATGTATCTGAGAATAATGGTAGCGTAATTAGAAATAATGCAGCAGAAAAACTAAGTTCCCATCGGTTTAATAATCAAGCGCTTACATCGGTTATGAATCATAGTCATAACTGGAATGGGTATCAAAATGGAAACGCAGATATACGGACTCTTTTACGAGATCCCGATAACTTTGATTTTCGTCCAAAATCAGGATCGGTTCTTATTGATGCAGGTATTGAACAAGGAAATATTACCGATGGATTTGTAGGTAGCGCTCCCGATATAGGGGCGTATGAAAGTGGAGCGAGTTCATACTGGATACCGGGTCGAAAAGAATCCTATGCTACGAGAGCAATACCGCCTAATGGATCCACAACTGTGATTGATTCAGCTGATTTAATGTGGCGCAAAGGACTTAATTCATCAGAAAGTAGAATTTATTTTAGTATACATTCTAATGAAGTTATCAATGCAGAAAATACAAGCTCATCGGCCTATGTAGGGTCTTCGCAAAATAATATTTTTAATCCTACCGGATTATCAGTTGGAACATATTACTGGCGGGTAGATGAAGTATCTTCTGGTCAAGTTATTCAAGGGGATGTCTGGTCATTTAGTGTACCTTCGTCAACTTATGGCTACACCCCCATATATTATTATGACCAATGGGCTTTAAATAATGGTATTGTTAATCCAAACCAAGACAATGACTCTGATGGGCTGAACAATCTATTAGAGTATTCTATTGGGTCAGATCCCAATAGTGAAATTGATGGTAATCAGAATATGCCGCTATTTGTTAGGGATGGAAGCAATGCTAAATTAATTTATACCCGTCGTTCGGATCAAATCGATAGAGGTATTAATTATATTTTTGAATACTCGACTGATTTAACATCTGGAATATGGACGGAAGAGAATATCACTGAAATCGATCACACCAATTTAAATGGTCAGCTTGAGTCTGTGACTAATAATATACCAAATAATTTTTCTAATTATTTCATGCGAATTAATATTATTATTGATTAAAAATCCTGCACAACTCTATAGAATGCTTGAGAGTTGGTTACGTGATTTCTTTTGAAGAAATTACCAAGTATACTTTTCTTGAATAGATAAAGGTAAAGAAAAATTTTGTGTGTAGATATTTTTACCTGTATCTTTTACCGAAACCTTGACCCATATTCCAATTAACGAATCTCGTGTATCGGGATTCCCTCCACCGACTAAATAATAATCTGAATTAAATTCAGTTTTCATCAGAACTATCTCAGAGGTATCAAAAACTTTTTCTGTTTTAGAAAGTAAATTCTGAATAGAATAATTTCCTCTTTTAGATTCTACACGTGTTTCTTTTTTTCTTGTATCTCGATTAAATTCTTCATCTTCATAAAAAATTTTATAATTAATAACAATATCTTCAAATGAATATTTGGAACGATTTTTTACTAAAATCTCATAAGAGATAACCTCTCCTGATGCAAAATAAACAGTATCTTCTTTTTTTATCCTCTCAATAATTTGTTCTGAAAATTCTAAGTAAAATAATTTCTCATCCATAAAGCTTTCTATTTTTGCAAAATCCTTAATGAATAATTGGTCATTTTTTGAGAAGATATTAGCATTAACTTTGAATAACTTTCCGTTATTTCTTTTTAATTCTACGATATTACTAGTCTCATCATAACTCTTTATTTCAGCCTCAACAGTTCTATCATCCATTGATGTAAAAATTCTTCCATGTGAATCAATTACGCTTAATAGTAAAATCGAAATAATTAAGAATTTTTTCATGATATCTCTTGTGCATTAGCACTCAAATATTATTCCTCAGGGTAAAGTAGACTTGCGTTGATTACATATCCATTACTCATTACTTTTTGTACGGAAAGAGTATTAAATTTTACTGTTCCATTACTAAATTGAACTCTAACAGCACGATTAAATGTATCCGGTGGAGCAGTGATTACATTTAATCCTAACGTAAGCGGACCAGGCGTAAAAATCCAATTTCCGTTAGGTCCGTTTCTAAGTATTCGGTAGTTAGCACCGCCAACTGGTAGCTCAGTCACATTAATCATTAATATTTGTTCTAATTGACTAGATGTTCCATCGGTAGTTTCTGTTAGCGATATCACATTTGGCCAAGATGCATTAGGGCTAGCTGAAAAAAGGTTACTTTCTTTAATTTTAATTCCTTCTGGTAATTCGTATACCCGAACATGACCATAATCATCACCAGGTTCATTCAAGACGTTACTCTGATCGTCTCCATCATTTAAGGGCGCAGCAATGGCAACTCTCGTACCATCACCCGAAAGTGATACCGAACTCCCTGACTTATCACCTACCGCTTCTCCATCAATATCACCCTTAAGCTGGATCCACGTATCACCTGACCATTCGTATACGCGAACATGACCAGAATTGTTATTTTCAGACGCACCGATGGCAACTATCGTACCATCGCTAGAAAGCGATACGCTTATCCCTGAACTATCTCCTCCCGTTTCTCCATCAATATCATCGCCTATTTGGGTCCATTTTCCATATATCGTCACACCACCTTGGAGCCATGTCTCATTGGTCCACTGATATACCCGAACATGGCCAGAGTAGCTACCTCCTCCATCGTTTCCAGACGCACCGATGGCAACTATCGTTCCATCGCTTGAGAGCGATACGCTCCTCCCTGAACCATCATCCACCGCTTCTCCATCGATAACTTGACCGGTTTGGATCCATGTATTATTTATCAAATCAAATATACGAACTTCGCCAGAGGTATAAAAACCATTAAAGCCAGGCGCACCGATGGCAACTCTCGTTCCATCGCTTGAGAGCGATACGGATGCCCCTGAAAAATGATATCGCTTCTCCCCATCGATATCTTGACCAAGTTGAGTCCATGTATCATTGTCCCACTCATATACCCGAACATGGCCAGCTAAATGACCGTTATCACCGTTACTCTTCGCACCGATTGCAATTCTCGTACCATTGCTAGAGAGCGATACGGAGTCACCTGAAGTATCTCCTCCCGTTTCTCCATTAATATCATCGCCTAGTTGAGTCCATGCATCGCCAGACCATTCGTATACGCGAACTTGGCCAGTGTAGCCCTCGTCAGAATAGGCTGCTTCCGCACCGATGGCAACTATCGTACCATCGCTAGAGAGCGATAAGGAGTTCCCTGACCTTGAGGACGGATCTCCATCGATATCATCGCCGAGTTGAGTCCATGCATCGCCAGACCATTCGTATACGCGAACATGGCCAGACATATTACCGTTGCCATCGTTTAAAGGCGCACTGATTGCAACTCTCGTTCCATCGCTCGAAAGCGATACTTTCCCAGTGTAAACTGATGCATTATCTTCTACCGATTCTCCATCAATATCATCGCCGAGTTTGGACCAAGTCGGTTGAATTATATTTACTATTCTAGTAGCAGTAGCAGTATTGCCAGCCGCGTCAGTAGCAGTGTAGGTAATTGTAAATGGACTATCTTGTGGTCTAGAAGTATCAACAATCCCATAATAAATGAATGATCCGTTTACATATGTGGAACCATCAATATCATCAACAGCAGTTGCACCTAATGCTTCATAAGGTTCACCAACAAGTAAATTGATAGTTGAATCACCATACATAGTGATTACCGGTGCAGTAATATCTGACTCTAAAGATTCAACAAGCTTATAGAACTTCATTACATTCAGTGCTGCTGAAGAATGGGGGCTCGTATTAACATTTGTATTTGTCCAATCAGACAAATTTGAAGAGACGTGTACATCAAATGAGTGAGTATCATCCCAATTAAGCTCAACATTTGTATCTACAGTTGCAATGTTTAGTACGGGAGACTCTGCAGTATTAGCAAAGGTGCTAATAGAAATTAGCAAAAATAAAATTATAGATTTTTTCATAACATTGAGGATATACCACAGACTTCAAATTTTTCAAAAGTTATTATAGGTATATATATATATACATTGTAAGAATATCGCTCTCCGATGCCCCCCCTAACAAATGCTCCCTACTACTATTTGCCTCAATGTTAATTCAATGTTAATTCAAACGACCATATTACTGTATTTATTGGCTATTATTGACCCATTGAGATTGTAAGTAATTCAGATGTTCATTTATTGGTATTAAAGAAAAACCCTATAAACATTGGGTAAAGTGTGGCGCACCCGTCAGGAGTCGAACCTGAAACCTCCTGATTCGTAGTCAGGGGTTAAATTTTAAAAACATTAAGGAATTTGAATATTTAGATTACCAATGTACTTTGGATGTTAATCAATATCAGTTCCGAGCTGCTGCCAATCAGAACCATTAAACTCGTATACACGGACAACTGCATTGCTGCCATCTGATTTATAACCAACGGCCACCCTATCACCATCATTATCAAGGGAGACAGAAAATTTTGACTCTTGCTCAGCACTAATCGTTGTTAACGTCTCAACCGCATAATTTAGGCTGACTAATGAATCAATGGTAGCACTTATTTCATATAAAGCATTATTCTGATTATCACCATATACAAATGTTCTTATATAACTAGAATGCGGAACAATACTAATTTCACCTGGTCCGTAAAACTGATGACTATCGTCATAAGAACCACTAAGCGTGAAACTCCCTTTTTCTAGGTCGTCATCAATTAGTTTAATCGTGAAACTAGGTGGAGTGGGTTGATTACCATTACTATCACCTATACCGCCAGAATATCCACTATCGCTTCCTGCAGAACCTACGGAAATTTGAAGTAATGGATTTTCAAAACCATTTTTGATTATTTTTTGATAATGAACTGTAAAAGTTTGATTAGATGAAAGAGTCAATATCGTCTGCGCATACGAGCTTAAATCAAAACTATGTGACTTACGGCCTGCATCACTTACCTGTCTAACAACACTCACATTATCAAGTGCATAAGTGAAATTACTATTCGGCGTATCACTCGCCTCTGCTAAAAAGCCGCTCATCAATGCCGCATATAAAATGCCTTTTTTCATACATATCCTATATTTAATTAAATAATATTAATTTAATACTGTTAGCATATAATTAGAACAATAAAAAAACCTGATTTTCTTTTATGCGGTACTAACTGCCCTCTTGTATGAAGGAGTGTAACGAGTAAGAGGATGAGTTGGGGGGGTAACTGGGCGAATGCGAGAAAAAAACCTAATAAATAAAATGTTGTTCGAGGTCTATATATACATATCGTAGGAATATCGCTCTCTAAGGCATCCCCTCAACGAATACCCCCTACTACGATTTACCTCAATGTTAATTCAATGCAAATTCAACTGACATTAATACTGTATTTATTGGCTATTATTGACCTATACGAAGTGTAAGTAATTCAGGTGTTCATTTATTAGTTTTAAAGAAAACCCCTATAAACATTGGGGAAAGTGGTGGCGCCTCGAGTAGGATTCGAACCTACGACCTACTGATTCGAAGTCAGGTGGTAATTATTAAAAACATTAAGGAAGTTTAATATTTAGATT
>JBJLEI010000001.1:0-20022 GCA_045566035.1 Pontiellaceae bacterium | reverse complement strand
TACATGAAACAATAAATACTTTTAATACGGATAACACATCAATTTATTCATTAAAACCTTTTTGCCATGATCCAGTTATAATTGGAGATCATATAAGATTTTTAAACGAAATGAAGCTGGATAAAAAATTTATTATTATTACAAATCAATTAGCTCTAAATAATAATTTACCATCTTTAGAACAAGCTAAATCAGCTCTAATAAATCTAACCGTAAATGATCAAATACAACCAGATGACCTTATTAGCTGGATGATAAATAATGGTTATAAAAATGAGATTGAAGTATATACACAAGGTAGATTTTCTCGAAGAGGAGGAATAATTGACTGTTGGTCAGCAGGAGCTCTTCATCCAGTAAGAATTGAATTTTTTGATGATACTATTGAATCTATAAGAATTTTTAATAGTCAAACTCAATGCTCACTAGAAAAAATTAATAATCTTAATATCTCAGCGATTAATATTCCTCAAGAAAATGGTGTAACAATTCTTGATTATATTTCTTTAAATAAAATAATTGTTAATCATCCAGAATTTACCGAAAAATTGGATGTGATAAACTCTGGTTTTTCTTATTTTAATACAAAATTAAAACCTATAGGAATTAATTTTTCGCCATTTGCAGCAGAAGATAGTAGAAAAAAGTTTATTCAAGAAATTTGTTTAAAAAAGCTAAAAAATAACGACATTTATTTTTATTTTGAAACTAGTGGAACCAGAAAAAGATTTTGTAATTTATATAAAGATATTGAAGGTTTTAATAAAATAAATGTCAGACAAGGTGTAATATATGAGAGCTCATTTAATCATCTAAAAAATGAAATTATTATATCCGAACATGATTTCTATCAATACAGCGGCTACCGTAATCGGAAGTCTAGAATAACAAAACATTATAATAAACAAGAGCGGGTATCTGAAGTCTCTGATATCCAACCTGGTGATTATGTAGTTCATGTAGAATATGGTGTAGGAAAATATCTAGGTATAGTAGAAACAAAAAGTAATAATAGAAACATTGAATCACTTTGTATTGAATATGCTAATGAGAATAAAATTTATCTTGCTGTAAATCAAGCCCACTTATTAACAAGATATAAAGGCACTAATAAAAAAAGTCCAAAAATTAGTATTCTTGGAAGTAAAAAATGGATAAATGATAGAAATAATACAGAAATTTCTGTGAAGGATTTAGCCTCTCTTTTACTTGAAACACAAGCAAATCGAAAAACAAAAAAAGGTTTTAAATTTGCTGCTGACTGTCCATTACAAATAGAATTTGAAAAATCTTTTCCTTATCAAGAAACAGAAGACCAAATAACAGCATGTAAAGAATTAAAAAGTGATATGGAAAAAAGACTTCCTATGGACAGGTTATTATGTGGAGATGTTGGATTTGGAAAAACTGAAGTAGCTATGCGATGTGCCTTTAAAGCATTTATGAACGGGAAGCAAATTGCTGTTCTTGTTCCAACAACTATTCTTGCTCAACAACATTATTATAGTTTTATTGAAAGAATGGCTCCATACACAGTTAATATAGAAATGATAAGTAGATTCCGAAGTAAACAACAGCAAAAAAAAATATTAATGGATGTTAATAATGGAATAATTAATATTCTTATTGGTACCCACAGAATATTATCTAAGGATGTAAATTTTAAAGATTTAGGCTTAGTAATAATTGATGAGGAGCAAAGGTTTGGAGTAAAAGCTAAAGAAAAATTAAAGTTAATAAGAAGTCAAATCGATATAATTACTATGTCAGCAACACCAATACCTAGAACATTATATATGGGCTTAACTGGTGTAAGAGATCTTAGTACAATATCAACTGCGCCTCAAAAACGTCAGCCAATAGAAACATCTGTTAAACAATATAATAAAACAGAAATCAAAAAATATATTGAGAGAGAAATAGAACGTAATGGGCAAGTTTTCTATCTACATAATCGTGTAAAATCTATTTATAATGTTGAAGAAAAATTAAAAAAATTACTTCCAAATATTAGAATTGCTGTTGCACACGGTCAAATGCATGAAAATGAATTATCACAAATAATGCAGAAATTTATTGAAAGATATTATGATGTATTAATATGTACAACAATTATAGAAAATGGTGTCGATATACCAAATTGTAATACTATAATTATTGAAAATGCTGATAAATTTGGTTTATCTGAGCTATATCAATTAAGAGGTCGTGTTGGTAGATCAACTAATAAAGCCTTTGCATATTTTATGCTATCTGAAGAATCTATAATTAATAATATTGCTAATGATCGCATGGAAGCCATTAAACGTTATTCTGGATTAGGATCCGGTCTAAGTTTAGCAATACGCGATCTAGAGATTAGAGGTTCTGGGAATATGCTAGGCTCTAAACAAAGCGGTCATATTTCCGCAGTTGGATTTGATTTATATTGCCAATTATTAAAAAGAACTATTGCTATTTTAAAAGGAAAGAATCCCCCTCCATTAATAAATGTTTCTATACAGATCGATTTTCTTGATTTTTCTCCTTCGTCAAATAATCAGAATAATGGGGCATTTATTCCTTATTCATACATTGAAGATGAAAATATTAGATTACGAGTTTATCAAAAATTATCAGCACTTTCAGACAAAAAAGAGATTCTAATATTAAAAAAAGAAATTAAAGATAGATTTGGAAAAATCCCGTTTCCACTAACAAGATTATTATTAATTTCAGAATTAAGAATAATTTCTTCCTATAAAAAAATTAAAACAATAAATGTAAAAAAATTACAAATCATTATTACTCATAAAAGTGGTTATATAATGAAAAATAATCATCATCTATTATTAGAAAAACAAAAACCTACTGCTCTCTTAAGACAACTTAATAAAAAAATATCTGAAATAACAATTTAATTATTTTTATTAAGCATTAATTTAGCATGCTCAATTGATATTAAATCTTTATCATCTCCACCAAGCATTCGAGATAACTCATCCGCTCTTTGATTTTTATTTAGTACGCTTACTTTGGTAAAGGTTCTTCCTTGATATACCTCTTTTTTAACTGCTATGTGGTTTGTGCCATATGCGGCTACTTGTGGAAGATGCGTAATACAAATTAATTGATGGTTACTCGATATATTAGATAATTTTTTACCAACTGTTTTCCCAATTTCTCCTCCAATATTTGAATCTATTTCATCAAAAACTAAAACTGGAACTTGGTCTTGTTTAGCTAAAACTGTTTTAACAGCTAACATGACTCTAGAAATTTCTCCACTAGAGGCAATAGAGTGAAGAGGTCTCATATCTTCTCCTGCATTTGGAGCAAAACCAAATTCAATAGAATCAATTCCATTATCATTTGGTTCTATTGATTTCATTGTAACATCAAAAAAACTATGCTTGAAACCAATTTCAGATAACTCTCTAGTTATTGATTCCGAAAGATTATCTGCAACAAATTCTCTTTTTTCTCGTAATTTTAAAGCGGTATCTAAAACCTTTTTTAATAGTTCATCTTTTTCATATTTTATTTCTTCTATTCTTTTATCACGAATTTTTAAGTCATTTACTTGTAAAATCCACTCTTCTTTCTTAATTAAAATTTCTTCAATAGAAAGATTATATTTACGTCTTAAACTCTGATAGGTAGCTAACCTCGAGTCTAACCAATTTAGCCTTTCTGAACTTATATCAAGAGAGCCAATATTTTTTTCTATAGCTTTAATTGTATCTAATATTAATGTAACAGCATTATCTATATCCCCACTCCATTTATCTGCGTCTGGCACAAGTTTTTCTAATTTATTTAAAGCCTGCTGAGCATTTACTAAGCCATCGTAAACGCATACTTCTCCGTCATTTAATATATTTGTTATTTGATTAGAAAGAATTATTATATTTTGAGAGTTAGATGCTAATGTATGCTCTTTTTTAACCTCTTCTTCTTCTTCAGTACTTAAATTAGCATTTTCGACTTCCTTAATTTGATGATTTATCAAATCTATCTGATAATCAGAACTATCTGCTGACTTATTTTGAAGTTTATCTAATTTATTTAATAAATCTTTATATTCATAATAGATATTCCGATACTCCTTTAATAAGGATTGCAAGTCACCATACATATCTAAAATTTCAAGTTGTTTATTTGAATGTAAAAGTGATTGATGGTTGTAAGGACCATGCATATCAACAATAACCTCTCCGATTTTTTTTAAAACCTGTAATGTTACGGGTTCATCATTGATTAAATTTCTATTTGTTGATTCTGATATAACTCTTCTAATAATCACATATCCGCTATCACTTTTATTTAGCCCAAAATTAGATAAAATTTCATCAATAACTATATAATTTTTAAAATTAAATTCAGCTGAAATAGAGCAATTAGATTCACCAGTTCGTATAATATTTTTTTCTGATCTTTCTCCAAGAAGTAATCTTAGAGCAACTATTAACAACGATTTTCCGGAACCTGTTTCGCCAGTTATAACGTTCATACCATTTAAAAAACTAACTTCAAGATCCTCAACTACTGCTAAATTATTTATACTTAACCGACTTAACATAACAATTAATCAGAATCCTTCTCTTCTAATGAAATATCTCTAATTTCTCTTTCTCTTTCTTCCTCAAATAATTTGATATAAACAGCAATTACTCGCAGAAGAATAATTAAAAAAATTGGTGCTCCAATAAAATAAAAAAGATCTGGTAATTCAAATTTTACTCTTTTAAACACATTACTTTTTTTTAAAAACTTTTTTTTATCTAAATTCTTAGTTTGCGGCAGAAAATTTCCTTCTGATGAATATACATTTATGATATCCGATTGTTCTGTATTATCAGAAATTTCTATTCTATTTTTTATATCTCCAAAAATATTTGGATTAAGAAAAGATAAAATTATTATTAATGTAAAAGCTTTATTAAACATATTTTAGAATTAACTTTAAAAAGTTTGGATTATTTATAAGCTTCTTATAAATGGCAATATAATTCATATACTTAATGTCTAGCTAATTTATAATTACACTCATTATATTAAATTAGTTGATTATACTAAAAAATTTAGGCAAATTAATATTTTATGATTAAACAATATCTTGATCCAATTTATACGAAACCTAAACTGCGTAAAAATCGTTGGTTTAAAGTTTTTCTCATTTTTGGTCTTATTTTTGGTCTTATTTTCTATTTTTTTATTTTTAAAAATGAAGAAGAAGTAAGTAAAACAGAATCATTAATTAATCCTGTATTAGTAAAACAAGAAATTAATAAGCCGAGTGAAATACCAAATAATACTATTAACAAAGAAACTTTAGATAAGATTAAATTACTAATTAATAATAAAGATTTTACTACTGCATTAGATCTTATAAATCCATTTATAGATGTCAATAATGATCAAGTCCTTGAATTATTAGGAATTATTAATATAAATCTATTAAAATCATATAATACACTGCCCAATAAATCGTGGTATATAGTGCAATCAGGTGATGCATTATGGAAAATTGCAAAAAAATATAATACAACAATCGCGCTAATTAAAACATTAAATAATAGAAAAACTGATACAATCAGAGTGGGAGAAAGATTATTAATTTTTAATGGAATAAATATTAATAAAGAAAATTCATTTAAAGTTATTGTATCAAAAGAAAATAATACTCTTGATATATTTCTAAATAATCAATTATTTAAAAGATATTCTGTTGGAACTGGAAAATTTGGTAAAACACCAGAAGTTACATTTATTATTTATGATAAAATAACAGAACCTCCATGGACGAGACCTGCAGATAATCTAAAAATTGAATACGGAGATCCAGAAAATGTTTTAGGAACAAGATGGATGGCATTAAAAGCATTAAAACACCCGCAATTAAAAGGATTTGGTATCCACGGTACATGGGATAGAGATAGTATAGGCTCACAATCTAGTGATGGTTGTATAAGAATGTTTAATGAAGAAGTTGAAGAATTATTCGATCTTTTACCAAGAAATACTGTTGTAATCGTTACAAAATAAAAAGGTTAATCTATGAGTGACTCAGTAAATTTAGAATTTGAAAAACCTATTGTTGAGCTTCAAACTAAAATGAATGAGTTAAAAAAATTTAGTGATGAACAAAATATAGATGTTCAAAATGAAATTAAAAATATGGAAGATAAAATAGCGTCTATGAAAAACGATATTTATAAAAATCTATCCCCTTGGCAAAAAGTTCAAATAGCGAGACACCCTAACAGACCATATACAAGAGACTATATTAGTAAAATTGCAACTGACTTTGTTGAAATACATGGAGATCGTATTCATAGAGATGATAAAGCAATTATTGGTGGTTTTGCTAAAATAAATGATGAAAAAGTAATGATAATTGGTTCACAAAAAGGACGTGATACCAAAAGTAATGTCGAATGTAATTTTGGATGTGCTCATCCTGAAGGATATAGAAAAGCTCTTAGAATGATGAAATTAGCGGATAAATTTAATGTACCAATTATAACTCTAATTGATACAAAAGGTGCGTATGCTGGTTTAGAATCCGAAGAACGACATATTGCCGAAGCAATTGCAGTTAATTTAAGAGAATGCTTTACAATATCAGTTCCGATTATAAGTGTTGTAATAGGTGAAGGAGGAAGCGGTGGAGCCTTAGGAATCGGTATCGCAAACCGCATTTTAATTTTAGAGCATGCATACTACTCTGTAATATCTCCCGAAGGATGTGCTGCTATACTATGGAAGGATCGCTCTTATTCAGATAAAGCTGCTGAAGCATTAAAAATAACTGGGCAAGACTTAATTGATTTAGAATTAGCTGATGAAATAATTCTTGAGCCATCTGGTGGTGCGCATAATGACCCTGATACTGCTGCAAATTTGGTAAAAGAAGGTATTTTAAAGCATCTTAAAGAATTAAAATTTTTAACTAGTGATACAATAAAATCAGATCGATATAAAAAGTTTAGAAAAATGGGAAGGTTTGATGGTGAAATTAATTAGTATTTACTTCTTATAATTTCAATAGCTGCTGATTTCGCATTTTTCAATGCATTTGGCTTATCAATTCTAATAATTACACTACTTATTAATTCAAACTCTAAAATTTTTAATGATATTTTTTCTGCTAAGGTCTCAATTAACTCAAAATTACTTTTTTTGACAAATTGAATAACTTTATTTTCAATAATTTCATAATCAATCGTATCTTTTACGTTATCTGAAAAACAAGAAACACTTAAATCCAATAAAAGAGTAATATTAAATATTAATTCTTGCTCGAATTCTCTTTCCTCTGGATATACACCAACTATACATTTTATAGGTAAATCAACTATAAATATTTTATCCATATCTAAATTCCATTTCCTAATAAATGCTGCCCTCCGTCTACATATATTACTTGTCCGGTTACTGAATTATTCTCAATTAAATGAATGCCGGCATTAATAACATCATCTGGTTCTGGATTTTTGATAAGTGGAATATTACCTGATTTTTCAATATATTCTTTTGAATTCATTGTATCAGGTGCAAGAATCGGACCCGGTGCAACGGCATTTACACGTATTTTAGGTGCTAATTGAATTGCTGTTACATAGGTTAATTCTGCAAGAGATTTCTTTGAAATACTATATGGAATACAGCTAATATCATTTGCCTTAATTCTTCTATCAAGAATATTTAGTATTACACCTTCTTTATCTTGAAGAGCAAATTGACGGATAATTTCAAATGGAGAAAAGAAATTAACAGAAAATTCCTTATATACTTTATCAGGAGAACTATTAAGGAGGTTATCTTTATTAAAAACCGAAGCATTATTAATAAGAATATCAATTGGACCAATTTCTTTTATGAGATTTGGAAAACTAGATGAATCAGATAAGTTACACTGAATAACTGAATCTGATAATGATTCTGCCTCTTCCTTTGAATTATTATAATGAACAATTACTTCTGCTCCAAGAAATTGTAATTTTTCGACAAACATTTTTCCAATTCTTATAGCACCGCCAGTAATAAGAACCCTTTTATTTTTTATAACCATAAAATCTCCCAAAAAATATTTTCCTACTATAAGCATTAATGATAAAAAAAACTAACAGTATTTGGTAATTTTAAGGACTAAATGTTAGAATTACTTTTAATATTTAAAAAAATATATCTAGGACTTGTGTTATGAAAAAATTATTTTTAATGTTATTATTTATATTATCATCTCTAAATCCTTCTTTTTCTGAAGTAAAAAAGAATGAAAATTTCGTTACAATAATACCTATTCAAGGAGCAATTGAACCAGGTCTCTTATATGTTGTTAGAAGAGGATTAGATAACGCAGTTCGTAATAAATCAAAAGCAATTATATTTCAATTAGATACTCCAGGAGGAGCTGTAAATTCAGCTGGTGAAATTATTAATTTAATAGGAAAAATTAATATTCCAAGCTACACCTATGTTGATAACAGTGCTTATTCAGCAGGAGCATTTATAGCTTTATCAACAAAAAAAATATTTATGTCTCCGGGTAGTGTTATAGGTGCAGCAACACCAATGATGATGTCTCCGATGGGAGGCGTTCAAGAGATGCCTGATGATGTAAAAGAAAAAATGACATCAGCAGTATCCGCAATGGTTCGTGCTGCTGCAGAACAAGGAGGTCATGATCCGGAATTAGCAGAATGTATGGTTAGAGCAAATCTAGAATATAAATTTGGAAGAAAAATAATTAGTAAAAAAGGCGAACTACTAACTATGACTAATACAGAAGCTGAACAAAAAAACTCAAAAGGTAAATTATTATTATCTAGCGGAACAGTAGATAATATTGATGATCTTATAACTCAACTTAATATTGAAAATCCAAATAAGAATATTATTACAGTAACAGGAGCAGAAAAATTTGGAAGAGCTATTGCATCAATTGCACCTATATTAATGATGATTGGTATGGGAGGAATTTGGCTTGAATTCAAAACACCTGGTATAGGTATTTTTGGATTAATTGGGGGATCATGCTTGCTACTTTTCTTCTTTGGTCATCATATTGCCGGTTTATCTGGTTTTGAAGATTTTATATTCTTTATTATAGGTATGGTTTTAATTATTTTAGAAATATTTATTACGCCAGGATTTGGGTTGCTGGGAATTAGTGGATTAATTATTATGTTATTTTCTCTAATCAATGCAATGGTTGAGAGAATACCAGGATCATGGAAACCAATTTCATTAGATCCATCTATTTTTATTGACCCATTAATAAATGTTAGCATAGCATTTTTTGGCTCATTATGTTTAGTAATATTCTTAGGTAGATTTCTTCCCTCATCATCCTTTATTTCAAATATCTTTTTGAATGAAAAAATCACAAATTATTCAATAAAAAATGATATTACTGGAGAGATAGGTACAACATTAAGCGATCTTAGACCAAGTGGTTCTATTATGATTAATGACGAAAAAATTGATGTTTTTACTAATGGTGAATTCATCGAGAAAAATAGCAAAGTAGAAATTATATCATCTGATGGAGTTAGAACTATTGTAAGAAAAGTTTAACTATTACCTTGAAGCTTCATGAGAAATTCTAGGTTATTAGGAGTTTTCTTTAATCTATTAATTAATAACTCCATTGCCTCTACCTGAGGAACATCTTTTAATGCTTTTCTTAAAGTCCACATTTTTTGTAATTCATCAGGATGTAATAAAACTTCTTCTTTTCTAGTACCAGAATTTTCAATATTAATAGCTGGATATATTCTTTTATTAACTAATTCTCGATCTAAACCTAGTTCCATATTTCCAGTGCCTTTAAATTCTTCAAAAATAACTTCATCCATTCGACTACCTGTCTCAACTAATGCAGTAGCAATAATACTAAGACTTGCTCCATTTTCTATATTTCTTGCTGCACCAAAAAATCGTTTAGGTTTATGTAGTGCATTTGAATCAACACCTCCTGATAGGATCTTTCCGCTATGAGGTGATGTTGTATTATATGCTCTTGCTAGTCTAGTAATTGAATCGAGTAAAATAATTACATCTTGCCCTTGCTCAACTAATCTTTTAGACATTTCAATAACTATTTCAGCAACTTGTGTATGCCTTTCTGGTGGTTCATCAAAGGTAGAAGCTAATACTTCAGCTTTTGTATTTCTTCTCATATCAGTTACCTCTTCAGGACGCTCATCAATCAATAAAACAATTAATTTAGCTTCCGGATTATTTTCTGATATACTATTGGCCATTTTTTGCATTAAAACAGTTTTTCCTGTTCTTGGAGGAGCAACAATTAAACCTCTTTGACCTTTTCCAATCGGTGTAACAAGATCTATAACTCTCATTGAAATTTCTTTTGGATTACCTGTTTCCATTACTAATCTTTCATCAGGAAATAAAGGCGTTAGATTTTCAAATGGAACAGTTTTTCTTTTTTCCTCAGGAGAAGCGTTATTAATCTTTTCTAGAAAATGAATTGCAAAAAATCTTTCTTTATCTTTTGGAGCTCTAATAGCACCTTCCACTGAATCACCTGTTCTTAGGCCAAATCTACGAATCTGAGAAGGAGAAACATATATATCATCTGGTGCCGGTTGATAACTATTTAATGGAGATCGCAAAAAACCAAATCCATCAGGAAGAACCTCTAATACTCCTTTTCCCTGCATTGGACCGCCTCTTCTACCGTGCGTTTTTAAGATCTCAAAAATCAACTGATGTTTACTATAACCTGTAAAATCTTGTAATTCATATTGTTCAGCAAGTGACTTAATATTATTAATTTCCATAGTTTGCATGTCTTGAAGAGAAAGTGGTGGTAAATTTTCTGTATTTGGGGGAAGTTCATGTCGTTCGCGTCGTTTATGTCCACTTCGAGTATTTTTCTTTGGATTACGTGGATTTTTATTTTGTGGAATTACCTTATCATTATTACTTTCTTTAATTTCATTAACTGCTTTTGAATCTGAATCTATATTTTTTTTATCTTTATTTTCTTCCTCACTCATTATTTCCTTTCGTGACTCCAATTATTTATTAAGTTTATTACTGATTGATTTAAAAAACTTAGATTTTTATTTCCATCAATTAATATATCACTTTTGTTACATTTATCATTGATATTCATTTGTGCGTTAATTCTTAAAATCGCCTCATTCTTTGTTAAATCACGCTTTATTAATCTACCAATTACAATATTTTTTTTTGCATGAACAATAATAATCTTATCCCAAGATAATTTGTCTAGATTGCATTCATACATTAAGGGAATTTCAGCAACACCCCATAAACCATTTATTCTACAATAATTAATCCAATTTTTAATATCTTTTTCAATAAGAGGATGGATTAAATTATTTAAAAAATTTCTTTCTTCATTATTTTTAAAAATATGTTCTGCTAATTTTCTTTTTGAGATTGTTTTATCTTCATTTAATATACTTATTCCAAATTTATTTATAATTTTTTTATATGTTGAATATCTTTTACCTAAATATAAATGAGATCTTTTATCTGCATCAAAAAAAGTAAATCCATTTTCTAAAAAAATTTTTTTAACTTCACTTTTTCCACAAGCAATACCACCTGTAATTGCAACCACAAATGAAGATTCTGATATAGTTGTCATGAAATAACCATTAAGATTGCATGAATAATTGTGTTATATGCTTAAAGTGGACTTTCTATAATATGCAAAAAAAAAAATTCCCTGTCAACATATGAATTAGTAGTATAATGATTATTAAATTAATAAAAATTAAATGAAGATATTAAAATTTATTATAGCATTAATTATTTTACCTTTGTGTATTTCCTTTTCTAAGAGTGTTTATGATATTCTAATTTTAAGTATTAATCTTAATGTATTTTCTCTTTATGAAAATCTTTCCTTTCCAATTGGTTTTATTTTATGCGTACTATTACTTTCTATAATTCCTAAACCTATTAAAACATATGTTCTAGCTCATGAATTAACACATGCATTATGGGCTCTAATGATGGGCTCTAAAATTGGAAAAATAAGTATTACAAGAACAGGTGGACATGTAGAAGTCTCTAAAACAAATTTCTGGATTACACTTGCTCCTTATTTTTTTCCATTTTATACGTTTCTTGTAATTACCGTTTTTTATATTTTTTCTTTTTTTTATAATATTAATGAATACCTTTATTTATGGCTTGGATGTATCGGTTTTACATGGGCATTTCATTTTATTTTTACAATAGATATGTTAAAAATAAAACAACCTGATATCACCGAACACGGTAAGTTTTTTTCGTATGTTATTATCTATTGCACTCATTTATTTTTTATTGGTATTTGGATTGTTATGATTGGTTCACCTAGAATAATAGATTTTTATAATAGCTTTATAATACATACATCTTATGTTTATAAATTTTTATTTAATATTATTCAGTAAACTCTAATGCCTCAGGCGCAATTTCTTTAATCATTTTTATGCAATGCTCTTCAACTTCTTCAGCTGACTCACTTATTAATGCTTTTTGTGCTAATTCTACTGCTTCTGAATAATAAAGTTTTCTTATTACATCTTTGACAAGTGGAGCTTCTTTAGGACTAACACTTAATTCATCAACACCTAAACCTACTAATAAAGGAACTAAATGTGGGATTGATGCCATTTGACCACAAACACAACTCCATAAATTAAATCGATGACAAATCTTTACTAAATGATCAATTAATCTAATTACTGCTATATGAGTGGGTTTATATAAATGAGCAACTGATTCATTTCCTCTATCTACTGCCATAGTATATTGAATTAAATCATTTGTTCCAATACTGAAAAAAGATACGTGAGGCGCAATTTTATCTGCTACTAATGCTGCTGAAGGAACCTCGATCATTGTACCAATCTGAATGTTAGAATTATAACTAATACCTTCCTGATCTAATTCTTTCATACATTTTTTTAATAATAAATTAGCATCTATTACCTCTTGTACACCAGAAACCATTGGATACATTAATCTAATATTATTATTTATACTTGCTCGTAAAATAGCTCGAAGTTGAGTTCTAAATAGCTCAGGCCTTCCTAATGAAAGTCTAATAGATCGATTTCCTAAAAATGGATTCTTTTCTTTTCGAAATTTAACTCCATCAGGCATTTTATCAGCACCTAAATCAAGTGTACGTATTACAACAGGTGAGGGATACTGGCTTTTTGCTGCCAATGAATATGCGTTTAATTGCTCATCTTCATCTGGCAGTTCTTCAACACCTAAAAATAAAAATTCTGTTCTATAAAGACCAATACCTTTTGCGCCAACCGCACCAACTCCATCCAACTCTTCTAATAATTCAATATTTGCAGTTAATGGAACTTTATAACCATCTAATGTTTCGGATGGCTTATCTCTTAACCCCTCTAGCTCTTGTTTTATTTGGTCCTGATTATTAGCTCTTTTTTTATAATCTTTTAATCTTTTTTTGGTAGGATTAATAAAGACCATTCCTTTTGCACCATCTATTAAGATAACATCATTATTATTAATTTTTTCAGTAATATTTTTTAACCCAACAATAGCTGGAACCATTAAAGCTCTTGCCATAATTGCGGTATGGGAGGTTATACTACCTAGATCTGTTACAAATGCCTTAACCTTATTTGTATTTAATGCGGCTGTATCTGATGGAAGTAAATCATCACAAACAACAATGCACTCCTCATTAATATCACGAAGATGAACAACTGAGTCTTCAGAGAGATTAGCTAATACCCTACTTAGAACATCTCTTATATCAATAGATCTTTCAGCTAAGTATGCATCATCTAGTTTGGATAATGTATCAGCATAATTATGAGCAACTCTCTGCAATACATACTCCGCATTTAATAAATCTTTTTTTATCGCTGATTCAACATCTTCAATTAATATTCTATCTTCTGTAACTAAGACATGAGAATCAAAAATTTGTGCATGATGTTCATCAATTACATTAGCAACTTTTTTTCTAATTTGTAGTAATTGTTTGTTTGTTTGTTTCAATGCCTTATGAAATCGATCAATTTCTTTAGATATATTTTTAGTTTGTATAGATTTTCGATTAATTTTTTTTGAATCTGTTGATAAAAGTCGAGCTCTAGCAACAACTATACCTGAAGATACGCCGATACCTTTAATTATTATTTCTTCATCAGTTTTCATTTATATGTATCTAATTTTCATTAAATTTATTTAAAAATAATTTTTCAATAGCATCTATAGCTTCTTGCTCATCAACTCCATCTGCAGTAATCGTTAATTCACTACCAGGATATCCTTCAATTGCCATTAATCCCATAATACTCTTGCATGATATCTTATTTCCATCTTTCTCAAAAAATATTTCTGATTGAAAATTTGCAGCTTTTTTTACGATTAATGCTGCTGGTCTTGCATGAATACCATACTCATTAGTTATTTTTAATATTTTTTTATACATCTTCTATATCTCTTTGAAATCTACCTAATCTTTCTATTATTTTATGATCCAAATTATCTTCTCCAGAAACAATACTAAGAGATAATTTTTTACTCCCATAATCTAATAAACCTTGAATAGAAATATCATTTTTTTTCATTTTTAAACTAATCAGTTATATATTAAAACGTGATCCTAAATATAATTCTTTACTTAATTTATCATTAATTAAAAAGTCTTTATCTCCTTCACATAAAATTTTTCCTTCGCATAGTAAATATGCTCTATCAACAATATCTAAAGTATCTCTTACGTTATGATCAGTTATTAATATTCCAATTCCCTGTTTTTTTAGATTAAGTAGAATATCCTGAACATCATTAATAGCTAAAGGGTCTACGCCACTAAATGGCTCATCTAAAAGTAAAATAGACGGCTCAGTAACAAGCGCACGAGTAATTTCTAATCTTCTTCTTTCACCTCCACTTAAAGATAAAGCTTTTTGATCGGATAAATGATCTATTTTTAAATCCTTAAGAAGTATATCTAATCTACGTAAACGTTCTGAATTTGATATTGGAAGTGTTTGAAGAATTGATAAAACATTTTCTTTTACAGTCAATTTACGAAAAATAGAAGGTTCTTGTGAAAGATACCCAATCCCGAGCCTAGCTCGTTTATACATTGGTAAATCAGATATATTCTCCTTGTGGAAAAAAATTTCTCCTGAAGAAGATTTAATAAGTCCAACAATCATATTAAAACTAGTTGTTTTTCCAGCACCATTTGGTCCTAATAATCCAACAATTTCTCCTGATGAAACACTTAAATTAACGCTATTAACAACTAATCTACCATTATAATTTTTTTGCAAATTAGTAGTTTTAATTAATAACTTTTTTCTAGATATATTTTTTTTATTTTTCACCATTATGTCTAAAATTCAATTAACTCTTTTTTTAAATTTTTCCAATAATCATTATCAGATGATATAATCATTTTTGCGTTTGGTTCACATGATAACTTTTTATTCAGAAATGAATAATTAATTGCATTAGCAGTAATAATATTTTTATCTTTCTTTATTTTAGGACTCCCCTCTAATTTTATTGTATTATTATCACTTGAATAAAATATTTTATTACCTGAAGCTAAAAAACTATCAATTTGAAATATAACATTTGATTGCATTATTAACCAGTCTAGTTTTTCATTATTACTCATTTTTAAATGCATTTTATTGCAATTAATAGCTCCTGTGTTATTACGTATTTTTATATTTCCCTGAAATTCAATTTTATTATCTTTATAATCTAGTATTGCTTTATTAGAACGAATATCTGTTTTATCATCATTACCAACTAGATTATTTATTTCCACATAAACATTTGGTTCAAAAATAATCTTATTTATATTTTCTAGATTATAAGTTATTTGTTCAGCACGTAATGTTTGATTTGAAACCTTGGCAGATGCATGACCTTTAAGAATTAAATAATTTTTAGTTCTATTAAAATCTAATACATCACCTTTTAAATAATAATTTTCTGATTCTAAATTTAATAACTTAACTTTTTTTAAGTTATTAACCATATTATCTAATTCACTCAGTGGATTAAGTCTAGAATGCAAGAGAATTAAGGAATCATTAAATAACCGTATACTTTGATCGGACATATTAATTACATATCCCTTTCCATATACCATTAATTTATTGTATTTAATCAAGATTTCGTTATCTGAATAAATAAGTATATCATTTTGTTTTTCATATGAAAAATTTTCAATTGAACATGATGGTGAATAAATTGTAGAAACTATATTAGAATTTTCGTAAAGATTAATTAATGCATGATTAATCTTAGTTTGCTTATTATTTATAATACTAGCTTCCTTACCAGATACTTCAGCAAGTAACATTCCATCCTCGTTATAAAATGGAGAACGAAAGTCATTAATAAGCATAGTTGGAGCAGCAATTAGTAATTGATAAAAAGAAATTTGAATGGTAAATGAAAGTAGAAAAGATAAACCAGATTTTTTAATAAATTTCATTTAATACTTATAACTAATTCTCTTGATTTTATTTTATCTCTACCAAACTAGGTGAATATTCAGCAGGAGGTACAAAACCTAACATAACCATACTTGTTGCCGCCAAACTTGATATGCCAGGATTTTCTAAATCAGCTAAACTTATATTTAATTTGTTAGAAGTATCGTAAATATAAACCGGAACAGGATTTAACGAATGAGAAGTCTTTAGATGAGGTTTATTATCTTCATCATACATTAAACAATTATTTTTTTTATCAAACTGTATCATATCATCAGCATTTCCATGATCAGCTGAACAAATCAAAATACCATTTTTCTCTTTTAAAACTTTAATTAATCGAGCTAAATTTTGATCAACAGCTTCGATTGACTCAGTTACAGCAGGTATAACTCCTGTATGACCTATCATATCTCCATTAGGATAATTAACTCTTATAAAATCAAATTTTCCTAATTCTATTTCTGTTATTACTTTATCAGTAATAATATCGGATTGCATTCTAGGCTTTTCTTCGAAAGGACAGTTATCTGAGGGTATCTCAACCCACTTCTCTGTATCAAATTTAGAAGAATTATTCCCATTAAAAAAATATGTTACATGTCCAAATTTTTGAGTTTCAGAAATAGCATATTGACTAACATCAGCATCAGATAAGTATTCACTCATTGTTTTATTAATAGCAGGTGGTGATACTAAAAAATTCTTTGGTATACATAAGTCGCCATCGTACTGCATCATACCTGCATACAAGACATTAGGTTTATCTCCGCGATTAAATTCTGATAGATTTTCTTCTTCAAATGCCTTAGTGATTTCCAATGCTCTATCACCCCTATAGTTAAATAAAATTACACTATCATGATCATTTATCGAACCACATGCTTTATTATCTTTTTCAATAACAAATGGGGGTAAATCTTGATCTAAAATACCTTTATTTTCATTACGGTAAACAGTAATAGCCTCACTCATTGATTTAAAAAGACGACCTTTACCTTTAACATGTGTATTCCATCCTTTTTCAATCATTGGCCAATCTGCATTATATCTATCCATGGTTATTTTCATGCGGCCTCCACCTGATGCAATGCAATAGTCCAACTCGTTATTTTTATTTATTATTTTGAGAAAGTTTTCAATTCTCTCAACATAATCTAATGCCGAAACAGGTGGAACATCTCTTCCATCAGTTAATAAATGAAGTCTTACTTTTTTTACACCATTAATCTTGGCTTCTTCAATCATCGCTTCTAAATGATTAATATTAGAATGAACTTTTCCATCTGATAATAATCCGATGAAATGAAGAGTACTTTTTTTCGATAAAGTATTATTAATCAATTTTTTCCAGATTTTACCTTTAAATAACAATCCTGAACTTATTGCATTATCAATCAATGAAGCACCTTGATCAAAAACTCTTCCGCAACCAATAGCATTATGACCTACTTCTGAATTACCCATATCTGTATCTTCAGGAAGACCCACTGCTTTCCCATGTGCTTTTATTTCAGTGTATAATGCGTGCTTCTTCAACCAATCTAGAGTTGGTGTAATAGCTTTAGCAACACAATCACCTTCATTATTCTTTCCGATACCGACACCATCCATTATGACAAGTATAACTGGCTTATTTAGATTATTAAAATTACTACTTTTAATTAAGGTTTGCATAAAATTTTCCTAATAGAATAAAATATTAATGTTTAAAGTGTCTCATTCCTGTAAATGCCATGGATATTCCATATTTATTACATGCATCTATAACCTCATCATCTCGAATAGATCCTCCTGGCTGAACAATAAATTTAGCACCCATTTCATTTGCTGCCTCTATACTATCGGCAAAAGGAAAAAAAGCTTCGGAAACAAAAACACATTTACTTATTATATCTCGTATTTCTTCATCAGAAATTTGATTATTTTCATCTTTTAAATTTTCAATAGCTTTAGAAACAGCAAGTTTTTTTAAAGCATCAACTCGATTTGGTTGTCCCGCACCCATTCCAAGAACTCTATAATATCTTTTCTTATATTCTTGAACTAAAACAATTGCATTTGATTTTGTATGTTTTACTGCTGAGATTCCAAACTTGGCTAAATCTTTTTTAGATTCAGAAAAATCAACTTTTGTAGGGACTTTCCATTCATGAATTATCTGTGTATCTATATCTTGTACTAACATTCCGCCTGTTAAATGTTTAACCATTTTTTTTGGAAGAGATTTTGATATTGGTTTTTTAAGCTTTAGAATCCGAATATTTTTTTTCTTCATTAATAAATCTAACGCATTAGAATCAAAACCAGGTGCAATAATTGCCTCAACAAATTTTCCTTCTAGGCATCTGGCAACTTCTAAATCAATCTTTTCGGTAAAAGCAACAACCGATCCAAATGCTGAAATAGGGTCTCCTGACCATGCTGCATTAAAAGCCTCCGATAAAGTCTCTCCTGTTGCATAACCACATGGGTTTGTATGCTTAACAATAACAACTCCGGAACTACCTGCTAATTCTTTTACTGCTTCTAATGCACCTTCTCCATCAACATAATTATTATAACTCATTTCCTTACCATGCAGAATATCAGTTTGAGAAATGGATGCATCAATACAATCATTATCAATATACAGCCAAGCATCTTGATGTGAATTTTCTCCATAACGTAATTTTTTTCCAGATTTATAAGATTTCACGTATGGCTTATCTAGGTGTTGATCAACAACTTTTTGAGCAAGATAATTAGCTATCGATGCATTATATTCAGCTGTACGAGCATAAACTTTTTGAGCAAGTAAAAATCGAGTATTTTCATTTGTTTTTCCATCATTTTCTCGCATTTCCTTTATAACTTTTGCATAATCAGATGGGTCTGTTACAACAGTAACAAATCTCATATTTTTAGCTGCAGAGCGAATCATAGTAGGCCCACCAATATCGATTTGTTCAATTGCATCCGATAAAGTTACATTGGGTTGAGCAATAGTTTCTTCAAATGGATATAAATTCACACATACTAAATCAATCTGCCCAAGGTTAAATTCACTCATGGTTGAAATATGATCGTCATTGTCACGCATATATAAAATTCCAGCATGTACCTGAGGAGTTAATGTTTTAACTCTTCCATCAAGCATTTCAGGAAAACCTGTGAAGTCAGATACATCCTTCACAGGAATTCCTACTTCACGAATGGCAGATGCTGTTCCACCTGTTGATAAAATTTCAACACCCATTTCGCTTAGATTACGAGCAAAATCAATCACTCCTGCTTTGTCATAAACACTTAATAATGCTCGTTGAATTTTAATACTCATTTTATTTAACCCTTTATTAGATGAAAATCATTTTTACCTATAAATAAAAAATTTGCACGTTGTTTTTTATAAGATTAATTCCAATTTCTTAGAAAATGACAGCCAGAATTTGAAATTCCATTTTTATTAAAATAATCTTGATGATACTCTTCAGCTTCATAAAATTTTTTAGCAGGAACAATCTCAGTAACAATATTGTTATTCCAA